>JBAZIU010000001.1:0-433938 GCA_041651685.1 Minisyncoccota bacterium
CCTTTTTATACTGTCTCATTTGTCTCATTTTGATCAGACCTAGACACCTCAAATTGAGTATCGCCAAGACCCCCAAAGAACCCTTACACTGCTTGGAGGGTAGGGGTTCTAGACCGACCTTGCCTGCACGCTACAATTTAGTATCGAAAGACCCGGATAGTTCTAATATATAAATATGTCAAATTATTTTCCAACAGGATTAGATAAAAAAAGAGATGGAGCATTATATTATTATGGAAGCATAGCGGCAATGCTGATATTGCTTCCACTATGGCTACCGTTTATTATTTTAATTGAATTAGTTGAGTGGAATAACAAAAGAGGAAAAAAATAATATGCATCGAATAATATCAAATTTGACAGTAAGTAATGACATCTCTTTTTGAGGTGTTTTAATTTATAAAAATATGAATAAAGAAATAAATTATTCTGGAGCGGCAGCAGGATCAATTGCAGTATTTTTTGTAACAGCCCTATTAACTTTTATAATTGGCTCTTTTATTTCATCAAGTCTTGAAACTATCGGATTGATAACAATATTTTTTTCATGGACTATTATGCTTATTGTTCAGTTTATCCTGTGTAAAGAAATTAGTTTCAAAGCAATTGAACCATTAATACTTTTTGGTTTGATTGGTCCTCTTTGGGCATTACTAGGAGCAATATTAATATTATTTGGAGTATTAAAATAGTAAAACTTATGAATTACTATATGGATCCTCCAACAAAATACGATTATTATGGACTAATAACAGTTTTATTTATTATTTTTATAATTAATTTACTTAAATATATGGATATTCTAACTATTATTAGTTTATTATTAGGATTACTTGGATTAATAGGAACTCTTACGGGATTATATTTTACTTATATATCCTTTGTTAATCCTATAAAAAGATTTAAAACACTATTAAACAAATCAAAAGACTGGGAAAGATTTATTATTTCCGATCAATCTATATATATTTACAGACATAAAAAATATTCTAATAATCAAATTATAATTGATAAAAGTTTACCCCTTAATGATGATTTTAAAGATCCATGGATTAAATTTTTTCCAGATCCAAATAATAAATTATGGTCAGTAGGATTGAAATCAAATGGAATTTTTTTAATGGAAGAATTTTTCGTATCTTTGGATGGCGGAAGATATTTCGTCCCTTGCCCAAGAAGAAAATTAGACCAAGGACAACGTGTATATTTTTATGATAAGATACAAATACAATTAACCAATATAATCGGTCAATATTGGGACGATAAAAATATTAATAATTTTATAACTAATCATAGTTTAGAAATATTAATAATAGACCCTGACGCCTGACTATCATCAAGACCTCCAAAAAACCCTTAAGCTGCTTGGAGGGTAGGGGCTATAGACCTTCCTTGCCTCATTTACTTTTTACATATTAAAAAATATTCATGCAAAAACGTCTTTTAAGTATTCAAGACATATTACAACAAGAATCTATTGTGGAAACAGAAACTCAAGAAAAATTGGGAGGATTTTACATAAAAGCTCACCAAGGGATTGATTTACTCATTAAACTTTTGTACTATATTCCGATCGAACCAAACGATGAAAGTGCAAATCATAATTATGCTTCTTATTTACATAGTTGGTTTTATATGGCCTCGTATACTTTTCGAGCTTGCATTTTATTATTTTCAAAAGGATATTATTTCGAAGCATTAATATTAAATAGAAATTTAATTGAAACGTTGGGAAAAATGCGATATTTTTCAAACCACAAAGAAGACCTCCAAAAACTTGAAAATGTTGAATCTATAAAAACTGGGAAACCAAGAATGAATTTTAAAACAATATTTGATGAAGTTTTTCCAGAATTTTATCCAGAATATCGAATGAGTTCACATTTTGCTCACAGTGGAATCGGGGCAAGATTAATGAAAATTAAATATAATTCTCCTACAAATATAGAATCTGATACGGGTGTTGTCTATAATGAATGGAGAGCAACACACATAATACATAATTTTGAAGTTTATTTTCTTGGTTATGTCCGTTTTTATAAAAAAATTTACCCTGATGCTATAAATAATTTACCGCTTAATATTAAAAATAATTTTGCAGAAATTGAGGACTGGTTTGAAAATAGCATACGTGCACATATTAAACTTAAAGGCGGAGAGAATGATTGGCATAAAGCAGTTAAACAAATTTGGGACATTTAAGCTTTGAATCAAAAAAACCCTGCATCTCTGCAGGGCTTTTGTTATATCTTCTTGATTATCGTTTTTTCTCCCGAGTCCTCCACCAACCATCCTTTTTCTTCAATCTTCTTTCTCAATTCATCCGATTTGTCCCACTCCTTGTTCTTTCTCGCTTCATTCCTTTCTTTTATCGTTTTCATTATTTCTTCGGGAATAATACTGATATCTCCGGTCCAGACCGGAACTCCGTCTTTTGATGTCTTAATCATGAACTCGGATTCTGTTTTTGGCTGGATTGAAGAAAGGCTCAATCCGAAGACCTGATCAAAATCAATTAACAAATCGTACTTTTCCGAGTCGGTTAAGTCCTTGTCTTTGATTGCGTCCCAGGCCAGAGCCAAAGCTGAAGGAATATTCAAATCATCATCAATGAATTCTTTAAACTTCTTTCCGTATTCTTCATATTTGTTTGAATGTTTTGTTTTTTCTGCTTGCATCAATTCAGAAACCTTGTCGTATAGTTTATTCAAACTGGTTTCAGCGAATTCAACACTCTCATCGCTGAAAGAAAGCTTGGAGCGGTAATGAGTATTGAGAGAAAGGTAGCGAAAAGAAAGGGGACTGACTCCTTTTTCATTTAACGTCTGAAGGGTAATGATATTTCCCAATGACTTAGACATTTTTCCTTCTTTCAAGTTAAGGAATTCTCCGTGCATCCAATAATTAGCCAAGGGTTTGTTGTAGGCCGCTTCGGCCTGGGCGATTTCATTGGTGTGATGAATGAAGACATGGTCAATGCCTCCACAGTGAATATCAAAAGGAATGCCCAAGTTTTGTACTCCCATAACCACGCACTCGGTGTGCCAGCCGGGGAAACCCTTACCCCAGGGCGATTCCCATTCCATTTGTCTTTTCTCGTCTTTAGGGCTGAATTTCCATAGGGCGAAATCGCTGTTGTTTTTCTTTTCTTTGACTTCTTCTATTCTCGCCTTGGCTTCTTTTCTTTCTCCCTCTCCCCATAGTCTTCCGTACTTTTCCAGTTTGGAGGTGTCGAAATAGACTCCGTCACTGATGACATAGGTGAAACCTTTCTTTTCTAATTCTTTAATCAGTTCTATTTGTTCATTAATGGTGTCGGTTGCTTTAATCCAAATGGTCGGGTCAATGATGTTTAATGATTTGATATCCTTTTTAAAGAAGTCTGTATAGAACTGAGCAATTTCCCAAACGGTCTTTCTTTCTTTCTTGGCTCCTTTTTCCAGCTTGTCTTCTCCGGAATCAGAGTCAGAGGTAAGGTGGCCGACATCGGTGATATTCATGACATGCTTGACCTTGTATCCGTTATACATCAAAACTCTCTTTAAAAAGTCTTCAAAAAGATATGTTCTCATGTTGCCAATATGGGCAAACCAATAGACCGTCGGTCCGCAAGTGTATATTCCGACTTCTTTGTCTTTAATCGGCTTGAACTCTTCTTTTTGCTTGGTTAAAGTATTGTATATTTTCATGGTTCAATTATATACCAGTTTTAAATCTAATTAAAGATACCTCTCTCCGCGGTCGGGGAAGATGGTAACAATGTTCTTGTTTGGATTATCTTTCTTAATCAATTGGGAAACATACAGAGCGGCTCCGGAGCTGGGACCGACCAAGATTCCTCGCTTGGCGATTTCTTCTCTGGCTTGCAATGCTTTATTTGCTTCCAAGTCATATATCTCGTCAATGATATCCAAATCAATGATGGGAGGAACGAATCCGTCTTTTAAAGACCTCAATCCTTCAATGATTTCTCCTTGAATTGGTTGGACTCCAATTATTTTAATATCGGGATATTTTTCTTTGAGCTTTCTTCCGATTCCGGTGATAGTTCCTCCAGTACCCATGCCGGCGACAAAATAATCAATATCACCTTCCATCTGACTTAATATTTCTTCAGCGGTGTTTTCGTAGTGAGCCATGGGATTCATTTGGTTTTCATATTGATTTAAGAAAACCAGCTTTTCTCCATTTCTGATTCTTTCTTTAATGTCATCGATAACGGCTTTTCTGAATTTAGCATTTTCAACCAAGATGACTTCTCCGCCAAAAACCTTGATCATCTTTATCTTCTCTTCGCTGGTGCTTTCGGGCATAATGACTTTCACCTTGTATCCTTTCATCGCTCCGACCATGGACAAACCGACTCCGGTATTACCGCTGGTCGCTTCAACCAAAGTATCTCCCTGTTTTAATATTCCTTGCTTCTCGGCTTCGGTAATCATATTTAAAACAATCCTGTCTTTAATCGAACCGCCGGGATTGAATCCTTCAACTTTGGCAAAGATATTGTCTTCCACTTTTATCAATGGCGTATTGCCGATATGGTCTAAAATTGTTTTCATTGTTTATATATTAAAAAATCTCTTCTTAAGAGATTAGTTGATTATTGAGTATAATTAAAAAGAAACCAATCTCTTAGTATAGAAGGGGACAGCAACAACAGATTTGATTAGCTCTATTTTTCATATGTTTTTATTCTATATATCTATCATATGATTGTCAAGAATTGACAAAAATGAATTCAGAGAATAGTATTGAGACATAGCACATTCTACTACTCCCAGGATTGACCACTACCCGGTCAATGAAGGGCAGCATTGCTTGTCGAACAATGAAAGCAACGCAAAGAAAAAAAGGAGAGAAGTTAGCTCCCAGGATGAACACTTTCGTTTTGCCTTAAAGAGCGACCTCTTCTAGTTACCATGGAGGTGGTAATAAAAAAAATTTTAGAAGCATCGCGGCGATGCTTTGCATAGAAGGGCTTCCGGGGTTCGCAAAAATCCGTAATCCAGCATGTCAGATGCAAGAACAACAACCCCCCAAGCCCTCCTCTCAAAATTGAAGACAAAAAGGGTCTTTTTTTTATTGACAAAAATTAAAAATCATAATAATATAATTATAGATTCGTCAGAAAAATCGTTAATAAAAGATTGAGACCAATGGGTCTTTTTTAAATTTTAACGATAAAAGAGAGGAGATAGAAGATTCTCCATGAAGAAGGGTTTTGTGACTGTTTTCTAGAAATAGGCCATAAAGCTCTTCTCCCTTTTTACGGGGACCCGAACGGTGTCTTTTTTTGTTGACAAAAATACAGAGTGTTATATAATTAACATAGAAAGTAACTTAATAATTAGTATATTATATTTTCCTTCTAATTTTAAAAAAATTAGGAAATTATAAATATAATATATGCAATATTGGTCTTTTAAATATTTCTTTCTAAAAGACAATATTGTTCAATATAAAATCCATATTTTATAAATATTTTTTAACAAAAATATTATAGTATAGATTTATGAAGCATTCACTTTTTTGAATGCTTCCTTTCTTTTATATTGACAAATACTTGTGAAGACTTATAATTAAGTTGCTACAGCAACCATTGCACGTTCCCGGGTGCTGAGCTTGACCGGCGCCTTTAAAACTCATTGATGCTGTGCACAAACATCATACATCTCTAGAGCAAATAGCCTCATGGATCAATCATCGCGTCGAGGGGTCATGCCTTAACCAAATACAAGGCGTTCCCAACCCCTCGCACGCTCCCATATCAAAGCTTCGGCTGTTTTTTTATATTCATTTGCTTTTCAGACAAAAAAATAATAGAATAGTGATATATGTCAAACCTCGTTTTATACCGTAAATACAGACCGCAGAACTTTAAAGAGTTTTTCGGACAGGAGCATGTAATCAAGACTGTAATGAATGAAATATCTTCCGGCATGATTTCCCATGCTTATTTGTTTTCCGGACACAGGGGAACGGGAAAGACCACTTTGGCCAGATTGTTTGCCAAAGCCATCAACTGTCAGAACTTGAAAGGAGCCGAACCCTGCAACAAATGTCCTTCCTGTTTGGAAATCAACAGCGGAAGGGCAGTTGATATTATTGAAATCGATGCCGCTTCAAACAGAGGAATTGAAGATATTCGAAGCATTAGAGAGGGAATCAGATTCGCTCCTTCTTTATTGAAATACAAAGTTCTGATTTTGGACGAAGCCCACCAATTATCAAAAGATGCGGCCAATGCATTATTAAAGATATTGGAAGAACCGCCCTCATATGCAATTTTTATTTTAGCCACGACCGAAGCGCACAAAATGATTCCGACCATCGCTTCCAGATGCCAAAGGTTCGATTTCTACAAGCTTACTTTTGATCAGATGGTTGAGAAGCTCACTTTCATCTGCAAAAAAGAAGGGCTGGAGATTGAAAAAGAAGCCTTGGGATTGATTGCTTCGGCTTCGGAGGGCTCAATGAGAGATGCCGAAGGAACCTTGAATCAGGTTTTAAACTTCTTACCCGATACGAAGATAAAGGCAGAGGATGTTCAAATGCTTTTGGGATTGGTTGATATCCACTTGGTGGTTGAATTATCTGATTTCTTGATTAAAAAAGACAAAGCCGGAGCTTTGAAGTTTATAGGTGACAATATTGAGAAGGGAATAGACATTCCCGAATTCACCAAAACCTTTATTGACTATTTGCGAAAATTGCTTATCCTTAAGATTGATTCCGATTTAATCGGTTCGATTATGCCCGGGGAAACCAAAGAGGTGAAGGAAAACGCTCAAAAACAGTCCAATGAGTTCACAGAAGAAAACTTGAAGAAAACCCTTAATCTTCTTTTGGATGCGGACAACAAGAGCAAATACGCTTCAATCCAACAACTACCTCTTGAGCTGGCTGTAATCGAGTCAATCGGAATTGAATAATATTGCGGGATCGTCTAACGGTAGGACTGTGCCCTTTGAAGGCATCAATCTTGGTCCGAATCCAAGTCCCGCAGCCGTCTTATGCTAAGTCAGGTGACTGAGATGCATACATGAAAATCACTGGTTTATCCAGTGATTTTTAGTTAGCAATCTTATTCAAGAATAATCTTTCTGTCTTTTAATACCAATTTACTTTTTAAAAATGATAGGAGTTCTCGCTTTTCGGTGATTGTGCCTTCCTTTAATAAATACTTGGCATAATTGCGGATATCAATATCTGAATCATTCGCTTCTTTTTTATGTCCGAGTACTCCGATTCTGAATTTATTGAATCTCATTAATTCTTTTTCAATCTTGTCTCTTATTCCAAGCTCATCTAGATCAATCCTATCTACAAGTTCCGTCAGTTCGTCTATTAGGCTTGTTTCGCTTATCGGCTGATTCTTGCAATCAATATTTCTCGCCTTGGTACAAAAATAATAGACGTGGCGGTTGACTCCGCCATCTTTTAATTTCTTAAACTTTTCGTCGGCAGATATTCCTGATCCACAATCTCCACATTTGATTAGTTTGGTAAAGGCGAATTCCTTTGATTCTGTTCTGGGTATGAAATTTTCGCCGATGGTCATTTGGACTTTATCGAATAATTCTTTGGTTATAATTGGAACATGCTTACCAGCATACCAATTACCACTTTTAACTGGATATTCAAATTCTCCATAATAAAAAGGATTTCTTAAAATAAGATAAATATTTGCCAATACAAGTGGCTTACCAGTTTTAGTCTTGAATCCTATATCTATCAGCCATCTGAATATTTTCCTGCCACTATATTGTTCATTCGCAACTCTTTCAAACATTTGCTTGATAATAGGTGCTCGTTTAGGGTCTATTCTGCATTGGCATTTCTTATCAACATGCTTTTCATTAAGATATCCAGTAGGTGCTACTCCAGGTCTTAATCCCATTTCGCATCTCGTCCTTAATCCTCGTTTCACATTGACCGCTTTATTGTCATTCTCAAGCTTTGCTTGAGAGCCTAATATCATTAAAAGGAATTTCTCGTTAGGATTATTGGTGAACTTCTGTCCGTATGTTCTTATCTCAACAAGAAGCTTTTGATCCATCAAATCTACTATTGATCCTAGGTCCCCAGCATTTCTACTTAATCTATCTGGAGCCCATGTTAAAATACCATTATACTTAGCTTCACGAATTTCCTTAATCATTTGATTGAAAATCTCTCTTTGTCCAACTTCTTTTGAAGAGTGCGATTCTCTTTTAATTTCAACTATATCTAAGTTGTCTCTTTCTGCTAAAGACAGCATTTCCTTTACTTGGGATTCTATTGAAAGAGCCTGCTTGTCCTCAGCTTCGGTTGATTTTCTCGCATAAAGGCAATACTTGATTGACGTATCAAGAATAGGGGATTGACTAGTATTTTTTGCTATTCGTTCCATATTGTGTTTCTTATTATCTTATGGACAAGAATGACGCAATGGGTCTAGGGAGTCCAGACCCCACATGTAGACAAAGTGGAGACTAAAACACTGCACAAAATCTATACCTATTGGTTGACAGACATATATAAATAACCTATAAATAAAATAAGAAAAACAAGCAATCTTCTATGAAAAAAGATTCCATCTCTTATAGTAGTCTTATAAATATTATTAATAAAGATATGAACAACACCTCATTTTTTGAGGTGTTTTAAATATAAAAATATGATAATCGATTTTGACACAAAAAATGTAATAAATGGGAATTATTATGTTAAACTCTTCCAGGAAAACGACATTACTAGGAATTATGAAGAAATTCGTGATTGCTATTTCTTTGTCGCAAAAGAATTTTTAATCAACAATGATATTAAGGGTGGCAATATAAATGAATTTATTATGGATTTATTTAATAAAAAGTATGATTCTAAAAATTATATGAAAAATATCATTAATGTGATTTATGTTTCATCAAAAATTGAGAATAAAGAAATTTTTATTAACTCTCTGAAAGATAATTTTAATTTAGAAAAAATACCTAGCTCAATAAATATTCAAAAATATGAATAATTTTCTAAAACAAAACTGGTTTAAAGTTATAGCCATAATATTGTTATTGTGGGCACTAACAGATAATCAATATAGCTACTATCAATTTGTAAGATGGGCTATTATGATTATTGGAGGATATTCAGCCTACTTATCTTACACTGTAAATAAAAATGAATGGGCTTGGACTTTTAGCATTATAGCTATCTTATTTAATCCAATTATTCCTTTTTATTTCTCTAAAAATAGTTGGCAAATTTTAGATATTATTGTTGCTATTATTTTTTCTTATTCATTAATTAATCGTAAAACAAAATAATATGGGATTTCTTTCAAGTCTAGGAAATATGCTTTCTGGTAGAATATACCACTTTAATTCTATTAATGCTCCGATTGATAATAGTATTGCTGCAAAAATTAAAAGGTTAGACGATGCACCCGAAAGGTTTTTATTAATTATGTCTTTTGGAATAACTCAAGAAATGGTCGGGCAAGTATTTCATCCAGATTCTGGAATATTCAAAAAATCGCTAGAATCACTTACAGCAGAAAGTCTAACGAAAATCTATTTTATTTTATTGGACTTAAGCGTAAGTTCAATTATAAAACTCCCTCTTAATATTAATGAGAGAAATATAATTAGCGGATTATCTAGAGTTTCTGATCGTGCAGTAAATAAAACAGCGGAAAACATTAAGAACTACACTGAAGCAGATTCAGGAATTATGAAAGCTTATGAAAATATTTGCTCTGCTCTTAATAAAGAACAAAATAAGCAGACTGCTATTTTATTTGGTACCACTTTTATGAAAATTTATAATGAAATTATTGAAAAAATCGGCAGTGCAGTATATGAAAATTAAATTCAAATAATAATTAATAAAAGCATGGAAAATAAAGCAACAGAAAAAACACCATCAGAAAATTATAATAAATCAGCAATTTGGAGCTTCGTCTTATCTCTTGTTTCAATTTTTGGATTAGGATTAGCTGGCCTCGTTGGTTTTATTTGGGGAATAGTTTCATTAAATGAGATAAAACATACCGAAGAAAAGGGTAAAGGATTAGCTATCGCGGCTATTATTATTGGTTTTATATATTCTTTTGGAATAAATATATTAAAAAGACTTGTTGATGCAGGATATTAAAAAATGATAAACAATATTAAAAATTCATTATATAATTTTTTAGGAATAGGTATTTTTGTTTTGGTAATTGTCGCCTTCTCCTTGTTAATTATCGGGGGAGCTAAGTTATTTGAAGTTCTTTACCCATTTCTAGAGGGGACATCGTCTTTTATTTGGGGAATAGTTTGGTTACTGATATTTTTATCGATAGTCCCTAAGTTTAGAAATTTTACAGGTAATGGAATTGTTATCGGAACTTATCTCGGGGGAGCTATATTTTGGCTTCTATGTTTTTATATTACGTATTCTTTATGGGGATTATTAGGAATATTTGTAGGAGTTTTATTTATGGGTCTTGGTGTATTTTTTACTGCGATATTAGCTTTATTGTTTAGTGGTCAATTTAGTCCAGCTTTCTATTTCATTTTTGTATTAGTCCAAATCTATTTAGTTAGATTATTAGGTTTTTGGATTATTTCTAAATATAAACTTAAAGAATCAATGCACTCAGATATTGTAGAAAAAAATAGTATCCCAGTCGAAACAGACAATATGAAATTACTAGATAGTAATGATTTTGAAAAAACAGAAAATATAATCCATCAATATGGAAAAGTTCTAGAAAAAGTAGGACGAGAAACTATTAAAAAATATCCGGCCGTTGTATATCCACAATCATTATTACCGTATCCTAAAGTAGTAATAGAAGAAGCCCTTAAGGATGGACTTATTTATGTTGAAGACGAGGAGATGAAAGAGAACATAAAAGGTTGCCTTGGGAGCTTGGTTGCTTTTATTGATGATGAGGAAGCGAATATTAGAAATTCTAAAATATTAAAATTAAAAGCTTCTATAAAAAAACATGAAAAAAATTAACTTATTGATATTATCTTTAATCATATTTATCATAGGTTTGTTGTTTTTTATATTTATAAACAACAATAGCATTAATAGTAAAATATATAATTCGCTAACAGAAGATTGTTTATTAAGATGTGAGCCATCAATATCTAGTGCCAATCTTAAATATGAGTATAATCCTATTAATGGAGAACAACTAAAAAGTGAGGATATTAAAGAAACCAAAGATTATAATGGCTTTGATCCAGTTGAATATCTTAAGTGGAAAGAATCAATGGGGGTTGCTACCTATAAAATAGAGTACTTTAAAGATAAAGAATCTTGTGTTAACTTTTGCGTTAACGACAGAAAATAGACATAAATTAATAAAATGAATAATTTTTTAAAACAAAACTGGTTTAAAATAAGCATACTTATACTTATTATTATAATATTAGGAGGGTCTTTTTATTGGTATAAATATAGACCTGCTCAGGTCGAAAAAGAACGTATAAAAAATTATTCAGAAGCTTTATTGAAAGAATTATCAAATAACACTCAAGAAAGTACTTACGATGAAAATGATGGTAATGCAAACGATTGCGATATTGCTGAGATAAAAATAAGAGGAAACATAGTAGACTATATTCCACCAGAATCTATCGATGTATCAACAGGAAGCTTAATAGAAGATATTACCAGTGCAGAAGAAATAGTTAAAGAAATAGAAGATGCTGAAAGTAATGAAAATATAAAAGCAATATTAATAGAAATAAATTCTTATGGTGGCTACGCATTTGCCGGAGAGGAAATAATGAAAGCCATTAGAGATACTAAAAAGCCAACAATTGCTCTAATAAAATCAGCAGGAACTTCGGCTGCTTATCTTATAGCAACCGCGACTGATGTTATTTTTGCTTCTGAAATGTCAGACATCGGGTCAATTGGAGTAACCCAGTCTTATACTGGAAACTACGAAAAGAATGCAAAAGAAGGCATATCTTACAATCAATTATCAATGGGGAAATATAAAGATATGGGTGATCCAGACAAACAATTGACCGAAGAGGAAAAACAACTATATTTGAGAGATATAAAAATAACATATGATTTATTTATAAAATACGTATCAGAAAATAGAAATATTTCTTTAGAAAAAGTACAATCATTAGCCGATGGATCAACAATGATGGGCGAGCAAGCACTAAAAAACAAACTAATAGATAAGATTGGTGGAATCAAAGAAGTTAAGGAAGAATTGATAAAAATAATAGGTAACGATTATATTTGCTATTAATAAATGAAGGAAATAAAAAAATCTACTATTTATAAAATATTAATCGAATTTAAGGAAAATTATTTTAAAGTTGGAACTATTATTATTAGAACTTATGATGGTGACATTTTGTATACTCCCTCTATGAAAATAGCTGAAAATTATGAAAATAGTATAAGAAGAGAATTAGACCATGTATCTTGGCATGCTAGTGGAAGGGTAAGCATAAAATATACAGACAATAATTATGATATTATTGAAAAACGTGGAGATAGGCAAAAAATTTCTGAAATTGGTTTTCAAGAAATATTGAAAGATATTATACTTGATTTTAAAAAATTGCCACAATATAAAAAGAAGGTGGTTCCCCTTGATGTAGTATTTAGTGTTAGTGAATACCCTGGTCCAGTTTCTTTTAATTTTTCGATTGTTTCAGGCAAACTAATTGTTGCAAAAAATCTTGGTCAAAATGTTCCAATAAAATCAACAAACATTCTAGAAAAAAATGTAATTGCTAATACAATAAGGGCGCTTGGTCATCATTCAGGGAATAGTGATAAAATGTTACAATATTCTTTAAGAAAGGAAGGGGATACTAAATTAAGAACCGAAAGACAAATTTTTATTCCCCATGACATGAAGATAACTAATCAAAATATAAAAAATGACTCTTAAATTTAAGACCAAATGAGACACGATACAGAACCTTTTTATACTGTCTCATTTGTCTCATTTTATCCCGACTGAGACCCCTCAAATTAATCAATATTAAATCGTCAAAGAAACCTTACGCTGATTGAAGGGTATGGGTTCCAGACTGACCATCACAACAAAAATATTTATGGAAAAAGAAATAATCACAAAATTACATAAAGATTTTGAAGAAATAAAAAAAGAAAAAGACAATGTTGAGTTTTGGCTTGCCAGAGACCTGCAGGATGTTTTTAAATACGCTGAATGGCGTAATTTTTTAAAAGTCATCGAAAAAGCGAAGGAGGCTTGCAAAAACTCAAAAGAAGAAACAACCGACCATTTTATAGCAATAAAAAGAATTGCTTTATTGGGAGATGGAGGAGAAAGAGAAATCGATGATTTAATGCTCACTCGCTATGCTTGTTATTTGATAGCTCAAAATGGAGACTCTTCAAAAGAAGAAGTTGCGTTCGCTCAAAGTTATTTTGCAATACAAACAAGAAAACAAGAACTAATAGAACAAAGAATAAAATTGTCCGAAAGACTAAGTGCCAGAAAAAAACTCACTGCCTCGGAAAAAGAATTTTCCCATATTGTCTTTCAAAGAGGAGTAGACAGTCAAGGATTCGCACGTATAAAAGGAAAAGGTGATACTGCTTTATTTGGAGGATATAGCACTTCTGCTATGAAAAATAGACTAAATATTCCTGAAAAAAGACCTTTGGCTGATTTTTTACCAACTATTACAATTAAAGCCAAAGATCTTGTTAATGAAATAACTAGTCACAATCTAAATAATAACAAAAATATAAGAGGAGAAGAAAATATAACAGGAGAGCATATAAAAAATAATGAAAATATGAGAAATATGCTATATAAAAGCGGCATAGTTCCAGAAAATTTGCCTCCAGAAGAAGATGTTAAGAAGATAGAAAGAAAAGTTAATTCCGAAAATAAAAAAATAGTCAAAAATACAAAAACTTTTAAGAAAGAAATTTAGATTATGTCAATACCATTTTGTCAGTTCCAACAAAATGGTACTAATACGCACCAAACAGATAAATAAAAACATGGATAATCCGGAAGAAATCAAAAAAATAGTCAAAGAAAGATATTCTGAAATCGCAACAAATAAATCGCATTGCGGATGCGGTTGTAGTGGCAAAAAAGAAATCTCTAAAAGCATCGGCTATTCCGATAGTGACCTTGAAATAACGGGTGATGCAAATCTCGGACTTGGTTGCGGCAACCCTATCGCTTTGAGTAACATCAAGGAAGGCGATACCGTCCTGGATTTGGGTTGCGGAGCCGGAATGGATTGTTTATTAGCATCTAAGAAGGTCGGAGATAAGGGCAGGGTTATCGGCGTAGATATGACAGAAGCGATGATTAAGCAAGCAAAGATAAATGCCGAAAAGATGGAAAGGAAAAACATAGAATTCATTTTGTCTGAAATAGAAAACATGCCCATTGAAGACAATTCAATCGACCTCATCACTTCCAACTGCGTCATCAATCTGACTCCCGACAAATCAAAAACGTTTAAAGAAGCGTACAGGGTTTTAAAACCCGGAGGCAGGCTCTATCTTTCCGACATTGTCTTATTGGAAGAACTTTCCTCAGAACAAAAGAACAACAATGATTTGCTTACCGGCTGTGTTGCTGGGGCATTACTCAAAGATGATTATTTAAATAAAATAAAAGAAGCTGGTTTCAAAGTGAATGTTCTTCACGAAAATAAAGAGATAAGCAAGGAACAATATAACGGAATTGCCTTGGAAAGCTTAATAGTTGAAGCAATTAAATGACGTTAGAAAGCTTTGAAAAACTGGTCAACGAAGGAATTGAACAAATCCCTCAAAAGTTCTTGGATAAACTTAAAAATGTCGGGATTGTAATTGAAGACGAACCGACTCCCGAACAACTGAAAAAATTGAAAATAGGGAAAAATTATTTTCTTTTCGGATTATACGAAGGAGTTCCCAAAACAGAAAGGTGGGGAACCGATCCGCTGATGCCCGATAAAATAACAATATTTAAAAATCAGATTGAAAAATCAGCCCAATCGGAAGAAGAGATAAGACAAATAGTTAAAGAAACTGTTTGGCACGAAATCGCGCACCACTTCGGAATGAACGAAGAGATGGTGAGAAAAGCGGAGAAAAGAAGAAAAATAAAGATTTGACGATTGTATGCTCATAGCATACAATTGTATGTATATAGCATACAAAAAATAATATGATTTACTACTTATTAATCATTATCGGATTCTTAACCAGATTCATTCCTCATCCCATGAATTTCACCGCTGTCGGAGCGATTGCTCTTTTCAGTGGGTATTACTTCAAAGACAAAAGGATTGCTTTTGCCATTCCCATGGCCATTATGCTTTTGAGCGATTGGTATCTCGGCTTCTATGATTGGAAACTGTTGTTAAGCGTCTATCTTGCTTTCGCTTTGGTGGTATTATTGGGAATACTTATTAAAAACAAGAAATGGTTCATCGCTCTTCCAACCAGTTTAATTGGAACAACTTCTTTCTTTTTAATAACCAATGGGGCGGTCTGGGCTTTTGCCAACTGGTATCCGCACACATTTGCCGGATTAATGCTTTGCTATGCCGAAGGAATACCTTTCGTCAAAAATAACTTTGCCGGGGACTTAACATATACTTTCTTGTTTTTCGGAATAGCCGAACTGGCCATCTTATTATCTAAAAAGATGGAAATTAAAAACAGAGAAAAAATTTTCGCTCACGGAAAGATTTAAGAGTCTTGGATAAAGTCAGTTTTGTTTTTCAAAGCCTGTTCAGCTCTGTACAATTCCGAACCCAGATAGATGCCATGAGTTGTGTCGCTGACAAACCTGCTGATTTGATTTCTTAATTCGGAAGCGGTCTTGCCTTTAAACTCCTGAAGAAACATCCCCTCTGTATCAACGTGCTTAACCACTATTTCTTCATCTTTGATTTCAATGACAAAGTTTCCTCTCGGGTCCATCTCGCATTCAAGCTTCGGCTTGTTTTTTTCTATCATCTTCTGGGCTTCCAAAAAATCCCTTTCATAGATATGGCCCGAACAAGAAACAACGATCATTTTGCCGATTCTCAAACCCAATGTCTCGGCTATTTCTTTCTGAATCTTCAAAAGACCGAAAGCGTTCTGGGGCCAGGCCCGATACATATCATTGGAGCGGAGATAGGCGGTAAAATAAAGAATGTCGTCCTGAATCAAGGCCTGAACCAAGTCCAAACAAGGGGATTTGGAATTCTTGCAGTCCTTTGAAACATTCCAGGTGAAGGCAACAGCTCTTCGGGAATAGTTTTCTTTCCTTAATTCATCAATCATCGCTTCTATCTGATTCGTTCCGTCATGATTTCTCAAACGGCTGCCATAGGTGTATTCAACCCCTTCAAAAACCCTGTCGGTCATCATTTGAGGATAATAGTTGATTAAATCTTCTTTGGTGAAGTAAAGATAAGGGGGAAGATAGGGTTCATCCGGATTCTCATCATTGATGACGGTTATAATATCCACCAGTTCTCTTTGCTTTTCTCCGTACTGGCTCATCTTCACGTATCCGAATTTCATAATCCTGTCCAAAACCTTCAACCAGACATCGGCCACTTTTCCTCCCTCAATCCTGAATCCCACTTTTTCGGAAGGGAAGGTGGTCGCTTCGGTGGCCATGTGGTCGGCAAACTCAATTGGCTCCTTGGTCCACTTTTTGGGGAATTGAGAAACATTTAATTTATTCAAAGCAGATTCAACTTCGTTGGTTTCAACGAATAAATGATTCTTGGAAAAATAATCGACAAATTCTTTGATTCTTTCTCTGGGAATTTCGTCATGAATAAATTCTTTCCTTTCTCCGTTCAAAAAACTCTTGAATTCCTTCAAGCTTCCCGACAAATCTCTTCCGGTGATAATTAAAAAATTAACTTCCGGATTCAAGAACAGGTTGCGAATGATATAATTGATTCCTTCTTTGGAATACAATTGTCCGACAGTCAAAACTTTCTTCTTGGAAGTCTCGGAAAGCACCTTCCAAACATCTTCTTTTTTGGTCCAGCCGGTAGTTACAGCAACAGTGGAACCGGACTCTCGATTGAGAATCAATTGATTGCCGTAATACTTGGGCCAGATGTCTATATTCGGGATTTTCTTTTGTCTGCTCATTACCTATACAATACTGCAAAGGATTGGATTTGTAAACTTAATTATTTGTGGTAGAATTATAATATAAAAATAAATAAAAAGTATGAAAATAGAATTAAACAAACCAACCTGGTATTCAAAGCTTCTCGCTTTAATCGTTTTTGTCGGAACTTTCTTTCTGGCTTTCTATTTGGGACAAAAATACGAAGCGGTTAATTCAATAGCCAAAGAATATCAAAAACAAGCGGAAACAATCACTGCGGTTTTCGCCTGCCCGGAAGATAAAGCCATTTATGCCGAATTCACAAAAAACCAGGTTAAATTAATATTAAGCGACGGAAGAAAAATGACTCTGCCTCAGACCATTTCCGGTTCGGGAGCCCGCTTCGCCAATTCCGACGAATCTTTTATCTTCTGGAACAAAGGAGACGGAGCTTTCATTGAAGAAAACGAGTTCACGACCTATCAAGATTGCTTAACCAAATAATTATTTAAGAGGAACGAAAGCAAAACCGTCGAATCTGTCCATTTTCATTTGCTTTTCGGAAACCTTTTCCAACCTTAAGATGCAATTACCCAGAGGGATAATCATAACTCCTCCGACTTTTAATTGCCTGATAAGTTCTTTCGGCAGTTTCTTGGCCGAAGCGGAAACAAGAATCTTATCAAAAGGAGCCTTGTCTTCTAATCCCAGTGTTTCTTCTGCTAAAACTATCTGTGCATTATTGAATTTATATCTGGCCAAATTG
Organism: Minisyncoccota bacterium; assembly: GCA_041651685.1. GTDB lineage: Bacteria > Patescibacteriota > Minisyncoccia > Minisyncoccales > Minisyncoccaceae > UBA2211. Next base: position 17,829 of record JBAZIU010000001.1, read on the forward strand.
TTTTTTCCGAATTCAACCAATTCGGGAATTATTTCCGTTCCATAGACATATCCCTTCTTGGCTATTTCCGCCAAAAGCGCGGTGGTCCAGCCGGAACCGGAACCGACATCAAGTATCTTGTCTTTTTCTTCCGGTTGCAGAAGCTCGAGCATGAAGGCAACGGTCGTTGGCTGTGAATTTGTTTGGCCGAATCCGATAGAGAGAGGGAAGTCGCTGTCGCACGCCTCTTCTCTGTTTTCCGGCAAAACAAAATTCTTCCTGCTTATGTTTATAAAAGCATCGATTATTCTCTCGGTCTTTAAAACTCCTTTTTGAATTAAATCTGCTATCAATTCTTCCATATGTTTCAATTATATCATATAACTATTGCTTTTTGTACAAATCCCTTGGTATAATAATCGCAATGGACATACTTAAAGAAGTCGGAAAAGAGCTTAAAAGCGGCAAAATAGGAGTAATCCCGACCGATACCCTCTATGGTATCGTTTGTTCGGCTTTCGACAAGAAAAGCGTTGAAAAGATGTACGAACTGAGAAAAAGGGATTCAAAGAAGCCGATGATTGTCTTGATTTCTTCTTTAAAGGATTTGAAGCTGTTCGGGGCGGAGATTGATAAAAAGACGGCGGGCAAGTACTGGCCGGGAAAGGTGAGCATCATCATCCTTGTTAAAAAGTTTGAATATCTGCACCGGGGTAAAAAGAGCTTGGCTTTCAGGATTCCTGACGACGAAAACCTGATTAAGATACTTAAAATATCGGGACCGATCGTCGCACCCTCCGCCAATATCGAAGGAAAGGAGCCGGCCGCAACCATCGAAGAAGCCAAAAAGTATTTCGGGGAAAAGATTAATTTCTATCTCGGAGCCGGAAAATTAAAATCAAAACCGTCGAAGATAATCTCTCTGTTGAAAGGAAAGGTTGAGGTGGTGAGAAAATAGTGATAATATTTAACCATGAATAAATTAGTAATCATCAGGCACGGAGAAAGCATTTGGAATAAAGAAAATATCTTTACCGGATGGATTGACGCTCCTTTGTCGGAAAAGGGAATAGAGCAGGCTAAAAAAGCCGGCCGAGCATTAAAAGAAAAAGGATTTTCTTTTGATATTGCCTTTACTTCTTTGTTGGAAAGGGCATATAAAACTCTTGACTTGGTATTGAAAGAAATGAATCTTTCGATTCCGGTTGAAAAATCATGGCGTTTGAATGAAAGACACTACGGAGCACTTCAAGGAGAGAACAAAGACGAAATGAGAAAAAAGTTCGGTATTGAACAGGTCGAAGCATGGAGAAGAAGTTATAATGTCAGGCCTCCAGCCAAAGAAGAAAAAGATTTCCGATATGAAGAGGTAAAAGAAGGCGAGGTTCCTTTAACTGAAAGCCTAAAAGACGCCGAAAAAAGAATTTTACCATACTGGCAAGAAAGCATCGTTCCTTTGATAAAGGAAGGAAAAAAGGTGATAATCTTGGCCCACGGCAACAGCATCAGGGCTTTGATTAAAAATATTGAAGGAATATCCGAAGAAGAAATTGCCAAAATTGCCAAAATAGAAATACCATTGGCAACCCCTTTAGTCTATGAATTGGACGATAATTTGAAACCGATTAACAAATACTATCTCAAAGATTGACATATTTTATCTTTGTGATATATCTGTAATACAGTTCTTTACGAAGCGTCATTGATGGCCGAATTCAATAATATTTAAGTGTTATTGAACTTGGCCATCAAGCAATGAGTCCAGAAAACGTGCCAGCACACACGAGCAAGGTGCGGAAAACGGTCCATTGATGATGGTCAACAACTAAAAGTGGGGCGGGGTCTCTCTCACAGGAACCTACTGGAAAGGGTTCTCTCATCCGGCTAAAGACCTCCCCCAACCCTCTCAACTCGTAGCGTAAAGGCTCTTTTTTTATATCTCTTCCATTATCAATCCAACGCCTTGACTGCCAAAATAGATATGGTATATTGGAAACCATATGATATCTGAAAGGCAGGCACAAATCATTAAGAATCTTGTCAGGGAATATATCAAGACCGCTGAACCGGTCAGTTCTAAATTTTTAGCCGAAAAATACGATTTCGGCATTTGTCCTTCGGCGATAAGGATTGAATTCCAATATTTAATCAAAGAAGGGTACTTGGAACAACCCCACACTTCGGCGGGAAGAATTCCGACCGATAAGGCCTATCGATATTTTGTCGATACTTTAAAAGAAAGAAAAGAAGAAAAGGTTGAGGTAGAATTGGAAAAGATACTCAAGGGAATGTCGGATAAATTCAAAATGGCTTCGGAAATCACCAAATTCATGGCTGATAATTCTTCCAGTTTCGTCAATCTGCATTTTTTCAGAGAAGGGTTTGATTTGAAAGAAGGTTTTGATGAAATCTTCAAAGAGCCGGAAGCCAAAGATGAAAGCTTTGTTTCGAGCTTGGTCAGCTTCATGGAAAACTTTGAAAAAAACATTGAGAAACTCCATGATTCCAAAAGTATGGTCTTCATCGGAAAAGAGAATCCCATTCCGAGAACCAAAGATATCACTTTGATTTGTTCCGAATGCAATCTGCCGGGACAAAAAGCCTTCATCACCATCTTGGGACCGAAGAGGATGGATTATGAAAAGAATATAAGATTAATTAATTCACTTAATAAAGCATTAGAAGAACTGCTATGAAAGAAGAAAACAAAAAAGAAGAAATAGAAAAGGACATTGAAGAGATTGAAAAGAAAAGAGATGAATACTTCAGTGGCTGGCAGAGAGAAAAAGCCGATTTCCTCAACTACAAAAAACAGGAATTCGAGAGATTGAAGGGAACCCTTTGCATTGCCAAAGAGTCCCTCTTTGAAGAGCTCATCCCCGTCTTGGACAGCTTCCGATTGGCGGAAAAGTCCATTCCCGAGGGGGATAAAGAGGATAACCGCATCAATGGGCTAATATTGATTAAAAAGCAGCTGGAAGACGCTTTAAAGGGCCTGGGATTGATGGAAATCGAGTCAATCGGGCAGAAGTTCGACCCCGGTATTCATGAAGCGGTGGAAGAGGTAAAGGGGGAGCCGGGAATGATAGTTGAAGAAGTTGAGAAAGGATATTCTTTCAATGAAAAAGTTTTAAGACCGGCCAAGGTCAAGGTGGGAAAATAGTTATCACTCTTGACACGCGAGTGATAATTTAATAATATAGAGGTATAAAAATAAAATTAACAGATTATGACAAAAGTTTTAGGAATTGATTTGGGTACTGCGATTACCAAATACGCTTCGATTGTTAACGGAGAACCGAAAGCCCTGGAAAACAGAGAGGGCTCTATTTTGACCCCTTCAATCATTGCCCAGACCAAGGGAGGGGAAAGAGTGGTTGGAATCTTGGCCCAGAGACAGGCTATCACCAATCCGAAGAATACCATTTCCGGAATCAAGAGATTTATCGGCCGAAGATTTTCCGATGCCGAAGTGCAGAAAGAACTGAAACTCCTGCCCTATGAAACCAGAGAAAGAAAAGACGGAGGAGTGGAAGTTAAAATAGGAGACAACTGGCACACTCCGATCGAAGTCTCTTCAATGATCTTACAGAAAGTCAAAGCCGATGCCAAAGACAAATTGGGAGAAGACATTAAAAACGTCGTCATCACTTGTCCGGCCAACTTTGACGATTCGCAAAGAAAAGCCACTATGGCTGCCGGAGAAATCGCCGGATTTAAAGTTTTGAGGGTTATCAATGAACCGACGGCCGCTGCTTTAGCCTACGGTTTCGGAAAAAAAGAAGCCAGCAAGGTCTTGGTCTACGACTTCGGAGGCGGCACATTTGATGTAACCATTTTGGACGTTTCTCCGGATACGGTTGAAGTCTTGGCCACCGGCGGAGAAGCTCACTTGGGAGGAAATGACTTTGACCAGAGAATCATCGACTGGATGCTAACCGAATTCAAAAAAAACCAGGGAATCGATTTATTTAAAGACCCCTTGGCTTTGCAGAGATTGAAAGAAGCGGCGGAAAAAGCCAAAACCGAATTATCCAGTGCCATGGAAACCAATATTAATCTGCCTTTCATCACTTCTGATGCCGAAGGACCCAAGCATTTGGAATTCAAAATCACCCGAGCCCAGTTTGATTCAATGACCAATGACTTGATTGAAAGGTCAATCGACCGAGTCAAGAAAACCATCGACGAAATTAAATTGGACAAGAATGAAATCAAGGAGGTCATCTTGGTCGGAGGAACAACTTTGATTCCGGCAGCCCGAGATGCGGTTAAGAATTTCTTCGGTAAAGAACCGAACAAGTCAATCAATCCGGAAGAAGTGGTGGCCATCGGTGCGGCGATTGAAGCCGAGATATTGACGGCCAAAGAAGAAGGACGAACTCCGGAAGGAGATATCAAAAGCGTTCTCTTATTGGATGTCTTGCCACTATCATTGGGAATCGAAACTTTGGGAAATATTTCCACTCCGATGATTGCCAAAAACACAACCATTCCCACGTCCGGTTCGCAGGTATTTTCCACTGCCGGAGACAATCAGACTTCGGTTGAAATCAATGTTTTGCAGGGAGAGAGGTCATTAGCTAAAGACAATAGAAGTTTAGGTAAATTCATTTTGGACGGCATTCCTCCGGCACCGAGAGGCGTTCCTCAGGTTGAGGTGAAATTTGATATCGATGCCAACGGAATCTTGACTGTTACCGCCATCGACAAAGCTTCCAACAAAACACAATCAATCAAGGTGGAAGGTTCAATCGGATTAAGTAAAGAAGAAATAGAAAAGATGAAAAATGATGCCGAGGTGAACGCAGCCGATGACCAGAAAAAAAGGGAAGTCATCGAAACCAAGAACATCGCCGAAAATCTCATCTACCAATCGGAAAAAACCTTGAAAGAAGCCGGAGACAAAGTCACTGCCGAATTGAAAAAAGAGGTTGAAGACAAGATTAGCGAATTGAAAAAAGTCAAAGACGGTGATAACATGGAGGAGATAAAGAAAAAAAGCGAAGAGCTTTCGCAAGCCATTCAGAAAGTCGGAGCAGCCATGTACCAGAAGCCTGAGGAACCCAAAAAGGAAGAGGGTCCGGAAAACGCTCCCGAAGCTGAAACAGAGAAAGAATAATTCAAAGAATTATCTGAAGAATGGCAAAATCGATTGATTTTGCCTTTCTTAATTCATCCATGCAAAAAGACTACTACAAAATTTTAGGAGTTGAGAAAAACGCTTCTCCCGAAGAAATCAAGAAGGCCTACTACAAACTGGCTCACGAACACCACCCGGATAAAAAGGGGGGAGATGAAGCCAGATTCAAAGAGGTGAATGAAGCCTACCAGACTTTGTCGGACAAAGACAAGAAAGCCCAATACGACCGCTTTGGAACAACCTTTAACGGTGGCGGGGCTCAACAGGGAGGATTCAACCAGAATATCAACTGGGAAGATATCATGGGCAATATGGGTGGTTTTGAGGACATCTTTGATATGTTCGGAGGAGGCTTCGGTATGGGAGGAAAAAAGCCCAAGGATATGAGAAAAGGAAAAAACCTTGAAGTGATTTTGGAGCTTGATTTGGAATCAATCCTTCGCAACCAGGAACAGGAAATAATCATCACTAAAAATTCCACCTGCACAAGATGCAACGGCAGCGGAGCCGAACCCGGAACCGACACCAAGGAATGTTTCACTTGCCGGGGAATGGGAAGAGTGCAACAGATAAGGAGAACTATCTTTGGAACTATCAATCAATATGTCGTTTGTCCCGACTGCCACGGAGAAGGAGTCAAGCCGGAAAAACCGTGCAATGTCTGCCGTGGAGAGGGAAGGATTAAAAAAGAAGAAAAAATAAGGATAAGCATACCGGCCGGTGTTGACAATAACCAGATAATTAAGGTAAAAGGAAAAGGTGAAGCCGGAAAGAGAAACGGAGAACCGGGGGACCTCTATGTGAGGATAATGATTAAACCGCACAAGGTCTTTGAAAGAAGCGGAGACGATATTTATCTCAAACAGAATATCACTTTTTCCCAGGCAACTTTGGGAGACAGCATTAAAATACCGACCCTGGAAAAAGAAAATATCATCATCAAGGTTCCCAACGGCACCGAATCAGGAAAAATCCTCAAAGTTTCGAAGAGGGGCATTCCTCATTTTTCTGGCATTGGCCGGGGAAACCTGTATATTGAGTTCAATGTTGAGACTCCGCAAAAGCTGACAAAAAAACAAAAAGAATTGCTGGAAGAATTGAAAAAAGAGGGACTTTAATCCCTCATCCGCCCCAATAGCTCAGTTGGTAGAGCAACAACCTTTTAAGTTGAAGGTCACAGGTTCGAATCCTGTTTGGGGCACAAATAAAAAAGAAGGAAGTTAAATAACCTCCCTGTATATTAATTTTCCTTCCTCTGTCGAAACAATGATGAAAACTGGCTCTCCTCCGTTGATAGTCTTTTCGAAAAATTTTTTGCCGATATCTTCATACATTGATTTCATGGCGCTGTATTTATCATAGCCGAACATCCATAACTTGTTCTGGCCAATCACCCCTTCTGCAACTTGCCAAAGGACAACGTTTTCGTCAAACTTGTTGATTTCAAATGTTTTAATCAGACAAAGCTGATGAATAATATTGATAAGAGAAAGTCCTTTGATTGAAAGGCTCTTGTCGCCAGGAAAAAGACCGATGATGACATCTCTTCCTTCCTTGAGCTCGTATACTCCGTCAACAGTTTGAATTTTTTTAAGAACTACTTTTGTGTGTTCACCCATTAGCTCCACCTCCATGGTAGCTTGTCCATAACATATCTTAAAATATTGATTATGTAAATAGCTTTAATTTTGACATAATTTTAATAGTTCCCATTATTTGGTTCCTATTAACGCGGCGGATAATGGTTCCAATCCTACCACCGGAGCAAAGTTTACATAAGTTGACAAGAGTTTACACTAAGAAGTCGCCAGAAAGGCGATTTTTTGGTATAATCACATTAGATTACGATTACATTTATGAAAGGTGAAATGACATCAAAAAATAACCAAAAAACATACTTACAGATAATAACATCCGCAATCTTGCTGTTTGTTTTTTATAAACTAGGCTTCTCATTCTATTTCATTATCGGGATGGGAATTTTTATTTTATTGCTCGTTTTATTGAAGGGTAAACTCTTTAACAAGATGGATGCTTTTTTGACCGCTAAATTACCGTTTCTTTCCAGGCAGAGTCCCCGCGTCAAAAAATTAATTATTGTAATCGCTTTTATCCTCGCATACATCATATTGAAACAAATTATCTTTTTTATTCTGTCGCAATTTGGGATAGATGTTCAGAAGATAATATTGGATGGCGTTAATAACCATTAAATATATAAAAACTATGAATGACAATAAAAAAACAAGAGTAGTGATGCAGAACACGATCAGCTTAGACGGTTCATTTATCAACTTTGAGACGTCTCAGGAAGTGATGGGCTTGCATTATCAAATCGTAGGTAGTTTTGGCAAAGTCCTTTATCTGTTCGGTTCAAATACCGCCAAGGTCGCGATAGAAATGTTTGGCGGGTTAACGCCTGAAACAAAGGATGATTTTAAAAGACCGCAAAAAAGCGAAGACTTGTCATATTGGGTTGTCGTAGATTCGGAAGCTGTTCTTAAGGAAAAATTACATTTTTACCGCCAATCGGAATATTGCCGGGATATAATCGTTTTGGTTTCAGAAAGCACCGATAAGAGTTATTTGGATTATTTAAAGGAAAGAGAATATGATTTTGTGGTTGCCGGAGAGAAACAGGTGGATTTAAAGAAATCTTTTGATGTTTTATCCGACAGATATGAGACAAACACCATTTTAGTGGATTCGGGGCGCGGCCTAACCAATGCCATGCTTAATCAGGGATTGGTGGATGAAATTAGCTTGCTTGTTTTACCTGTTATCGTGGGAGAAAAATCAGAAAATTTATTCAGCAATATTGCAAAACAGGTAAAGCTCACCGAACTTAAAGAAAAGACTTTTCCCGGGGGATACGTTCATCTGCATTACAAAATTTTTAAATAAAATTAATAAAAAAATCATGACTGACAAAAATAAATCAATACAAGATTTTGACTTAAACTTAATTTGCGAATTACATGAAGGATTGGAACGGCAAGGACCAGGTAGTTCCGAAATGACTGTTAAGGCACTAAGTTTTATTGAAAATCTTGATAAAAATTCAAAGATATTAGATTTGGGTTGTGGAACCGGCGGGCAAACAATGGTTCTTGCACAAAATACTCCAGGGAATATTATTGGCTTGGATTTTTACCCTGGCTTTATAAATACCTTTAACGATAATGCCAAAAAGTTAAATCTCCAAGAAAGAGTAAGGGGTATTGTCGGTTCAATGGATAATTTGCCATTTCAAAAAGAAGAGTTTGATCTTATATGGTCTGAAGGAGCTATTTCTGGCATTGGTTTTGAAAAAGGATTGAACTACTGGAAAGACTTCCTTAAAAAAGACGGTTATGTTGCCCTAACATATGAGTCATGGTTTACCGATGAACGCCCTACTGAAATTGAAAAGTGGTGGACTGATAATGTTCCTGAAATAAGCACGATACCGCATAATATTTCAATAATGCAAAAAGCCGGCTATAGTCTTGCCGCCGCATTTGTATTACCCGAAAAATGCTGGACGGATTATTTTATCCCGCGGGAAGCAGCAAGCAAAACACTTTTAGAAAAGTATGCTGGGAATAAAACCGTGGAAGATCTTATTGTAAAAATGAGGTACGAGGCGGAGTTGTATTCAAAATATAAACAGTATTACGGATATGTTTTCTATATCGGCAAAAAGATTTAGAAATACGATGAAAAAAACTTATATCATCGTCATAATCTCTCTATTTTTGTACACGTTGGTTTTGTTGGGAATGATAGTATTTAAATATCGTCACGGCGCTATTTTTGAATTTTCCCAAGCTAATTTTGTGCCATTTAAAACAATCGCAGAATATTTGTCAGGGTATCCGACATGGGGAACGGCCAGACGCAACCTTTTGGGCAATATTGTTCTTTTCGTGCCTATTGGTTTATTGTTGCCCTTAGTTTTTCAGAAAAAATCTAAAGTGATTTTATGGTTGGGGTTATTGACTTATGGGATCATGCCGGAGATTTTACAAGTCATATTCAGATCGGGCATATTTGATATTGACGATATTATTCTTAATTCACTAGGCGTGATTGCCGGATATTTTTTGTTCACTGTTTTTAGACTATATAAAATCAAAACATGAAAAGGGTGCTGATTTATTGACCAATAATAATTTTATCAACATTATAAACAAATCGTCTTTATGAAGAAAATCATCCAATTCATTACAATCGTTATCTTATCCGCTGTTATCGGCGCGGGTATATTTAGTTTTGTAGTGGCAAAAAAGTTATATTTCCCGAATATCAAACAAATAGCCTATGACGGCGGTGCAGGATTAACTTTAACTGCTTATCAATACGCTCCTTGGCTTTGGAATCGGGAAAAAATAACTATTATAAATATTGAAGATATGAAAAATGACGCGCCGAATGTCCAGTATAAAGTAAGAGGCGAAGTTTACAGCCTGCGCGTCATGCATAGCGGAGAAGACTACGCCCTGATTGCGTATAGCGATCCGGATTTTTCATCAATGGAAAGCGGGTATATTGTACATCGCTCGCCGAAGTCAGAAGGTGAAAATACGATAGAAGAAATACATATTGGCGGGAATATCATTGCCGTGGCGCCGGATGAAAGCGGATATTTTTATATTTCTGGAAGCAAGATATTTAAAAGAAGCTGGCAAGGCGAAACATTAATGGAGGCTGATCTGGGAACAGAACTTGAACCAATTTTAGATATTCAGCTGACAAGCATGGTAGGAAGGACTAAAAGTCAATCCGTATCATTTTTCAGCAATAATACGAAAATGGGTTTTTTGGGCATGTCGGTCGGCGGACCTTGGTATGAAGGCTATCTGTTTATTTGGAATCTTGAGAACAATGAAATAAATAAAATTTCCCGGCAGGATATTGGAGGCTATAATGATTTGGCGGTAGAGGATGGGAAATTGTATGTGGAAAGAATGGATAGCTCAGTCTCTAAAAGATTAATTGCGGAATAACTCCAAGTCCGCCTACTGTGACTAATCCGATTTTGCTTAGAAACGGTTTATTACTCAATCCAATCGAACGGCGATTCGTGGCGGAGCATTTTGACGGCCGCGTCCAGTTCATAGGATTTCCAGCCGTTCATAAGGATGGTGCGAAGTTCTCTCACGGCTCTGAGCTTTAATAGAAACTAACTTTTGTCGATTTTTTTGTTTGTGATATAATCAAAACATGAAAATACTTAAAGAAATAAAAGGAAGCGATATCGGATTGAATGAAGAAGAAAGATTTGATAATCCTTACTTTCTTAGAAAGGCAGCTAGGGCGGTGGTTTTTAATAATAACAATGAAATTGCTTTTCAATTCGCTTCTAAGCATAAATATTATAAGCTTCCTGGCGGAGGAGTTGAAAAAGGTGAAACAATTAAAGAAGCTCTCAAAAGAGAAGTTCTAGAAGAATCAGGGTGTGGAATAGATATTATCGACGATGTTGGTATTATTATTGAATATAGAAATAAATTTGATACATTACAAATATCGTATTGTTTTTTAGCTAAAGTTATTGGAGAAATAGGCAATCCTAAATATGAAGAATTGGAAATTAGTGAGGGGTTGATGCCAATGTGGACTCCAATAGAAAAAGCAATAAACTTAATTGAAAAAGTTAATACTAATGATTATCAAGGAAGATTTATAAAAGAGAGGGATTTATTATTCCTTAAAGAAGCTCTTGTTTTAATTAATAAAAATAGAATTAATTAAAAATAATAAAGAGAGGTGAAAAAAATAACAATCGCAATAATATTTGTTTTATTGTTTCTGTTTACAGCAGATGTTTTTTACGAGGTTAATTTTCCTAAAGTTAACTTAATTGAGATTGAAACCGACAAGATAAAAGCAGGGGAAGAAATTAAAATAGTGCAGATTACGGATTTACACAATAAGAAATTTCTTAACAATCAAATCCAAATTTACGACAAGATAAAAGAAATTAACCCCGATTTTATAGTTTTGACCGGAGATATGATAGACAGAAACACAAAAAACTATTCTTACGTTTATTCTTTTATCGACGAACTTTTAAAAATCAATTCGAAGATATATTATGTTTCAGGCAACCACGAATTGGACCATGAAGATGTAGATGCATTTAACAATGAAATTGCAAAGAGAGGAGTGGACATAATTGACTCGGGATTTCGGGAATATAAGGATATAGATATTTACGGAACCAAATACTATAATAATATTCCTTTACTGAATAATCAGCCCAGATTTTCTTTATTATTAATCCATGATCAGAGCTTCGTTATTAACAGCCCCGATGGCTTTAATTTGATTCTTTCGGGGCACACTCACGGAGGACAGACGAGGGTTCCTTTTGCAGGAGCCGTATATGCTCCGGGGCAGGGATTGTTTCCTAAATATAGTAAAGGGTTATTCAAAATAAAAGACAGCTGGTTATATATTGACAGCGGTCTGGGAAATACATTTTTACCCGTTCGTTTTTTAAACCAAAGTCAAATCAGCTTTATTAAAATAAATTCAAAATAGGCTAAATCATAATTATTAAGTAAATCAAACCTAAAAAGGTTCCGAGTTCGTTCCGCTTACCGTTCATTGACTTTTTATCAAATATCCATAGAATCAATACTGGGGGTTTTGTTATGAAAAAACTCTTATCGTTCACGCAGAACGGGATACAGTTCTTGTTCTTCAAAAAAAGAGTCTCCGATGAGGCTGAAGAAGACAAGTATGGCAATATAGCCATGCTTAAAAAGCTCAACGACGAATATCGTTGCCCGAAATGCAAAGAATTCTTGGTCTACGGAGACGACTCATGCCAGACACTGGTTTGTCTGGCTTGCGGATTCCAAAAATCGGCTCCAGCAAAGGAGGTGAAAAAATGATTGCTGTCGTAGCTACCGCCACGGTCACTCCCACGGTGGGGGCATTGCAATCCCCGGGCTTTGGTGCTCTTATCGCACTAATCGGTCTCGGAGCGGTGTTGTGGATACTCTTAAGAAAAAGGAGTCTTTAAGACTATGCTGTTTTTCAAAAAGAAAAACTTCATAGTTTATTTTTTTTAAACCTTACAATGAAATGATTCTTGATCGTGGAAGGGAAATAAAAACCCGGCATCGCTGCCGGATTTTTTCTTTGAACTATCTCACCGAGTAGGTTATCGTTACCGTTGAGGTTATTTTGTTCTGTCCGGTTTGTATCGTCGGAGCAATTGACGATTCAAGCATTATGCCTGATCCACTGACCGTTTTATACAATTGATCGGAATAGTTGGGATAGGTTCCTTCGGAAAAGTTAACTATTTTGACCAAACGGACTCCGAGAGATTTCTCCAGATTCTTGGCCTTTTCTCTGGCATCTTTGATGGCCAATTCCTTGGCTTCCTCTTTTACCTTTTCATCGTCGTCAACGGTGAAAGAAAGGCTGCTGATATCGTTGGCTCCCAATCTGGTGGCATTGCTGATAATGTCTCCGACCTTGGTCAGGTCTCTTATCTTCACCTGAATGGTCTGGCTGACTTCGTATCCGTCAAGATTCCTCTTTCCGGTCTTGTCTTCCCATGAATAAACGGGATAGATATTGAAAGAGGTCGTCTTTATATCCTTTTCTTCAACGCTATTGTTTTTCAAGTATTCAATGATACTGTTCATTTTTTCACTGCTTTCGGATGTTGCGACGGAAACATTGTTGTTTTTAGCCACGACCGATATGCTAACCAAGCCGATATCGGGGGTAACGTAGACTTCTCCGGTTCCGGTTACACTGATAACATCGCTGTCATTGGCCCCGGCCTTTTCGTTGATGCTGGCCAGAAAAAAGAAGATAACGACTATCATTAAGATATAAACCAACGCTTGAAAGAATTTATTTTCCATTATTTTCATATTTTTTATATTAATATTTAATTACTTCTGAATGAACGAGAACGTTCCTATCGTTGAAATAGAAAACTGTTTTCGTATTGTCGTCGACCATTTCCAAAGTGTTTGCCCCCGAAGCTTGTGTGGCGGGGCTGACATTTTTGTTATTTGATAGAATGGAATAGAAAGTATTCTCGTTGGAAACTTTTTCTTCGGTACCGGTGGAAAAATTGAAAGCGAAACCAACCAACACCAATGATAAGGCCAAAGAGGGGATAAAGGTCTTCCAATCCCAAACTTCTCTTTCTTCATTGAAATAATCGTTCTTAAGCAAGGCCGACTTCAGATTGGCCTTGTGTCGCTCAAGCTTGATTTCCGTATTCGCTTTTTTGAATAATTCTTCAAAAGTCATAGTTTTCTAAAAATTTAAAAGCGTCTGCTTTGAGAATCCTTTCCAAGTCTTCTCTCGCTCTCTGGCAGTAGACTCTGACGGTTGATTCATTCTTTTCCATTATTTCCGATATTTCCTGATAGGACATTTCTTCGAAATACCTCAAATTGATGATTTCCTGGTATATCGGCTTCAATTGCCTGATTGCCTTATTCAAAACCATCAAATGCTTGTCGCTGTCTATCTTCTTTTCTATTTCTTCGGCCGCCTTGTTATCGTCTCCCAATTCAAAAGATATGTTAACTTGGTATCTGTTCTGTAACCTGAAATACTGATTGATTTCGTTTCCGGCAATCCTGAAGACCCAGGCGGTAAAGCTAAAGGGGCCGCTTTTCCATTCAAAACTGTCTAGATTTTTCAAAATCTTTATAAAGACATTTGATGTTATGTCTTTGGAATAGTCGACATCCAAAGTTCTTCTGAAGACATACTTCAAGACTTTGTCATAGTGCAAGTCAAAGAGCTCGGCAAACGCCTCCCTGTCTTTGTTTTGTGCTCTTAAAACCAATTCTTTTATTCGGTCGTTATCCATACACTTATTATAATACATAAATCGGTTTTTTGTTACAACAAAAGAAACAGATATGCTATAATAAATACATCTTAGCATAAAATATATTTTTTATGTCAAATAAAGAAAATATCTTTGCATATATTGATGGAGCTAATTTACATAAAGGCGTAAACGATTTGGGGTGGAATCTTGATTATAAAAAATTAAGAATTTGGCTAAGAGATAAATATAATGTAACGAGTGCTTATTTATTCATCGGATTTGTTTCTAAAAATAAAAATTTATACACAAAACTTCAAGAAGACGGTTTTATTCTGGTATATAAAGAAGTAACTTATGACGGAATAGGCAGAATCAAAGGAAACTGCGATGCTGCTTTGGTTTTAAAAACATCATCTGACTTCTATGAAAAAAAAATGAATCAATCTGTTATTATTTCGAGTGATGGCGACTATGCCGAACTAGTTGGATTTTTAAAAGAAAAAGGGGCCCTTAAAATAGTTGTTTCTCCGAGTAATACATGCTCCTATCTTCTCCGAAAACAAAACATACCTATCTTATATCTGGACACCCAACGCAAAAAACTGGAAACAAAATAAAAAAGCCCCCGATAAGGACGGAACCTTAACAGGGTCTTTTTCATAGTGATAATCAAATTATAGCAACGATATTGGAATAGTCAAGACTTTGCTATTACCGATACTTATGTTAAATTATTCAAGTATGCGAGATTCGTATAGTGGCAGTATATCTGCTTCCCAAGCAGAGGGCGCCAGTTCGATTCTGGTATCTCGCTCATGAAGTTTTGCCTTAAAACATATGGCTGCAAAATGAACCAAGCCGATTCCGAACTGATGAGGGGGATTCTTTTGCATGAACACGAAGAGTCTTCGGAAAAAGATGCTGATTTAGTTATTTTGAATACCTGCGGAGTGGTGGAAAAGACGGAAAGGAAAATATTAAAAGAAGCTCTTGAATTAAAGAAAAAAGGCAAGAAGATAATTATTTCCGGCTGTCTTCCTTTGATTTCTTTTAAGGAGTGTCATGAAGCGGCTGACGGATTATTGGGACCATCCAATGTTTCTTCAATTGGTCTATTGGTTGAAAAAATATCACAAAACAAAAAAGAATTCATTATTGAAAAAGAAACACATGACAAGGCGGAAATGTGTTCCAATAAAAAGAGGGGGGATAAAGAAACCTGTTCAGCCATTGTTTCTATCGCCGAAGGATGCGTTGGCTCTTGTTCATATTGTGCCACCCGATTTGCCAGAAAAGAACTCAATTCTTTTAATAAAGAAAATATCATTAAGGAGATAAAAGGGGCTCTTGCTTCCGGATTCAAGGAAATACAACTGACTTCCCAGGATTTATCAATCTACGGAATGGAGAAGGGGAGACAGATGCTTCCGGAATTGATAAAGGACATTTATCAAATAGAAGGCGACTTCAAAATTAAATTGGGAATGATGAATCCGGGACAAGTAAGAAAAATGATAGACGAATTATTATCTTCCTATCAATCAGATAAAATATACAAATTCATCCATCTGCCTTTGCAGTCGGGAGACGATGAATTGTTAAAAAAGATGAACAGGGGATATGCGGTCAATGATTTTATTGAGGTTGTTAAAGCTTTCAGGAAAAAATTCAAAGAAACTATCATTGCCACGGATATAATCGTCGGCCATCCCTTGGAAACCGAGGAATCTTTTAAGAAAACAATTGAAGTGATTAAGAAGATTCAGCCGGAGATAGTCCACATTTTCAAGTTCTCTAAAAGAAAGGGAACTCCTGATTTCAATTTGAAGGACCTACCAGATAGGATTAAAAAAGATCGCTCAAGGATTCTTTCCGAATTGTTTGAAAAGTATAATCTGGAGAAAAATAAAAAACACAAGGGAAAGAAATTGGACGTTTTGGTTGTTGAAAAAAGAAAGGGAAAATACTTGGCCAGAACCGATTCGGGCAGGGCAGTAATTTTAAAAAAAGGAAAGTTGGGGGAAAGAATTAATGTTAAAATCAACGATTATAAATGGAATTACTTGATTGGATGGACTGTCAACAATTAAATAAACTTGACAAGTGTCAAGTAATTGATATAATTTAAATAAGATTTCTTATTTAAATGATATGCATCTAATTCAGGAAAAAATAATAAACTTGGCCGATAGTCGTAATTTATCTGATTTGACATTGCGAAAAATCGGCGAGCTTATCGGCGAGCCCAAAAGCCCTCAGAAAATAAAACACCACGTGAACCAGTTGATTGGCAAGGGGTTGTTAATCGTGGGGCCCGATGGAAAAATCAAAAAGACGAAGGGTGGCATCGGAAAATCGGGATTGATTTCTCTGCCGATATTAGGCTCGGCAAACTGCGGACAGGCTTTAATCTTCGCCGACGAAAAAGTAGAAGGGTATTTAAAAATATCCCGAGGGCTATTAAAAAATAATCTGATTAATAAAATCAAGGATATTTTTGTTTTAAAAGCCGTCGGCAACTCCATGAATAGAGCGACAATCAATGGTAAAAATATTGAAGACGGCGACTATGTGATTATCGACAAGAAAGAAGTTGTCAGAAACGGAGATCAGGTTGTTTCCATCATAGATGGAGCGGCAAACATTAAAAAAATATATATTGATAAGAAAAACAGCCAAATAATTCTCTTGTCCGAATCCAATCAAGACTTTCCTCCGATATATATAAGCGAAAAAGACGGCAACAGCTATTTGATTTGCGGAAAAGTCGCCGATGTTATAAAAAAGCCCGATGAAATGGCATTAATGAGAAATGCCTCTTCTTCCGACATTCTCAAAGATTTGGGTGAAATATCAAAAGAAGAGGTTGAATACTATGAAAACCTATGACTATTGAATGCGGCGAATTATTTTTGGTTAATTTTAATCCCGGACTTGGGCACGAATACCAAGGAAAAAGGCCGGCAATCGTAATTGAATCAAATAAACAGCTTAAGAAAAGCAGTCTTGTTACCATCTTGCCCCTGACTTCTAATTTGGATAACAGAATGGCCGACGATATTATTATTGAGGCGGATAAAAACAACCGCCTTAAATTCAATTCTTTAATCAAGGTCTATGATATTATTTCTTTTGATCGCTCCCGCTTTATTAACAAAATAGGGATGGCAAACAAAGAAGTATTAACTCAAATAAAGAAATATTTATTAAAACACTTCGACTTGTCTTAATTAAAATAAATATGGATTAACGCCTTCTTTGTATGCACATTGCCACATTGTTTTGATTTTTAAAATATGATATTCTGTATGTATTGAATAACAAACAAACTATGACAAACCAAACCAAAAACATCGTTGCTGTGATAGCCGTCGGAATCGCTTTTGTTTGCGGATTTTATTTCCACGAAGCGATGTTCCAGCAGTACTACAAAATGGCCTATTCAATAGACGGAGTGGACTTTTCTCTTTTGAAACAAACTTGGGACCAGATATCGGCCAACTATGTCGACCCGGAAAAGATAGACGACAAACAAATGATGTATGGAGCCGTTTCGGGAATGGTTGATGCCATCGGCGACCCCTATACCGAATTCTTTGACCCGGAAGAAGCCAAAAAACTGCAAGAAGACCTTTCCGGAAGTTTTGAAGGCATCGGCTTGCAATTGGGAATGAAAAAAGACCAAGTCACCGCCATTTCTCCGATTAAAGGGACTCCGGCCGAAAAAGCCGGATTGAGGCCCGGCGATGTTATCGTTGCGGTTGATAAAAAAACGACAGCCAAGCTTTCGGTTGAAGAAGTGGTGAGCATGATCAGGGGAGACAAGGGGACTAAAGTTGTTTTGACGATAAGCAGGGACGGTGAAATCAAAGACATTGAAATAACAAGGGCTGTTATCGTCGTTCCTTCGATGGAGTACGAAATAATCACAACTGAAGACGGAAAAAAGATTGCCAAAATATCTCTTTTCCAATTCTCGGAAACAGTTTATCAAGATTTCAAAAAAGCCGCCTTTGAAATATTGAATCAAAATGTATCGGGAATTATTCTAGACCTGAGAAGCAATCCCGGGGGATTGGTCAACGAAGCCACCGATATTGCCGGATGGTTTATTAATTCCGGAGATATTATTTTGGTTGAACAAGAAAAAGACGGAAACAAAATTGAATTCAAATCAAACGGACCTTCCAATTTCTCTTCCATTCCTTTGGTCGTTTTGATTGACGAAGGAAGCGCTTCATCTTCGGAAATTTTAGCCGGAGCTCTGAAAGACGACAGAAAAATATTGATGATCGGACAGACTTCCTTTGGAAAAGGAACTGTTCAAAAGATTATCGACTTTGATGACGGCTCAAGCCTGAAGGTTACAATCGCCAAATGGTATACTCCTTCCGGTGTGAGAATACAGGATACCGGAATCGAGCCGGATATTAAGGTTGAATACACCGAAGAAGACTATGAGCAAGGCATTGACCCGCAAATGGAGAGGGCCTTGCAAGAAATAGAAAAACAACTAAAATAAGGTATATGAAAGTTATCCTTTTAAGAGACGTTCCCAACACGGGAAAAAAGCACGATGTCAAAGATGTCTCTCCCGGTTTTGCCAGGAACTTTCTAATCTCTAAGGGCTTGGCTATTGTCGCCGATGAAAGCTCATTAAAAAACTTGGAGGCCAAAAAGAAAGCTGACTCTGAAAAAGCCGAACAAGAATTGAAAGAAACCGAAAAGGTTGTTTCCAAGCTGGACGGAACAGAAGTGGAAATATTGGTTAAAGCGGGAAAAGAAGGACAATTGTTTGAATCAATCAATAAACAGAAGGTTAGTGAACACCTGAAAGAAATTGGCTTTAATGTTTCCAAAGACCAGGTTGATTTGAAGACTCCCATCAAGGAAACGGGGGAATTCCCGATCAAGCTCAAGCTTGAACACGGATTGGAAGCAGGAATAACGATAATAATTTCAAAAAAAGAGGAGTAGCTTTCTCTTCTTTTTAATTTTAAACGATATGGCATATTATATTTTCGTAGCAGGCGGAGTGATGAGTAGTGTGGGAAAAGGAGCAGCCACCGCTTCGATAGGAAAAATTCTCCAGGGCAGGGGATTTAAGGTCTCGGCCATTAAGATCGACCCGTATATCAACGTCGATGCCGGAACCATGAACCCCATTGAACACGGAGAAACTTTTGTGACCAATGATGGCACCGAATGCGACCAGGATGTGGGCAACTACGAAAGATTCTTGAATATCGATTTATCAACCGATAACTATATGACGACCGGCCGAGTCTATCAGGCGGTCATTCAAAAAGAAAGAAATCTTGAGTTTGACGGAAGGTGCGTGGAAGTGGTTCCCGACATTCCCAATGAAGTGATCGCCCGGATTGAAAAAGTAGCCAGAAAAGACAAGGCCGATTTTGTGATGATTGAAATCGGAGGAACAGTGGGGGAATACCAAAACCTTTTGTTCTTGGAAGCGGCTCGAATGATGAAATTGAAGAATCCGGGTCGTGTTCTTTTCGCTTTGGTTACTTATCTGCCGACTATCAAAATAATCGGAGAAATGAAAACCAAGCCGTCCCAGACCTCGGCCAGATTATTAAACGAAGCCGGAATCCAGCCCGACTTCATTTTGGGAAGAGCTTCGGTTCCTTTGGACGAACCTCGCAAAAGAAAAATTTCCGTGTTCTGCAACCTTGACCTCAAAGATGTCATTTCCGCTCCCGATGTCGATTCAATCTATGAAATACCTTTTAATTTCGAAAAAGACGGATTGGGAGACAGAATTTTAAAAAAACTTCGATTGAGAAGCAAAACCAAAAACTTGAAAGAGTGGAGCTCCTTGATTAATACAATTAAAAGAGAAAAGCCTGTGGTGAAAATAGGAATAGTGGGGAAGTATTTTGAGTCTGGTGGATTCTCCATCACCGATTCATACATTTCCGTGATTGAAGCGGTCAAGCATGCCACTTGGGCCAATAACAAACAACCGGAAATACACTGGCTCTCGGCCCAGAAGTTTGAAACCGGAGACAAAGAAGAATTGAAACAGTTAAAAGAATACGACGGCATTATCGTTCCCGGAGGATTCGGAACCAGAGGAACGGAAGGGAAGATACGGGTGATAGAATACTGCCGAAAGAACAAGATTCCTTTCTTGGGATTGTGTTTGGGCCTTCAATTGGCGGTAATCGAATTCTCTCGAAACATTTGCGGCATTAAAGATGCGACTTCTCGAGAGTTTGATGCCAAAGCCAAAAACCCGGTCATTGATTTGATGGAAGAACAGAAAGAATTGATGGAAAAGAAAAACTACGGAGGAACAATGAGGTTGGGTGCCTGGGATTGTGATATCAAAAAAGCAACCATTGCTTCAAAAGCATACAAAACAGACAAGATATCGGAAAGACACCGCCACCGATATGAAGTCAACAACCGATACAGAGACTTATTGGTTTCCAAGGGTTTAACTGTTGCCGGAATCAATGCCAAGAAAGATTTGGTTGAGATAATAGAGCTGAAAGGCCATCCTTTCTTCGTGGCCGTTCAGTTCCATCCGGAATTGAAATCAAGACCTTTGTTTCCACATCCTTTATTTAAGGAGTTTATTAAAATAGCGGGGAAATGAATAATTTTAAGATCATAAAACAATCTTGCAATGAATATCTTAGTGCTCGAATGAAATTTTTAAAATTTGCAAATTCTTCAAAAGCTAAAGGATTATTAAGTGGTAATGATAATATTATAGGAAGTCGCATTGGTGAATTTATTGCTTGGCAATTATTAAATAATCAAAAAAGGCATCCAAAAATAAATAAACAATCTAATATTAAGGGCTTTGATATTATTTGCTCTAATGGTCCTCAAAGAATATCTGTTAAATTGATTGGACCGGAGAATAAAATTGGAAGAATAAATAGACTAGGCAATGATTGGGATGAATTTATTTTAATCATCCTTAATGAAAATTATAAAATTGAAGCTATCGGTCAGATTAATAAAAAACAATTTAATCTTGATAAAAAAATTAGTAAAAATCCTTATGTTTCACGAAATATGCTTGGCAGGAATGGTTTATTTAATCGATCCGGTAAAGTCTGCTTAAGGGAAGGTTTAGAAAGATTACTATAAGCACCACGTCGAAGGAAACTAAAAACCAGAGACCCAAATCTCTGGTTTTTCCTAATCTTGATTGATTAATCAACGTTCACTATCTTGGCTATCCTTTGAGAACCATCGAATTTCTCTTTTCTTTTGGTTCCGAAAGAAACAGCTCCTTCCTTTATTGCATAAAGAGTATTGTCTGAACCCATTCTGACATTCTTTCCGGCAATGAATTTAGAACCTCTTTGACGTATGATAATAGAACCAATTTTAGCTTTTTGGCCTGCAAATAATTTGACTCCTAAATATTTTGGGTTGGAATCTCTTCCCAAGCGGCTTGTACCCGCGGCTTTGGTTGTTGCCATTTTGACTCTTTGCCGGTTTTAATCTAATATATATGTATTAAATCGGCATTTATATTAACAATCAGATGTTAACAAAAATATTGGATTTTGTCAAAGAAAATCAGGATAAAATAGTACTGGTTATCTGTATAATTCTTATCTCCCTCTTGTGTTTCTTTTTGGGTTATATCTTTACTAAAACGCAGGAAAAACAACCATTGAGGATAATTGAAGGGGGTGTCTTAAATCAAGTATAAAATGAATATTCCTAAACACGTAGCGGTAATCCCCGATGGCAATAGAAGATGGGCTAAAAAGAACAGTTTGGCCACTTTTTTGGGTCATGAGAGGGGAGGTACTGCCATGGAAGAAATAATCGAAAAGAACATCCAAATGAAAATCCCTTATCTAACCATCTGGGGTGCTTCTTTGGACAACATAACTAAAAGATCAAAAAACGAAGTTAATTATCTTTTCCAAATATTTAAAAAGGAATTTGAGAAGATTGCCGGAGATGAAAATATTCACAAAAAGAAGGTGAGGATAGAAGTAATAGGGAAGTGGAGAGAATATTTTCCGGAAAGTCTCAAAGACGCGATTGAAAACGCAATTCAAAAAACAAAAAAGTACGATAAATATTTCTTAACTTTTTTGATGGCCTATAACGGAACCGATGAAATGATTGATTGTATTAAAAAGATAAAGGAGAAGAGGGAAGCGGTCAATGAAAAAACAATTGAAGAAAATCTCTGGACCAGAGACTTGCCTCCGGTTGATTTGGTTATCCGCACCGGTACTGAAGATGACCCCCACAACTCGGCCGGTTTCATGATGTGGCACACCGCCTATTCTCAATTGTATTTCACTAAAAAATACTTTCCCGAATTCAAGGGAAAACAATTTGAGGAAGCGATAAAGGACTACTCAGAGAGAAAAAGAAGAAAAGGAAAGTAGCATTTGACTTTTGACCAATTTTATCTATGATATAGTCAACCCATTGAACAACAATGGGGGAGACGATTCACGTGTTCCTTTTCCGTGTTCCATTAATTCCTTTACAAGGCAAAGATTACGCCATCCTTGAAGGATATGACGTAGTGTTGGCCCTAATAGAACTGCAAAAGAACTTCCCGGAAGTGGTAATTGACAAAAGGACTCCCATAGTCCACCTTCCTTTCTGCGATCTAGCAAAAAAGGAAAACGGCTGCTTCCAGTGCGGGTCATTCGGAAAGTGCGTCCTCGAAGGAGGAAACGATTATCCTATAGCCGGCTGCCCGATGGAAAGGATGAAGCCGATAGAATCGCGTTTGTTCGCAAGGAATCTTCCGAAAGAGTATGTTTTCGTCCCGATATACGTGGGCGAGGACCGCTACATCTGCGCGGAAGAACGGGGCTACAAGAACCTGATAAACAGAGGTTCGTGCAACCATTGCCATAGAACCATCTACATGCACCAATTCCCGTCGGATACGACCGAAGGATGGATATGTCCGCACTGCCACAAGCCAGTGACGCTGGCAAACTTCGGCCAAGAAAAGGTCGAGGGAACCAAAGCAATTTTCGTAAAAACCCATTAATCTTTTTATAGGGTTTTTCTCTTTTTTACCCGTGCTTGACAAAAACAACCCCTCATTCTATAATGTAGGCAATGGTAGGAAAAGACCAGCTCCTTAAAGGGGGACAACAGTCCTCAAGCGTACAGCGCGTTGAACCAGTGCCTTGCAGGGAAATCCCGACCGATCCAGGCCGATTCCGGGACGTCATCTATCTAGGGGAAGAATGAAATGGATCCTCGAGACAGTGTCGCCGTCCTCGCATCGGTAGGAGACGTTCCCGAAGCCATATCATTGGCTATCGAGGCGAAGGTACCCGATGCCGCACGAATCATCACGGAAGAAATCATGAACTGGAATCCAGTTCCAGATTTCCCGAATGTGCAGACAGAGAGGAGAACAACATCTTAAATGTTTTTTCTCCTCTCTTTAAAAATCTTTCATTGAATCCTGGGGAAGAGTACTTGACAGGGCACAAGCCCTGATATATTATTAAATCATAAACGTCGGACAATGTAGGTTAAGCGACGTTATAGGGGGCTTGAAATAGCGTGTTACATGTATATCGTTGTTTTACACCTTTTTAAGCTAAAACGCGACCCTTTAAAATGCGTTTATAGAAATGATTTGATAACTATATCATCTCACATTATTCCCTGAAAATATTTTTATAAATAATTTTGAAAATGAAAAATAAAATGTTTAACAACTAATCAATGTTTTACAGAAAGCCTCTATTTTACGTTTCTACAATAACAATGACTCTTAACACATGCAAAAATCCAACAAACCGATTATAAAACAAATTCCTGACTTCTTAGACTATTGCGAAATAGAAAAAGGTCTGTCTGATAACACTCAGAAAAACTACAGCCGCTATTTGAATAAATTTGTTAACTGGCTTAAAGGCATACATAAAGAAAATATGTTACCGCACGAAATCACTCCCGAAGACATTTGGGATTACCGATTATTCCTGGCCAGATTTAAAGACCCCAACAAAGGCATTCCGTTGAGTAAGCTGACTCAGAACTATTATCTGATCGCCCTGCGCGCCCTTTTAAGCTTCTTCACCGATAAAGATATCATCTCTTTGCCGGCCAACAAGATACAACTGCCCAAGGATGCCAAGAAAGAAAAAACGGTAAAGTTTTTAAGTTTGGACCAAATAGAAAAACTGTTACTCGCTCCCAATGTTTTAAAAACTGACGGACTACGAGACCGGGCCATTTTAGAATCCCTCTTTTCAACCGGACTCCGAATTGCCGAATTGACCGCCTTGAACCGGGAGCAGTTTAAAGCCCTGAGTGATAAGAAAGACCTCGAACTTGGCATCATCGGCAAAGGCAAGCATCCGAGGACCGTCTACTTCTCAGAACGGGCCCTGGATTGGGTCAAAAAATACCTTAAAACACGCGATGATGACGACAAAGCTCTCTTTATCCATTATCGGGCTAAAACCGCCTCAGAAGGCCGTTTAACGTCCAGATCGATAGAAAGAATGGTCAAGAAGTATGCCACTTTAAGTAATATCCCTTTCTTTACCACTCCGCACACTTTAAGGCACAGTTATGCTACTGATTTGCTCGGCCAAGGAGTTGATTTGAGAACCATTCAAGAATTCCTCGGACACAAAAATATCGCCACGACCCAGATATATACTCATGTGACCAATAAGAGATTGAGAGACGTCCACAGGCAATTCCATTCGGGCAAAAACATGAAAAATTAACTCTACCCCGCTCCCTCAAATATTGTCCGAACTTAAATGTCGCACAATATTAATATATTGCAATTTCTAAAACAAGTTGATATATTAAATTTGGTAATTTTCTAGGAGGTGAAAGCATGACGTGTTGTGTCGTAATTGTTCGTTAAACATGCGGCCGACTCGCCGGTGTGGCTTCCGGCTATAATAAATGAAGCCAAAAAAAATACCTGCCCCGCGGAGGAAATAAATTCTCTGCGGGTGCACTTCTTCTTGCCAAAAATCAAAAAACATGTATAATTAATTTAGAACACCAAGGAGGTGATTTTATTATTTCAATCTTCGAATTCGTTCTTGCAATTCGCAACAATGAAAAGACCAGACCTTTGTAGGTCCGGCCGAGAAAAGACATTTGAACAAAAATCAACCTTTATTTTATGGGAAATTATTTCCCGAATCACTTTAGAACAGACCCGCTTTTAGGCGGTTTTTATCAACTTCAAAAACTCGTCGGACTTGAGAGATGCTCCTCCGACCAAGACTCCGTTCATCCGAGCTTCGGTGACGAAAGAATGAACATTATTGGAATCAACGCTGCCTCCGTACAATACTCTGATTTTCTCGCAGTTTTCTTTACCGAATTTATTGGACAAGAACTCGCGGATAAAGACGCGCACTTCCCCGATGTCGGAAACTTGAGCCGACTGCCCCGTTCCGATAGCCCAAACCGGTTCATAGGCCAAAACTATCTTATTTGAATTTTCTTTGCTGACTCCCAAAAAACATTTTTCCAATTGCTCGGTCAAAACATTAAAGGTTTTGCCCTGTTCCCTCTCTTCCCTATTTTCTCCGATGCAAAGAATGGGTGTTATCGATGATTCCAAAACTTTCAACAATTTCAAATTGATTTCTTCGCTGGTTTCTTTGAATATTTTCCTTCTCTCGGAATGCCCGATAATCACATACTTGGCTCCCACTTCTTCGAGCATTTTAACCGATACTTCTCCGGTAAAAGGACCTTTGTCTTCGGAATAGCAATTCTGAGCCCCGAAAGGCAAATCCGATCTCTGAATCAAAAAAGGAAGAAAAACAAAAGGAGGACAAATAACCACTTCGGCACTGTTGAACCCCTCAACTCCTTCTTCTATTCTCTCAACTAATTCCTCCCCTTCTTTTAAGGATAAAGGATTGCACTTCCAATTGGCAACAATTAATGGTTTCATATTTTTATTATTTATTATTTTTGTTTTCTTAAGAATTCGGCTGCTTCTTCGGGAAGGATGGTCGATACTTCCATCCCGGCTCCCAATTCAAAACCGCCCCAAATATTTATCCTCGGAATCAATACAATGTACCAATGAAAATGCGGGTAGTCTTTATCGAAAGGAGACGTGCGGAGATAGAAATTATAGTCGGGATTGTTGAGTCCGGTATGAAATTTGGAGGTTATCTTCTTTAAAGCTTCGGCCAGACTCTTTTTTTCTTTTTGCATTATATTCTCAAATCTGGGAGAATGCTTCTTCGGAGTAATAACCACCTCGAAAGCGAACTTGGGAGCGAAAGGAACATAGCAGACAAAATCATCGTTTTGAAAAACGATTCTTTTTTTATCTTTCTTTTCCATTCTGTTAATCAGGCACTGCAGGCATTCAGCATTGGCTTCGTAAAACTTCTCCGAATTCTCCAAAGATGTTCTGAATTCCTTATCAATCAAAGGAATTCCCAAAATCTGAGAATGAGGATGGATTTGAGTTGCCCCGGCTTTATCGCCCTTATTATGAAAAACCAGAGCGGCTTTCACAAAATCGCACTTCTTGAATTCGTAGATTCTTTCTTCCCAGCAATCGATTATTTCCTCGATTTCATTTAAAGACAATTGAGGGTAATCTTTATTGTGGTCTTTAAAAATTATGATTTCGTGAAAACCTTCCGCTTTCACCTTCCTGTACGGTCCGTTCTTCTTTTCTTTCTCTTTGGTTGATAAATCAAACATGGGGTATTTGTTGGGAATGACAACCGTCGTCCAATCTTTCAAATCCTTAACATCTTTTTTGATTCCGTGAGAATAAACAAGGATCGGCTTCTCTTGAGATTCAATGTTGCAAAAAGGACACTCTCCGACATGAGTCGGATCTCCCTTGGCTTTGAATCTTTCCGCTCTCTTGGGCGAGATTATCACCCAGTCGCCGTTCAAAGCATCGTATCTGAATTCGGTGTCTTTTTTACTCATACGAACATTTTACCACTTCATGTTGTTTTTTACAAAAAAAGAACCCCTTAAATTACGCTATTCAGCGTGGGGACCGTGAAGCTCCAAGAGAAGCTTCTCGATTTTTTGATGAGAACAATCCTGCTGTTCTCTGAACATTCTGCATTCCGAGACTTTTCTCGGTTCCACTATGAGGTGGGCGTTCGCTGGGTCATCTGCTGTAGCGGCCCTCATCTCGAGCAAAAAGGTCTGCCTTCTTTGAAACTGTGTTGGTGGTTGCAAGCTTGTTCACCTTTTTCTATTCGGTTTGCAATGAAACCATTTTGATTATACACAAAATAAATAAAAAAGGAAGGGGAACTTTTTTAACTTGCGTGCCACCCCTTCTTGGCAAGCAGGATTGCGGACATGACGTCCGCATTCAGAGAGACCATTTCTCCCTGAATTTTCATCTCGTGCAGTGCACGAGCTGTGTTCTCCGGTGCTTTTCCGCACCGGTCAGTCCTTTGGGGCGCGAGCCCCATCTCAAAGAACGCCTTAGCATCCATACTTATATTATAAAACAGAGTATTTATTCTGTCAAGACCTGCACTCCATTAACAGTGACAGCCACCATATCTTCAAAATGGGCACTCAAAGATTTGTCTTCCGTGATATAGGTTATCCCCTGGCTTCTTTTGACCTTGTGACTGCCCATTGAAAGCATCGGCTCGATGCAAAAGACCATTCCCTCTTCCATCACATCTCCCCAATCCTTCTTTCCGTAATTCAAAACATCGGGGTCTTCGTGCAAATCCGCCCCGATGCCATGACCGCATAAATCACGGATAACGCTGAATCCTTGGGACTCGGCAAACTTCTGTATTTCAAGGCCCAGTTCGCCAAACGTATTTCCCGGCTTAACCGCTGAAATACCCCTCTTCAAGGCCTTTTTAGAGGCTTTGATGAGCCTTTGGACTTCGGGACTCCCCTCTCCGACTATGTACGTTCTGGCCATGTCGGTATGGAAGCCTTTCTTCAAATTGGGATATTTCTTTTCATCAATCTTTTCCATAAACTTGGTCAAAGGAAAAAAGATTCCCAAATCAATGGTGACAATATCCCCGTTCTTTAAAATCCTCTTGTCAGGCAGCCCGTGGACTATTTCTTCATTAATGGAAAAACAGAGACAAGACGGAAATCCGTCCTGTCCTTTGAAGTTGCTTTTCCCTCCGTTTTCTTCAATCATTTTTTCGGCCAGTTTTTCTATTTCCAATCCGGTCGCTCCGACAACAATTTTTTCACCCAACGCATCAACAATGGATTTTAATATCTTTCCACCTTTTCTCATCACCTCTATCTCTTCTTTTGTCTTAATCGTTATCATTATTTTTCTATTTCTTTGACAATATCATTAAATACAGCTTCAACCGGCTGTTCACCGTTTATAACTGTGAGACGGTTATTGTTTTTATAAAAATCTATCACCGGCCCGACTTCAGTCTTAAACCATTCCAGTCTCTTTTTGATTCCTTCAGGTGTGTCGTCGGGACGGACAAACAATTCTCCTCCGCATTTAGAACAGGTGTCCAACTTTTCTCCTGTCGGAACGACGACAATATTTCCGCATTTACTGCAAATCTTTCTCTTACCCAGCCTTTTGATTGCTTCTTCATTAGAAATATCAACCAACAAAAATTTAACATTCTTGTCCCACTCAAACCACTCCAAAGATTCGTCCATTAAATAGGCTTCTTTAATTTTCCTCGGTGAACCGTCAAGAACAATGCCATTCAAAGATTCTTTCTTTTTTAATTCTTCAAACTTTCTCAACCAAAGATTGAAAATGACTGGGGTAGGAATTATGCCCCCATTATCGATAACTTCGGCAATCTTTTTACCGATAAAATCATCTATTTTTTCTCTTTCTCTCAATAACTCACCGCTGCCGATATAATTCAATCCATATTTTTCTTTTAATAAATCAACCTGGGTTCCCTTTCCCGAACCGGATTTACCGAGCAATATTAAAATCAAAGGAGATTTGTTCATATTTTTATCTCTTTATGCTTATGTTTTATTATATCCTCTAAAACAAAAAAAAGAAAGCGGGTTTCCCCGCCTTCCGCTTGTCTAAAATTAAGAATCGTATTCTCTCATTTCCAACTGAGAATCAATCTGTTTCATTGTCTCCAAGGCCACCGAAACCACGATTAACAGGGATGTTCCTCCGATCAAGAAACTGAATTGCTGGACTCCGGTCGCTCCCTGAACAATTGAGGGTAGAATGGCGACTATTCCCAAACTGGAAGCACCGATAATCAAAACTCTGTTCAAGATGCCCTGCAAATACTGAGCGGTGTTTTCACCGGGTCTGATACCGGGAACAAATCCTCCCATCTTCTGCAAATTGGTTGAAACATCTTTGGGGTTGAATGTAACGGCAGTGTAGAAAAAGGTAAAGATAAAAACCAATAAGAAATAGAGAATTCCGTAAACCCAGGGATTATTTAAAAATTCAGAAACCCAGCTCCATCCGAATCCGGTCGCAATCATTGAAGGGATGGTCAACAAGGCGATGGCAAAGATGATCGGAATAACTCCGGCCGGGTTGATATTCAAAGGCAGATAAGTCGAAGCTCCTCCATACATCTTATTGCCTCTCACTCTCTTGGCGTAAGAAACGGGAATGTTTCTTCTTCCTTCGCTAATCATCACCACTCCGGCGATAATCAATAAAGAAGAAACAAAGAATAGAATGTATGAGAATATTTGAGATTGGTCAAAAGCAATAAACATCTGTTGGATGCTGCTCGGGAAAGAAGCGACGATACCGGCGAAAATCAATAAAGACACTCCGTTGCCGATTCCTTTTTCCGAAACCAATTCTCCCAACCACATCAATATGGTTGAACCGGCGGTAATGGCGAAAACCGCAGCAATGATGGTCGGCAAGTCAAAAGTGGTGATAACATTCTGAGCTTTCAAGAAGAACAGCATGCTGTATCCTTGAATCATGGCCAAAGGAATTGAAGCTATTCTGCAATATTGGTTGAATTTCTGCCTGCCTGCAGCACCCTCCTCTTTGTACATTTTCTCAAAAGCGGGGAAAATCATCGTCAACAATTGGAAGACGATCGTCGCGGTGATGTATGGTCCAAGGCCAAGCATGGCGATTGAAAGATTATCCATCGCTCCTCCGGTAAAGAGGTTCATCATTCCCAAAAACTGATTGCCGGCAAAAAATTGCTGAATCCTTGAGGCATCAATTCCCGGTACGGGAATATTGGCCATCAATCTGAAAATAGCGAAAATTCCCAAGACAAAGAGTATTTTGTATCTGAGGTCTTTGGCCTTAAGAATGTCCGTAAGTTTCTTGAACATAGATTATTTTTTAACTTTTGCTGGTTTTTCTTTTTTGAAAACTGGCTTAACTTCTTTGACTTTAACAGTTCCGCCGGCTTTTTCAATCTTTTCCTTGGCAACCTTGGAAACAGAACAGTTTTCAACAGTCAAGGCTTTCTTGATTTCTCCCATGCTTAATATTTTAACAGTTGGAATCTTTCCGTCAACATTTCTGACGATTCTTTTTGAAACCAAAACTTCAGGATTGACAATTGCTCCGGCTTCAAATTCATTTTCCAAAACATCCAAATTAACAACCGAGACGATTGAAGAAACGTTAAAATTGTATCCTCTCAATTTGGGATACTTCTTGACCCATTCTCGAATTAAAGGTTTGAATTTGGCACCGGCTCTTCCTTTCTGTCCCTTGCCTCCGCCACCGCAGTAGGTTCCTTTCTTTCCGCCTCTGCCCACTCTCTTCTTCCTTTTAACAGTGCTATTCTTTTGTAGTTCGTGTAATTGCATCATATTATTTCTGCTTCAATTTAGATAAGGCCTTCATGGTCGCTCTAGCGTTGTTCAATTTATTTCTGGTTCTTGATAATGTCTTTGAAGAAATGTCCTGGATTCCGGCTAAAGAACAAATAACCCTGACTGTTCCTCCGGCCACCAAACCTTTACCCTTCATCTGGGGCTTCAAAATAACTCTTGAAGGTCCGAACTTGGCATCAACCTCGAAAGGAATAGTTCCTTCATGAACGGGAATTTCTCTGACGTTTTTCTTGGCTACTCGAGTTGCTTTTTCGATGGCTTGAGAAACATCAAGACCTTTGGCGGCTCCGATTCCCACCTTGCCGGTTTTGTTTCCGACAACGATGACGGCTCTGAAACGCATTGTCTTTCCGCCTCCGGTAACCTTGGTCACTCTGGCCAAATCCAAAAGCTTTGAATCAAATTCATCCTTTACCTCGTTCTTTTTTTCATACCTTGTGTTTCTTTTTCTTTCCATGTTTTTAGAATTTTAATCCGCCTTCTCTTGCTCCTTCGGCCAGGGCTTTGACTCGGCCGTGGTACTTGTTTCCGCCTCGGTCAAAAATGACTTCTGTAATTTTCTTTTCAACGGCTTTTTCGGCGATCATTTTTCCAATCTTCTTGGCTGAATCGGACTTCTTGTCTTTTCCTTTTGTTTCAACATCGTTAACCGCCAAAATCGTCTTGCCGGTAGTATCGTCAATCAACTGAGCATAGATGTGGGCTGAAGAACGGAAAACGCAAAGTCGGGGCGTTGATTCATTGCCTTTGACTTTCGCTCTCACTCTCTTGTGCCTTATTATTCTTTTTGCTTTTTTTTCTAACATATTCGTATTATGCACCGGCTGCGGCCTTCTTGCCAAGCTTCTTCTTAATAATTTCTCCGACATATCTGATTCCCTTTCCCTTGTACGGTTCGGGCTTCTTCACTCTCCTGATTTCGGCTGAAACCTGTCCGACCAATCCTTTATCAATTCCGGAAACGGTGATGACGTTCTTTTCAACTTTAAATTCAATTCCTTCGGGAGCGGGAATGTCAACGGTGTGAGACAATCCGACCGACAAGATCAATTTCTTTCCTTCGACTCCGGCTTTGAATCCGACTCCGTTGATTTCCATCTTCTTTTCAAATCCCTTGGTTACTCCATCAACCATGTTCGAAACCAAAGTTCTGGTTAAGCCCCAAAGAGCTTTTGATTTCAAATCTTCTTTCTTGGGAGTGAAATGAATTTCTTTTTCTTTCATTTCAACGGCAATCTCGGGAACTGAAACCATCTTTAATAAACCCTTGGGTCCTTTAACTGAAATTTCCTGTCCATTGATAGTTACTTCCACACTGTCCGGTATTAAAATTTCTTTTTTTCCTATTCTTGACATATTACCAAATTTCACAAATTACTTCTCCTCCGATTTTGGCCTTCCTGGCTTCCTTATTGGTCATCAAACCTTTGGAAGTTGAAACGATGGATATTCCGTGTCCCGACTTGACTGGTTTCAATTCGTTATGGGTAGAAAAAATCCTCTGTCCTTGTTTAGAAACCTTCTTGATTTTTGTAATCATCGGCTCTCCTTCGGTATTGTATTTCAAATCAATGATTATCTTTCTTAAAGAAAGCCTGCCTTTCTTGTCCAAGTTCTCGATAAGGCCCTCCTTCTTCAACAATTCCAAAATCGAATACTTGAAATTGGAGTAAGGATAAATAGCTATCTGCTTTTTGCCGACAGCCTGAGCGTTATTTATTGAACTGATCATGTCTGCTATTGGGTCCATTTTCTTTAATATATATTACCAGCTGCTTTTCTTGATACCGGGCAACTCGCCGCGGTTGGCCATTTCTCTGAAACAAATTCTGCATAGGCCGAACTTTCTAATGTATCCTCTCTTCCTTCCGCATTTAAAACACCTTCTCACCACTCTGGTTGAGAATTTGGGTTGTTTCGCTGATTTTGCTATTTGTGATGATATTGCCATAATTCAACTTGTTGACTTTAACTTTTCTTGAAGGGAAAGTCAAGCAATTTAAACAATTCCAAACCTTTTTCTTTCGACTTTGCCGTGGTGACAATGGTGACTTCCATTCCGATAATGATGGGAGATTTTTCCGGTGATATTTCCGGGAAAGCGATGTGCTCCTTGATTCCGATGTTCAAATTTCCGCCGGCGTCAACATTCTTCAAAGAAATTCCCAAGAAGTCTCTGGAACGGGGCAAAACGATATTGACCAGCTTTTCCATGAAGTCATACATCTTTTTTCCTCTCAAGGTCACTTTGGCGCCGATGACAAAACCTTCTCTCAGTTTAAATGAAGAGATTGATTTTCTGGCAGCGGTTAATACCGGTCTCTGTCCGCAGATTGAAGAAATGTTTGAAATGATATAGTCGTTAAACTTTCTCTGTTCGTCTTTGGTCTTACTAGAAACAATTCTGCCGAATCCGGTATTGATGACTATCTTTTCAATCTTGGGAACAGACATGACGTTTTTCAAACCGAACTTCTCCTTCATCTTAGGTATAACGTTCTTCTTGTATTTTTCTCTGATGCTGATTATTGCCATATTCTTTTAATTAAATTCTCGCATTACACTTTTTGCAAATTCGGTATTTCTTTCCTTCAACTGTTTCGTATCCGACTCTGGTTGCTTTTCCGCACTTAGAACAAACCAATTCCACGTTCGATGCATTGATTGATCGAGGAGCAATGGCCACCTGTCCTTTCTGTCCGCTTTTCTTCGGCTTAACATGCTTTTTAACCAAAGCGATTCCTTCAACAACAATTCTGCCCTTGTTGGGAATGGATTTCAGGACTTTGCCTTTCTTGCCCTTGTCATTGCCTGCGATTATTAAAACTTGGTCGTTCTTTTTTATCTTCATATGTTTAAACTAAATCTTTTGTCATTGTTGAAATCTTCTCAAATCCTTTTTCTCTCACCTCTCTTGCCACCGGTCCCAAAATTCTGGTACCTTTGGGTTCTTTTGAAGTTCCTTCCAAGATAACCACGGCATTGTCATCGAATTTGATGTATGTTCCGTTGCTTCTTCTCACCTTTCCCGCTTCCCTGATGATAACGGCCTTGATAACCTGGTGTTTCTTGACCGCCTTTCTCGGTTCGGCATCTTTCACGGCAACAACGATGATATCGCCCAAAGTGGCATACCTTCTTCTGGTCGCACCCAAAACACGGATGCATTTAGCCATCTTGGCACCTGAATTATCGGCTACTTTTAATAATGTCTGTACTTGAATCATTTCTTTATTTATCTAATTTGGATACAATCTCAAAATTGGTGTCTTTTGAATAAGGCTTTGATTCCCTGATAGTAACCTTGTCTCCGGCCTTGAATTCACCTGATTCAAAATGAGCCTTGTATTTCTTGTGGACCTTGAATCTTCTCTTGTACTTGGGGTGTTCTTTGATTCTTTCAACCTCAACCACAGCAGTTTTCTGCATCTTGTCTGAAACTATTATTCCTTTTAATTCCTTTTTAGGCATAATGTTATTTATTTAATGCGGTTAAGATTCTAGCAATGTTCTTCTTGTCTTCTCGAAGCTCCTTGACGTTTTTGATTCCGCCCGAAGCAGCCTTGAAGCGCACCTCTTCAATTCTCTTTCTTGTCTCTTCAATCATTTTAGACAATTCATCTTTGGTTTTTGAACTCAATTCTTTGCTTTTCATATTACTGTTTCTTAACAAATTTTGTCTTCAATGGCAACTTGTCTCCGGCTTTTCTGAATGCTTCTCTGGCGTCGGCTTCGGGAATTCCTTCCAATTCGAACAATACTCTTCCCGGTCTGACCGGAAATACATAGTGGTCTAAAGAACCCTTGCCACCTCCCATCGGAACCTCCTGTCCTTTCTTGGTTCTGACTTTGTCCGGAAAAATCCTAATCCAAAGCTTTCCACCTTTCTTCAAGTATCTGATAATGGCTCTTCGGCAAGCTTCAATCTGGTTAGAGGTAATCCATTTGTCGGTCGTGGCTTTCAATCCGAAACTGCCGAAAGAAATCTTCGTACCCTTACTCTCAAACAGCCTGTCGGCTCCTCTGCCTTTCTGCTGCTTTCTGTGTTTTAATCTTTTTGGCGCTAACATGTTCTATTTATTCAAATTTATCTCCTTTGTATATCCAAACCTTGATTCCAATCGTACCATAGGTGCATCTGGCTTCAGTTAAAGCGTAGTCGATATCCGCTCTGATTGTCTGTCGGGGCAATCTTCCTTTTTCCAACCACTCGCTTCTCGCAATCTGGGATCCGTCCAATCTTCCCGAAACAACGACTTTGACTCCTTTGACAGCTTTATTTCCCATCACCTTTTCAATGGCTTGCTTAATGGTCTTTCTGAAGGGAGTTCTCTTTTCAATCTTCTGGGCGATCCACTGACCGACCAAAACCGAAGATGTCCAAGGATTGGAAACCTCTTTCACTTCCAATTTCAATCTTTTCTGCAAATCGGCCAATTCTTTCAATGTCAATTTGTTCTTTCTGAAAATTTCTTTCAACAGTTCGGCTCGTATTTTTTCAATTCCTTCTCCACCGCGTCCGATAATCAAACCGGGTCTGGCTGAATGAATAATGGCGCTGGTCTTGTTGGTATATCTTTCGATTTCAACTTTTTCAACGCTCATCTCATTCAACTTCTTAGTTAAAAAGCTTCTGATAACAAAATCCTCCCTGACGTTTTTAAAAGGCGTCTTGCCGTAAAAACCGTGGGACAACCAATCCTCTATTCCTCTGATTCTGAAAATTTTTGGGTGGACTTTGTGACTCATTTTATTATTTCTTCTTTGTTATCTTCTTATCTTCTTTCTTTTCGACTGTCTTCTTTTCTTTCTTAACTTTCTTTTCTTTAACTTCTTCTCTTTTCACATCTAAAACCAAAGTGACATGAGAGGTTTTCTTCTTAATGATTTCTCCTCTGCCTCTTGATTTGGGCAAAACTCTCTTTCCGGCCGGGCCCTCATCGACTGTAATCTTAGAAATGAATAAATCGGAAGCGGGAACATTCTTTGTCTCCTTGGCATTACTCAATGCCGAATTCAATAATTTCAATATCGGATCACCTGCTCTCTTGATTGCGAAAGCTAAAATCGTCTGGGCTTCTTCAGCCTTCTTTCCTCTGACCAAGTCGGCAACCAATCTTACCTTTCTCGGAGCGATATGCAAATGTTTTAATTTAACTTCGTATGCCATATTATTTTACTTTAGCCGGGGCGACAGCTGCCGGTGCCGGTGTTGCTGCTCCTTTTTCCTGTTCTTTCTGCATCTTTCCTCCGTGTCTTGAAAATTTAGTTGTCGGAGAAAACTCTCCCAACTTGTGTCCGACCATTTCTTCGTTAACCTTAACCTGAAGGAAGTCTTTTCCATTGTGCACGCCGAAAGTAAAGCCGATCATTTCGGGGGTGATTGTACAAGCACGCGACCATGTTTTAATGGCGGCTGTTTCGCTTGGTTTCTTCCCTTCTATCTTCTTCGTTACATTCGGGTCGATATATGGTCCTTTTTTTAGACTTCTTGCCATAGTTTTATTTTCTCTTCTTCTTAACTCTTCTTTGAATAATTAACTTGCCAGTCCACTTTCCTTTGTTTCTGGTCTTGACTCCCAAGGCCGGCTTTCCCCAGGGTGTCTTTGGATGCTTCAAACCGATTCCGGTCCTGCATTCACCGCCTCCATGAGGATGGTCGCAGGGGTTCATGACCGAACCTCTGACATGCGGACGAATTCCTTTCTTTCTGCTTTTTCCCGCTTTTGACCAATTGATGAATCTGTATTCTGAATTGGAAACGCTTCCGACTGAAGCAAAGCATTCTCCACTGACCTTTCTTATTTCTGAAGAAGGCATCTTGATATTGCTGTATCCGCCTTCGTGGTTCTGAACAACAGCACCGGCTCCGGCCGACCTGACCAATATTCCTCCCTTATTAATCTGCAATTCGATGTTATATACTATAGTACCTTCGGGGATATTTTTCAACTTCATTCTGTTGCCGAGCTTGGCTTCCGCCTTTTCGGCAAAGATAATCTTTTCTCCGACTTTCAATCCTTCGGGAGCGATAATGTATTTCTTTTCCTTGTTGTCTTCGTATTGAATCAAAGCCAAGAAAGCGTTTCTGTTGGGGTCGTATTCCAAAGCGATGACTTCCGCGGGAACATCCAATCTCTTTTGTCCGAACTCAACCACACGGTAAAGCTTTCTCGCTCCGCCTCCCTTTTGCCAGGAAGTGATTCGGCCATTACTGCCTCTGCCTCCGGTCTTCTTGATTCTGACCAAAAGATTCTTTTCCGGTTTCTTCTTGGTCAAGACAAGTAAATTTTTCAATTTTAATGTTTTTCTCTGCATATTATTGTGCGCTTATCTCAATCTTCTGTCCTTCCTTGATTTTAACAATCGCTTTCTTGTAGCCGCTCTTGAAACCTTCGGTCTTTCCTCTGACCAATCTCTTTCTGGGAATGCTAACAGTTCTGACTTCCAAAACGTTAACTTTGTATTTCTCTTCTACCGCTTTCTTGATTTCAACTTTGTTGGCTTCACTTGAAACATGGAAGACATAGAAATTGCCTTGGGCCGACATGTTAACCGCCTTCTCGGTGATGCAGGGCGATTTCAATACATTCCATTTTCCGGTAGTCAAAACTTCCTTGTTTTCTTTTTTAACAGTTTCTTTCTTGACAGCAGTCTTCTTTGCTTTCACCTCATTTTCTTTTTTGAATATGTTCAATGCCATACTAGTCTAAAAATGTTTTCTTAATTTCTTCAATTCCCTCTTTGTCAGTCAATAAATATTTTGATGAAACCACATCCAAACAATTCAAATCCTTGGCCTGAATGGTTGTTACTTTCGGCAAGTTTCTCATGGCTAAAATTGTATTCTTCTCGATCTTCGGTAAAACAACCAAACAGCTTGCATCGACTCCCAAACCTTTCAACATTTCTCTGGCTGTCTTCGTCTTGGCTTCATTTATAACCAAGCTTTCGACAACAAACAATGTCTTTGAATTGACTTTGTCTGATAAGGCGATAAACAAGGCTTTCCTCTTGATGTTCTTGGGTAAAACTCTCTTGAAGTTTCTGTCTTTGGTCGGTCCATGGCTGACACCTCCACCAACCCAAATGGAAGAAGTATTGGAACCACTTCTGGCACGGCCGGTTCCTTTCTGCTTCCAAGGCTTGATTCCACCTCCAGATACTTCGGCTCTTCCTTTGGCGTGAGCGATAACCCTTCTTCTGTTTCCGGTCTGAGAAACAATAACTTGGTGAACCAAATCAACGTTCATCGGAACTTCAAAGATTTCTTTCGGCAAATCAGTCTTAACTGTTTCAATCTTCACCTCTTTAGTTTTTGTTTTTTTCTCAGCCATATAATTATCCTCTAATCTCCAAAAGCGTTCCTCTTCTGCCGGGAACGGCTCCTTTCAAAGCTATAATGTTATTCTTTGCGTCAATCTTAACGACCTCCAAATTCTTAACTGAAATTCTGGCACTTCCCATTCTGCCGGGCATTTTTCTTCCTTTGATAACTCTGGCCGGAATGGAACAACCGGTCGAACCCAAAGTTCTGTGTTCGTGCTTATTGCCGTGGGTTGAAGAAAGTTTTCCGGAAAATCCCCATCTCTTGACACCTCCTTGGAATCCCTTTCCTTTAGATACTCCGGAAACCTTTACCATATCCCCCGGATTAAATACTGTGGCTGCAATTTTATCTCCCTGTTTATAAGAAGATGTTTCTCCGATAAACTCTTTCAAGTGTCTGAAAGGAGTTCCGCTCTTCTTAATTTTCCTTTCGGGCAAATTCTCGTACCCGATTTTCACAGCTTCATATCCGTCTTTTTCTTTCGTTTTAATCTGAACAACACCGCATTCGCCAGCCGAAACCAAAGTGACGGGAACGACTGTTCCGTCTTCTTTGAAAACCTGACTCATTTCAATTTTTTTGGCTAATATGAATTTCATACCTTTGACAAGAAAAAACTGAGCAACCAGCTCAGAAAAAGCTGCGTTCTTAATATTTTCTTTTTTAAATCTTTTTCTTCAACGTGTGTTGTCTTATAATATACTCTTAATCTCCGTATCCACTCCAGCGGGCAGAGTCAATGATTTCAATGACTCCACCACCTTCTGGTTAGGACTCAAAATGTCGATAACCCTCTTGTGAATTCTCATCTCAAACTGTTCTCGAGCCGACTTGTGAACGAAAGTTGACCTGTTGACAGTGAACTTGTTTATCTCAATCGGCAAAGGAATGGGTCCGGCAATCTTAACTCCGCACCTTAAAGCCATCTCGATTATCTGCTGAGCAGATTTGTCGATGACTTTGTGGTCGTAGGCGCGTAGCTTGATCCTCAACTTGGGTGCCACTTCCTTATTTTCAGTTTTTTTAAGGGCTGCTGACATCTTATTTCTATCTATTTAATAATCTTGATTATAGTTCCCGCTCCAACAGTCTTACCTCCTTCTCTGATAGCAAATCCTTGCTTTTCTTCCAAAGCTACAGGCACAATCAATTTAACTGACACTTCAATAGTATCTCCGGGCATAACCATTTCTGTTCCGGCAGGCAAAATCACATCTCCGGTAATGTCAGCTGTACGAATAAAGAACTGAGGTTTGTAGCCTGTGAAGAAAGGTGTGTGTCTTCCGCCTTCTTCCTTGGTCAAAACATAGATATTGGCTGTGAATTCAGTGTGAGGAGTGATTGTTCCGGTCTTAGCCAAAACCTGTCCTCTTTCAATATCTTCCTTTTTCAAACCTCTCAAAAGAATACCGACGTTATCTCCGGCTTGTCCGGAAGTCAATGATTTGTTGAACATTTCAACAGAAACAGCGGTTGACTTCTGAGTCGGCCTGATTCCGACGATTTCAATTTCTTCGTTGGCATTGATAATACCTCTTTCAATTCTTCCGGTGGCGACAGTGCCTCTTCCTTCAATTGAGAAGATGTCTTCAATAGCCATCAAGAAAGGCTTTTCTGTGTCTCTAACCGGTTCGGGAATGTACTCATCCAATTTGTCCATCAATTCCAAAACTTTGGCTGCCCAAGGGTCATCAACAGATGTGCTCTCCAAGGCCTTCAAAGCTGAACCTCTGATTACCGGAACTTCGTCTCCGGGGAAATTATATTTCTTCAACAATTCTCTGACTTCGTCTTCAACCAAGTCAATCATTTCAGCATCTTCAACCATGTCGCATTTGTTCAAGAATACAACCAAAGTGGGCAAACCGACCTGGTGAGCCAACAAAATGTGTTCTCTTGTCTGAGGCATAGGGCCGTCTGTGGCGGCAACTACCAAAATAGCTCCATCCATCTGAGCGGCACCGGTAATCATGTTCTTGATGTAGTCGGCGTGTCCGGGACAGTCAATGTGGGCATAGTGCCTCTTTTCTGTTTCGTACTCCAAGTGAGCGATGTTAATGGTAACACCTCTTGCTTTTTCTTCGGGAGCCGAGTCAATCTGATCAACTGACTTTTCTGGAGCCTTTCCTCCTTTCAAGGCTAAACAGTGCAATATTGCGGCACTCAAAGTGGTCTTGCCGTGGTCAACGTGACCGATGGTTCCGACGTTTAAGTGCGGTTTTGTTCTTGTAAAAACTTCTGCCATATTTTTATATTATTTATTTTTATTTATGTTTTTTAAGCCTTTTTCGTATTGTTCCGACGTACAATAAAAAAGAGGATTAATGTTTGTAATTAACAAATCTATTTTAACCAAATTTCGGAAAAAGTCAATGACCTGTTAGAAAGGAAGGTCATCTATCTTCAAAGATTCCGTCTCAAGTTCTTGCGGAACCTTGGAAACGGACTCGACCTTGTTTTCTATCTTCACCTCTTTTTTGCCTCGATAATCGGCTAAACTCATGATTACCAGAGCCGGTCCGTCTTCCGAGGTGACGATTATCTTCCCTCCTTCTTCCTCTATTATCTTTTTGATTTCTTTCAAGTCCATATTATTTCCTTTTACCCTCTATTATCTCTTGGGCAATGTTTCCCGGGACTTTTTCATAGTGGTCAAACTCCATTGAAGATGTTCCTCTGCCTTGAGTCAATGATCGTAAAGAGGTTGTATAGCTGAACATTTCCGATAATGGAACTTTGGCATACACGACTTTAACTCCCGGT
Source organism: Minisyncoccota bacterium (assembly GCA_041651685.1). Taxonomy (GTDB): domain Bacteria; phylum Patescibacteriota; class Minisyncoccia; order Minisyncoccales; family Minisyncoccaceae; genus UBA2211. Next base: position 58,641 of record JBAZIU010000001.1, read on the forward strand.
CGGTCGGTTGTTTCATCAATCTGTCCTCTTCTGGCCGATACATCACCGATGACGTCTCCCAAGAAGTCCGGTGGGATAACCACTTCCAATTTCATAATCGGTTCAAGCAAATGAGCGCCGGCTTTCTTGGCTCCGTCTTGCAAAGCCATTGAACCGGCAATCTTAAAGGCCATTTCCGAAGAATCGACTTCGTGGAAGGAACCGTCATACAAGGCTACTCGCATATCCACCAAGGGATAGCCGGCGACAACTCCTTTCGCCATCGCTTCTTTGATTCCTTTCTCAATCGCGGGAATATATTCTCGAGGAATGGTTCCTCCTTTGATTTCGTTAACGAATTCGAATCCTTTTCCTTTTTCCAACGGCTCCAGTCTGATCTTAACATGTCCGTATTGTCCTCTGCCTCCGGTCTGTTTAACATACTTACATTCGGCTTCGGCAATTCTTTCAATCGCTTCTCTGTAACTGACTTGAGGTCTTCCGACATTGGTTTCAACACCGAACTCTCTCTTTAATCTGTCAACGATGATTTCCAAGTGCAATTCTCCCATGCCCGACAAGACCATTTCTCCGGATTCCTGATTGGTTTCCATTCTAAAGGTCGGGTCTTCGTCTTGCAGTTTCTTTAAGGAAGCACCCATTTTTTCCTGGTCACCCTTAACCTTGGGTTCAACCTGAATTGAGATAACGGGTTCGGGGAAGACAATCTTTTCCAAAACAATCGGATTAGCTTCATCGCAAAGAGTATGTCCGGTTGTCGTATTTTTCATTCCGACAAAAGCAACGATGTCTCCGGCATACACTTCTTCCACTTCTTCTCTTTCATTGGAATGCATACGAAGTATTCTGCCGATTCTTTCTCTTTCTCTGGAAACGGTGTTCAATAAATAACCTCCTTTGGTGAAATGTCCCGAATAGACTCTGACATAGGTCAGTGTTCCGACAAAAGGATCGGTGGCAATCTTAAAAGCCAAACCGGCGAAAGGCTCGTCATCCTTGGGATGTCTTTCAATCTTCACTTCTTCATCGTTGGGGTCGTGTCCTATAATCGAAGGAACGTCCAAGGGACTGGGCAAGTAATAAACAACCGCGTCCAAAACCAACTGAACTCCTTTGTTTCTCAATGATGTTCCGATTAAGACAGGAATCAATTTGTATTCAATGGTTGCTTTTCTCAAAGCTTTTCTCAAATCTTCAACGGAAATCTCTTCTCCGTTCAAATATCTTTCCATTAGAGCCTCGTCTTCGGCAACAATCTTTTCAACCATCTTGCCTCTCCATATCTTGGCTGTTTCCATCATGTCTTCCGGAATATCAAACTTGATGACATCCTTTCCCATTTCTCCCTCAAACTTAACGGCTTTCATTTCCATCAAATCAATAATGGCTGAAAAATTCTCTTCGGTTCCAATCGGGTATTGTAAGGCAACGGCATTAGTGGTCAATTTATCCCAAATTGATTGCAAAGATTTTTCAAAAGAAGCTCCCATTCTGTCCAATTTGTTGATAAAGCAAACTCGGGGAACGTGGTATCGGTCAGCCTGTCTCCAAACTGTTTCCGATTGAGCTTCCACTCCGGCCACTCCGTCAAAAACAACCACAGCGCCGTCCAGGACTCTCAAGCTTCTCTGCACTTCGGCAGTGAAGTCAATGTGTCCGGGAGTGTCGATGAGGTTGATTCTGTGTTCGTTGGTCTTGTCTTTCTTTAGATAATCGCCGGGAGACCAAAAACAGGTAGTAGCGGCTGAGGTAATGGTAATACCTCTTTCTCTTTCCTGTTCCATCCAATCCATCACAGCCGCACCTTCATGAACCTCGCCGATTTTGTGTGAAATTCCGGTATAAAACAAAACTCTCTCACTGGTAGTGGTTTTTCCCGCATCGATGTGAGCGATGATTCCGATGTTTCTGTATTTTTCTATTGGATATTGGCGGCTCATATATTTTTATTTGTTTTAGAACACAAAACCTATTTGGCTTGAAAATAGGTTTAGGTTTAAATTACCATGCGAAGTGTGCGAAAGCTCTGTTGGCCTCGGCCATTTTGTGGGCGGTCTCTTTCTTTCTAATTGAGTTTCCTTTATTCTCCGAAGCTTCGATCAATTCTTCGGCCAACTTGAATTTCATGGCTTTTCCTTTCTTGTCCTTGGCTGAATTAATCATCCATTTCATCGCCAAGCTCAATCTCCTGTTTCCCTTTACTTCCATGGGAACCTGATAAGTGGCTCCTCCGACTCTCTTGGGTTTTACCTCAAGTACGGGAGAAACATTCTGAATGGCCAATTTGAAAACATCCAAAGGTTCTTTCTTGGTCTGCTCTTTAATCAAATCAAAAGCTCCGTAGACAATCTTCTGGGCTATGGTCTTTTTCCCGTCGCTCATCACCTGGTTGATAAACTTTGAAACCATAATGTCATTATAGTTCGCATCGGGCATTATTACCTTCTTTTTGAATTTTAATCCTGCCATATTTATTTCTTAACTGGTCTTTTAACTCCGTAGGCGCTTCTCTGTTTCTTTCTTCCTTCGACTCCGGCACAATCAAAGATTCCCCTGACAATGTGATATCGTACACCGGGCAAATCCTTAACCCTGCCTCCGCGAATCATGACGATTGAGTGCTCCTGCAAATTATGTCCTTCTCCGGGAATATATGCGGTAACTTCGTTTCCATTGCTCAATTTGACTCTGCAAACCTTTCTCAAAGCCGAGTTCGGCTTCTTGGGAGTAGTGGTAAAAACCTTCAAACAAACACCCTTCTTAAAAGGAGCTTCGTAATCCTTGGGTCTGTTTTTCAAAGGATTAAATCCAAAGCCAAGACTGGGAGTGTTACTCTTGGTTTTCAAAGGTTTTCTATTCTTCTTAATCAATTGTCTGATTGTTGGCATGTTTTTATTCAATAAATAAATCGCAAGCGAAAAATCGCTTGTGATTAAATTATCAGATAAAAAGTGAAATGTCAAATGTTTAAAGGATAAAACTGACCAATGTGATTTTATAATTTCATGATATAGGCCAAGGAATAATACGGGGGCAAATTATTATGAGCACCACCACTTCCGGCAGAACCGGTATTGCCACCACTATTAGAACTTGTATTGCCACCACCTGCAGAACTGGTGTAGCCAATATTTCCTGTAGTCTGGCCACCACTATTAAGAGTAATACTTGAAACGCCATTCTCACCATGAACAGGTAATGAATGTGCGTGTGCCGACATGCTGTGTGTATGTGCCGGATCAGTATGAGTATGAGATGGCATCTCTGCTGCTGTAAGAGTATGAGTCGCTTCGCCTCCGGCTGCGGCAACTGCATAAGTACTCCCAGCTCCGACAATAAATTTATTTCTTAAATCCGGTGTTCCATTTGATCCATTACATAATGCCCAACCGGTAGGAATCGTAGCGACCGAACCAGACCAAAGCAAAATAACTCCTGATGGTATTGAACCTAAACCATCAGCGTATGCTTTATTCACTGCATCGGTTGAATTAACCGGAGCGGCCAGATTGGTTATTGTCATTCCTGAAACCTGGACACTGTCCGAATCCGACTCCATCTCAGACCAAGAATGTCCATTGGCCGGCTTAGTATCAGCGGCTCCCACCAACTCAGGCATCATCACTGCTATATATTGATAAACACTGGCAACCAAACCCAATAATATTACTCCAAAAAGTATGATTATTTTTTGTTTTTTCATATTTTTATTATTTATTATTTTATATATCAAAAAAGAGGCCTTAAACCTCTTCATCAAACTTAAAACCAACTAAAGATATTATATCAGAGAGAGAGACGATTTGATTGATATTCATTTTCATATTGTTTTCATTGTATCAAAAAGGATAAAACAATGTCAACATTACTTGATGCTCAATACTTTCAAAACAACCTCCGAAGAAGAAACTTTGGATTTCTTGTTATATCCGATGAATTTGATTTTTAATTCTTTAGCGCTCTTCTTCTTTTGCTTATAAGAACCGTCTTTAACGGAACTCGCAAACAAGACATCTATACTTATATTCTTAATGATGTTTTTATAGAATTCGGAACAGGTTGTTTTGCCCTTTTTAATCTCGGGAATCTTAAAAACAAAATCAACGCATTTTAAGGACGATACAACCAACGCTCTTTGATTGAAGTTAAAAATAGGACGCTTGTTTCCTTTAAACAACTTAACGTTGCTGTCGCACTCAATCCCGACAATCAACACGTCTACCTTCTTTTTAGCAAAGCAAAGAAATTCTACGTGCTCATAGTGCAGAATGTCAAAAACTCCGGTGATGAGACCGATGCTCTTTCCGTTCTTTTTTATTCTACCCAATTCGGAAATTGTTTTAATCTTTTTCATAATTAGCGAGCCGTCCATCCTCCATCAACGTATAAAATGGAACCTGTCACATATTTAGAATCTTCCGAAGCTAAAAAGACAGCGGCATTAGCAATGTCTTCCGGCTCTCCCATATATCCCAAAGGTGTCATTCCATTAATCAGCTTTGATAGTTTTTCATCTTCCTGCACTCCCTTGGTCATATTGGTCTTAATGAATCCTGGGGCGATGGCATTAACCCGAATCCCCAAAGGAGCCATTTCCAAAGCACTGGTCTTTGTCAATTGCCCGACTCCCCCTTTAGAGGCACAATAGGCCAGAGCTCCCTCAAACCCGACCGAGCCCAAAATGGAAGTCATGTTGATAATCGAACCCTTAACTCCTTTTTCTTTCATTGCTCTGCCCGCAGCGCGAATGCCGTAAAAGACACCGGACAAATTAATATCTATTGTCTTCTGCCAAGCACCGTCCTCTGTCATTAAAATATCTCCCAGCCCTCCGATTCCGGCATTATTGACCATAATATCAACGCGACCGAATTTATCAACACAAGTCTTAATCAAATCATCGACTTCGTTAGACTTGGAAACATCGCATTTAACAAAAATCGCTTTGTTCCCAAAACGACTGACATCAAAATCATTAATATCGGAAAAAACAACTGAAGCTCCTTCCGAGAGAAACTTCTCGGCAATGGCTTTCCCTATCCCCGAAGAAGAACCGGTGACTATCGCTATTTTGTTTTCTAATTTCATATGTTTGTTAATTTATTGTTTAAGAAAAAAAGATAATATTATTTGCGCTAAATTGAAAATCCAATCAAGTCCTCCGGGAATGATAAAAATCAAAAGCATCAAGAGTATGAATCCGTACTGCCAAAGAAAAACTTTAAATCCCTCAAAACTGTCCGGCAACAATGAGAATAAAATATGCGAACCGTCCAAAGGAGGAATCGGTATTAAATTAAACAACCCCAGAACTATATTGTATAAAACGATTATTGCCGCAATGGTCAAAAAACTCTGAGGCAAGGAAGGCATAAACTTGATAATCAGTCCGAAAATCAAAGCAATGATGAAATTGGATAAAGGTCCGGCCAACGAAACTTTTAAATCTCCCCATCTCCTGTCGCTGAAATTCATGGGATTGATCGGAACCGGCTTGGCCCAGCCGATTATGGGCATGCCCGAAAACAATAAAAGCATGGGTAAAAGAATCGAGCCGACTAAATCAATGTGAACCAGAGGATTCAAAGACAGCCTTCCTTCGTCCTTGGCTGTTGAATCGCCCAAAGCATAAGCAACGCTTCCATGAGAAACCTCATGGATGATTACCGAAAACAAAAGTATTAATAAGGTAAAAATTGTTATAACTTCCATGAGTCAATGATACCAAAAATGCCGAGGGGTTGCAATTATTTAATTTTTTGGTAAGATACTTACATATGGAAAAAGAATGTACAATTTGCGGAAAATCATCTTCAATGGGAGGTAGCTGGTATAAGCTTATCTCCAGATACAACCCTTCCACCAAAAGAAGAATCAAGCCCAATTTGCAATGGGTGATTGTTCCCGCTAACACAACCAACAAAAACTTCAAAGAGTTTGCCGGGAAAAGAATCTTGGCCTGCACCAAATGCATTAAATCTTTGGGAAAGAAATAAAACAAAAATGGCTTGAAGGGGCTTTTTTTGTTGACTTTAATTAAACTTGTGATATGTTCTAATCAACTCCCAGGAGGGAGATAAATGGGAAAGAAACTGTTTATAGTCAACATGTTATTCCTCTTTCTGGGGAATCATCAGCTTTTTAACAAAACTGAACACGGAAAACTGATTCGCGTTTACGATGCCTGGACCTACGCCCTTGGAACCGAAAAGAGAGACTTAGACGCTCTTCTCGGCATGCCACCAGATAGACAAAAAGAAATATCGTTCTGGAGCGAGGCGCAGGTGACAATAGAGGCAGCCAACATCTGTGAATGTCTGGAATTACTTCTGTTATACATTCAGTCAAATCATGTTGGCCAAGATTGCAAAGTATTCATTAATGAATGGAGAATTAAAAATCTCTTTTCAAAAGAAATCAAAGATATTAATTTCAGCAACTGGCCGATAAAAATAAAAGACGTCACCGTCTTCCCTTATTGCAATTTTCTAAATGAAGAATTCAAAAACCACAAAGGGTTATTGGTATGTTGCGACCAGCTAATACCGGAGCAACTCAGCAGAGCTGACCTTTGTCCTTTCAGTTCTTCAGAATCGGCATTATTGGGCGACGATGAATGTCTAGTATCGGCATATTTTTCCGGTTACCCGACATTAATTGCCGAACAAGAGATAAAAATACATGACCAAGAATTCAAACTTAAAAATGTAATTTGCAGCCATTGATTTATCTCCTTTTTTTATTCAAAGCATTGCAATTATCCTCTTTTTTGATAAGATAACTTCATGAGAAATCGGGCTGTAGTATAGTGGTAGTATTTGCGCATGGGGTGCGTAAGACCTGGGTTCAACTCCCAGCAGCCCGACAAAATGAAAAACACTGTTTTAAGACAGTGCTTTTCTTTTATCGTAATTACTAAAACTAATCTCGCGGTTTTAATTCCTTTTGTGTTTCTTGTGGTTTTATTTGATTTCCAGAATTACCATTATTGCCTTGATTGTTATTGTCATCGGGTTTTGAATTTTGATTTAAGGGCTTTTGCTCGCCAACATGTTTTGTTTCTTTTTGATCATCACTCATAGAATTATTTTATTAATTGATATTAAAATAGTCGACAGTGCTACGAGAACAAACGACACTCTTGTTAAATTCGCTTTTTTATATAGTAAATTTTTAGCTTCGTGATAACTATTTCTCAAAAATAAATGTTTATTTTGCAAATGTTCTTCCCATTGTGTCGGAATATTTTTTACAAAAATTTCATCAACGTTTGCATGGACACTGACTTTTTTAGCTGAAATATTATAAAAAGCGGCAGCAATTGAACCAACAATTAAAATAAAAAAGAGAACATTAACCCATGCGGGCAGCTTATCAAAATCTTTAAGTAAAGCCATTAGAGCAGAAGCAAAAATAAGAACAAATGAAGATTTTGTGTTCTCCGATTCAATGCTTTTTATGGTGTCGAGTAAATCCGCCTCTTGAATTTTTATCGCATCTTCTTTGATTTTTGTTAAATCGTCTACCATGTTTTTATTTAGCTATTATTAAAACTTCTTTTGAATTTCCATTACTTAAAACATATTTATAGTCGAGCTTCTTGATTTCAATTGATTTTTTATATTTTCTCAGCATCTTTACCAATTCATCTATTGTTGGCGTTCCATCGTCTCGGTAAGAAACAACTAGAATGGAATCTTTAAATTTTTTAAACAATTTCTCAAAAGCTTGATGTATTTCTCCCTTATTACACCATTCATTTTTTCCATTTTTAATCTTTTTATGCTTTGATTTTTTGTCTATTAAATTGGGCCACTGCTCGTAAAAAACAATTCCCTCCAAAAAATGATAAAAATCGAAATAATTAACACCAATACCTTTTGATGAAATATATGGTGTGTCAATATAAACTAAATCCGCCTTAACATCCAAATCAAAAACATCAGAATGAAAAGATTTATTTTTCTTCCCATTGTCGAAAACCGCGTTATTGCCTTCCTCTACAAATTTCCTAAAATGATCTTCGAATGGCGTATCCCAAGTTTTCTTATTCCCGAAACTTCTTTCCACTTCCGCTGTTCTAATATACAAATTCTTTCTGTGGAATAAATTGTATGGCCGCTTAATTATACATGCCTGGAATAAAGCATAATAAGCCAATGATTGCTTATATTCATCTTTTATGCGACCAATATTTGTTATAACGATATCAAGCCATTTATTTTCTTCGTCAGTAAAGTAAATATCGTGAAAATTATCATAAATAAAAGTCGGGTATTCAATCGTTGAATGTTTTTTTAATATAAAATCAACATCATCGTCACTTAGGGTAATTTTAGAATTTTCGACTATGGCGAGACCGACATAATAATTAAATTTTAAAGAGTCATTATAAAAAACTTGCTTGCCATTTTTTTTAAACATGTATCCGACACAGCCAGTGCCACCAAAAGCATCAAGAACAGAATTAAATTTTAATCCTTTGGTATAATAATCAATCCATTTAATTATTTTATACTTACTACCCTGATAGCGCGTTGAAGGCAAAATACCGGCTTTATTGGCAGGCAAATCATTAAAAAGTTGCGGTTGTTTTGATTTGGTTATAACGTTATACATTTTTAATGTTTCTATATTTTAAATATTCCTTTATATTTGAATAAGGAGGTTCTCTAAGTTTGGCACTTCGGGCCATATCAATCGTCATATAATTCATCCAGTAATCATCGAAAATCTTCACACCTAACTTTGAAAACGGACCCGTACCATCTTTTAATTCTGAAATTTTAACGCAAGAGCCGATATTTTTCGTATTTCCGCTCCCTGGACGATCTTTGGCAATTTTATACTTTTCTTGAACAATAAAATCAAAATCTTTCACCACTGATAAAATCTCGTCAATATCCTCTATTGTGTAAACCTTGTTTTCATCAATAAGGTCTTCTTGCCGAGTATAAATAGTTCCTAAAATATAATGCTTGCTGTACTCTTTATAAGGAAAAGTAATATTTTTATTAGAATTTCTATATCTAAAATAACCAGTAAATGCACCCAAAGTAAATCCAGCGGCATCGTGATTTCTTCTATAGGTACTTTTTAAATCAAGGGCTATCTTCTTTTTATCTTTTGTTATAAACGTAACATCGGGATAATGATTTTGTTCGGTACAAAAATGCATTTCGTATCCATTTTCTTTTGCAAATTTCTGTAAAACCGGAAACATCATTAATTCAATAATTTTAGAAACAACTTTTGTGTCAACAGAAATTGTATAAATATTTTTGGCAACATCTATAAATCCCTTTACTGACCAATCACCAGAAGGCATTGCTAAAACCTTGCGAAAATCATTCGCATGCTTTAATAAACTCTTCTGGAAAACATCTATTTTCTGTTTTTTCATAAAAGTAACTATTAAGATAATAATAGCTAATTTACAAAATTTTGTCTATTTTATTTCTTCCCACCGAATCATTAAAGAAAAACACTGCCAAAGCAGTGTCTTTCCAAGGGTCCTACCACTTTCAAGTGAATCCGAATGAATCCACGTGGGTGGCCTCATTCATCAGCCAAGGCGGATGAATATAGTGGCCTCCCGATTGAAAGTTGTTCGGAATTTGAAGGATAGGACCAAGTATATTATACCTCTAAATTTTCAATACTTCAACCAGTTGCTTTATCATCGCAACGACCACCGGAGCAGCCTGCAAACTGACACATTGGACTCCGTTGTCATCGGCCACAATCCACGGCTCTTCAACGGTTTTGACTTCACCGTTCTCTTGAACAAAGGTGTATCCAGGCGTCATTTCGTATTCATCAACATAGTCGCGAGCAACATCAACCGGAATGGCATTTCTCAACTTTACCTTAGGAATACCATATAAAGTATCGGCTTTCTTCAATATCTCTTCATCCATCATCAATCTTTCTTTAATCGGCTCAATTCCCTTTTCATCTCCTTCTTTCATCACCATTCTTCCGCCATCGCAGCCGGCCTCATCGCAAATCAAATAAAATTCTTTTGAGCTTTCATCGTATCCTATTTTGGAAGTCGGCAATAATTTCAAGCTTCTTGAAGCGTTGCACTTAGGACAAATCCTTCTCCATTTGATTCTTTCGTTGATGATATTCATCGGAACATCAATCATGATAAAGATATCCGGGTCGTCTCTGTAGTCAACCAAATCGCGGAAGAACAAAGAGAAACTGACCTGATCCATGTTTCTCGGAAAACCATCTAATAAAATAACCTTTCCTTTTCTCTTGGCAATTTCCCTTTTGACCAAGGCTAAAACAAATTCATCAGGAAGAAGGGTCTTGGTGTCTCTGTTTTCCATACTCTTGATCAAATCTTCCAAAGGATAGAATCCTCGGTAATTCTTTTCCAAAAATTCAACCAATTCTTTTTTCTTTTCCGGGTCCTGGATTTCCAAATCAAGAGCTCTAACCATGTCTCCGACCGATAAGTGAGCTATCTTGTCGGCTCCCAACACTTCGGACAACATCTTGGAATAAGTTCCCTTTCCCGAGTTCTTTTTTCCCAAAAGGTAAGCAATGAAAGTATTTTCCTTCAAATATTCTCTCAATTTTTCTATTTCCGGACCACATTTCAATTTGAAATACTCTCCTCTCTCTTTGGGATCTGATAGATTAAACTTCCTGTCTCCCCCCATCTTGGTTTTAAAAATTGGAAAATCCATATGTTTTATTTACTAGTTATTATTTTATAATTGATTCCGTCGGAAACTATTTTAATTTTTCCGTTAGTATCATTCCTTAATACTTTAATACCAGAATTACTTAAGCGTGTCAAAACTTCTTCGGTCGGATGGCCGTATGAATTCTTGCCTACCTGAATCACAGAAATCAAAGGAGTGGCTTTATCTAAAAATCCCTCAGAAGTCGAATACTTCGAACCGTGATGAGGAACCTTCAAAACATCGACGTCGATATCGCTCTCAAGCAATAATTTCTCTTTTTTTGAAGAAATGTCTCCGGTAAAAAGAAAAGAATTGTTTCCGTATGATAACTTGCCAACGATTGAAGTATCGTTGCTATCTTTAACTTCTTTATCTTTTAGCAATTCTGCAGGGTAGATTATTTTCATTTCAACATTACCCATGCTGATAATATCTCCCTTATTGGCGTAATAAATCTTTGCCCCCTCGTCACTTATCATTCTTTTCCAGCTTTCAAATTTTTCACCATCTCTTTCTATTCCTGTCCATAATATGTTATCGACTTTGTAATTTTCTAAAACAGAAAGCAGTCCGGTCATATGGTCGCTTTCCGGATGACTTAAAATAACCAAATCTATCTCCTTGTCGTTAAAAGGCATCTCGGATGACAAGCTATCAATAACTTTGGTATAATCAGGACCGCCGTCGATCAAAATCTGATGCTTTTGCGGAGTCTGGATAAAAATAGAATCACCCTGTCCAACATCAAAAAAACTCACCTCAAGGTGAGCAGAAGATAAAAACGTAAAAAAAGAAAAGGCTATAATATTAAGAAACGACAAAATAAAAAGTACAACGAATGATTTCTTCATTTCTTATCTAATTTTTCGTTTAATTCTTTAATCAATGAATTGGCGTCAATATCATACATCTCGCAAATGCTTCCCAAATCAAGATTTTCCATCTCCATTCTGGCAAAAGGACAGGAAATGCATGGAAATTCATACTTTTCCAATATCTTCGTAACTTTCTTTTCGTCTATTATTTTTGATAATTTTGTTTTTTTAGTTATCTTCATGTTGGTGATCGTGTAAACTTTCCCTCTTTATAATTGTTTGATGCCTTTCCTCGACATTCTTGGGAATCTTTATTTTCTTCTTAGAAAAATAATTATAAACAGCTTCGGACAAAGCATCTATCGCTAAAACGGAGCAATGCAATTTTATCGGAGGCAATTCTCCCAAAACTTTAACAATATCTTCTTTTTTGACTTTCAACGCCTGTTCAATGGTTTTTCCTTTAATCAAGTCTGTTACCACGCTGCTGGTAGCAATGGCCGCCACGCAACCAAAAGTCTCGAACTTAACGTCCTTAATTATCTTTTCTTTTTCCTTGTTTTCTCCGATTTTGATATAAAGCCACATCTCATCACCACAATTATGTACACAAAATGATTCCGTAGTAAAAGAATGGGCTTTGTCTACTTCTAAATTACATACTCTTCCATTGTAATCATAAGTATCTATATTTCTTATAGGAGTATAGAAGTATTTTTTATCAATCCAAGAATTTTCACGGACAATCGGTCTTTGAGAATATTTTACACCCATTATCTCGCAAAGTTTTTTCAAAGATTCTCTTTGTCCAACATGCACCCTGTGGTTATCTTTGTGATGTACGCCCTTTATTGTTTTCTCTGTTTCGGAATATATTGATGGAATTATTCCTTGTCTCAATAACAAAATCTTAACTTGCTGAGATAACATATATGATATTGTTGAATATCCAGCCCTGGCGCCATCTCTATCTAAATTAATATACCCGTCGCCCTTCCACATTCCATATAATAAATGCTTCTGCATGCTTGGAGGTAAAACCATCAGAAACTCAGGTATGCTTTTTTTATCAGCATAATTACCAAAAATCTTTTTGAAATATTTAGCCAATTTAACGCTATACAAATAAACCGCCATTGAGTTATGATCTGGCTTTTTTCTTATAATAGCATTTAAACCAATCTTTTTAGCTATTTTTTTTATATCTTCGGCAATATCATCTTCTTTTATATTAAGAGTAAAAGTAATAAAATTACTACACTTTCTTTCGGTTATATTGCCCTCAGATAAAAAGTAACCGAAAAGCCTTAAAATTCCAGCATCTATTTTTATTTTAGATGGAATCTCTATGCTCTTAAAATCAAACTTAGATTTTGGAATATCTATTTCTAAAAATTCTGTCTTTTCTATCTTCTTAGTAATCGGATAGAGAACAATGTCTCCCTGTTCCAGGTGCGCTGAATGGTACCATGCTGGAGAAAGCAACTTTCGATACCTAGTTCTTAAATATTTGTCGCCCTTCGGAACTTTAATAGCATAGACCAAATGCTCTGGAGTGAGACTCAAGGTACCTAGTTTATTTTTTAATTCTATTATTTTTCCTTTATATTTCCTGCAAGATGATTGTTCTACTTTATTAATAATTCCCGTATGACTTAAAACAAAATCACCAGCTTTTAAATCTTTAAGCGGTTTGATTTCACTAGATAGGTGTATTTTTTCTGTAGGCAAAAGACATATCATATTGCCTACCTTGCCCAATCCGTCATAATTCTTAATCTTGCCGTAATTGTGCGGTGAATTAAAATGCTTTATAACTTCTTTTGAATAAAAACTTTTAACCATGTATTTTGTGAGGCGAAATCCTCCTCAATTTATTTATTATTCCCGGCAAGACCTTTATCAAATATTCAATGTCTTTTTCAGTGGTCCACCTTCCCATGCTCACCCTTAAAGAACCGTGTGCTTCTTCATGCTTCAAGCCCATCGCCATCAAAACGTGCGACGGTTCCAACTTGGGAGAAGAACAGGCGGAGGCGGTAGAAACCGCTATTCCCAAAGAGTCCAACTGGAAAAGAATCGATTCTCCCTCAACGAAAGAAAATCTCACATTCACATTATTGGGCAACCTCTTTTTCGGAGCTCCGTTTAAATATGAATCGGGTATTTCTTTTAAAACTCTTTTGATAATCTTGTCTCTCAATTTAATCAATCTCTTGCTTTCCTTGCTCATTTCCGAAAGGCAAATTTCAACCGCTTTGGCAAAACCAACAGCTAAAGCAACATTACTGGTCGAAGACCTCTTTCCGAATTCCTGTCCGCCGCCATGCAACAACGGATCAATCTTTGTTCCTTTTTTGATAAACAGACAAGCGATTCCTTTGGGCCCGTACATCTTTTGCGAAGATGCTGTTAACAAATCAACATTCAGCTTCCTAACATCAATTGGAACCTTGCCAAAACTCTGAGCGGCATCGGTGTGGAAGTATACATTTTTTTCCTGACAAACTTTTCCTATCTCCGCAATCGGTTCAATCGTTCCCACTTCATTATTAGAATGCATTACCGAAACCAAAATCGTATCTTTTCTAATCCTCCTTTCAACTTCTTTCGGATCAACTGTTCCGTATTTATCAACCGGCAATTTCTCAACATCAAATCCTTGCTTCTTTAACCATTCTCCGCTGTTTAAAATACAATCATGCTCTATCGATGAAATCAAAATGTGCCTTCCCTTATCTTTATTGGCAAAAGCAATTCCTTTTATCGCCATATTATTGCTTTCCGTGGCCGAGCTGGTAAAGATTATTTCCTTGGATTCGGCCTTCATGGCCTTGGCAATAATTTCCCTGCTGTTTTCCAAGGCTCCCCTCGCTTCATTGCCGAAATAATGCAAAGAAGCCGGATTTCCAAACTTTTCGGTGAAATAAGGGGCCATCGCTTTCACGACTCTCGGGTCAACCGGAGTGGTGGCGGCATAATCTAAATATATCTGTTTCTTCATGATTACAATATATCAAATTATTACTTTTTAAACAATTACCCCTCCGCCGAGCATTTCTCTGCCTTTATAGAAGACAATTGACTGTCCGGGAGTGGTCGCTCTCTGTGCTTTATCAAAAACTACTTTGTTTTTAAATAATGTTCCGGAAGACGGCTTGTGACCGTATCTTATCTTCGCCTTTATTTTCAAAGGAAGCTCTGGACTTTTTCCGGAAATCCAATTGACCTTTTTAAATTTAACTTCTTTAAACAACAAATCTTTTTCATCAAGAGAAACAACTAATCTGTTCTTCTTGATGTCTTTTGAAACCACCCAATAAGGACCTCCGGCCAAGCCGATACCTCGCCTCTGTCCGATCGTATAGAAATAAATTCCATCGTGGTCGCCCAAGATGTTTCCTCTAACATCAACTATCTTTCCCTTTTTATTTTTAATATATTTTTCTAAATATTCTCTGTTAACCTCTTTAACAAAACAAACTTCTTGGGATTCAGGAAAATCGGCCGATGCCAATTTATTCTCTCTGGCGATTTTTTTTGTAACGTCTTTAGTTTGCAATCCGACAGGAAAAATAACTTTGGATAATTGTTTCTGATTCAATCTCCACAAGAAGTACGACTGGTCTTTTCTTGAATCTTCCGACTGATAAATATGAACTCCGTCCTTCTTAATCTTTGTCTTGGCGTAATGTCCGGTAGCAATATAGTCTGATCTATTTCTTAAAGCATAATCTAAAAACAATCCGAACTTGATTTCTTTGTTACACATGACACAGGGATTGGGAGTGATTCCTTCTTTGTATCCGTTGATAAAATAATCAATGATTGTTTTTTTGAATTCTTTTCTTAAATCAAGAACTGAAAAAGGCATCTTCATAGACTTAGCCAACTTTCTTGCTCTTTCTTCAGCAAATTTAAAATAAGGAGAATCGGTTAAGCGCATAAAAACGGCTGAAATATCAAAGCCCTGTTTTCTTAAAAGCAAAGACGAGGTACTTGAATCAACACCTCCAGAAAAAGCTACAATAACTTTTGGTTTAAGATCGATGTGTTTATTTAAAATTTGTTCCATTTTCGTTGATTATGCAAATATCAAATCATTGACTATTCAGCAAATATATCGGTGTATTTTTTATAAATATATGATTGTCCGTACTTTTTATCCTTATCTTTTGGAGTAAGAATGCCAATCCCTATAAAACGGTTTATCACTGACTGGGCACCGACACGAGAAAAGCCAGTCCATTTCTGGATTGTCGCAACATTCACAATCGGCTGTTCATAAAGTTTCGGCAATACTAAAATGGCACTCTCCGAAGAACGCTTGCCGAGAGCTTGGATTTTCATCATATCTTTTTCACGTAAATTTGTAATCTTCCCGACAATATCAATTGCTTCACTGGTAACCTCGATAACACCATCAAGGAAAAAATCTACCCAAGCAGAAACTTCTCCAAAATGATACCCGAACAATCTCTCGTAGTAGACCTTTTGATGCTTCTTGAAATAAGAAGACAGAAACAATACGGGTCTTTCCAAATAATTTTCTTTCCAAAGATAGAAGGCTATAATCATTCGACCAGTTCTGCCGTTGCCATCGAGAAATGGATGGATTGTCTCAAATTGAGCGTGAATCAAGGCAGCCTTGATAAGAATAAGGATGTCGTCATCGGAATGTATGAATTTTTCAAAATCATTCAGAGCTAAATTCATTTCTTCAACTGGCGGCGGCACGAAACGAGCATTATCAGGACGAGTGCCTCCTATCCAGTTTTGGGACTTTCTAAATTCTCCCGGGTCAGAATAGTGGGTTGCTCGAGCTTTGCTCATTAATTGTTTGTGAAGTTCTCTTATAAAACGCAGAGTCATTGGAAAATTATCCTCTTTGGCACGCTTCATACCATAGTTTAATGCTCTAATGTAATGCAAAATATCATCCACATCTTCCGGAATATTTACACTTGATTGAACCTCAGCTTCAATCGCATCTATCATCGTAGCCATTGTCCCTTCAATCTGACTTGAAGAAGCCGCATCTTTGCGAAGATACATGCTCAAGAAAAAATCAACATCGGGCAAAAGCTTTGTAATGCCATCAAGCTTGCCGAGAAGACGCGTTGCTTCGTCGCTTTTCTTAATGATTTTTGAATCAAATTCAAAACCACCTTCTGGAGGAAAAGGCATAGGGATAAAAGCTTTGAATCCCTGTTTTTGTTCTTTAAGCTGGCCTATTTGTATAAATTTCATGTTTGTTTACATCTTTTTATTAATGTAAGCAAAGTATATACCTTTGTTTACATTAAGTCAAGCAATGTAAACAAACTACATAATAAAAAACAACCCAAACTGATGTTGGGCTGCTCATTAATTATCAACTATTCTTCTGTCTCTTCCGGCTCGTCTCCGTTAATCACTTCGATGGCACCGTAGGGACAAAGGTCCACTCCGCCACATTCCTCAACCTTGGCCGAACTGATAATTTTTGCTTTGCCGTCAATGTCCATCTCGCTACCTTCGGGACAGGACAGGGCACAGCTTCCGCAACCCAAACATTTTCCTTTATTGACTTTGTATGTTTTTTTTGATTCTTCCATTTCTTTATTTCTTACACTTCTCGATTATTTCTTCCGCTTTTTCTTTTGATTCAAACCCTGTCACCTTGACCCATTTGTTCGGTTCCAATCTTTTGTATATTTCAAAAAATTCTTGGATTTCTTTTCTTTGATGCTCGGTTAAATCATCGACACTGTTGATGTGTTTGAATCTTGGATCAATCTTGTCATCGGGAACGGCAATGATTTTGTAATCAATTCCGCTCTCGTCTTCCATATTAAACATTCCGATAATCTTAGAAGGAATGACGCAGCCGGGAAAAGTCGGCTCATTAACCAATACTACAGCGTCTAAAGGATCTCCGTCTTCGGATAAGGTATTCTCAATAAAGCCGTATTCAAAAGGCCAAAAAACAGAAGAATATAAGGCTCTGTCGAGCATTATCTTTCCCGACTCCTTGTCTAATTCGTACTTATTTGATGTTCCTTTCGGATTTTCAATAAAAATGTTTAATTTCATATTTATATTATTTTATTATTTTTTTCTCAACTCCTTCTTTTAATCTTTTAATATTTTCTCGATGGCTCCAATACAATATGGGTATATATGCTGCTCCTAAAAAGGTATAGGCGATTGAATGAGTGCAAAAATAAAATAGCAGAGGGATGAACCAAACAACAATCAAATTGGTCAAACTCATTATCTTTATCGTTCTCAGGGCGACAGCCCAGATTAAAAGAAAAATCAATGAATATTGCCAACCGATTACCACAACCATTGAGGCGAAAACTCCCGAGACCGCTTTGCCTCCCTTAAGCTTGAGCCAAATTGGAAAAATATGCCCCGAGACCGCTGCGAGAATCGCCAAGCAAACATACCACTCGTTAATTAAGTACTGCTTGGCTATGAGAGACGGCAATACAACTTTTAAAACATCGAGTAATGCGACTAATATTGCATATTTAAAACCCAAAACTCTAAAAACATTGGTTCCTCCGATATTGCCGCTTCCCTGCTTCTGGATATTAATGTCCTTTAATTTGGCAATAATATACCCGAAAGGAATGGAACCGGAAAAATATCCTAAAACGATTAAAAATACCAATAATATGTTTTGATCCATATGAATTATAGCTTTAAACTATACGCAAATATTGTAGCAAAAGATGGACTCCCGTGCAATCCTATTCCGGCTTTCTCTCCCTTTGCATCATCTGAGTCAAAGCATCCATCGGATCCATGCCATCATATAAAATATGGTAAACCGAGGTAACAATCGGCATGTCCACTTTGTATTTCTTGCTTAATTGATAGACTGCTTCGGCGGTGGTCGCTCCTTCGATAATACTGGATGTTGAATTAACGATATCTTCTAATTTCTGTCCTTTGGCAATTTTTTCTCCCAGAGTTCTATTTCTGCTCTCGGGACTAATACAGGTAGTGGATAAATCTCCCAAACCGGCTAAACCATAAAAAGTTTTCTTTTTTGCTCCCATCTTTTCTCCCAATCTTTGTATCTCGACTATTCCTCTAGACAATATGGCTGCCTTGGCATTGGAACCGAATCCCAGCCCATCGGATATTCCCGCAACCACGGCAATGATATTTTTCAACGGTCCGCCCAACTCAACGCCCGTAACATCGGTAGAAGTATAAACCCTGAAATATTCATTACTGAAAATGTCTTGAATATCTTTGGCAACAGAATGATTCTTTGAAGCAACAACAACCAAGGCCGGCAATTTCTTTGCCACTTCGATAGCGATAGTCGGGCCGGACAAAACAGCAGTCTGAACGTTTCCCAATTCTTCTTTCAATATCTCCGTCATTCTTTTTAAGGTTTTTTGCTCTAATCCCTTGGCAACATTGATAAAAACCTTGTTTTTTAAAGAAACTTTTTCTTTTTTAATATTGCTCGCAACATTCCTGAAAAATTTAGAAGGAATGCTAAAAACAATATACTCTCCGAATTCGATTGCTTTGCCCAGATTTTTTTCAAAAACAATATCTGTAGGAATTTTTATCCCTTTCAAATACGTTGTGTTTTCCCTTTCTTTGTCTAAAACATCCAAATGTTCTGGAAAAGCACTCCAAACGGTAACCTCGTGCCCGTTTTTAGAGAGTAAAATAGCCAGGGTTGTTCCCCATGCTCCATCTCCCAAAATTGTTATTTTTGTTTTTTTCATATATTTAAATTATACCTAAACCTTCCTGTGGGCGCAAATATCTTTAAAATCGCAATACTGGCAGTGCCATCCCGGAGTCGGCTTGAAATTACTTCTCTTGATCTTCTGAATCAATTCTTTAACGTCTTCTTCTATCTTTAAAATATCTTCTTCATCCATTTCAAAAGACACGGAAGAACCGTCTTCAATATAGTAATAGGTCATTTTCAAAGGATTCAAACCCAAAACCTTCTTGGCGGCCACGGCATAAATCATCAATTGCAGCTTTTCGTCTTTTCCCAGGCTGGTCTTGGGAGAACCGGTTTTGTAATCAATAATTTCCACTCCACTCCCTAAATCATCCATCCTATCAATCGTTCCGATGAAAACATCTTCGTTTAATTTTAAATTAAAGCTTTTCTCCAAAGCCGGTTCGTTATTGATAAGTAATATCTTGTGCTTCTTTTCAATAAAATCATCGTAGAATTTTTTCAAAATCTCTTTTCCTTTGTCGTAAAACTCTTTTTTGATTGAAGCTGATTCATACCAATCGGGAATCCACTCTTTGTCATATATCTTTAACAAATCATCAAAGTTCAAGGTTTTCTTCTCTCCTCCTCCGAACAAATCTTTTTGCTGAGACGATTTCAAAGATTCATCAACAAATCCGTGCAGGGTGGCATGAATTGTCTTACCGAAACTGAAAACCGACTTCCCTCTTATCGGAATCTTGAAAATACTCCCGAATTTATACCCCAAAGGACATCTCTTGAAAGATTCTAATTGAGAATAGGAAAAATGGTCGGGCAAGAATGATTTTAAGTCCCGGCCCGAACCGTTGGTCTCGTTTGATTCGAGCTTGAATCCGTTATTCAACGAACGCTTAATGCAAAACCCCGAACCCCTGACGAATTTCTGCTTATTCAAAACCTCCTCGGTAATCAATCCCGCCTCTATCAAAAATCTTGATGGCTTTTTTAGATCCTTTCCTCCATAATCGGCGGCCCAGGTCAAGAACAATCCTTTCTTGGCTCTGGTCAAAGCGACATAGAATAATCTTCTTTCCTCTTGAATATGAGAGTCCCCCTCCGGTAAAACTTCTTTAATCAAAGCCCCGGGAATATCTATCGGGTCTCTTTTTTGGTCTGAAGGAAATTTTCGAGAAACCAAATTGGCTAAAAACACATATTTGAATTCCAATCCCTTTGAAGAATGAACCGTCATTATTCTGATTGCATCAAAACCGGAATCCACGCTCATCCTCAAAGAGCCTTCTTCTCCCGCTTCCAATTCCATCTGCAGGTTTTCAATGAAAGAAAGAAGCTTGCCATCAACCTGAGAATTTTCAAAATTCTTAATCTTTTCAAAAAATTGATCAATCATTTCCCATTTCTTTAAACTTTCCTCGCTGTTTTCCGGAATATATTTGGCATATTCCAAGTCATTGATTACGTTGATAAAAACCTCGCTGGCACTCTTTTCTTTTGCCAATTTGTAGTGCTTTCTCAAATTATCAGCCAATTTCCTTAATTTAACTTTCGTGTCGGAAGTAAACTTGCTCAATAAATGAGCATCTCCTATTGCTTCAAAGACAGGAATGCTTTTCTTGTCGCTATATTGGATTATTCTTGAAACTTCTTCCGGAGAGAAATCCATCATCCTTAAAACTCTGTAAAAATTGGGTGAATCGTAGAAATCGAGAACAATCTTGAGATAAGAAATCAAATCAAGTATCAAAGGATTGGTGTACAGCCCTTTTGAAGAAACGAATTGATAAGGGATGCCGGCTCTTTCCATGGCCCGGCTGAATCCGTTGGCCGAATCATTGGTTCTGGTCAAAACGGCGAAATCGGAGAAAGTCGCTTTCTTGTCTATTTCTTTTATCTCCCAAATCTTACTGATTACTCCCGTCAATTCGTCATCAAGAGTTTCAAAACCCAAAAGCTCAATCGCTCCTTTTTTCCCTTGATTGCTTTTAAGTTTTTTATCCACCTTTTTAAATGTCTTCAAATCTATATTCCTTTCTTCCGCCCTCTTGGCAATCTCTTCTATTTCATTGAGCTGATATTCCAAACGATTAGGATTGTTCAATTGGATAAAATCATATGCCAAATCCAATATGTTTTGAAAAGACCTGTAATTCTCGGTCAAAACTATTTCCTTTGATTCGGGATAATCATGTTTAAATCTCAAAACATTATTAAAAGAGCTTCCTTGAAAACTCATGATTGACTGGTCATCATCTCCGACGACAGTGATGTTGTTTTCCGGGTAGGCCAATTTTTGCACCAATTCGTATTGAACCCAATTGGTGTCTTGGAATTCATCAACCATGATATAGCGAAACTGCTTCCTGTATTTTTCGAGAATCTCCGGCCTTTTCTCAAAAAGTTTCAAAGTGTAATTAATCAGATCGCCGAAATCAAGAACATTGTTGTCCAATAATAATTTCTGATAAACATGATATGCCTCGGCCACTTCTTTTATCCTCTCGTATTCTTTCTGTTTGTCGCTCAAATCTTTCTTCTCTTTTGATTTAACCGATTTGGAACCGACAGGAATGTCGTCCATGTTCAATTTCAAAGAATCAGCGTGCTCCAGATAATTTTCCGGATAAATGCCTTCATTCTTGCAATGTCCGAAATGAGAAACCAAGGCCTGGATAAACTTGGTCGGATTACCTAAGGGGCGGTACTCTTTTAAAAAATTAAACTTATCTAAATTCTTCCTGATTAAAATCCAGCTTCCGGTCTGCTCCAGCAGCTTGTAGTTCGTCGGTATCCCTATTAATAATCCGTATCTTTTCAAAATCCTGTCGCAAAAAGAATGGAAGGTGGAAATCCATAAATCGTAATAGCCGAAAGGAAGGAGCTTCTCCACTCTTTCTTCCATTTCTCTGGCTGCCTTTTCGGTAAAAGTTACCGCTAATATTTCTTCCGGCTTAATCCCCTTTTCCGATATCAAATAGGCTATTCGGTGCGTCAAAACCGTTGTTTTGCCCGTTCCCGCCCCGGCAACGATTAAAAGCGGGCCTTGATCAAAGGTAACCGCTTCTTTCTGTCCTTTATTCAATTTAGACAATAAATCAACATCCATAATACAGTTATTATATCTTAAATAGAGGATGGGTTCAATTACCTGTTTTTCATATTATTCAACAGGTTGATTGCCGATAAGACATGCTCTTTATTGAAAATAAAAGAGCCGTGGTCTCCCTCGGTTGAGATAAAATAATCAAAGTTTTCTTTGTTCACCCTCTTATTAACCTCCCTTAAGGGAAACACTTCGTCGTCGGAGCCGCAGATAAAGCCAATCTTAATTCCTTTTCTTTTAAGCTGCTTTGTCAGTTCAAAAATATTAGCATTGGCACAGGCCAGTATTTCTTCATATGAAAGGCCGGGATTTTTAATGCCGTATTTAAAAATCTCGCTTAAATATTCAAAGAGCGAATCTTTCTTTGAATTTCTATTTTTTGAAAACTCTTTAATTCCCTCGTTAACGACGAATCTTTTAACCAGTTCTGATGGTGAATCATTCTCTACCGTTCCGGCGGGAGAGATAAGAACTATGTTTCTTATCTTTTCCGGAAAATAAAGAGCGGCGATAGCTAAAACAATCGCACCCTCAGAGTGACCGATTGCATCAACCTTATTAATTCCTTTTTTATTCAATGCCTCGATAATGGACAAAGCCTTCTGCAATTCTACGACTGGGATATCGATACCGCTTTCCTTTATTTTCTTTTCCCTGGAAAAAGAAACTGTTAAAACTTTTCTACCTTCACCGACAATGGCTTCCAAAGCTTCTTTCTGTGATTTTGGAGTTACTCCCCATCCCGGAGAAACAAAAATTGGAACATCTTCTTTTGGCTTAACGGGATTAATTTCTACAATATTATCATCTTCAATGAAATCATATTTTTCCAATAAAATTTCTGCTTCGCTTCTGGCTTTTTCATACGCTTCATCAAATTTTCTATTCTTATTAAAAAAGAAGTTGAAAATATTCATAAAATTAATCTTTCCTCATGAAAAATTCTCTTTCTCTGGGACTAAACTTTTCTATTGAATATCTCAACATAGTTCTCGGCATCTTTCGATGGTGCTTATTCAAAAAAGAAACTTCAACTTCTTTGTTTCTCTTTCCCAATTCCCTAAGCATCCAGCCAACCGCCTTATGGATTAAATCTTGCTCGTCTTTTAATAATATTTCGGCAATTTTTAAAATATCCTTATAATCTTTATTCCTTAAAAAAGTGAAAGTCGAAAGAACGGAAATCCTTCTTTCCCAAAGATTCTTTGATTTGACCAAAGAATATAAAATTTCTCTTTCTTTTTTCTTGTCCAAAAGAAAATCTCCAACTATACCAGGAGCGGTCAAATCAACCAAATCCCAATTGTTTATTCTCTTCGCATTCTTTAAATAGAAATCAAATATTTCCCTCTTGTTCTCCGCCTTCTTGTATTTTTGGACCAATATCAATAATCCGGTCAATCTGCACTCATGGAATTCGTCATTCAACAATTCTTGAATTTCTTTCAATTCCGCATCTTTAAACTTTTTAACAATCTCCCTTTGAACAGGAACTTTTATTCCCAAAAACACATCGCCTTCCCCGTACTGCCCTTTTCCGGTTTTAAAAAAGCGCGACAAATGTTTTGCCTGCTCTTTATCCCCATTCTTCAATAATTCTTTCTTTACGCTAGAAATTGCCATAATGCTCCGATTAAACACAATATTCCGAAAATAAAGGTAAACTTGGAAAAATTAACTTTCTTGGAAAAATCCAATAAAAGCTTCAAAGATAAAAGTCCGAAAACAAAACTGGCAATCAGGGCCGGCCAAGAAACAACAACCATCGCCGGATTCTTTATATACAAATAAAGAGAAGACCCCAAAACAACCGGAACGGAAATAAGATATGACTTCCTTAATATTTCCGAAGGATTGTTTTCGGTTAAAGAAAGAGCGAAAACGGTTGAACCGGAACGAGACAATCCGGGAATAGCCGAGAGGGCCTGCAATAATCCGACAATCACCGAAGACAAATCTTTATTAATATTCAATTTGATATTCTTCTTCTGAAACCAGGAAGTCAGCAATAATCCCAAACCCATCAAAGCCAACAACCCCGAACCCATGGTAACATTTTCCGCAAGCTTGTAAACAAAAAATCCCAATCCTCCGGAAATAATGGTTACGATAATAAAAAATCTCAAAAACTCTTTATCCTTAAAAGAAATCAAATCTATCCAATCTTTCCAGAAATAAACGATTACCGCCAAAAGCGTTCCGATATGCAGGAATAAAGCCAAATCAACACTGTTGAAATCTTTAATTAAAAAACTGGAGAATAAAGCAACCACACCTTCGCTCGAAACCGGTATCCATTCAAACACTCCTTGCAAAAAACCCAATAAAATATATTCCCACATATTATTTTTCTATTTTAACAACTCTGTATTTATTATATCTATCTTTTAAAAATTCGAACTTCGAATATTTATCTTCAATGATTTCTTCAATTAATTCTTTCTGCCCCGGATCGAATTCCATATAGATGACTCCGTTTTCTTTCAAGTAATCTTTGGCGTTATTCAAAAATATTCTGATTATTTCCATTCCGTCGCTCCCTCCGTATAAAGCGATGGCCGGTTCAAACATTTTAACATCTTCTCCGACTTCGTCTTTTCTGCTTTCGGCGACATAAGGAGGATTGGCTAAAATATAATCGTACTTTTTTGAAATATTGGAAAAAATATCTGTTTCAATCAAGTTGAATCTTTCTTTCTCTATTCCATTCTCTCTCGCACTTTTTTCAATCCCTTTTAAAAAAGAATTTTCCCTGTCTCCGAAATCACAAATTGAGTTAGGAACATTCTTCAAAACAGCCAAACCGATACACCCCGAACCGGCGAACAAATCCAAACACTCTCCTTTTATCTCGCCAATCGCTTTTTTAACCCAATCTTCGGTTTCTTCCCTGGGTATCAAAGGACGGAAAGATAAATCAACCTTAACGCCTAAAAATTCCTTAAAACCTCTTTTGTAGTCTTCGGGTAATTCCATTTTAAACAATCCAAATGGCGACTAAAATACCGATTAAAATCCCTCCGATAATTTCCAAAATACTGTGACCCAGAACTTCTCTCAATTTCGCCATATCCTGCCCTTCTTCCTCGTTAAACATCTCTATCAATCTATTCAATGATTGTGCCTGCTTTCCGGCCGCACCTCTGATAACCTTGGCATCGTAAATCATGAAAAATGCAAGAATAATAGCGATAGCAAAAAGACCCGAATCAAATCCGTATAATAGTCCTATCGAAGCGGCCAAACCGGAAACAGTGG
Source organism: Minisyncoccota bacterium (assembly GCA_041651685.1). GTDB lineage: Bacteria > Patescibacteriota > Minisyncoccia > Minisyncoccales > Minisyncoccaceae > UBA2211. Next base: position 84,231 of record JBAZIU010000001.1, read on the forward strand.
CGCTGTGCGAAGAAGGAAACCCTCCCGGCAAAGAATACAAATCAAACCTGAATTTCTTCTGCTTAAAAGTTAAAAGCAAAGCTTTCATGCTTTGAGCCAGAAACCAGGATAAAAGAGCTGCGTTGAACGGCTTATTCATTAACAATTCTCGTATTGCATCTATATGTATCATATTGATATATTATCAAATTTTATCCCTAATATCAAAGATTTTACTCGACTCCTTGAATCCCTTTATCATCTTGACTTTAGTCTGAGGCAAATCAAAATACCCGGCCAACAATTCAATGATTCTCTTGTTGGCCATGTTTCTTTCCGCTTCCGCCTCGACAAAAACATCAAAGCTGTCTTCTTTCTTCTTGACTACTTTATCTTCCTTGGAACAAGGAAAAGCTTTCACCTTAATCAGCATATTTTTTTAATATCTTAAAATCTTTCTTCAGAATCTTTTTCATATTCGGATTATATATGGCCACGGCCGGATGATAAAAAGGAATAACCGTATTTCTTCCCTTAAAAACCTTGCCGTGAACCTTGCTGATGACATCAATGTCTTCAGTAAACCCGAACATTTCCATGATAAAAGCCATTGAATATCTGCCCAAAGGACAAATCACTTTGGGTGAAATGATTTCAACCTGTTTTTTAATATATTGACTGCAGGCTTTTATCTCTTTCTCTTCGGGGTCCCTGTTTTGAGGTGGACGGCATTTAATAATATTGCAAATGTATACTTTCTCCCTGTCTATCTTGGCCGACTTCAAAAGTTCGTCCAAGAACTTTCCCGACCTTCCGCAAAAAGGAATTCCCGTTGCGTCTTCTTTTGCTCCCGGAGCTTCTCCGACAAACATTATTTTAGCTTTAAAACTTCCTTGTCCGATAACCGGAGCATTTCTTTTCTTGCACAAAACACATTTTTTGCAAACCAAAACATCTTTTTCCAACTTCCTTAATTCTTTTTCCTTTTTGGTAAGCATAGGAAAATATTAACATAATTTGAGATAACAAAAAAGCCCCTTCCGGGGCTCTTGAATCAGTTTATCTTCAACAGTTCGACTTCAAATATCAAAGTGGCTTTAGCGGGAATCGGTCCATATCCGTTTTCGCCATAACCCAGAGAATAAGGAATGGTTAATTTTCTCTTTTCCCCGACTTTCATATTAAGCATTCCCTGCTCCCAGCCTTGGATGACCTGTCCGGCTCCCAAGGTGAAAGTAAAAGGAGTTCCCCTGTCCACGCTTGAATCAAACTTCGTTCCATCTTCCAAAGTTCCGGTATAGTGAACGGTCAATTCATCTCCGTTCTTTGACGGTTCGCCTGCCCCTTCTTGCAATACTTCTATTTTTACCTCATCCATATTTGTTGTACTGTTCTGCTCTGTTGTCGGCGCATTCAATTCTTTCGGCCTCATCATAAGGAAGAAAGCCAAAGCAATAACCAGTAATATAATTATTACAGTAATAATTTCTTTTTTGATGTCTCCTTCCATATTATTGAATTTCGTACGAGACGTTAACCGTTACCTCAATTTTATTCTCTCCGACCACGATTTGCATATTGCTTCCTGTTCCGGCAGTCGCCTTGTCTGTGGCACTGAAGGAAGGAGCGTAATATGACTCGGTGAAGCTGACCGGTTCTCCCAACCTTACCCCCATGCCATCGGCTATTTCCTGAGCCTTGGCTTTGGCATTAGTCATGGCTATTTGCCTTGCCTGCTTCTTAAAGTCTTCTTCTTTGTCGATTGTAAACTGCAATCCGGAAACCTGACTGGCTCCGGCCTCAAGAGAACCCTGAATATTCCTGCCGATCAAATCAGTATCTCTCATTTTAACTTCGACCGATTCAACGGCCTGATATGCAGTAATCACTCTTTTTCCTAAAGGATAAATGGTTAAATCGACTCCCTTGGTCTGCCATTCGTACTGAGGATAGATGTTAAAATCGACTATTTTCATGTCAGCGTCATTGATTCCCTGCCTTTTCAAAAAATCAATAATACCGTTAGCTTTGTCATTATTCTTCTGCAATGCCTGATTAATCGTTGATTCCTGAGTAATGGCGGTAAAAGTCACTAAGGCGATGTCGGGAACGGCGTAAACAGTTCCTGTCTCGGAAATGTTTATCGTGTTCTGATCTCCAGTGGCCCCGATGTATTGAGTTTCCTTGGCCGTCTTCTGAATTGCAAAAACGGTATAGATAATCAACAAAGCCAAAAAAACGATTCCCACTATCATTAATATCTTAATGACGGGATTTTCCGTTCTGGCTTCTTTTTCAAAATATTGTGCTTCCATTTTTTTATTAATTAATTTATTATTTGACCTTTAGCTGATTTTGGAACCGGGAATAATTTCCTTATCCGGAACCAAAACCGATAAATTATTATTGTCTTTGACCGCCAAGACCATGCCCTGACTCTCAAGGCCCATCATCATTCTCGGCTCTAAATTGATTATAACAACAACGCTCTTATTAATCAATTCCTCGGGAAGATATGCCTTGCCGATCCCGGCCAATATCTGCCTTTTTTCTTCTCCCAAATCAATCTGCAGTTTTAAGAGCTTGTCCGAACCTTCGACTCTCTCTGCTTCAACTATTTTTCCGACTCTCAAATCGGCCTTATCAAACTCATCTATGTTAATTACGCTTTTGATTTCCATAATCCGTGTACATTACAATATATTCTGATTAAAGAACCTTCTTTAATATTAAATTCCGCTTCCGGCTCATCTCCCGGCTTCAAGAAAACCTTGCAATTATCTACCTCTATCCATTCGATAAAATGTTTTTCTTCCATCGGATGAAGAACTTCTCCGACCACGACTTTGTTTCCCCTAACCACCGGCACATGCTTCTCTTTGCCTTCATCGGTTTCTTTTTCAATCAATAATTCCATCGGCTGTCCGCAACAAACCAATTCTCCCGCTCCCGAATGAAGAACTTCGACAATGTTTCCGCAGACATTACATCTATATATTTGTTTTTGTTTTGTCATATAGGAATATTTTAACATTGAAAAGAAAATAAGAAAAGAGCCCCCGAGAGGGGCTCCTTGATTGTAAGCGAATTATTCGCCTCTGAAGTTGTTTTCCTTCATCGGTCTAGCTTCGTCAACAATAACCTTTCTTCCTTCTATTTCTGTTCCATTGAACATGTCCTTGGCTTTAGCAGCCTCTTCTTCTGTGGCCATTTCTACGAAACCGAAACCTTTTGATCTCTTGCTGAATTTATCTACAATGATGCTAGCAGCGGCAACATTGCCGGCTGCTGAAAATAAATCTTTAAGAGAAGCGTCTGTTGCGCTGTAGGGAAGATTTCCTACATATAACTTCTTTTCCATTTGATTTTGAAAATTGATTAATTAACGACCTACTCTCACTAACTCTGTAGAGAAGAGCACGACACCATGTGTGTTTAATACCAAGGATACATTAAATGCCTCTTAATGTCAATATTTATCATCCACCTCTTTCGTGGTAATGTTAAGACATAAAAATAAGAAAAAGGCATGAATAAAATATTCCGAGGAATTTTAATAATCGTCATTTTAATAATTTTAGCATTGGGAGGTTATAAATATTACCAAAGCCAGCAAGACGATTACACTCTAAAACAAAAAATCGGGCAAATGCTGATTGTCGGATTCAGAGGAACCGAAATCGACAGAACATCGTATATCAGCAAAGCGATGAATGTCTTGAATCTCGGCGGAGTGATTCTTTTTGACAAAGACAATCCTTCCGGACAATTCCCGAGAAACATTATTGACCCGACACAAACAAAACAACTGATTGAAGATTTAAAAAAGTATTCTCCGTCCCCTCTCTTTGTCTCTGTTGACGCCGAAGGAGGATACATCAACAGGTTGAAAGAAAAATACGGATTCAAAAACATCCCCTCAGCCGAGCAGATGGGAAAGGGAACCGTTGAAGAAACGAAAAACAATGCTTTGACATTAAGTCAAGAATTGAAAGAGTTGGAATTCAACATCGATTTCGCTCCGGTTGTCGATGTTAATGTCAATCCGGAAAATCCGGTCATTGGACAACTGGAAAGATCTTTTTCCAGCGACCCAAACATAGTCTATGAGCACGCTTCCGTTTTCATTGACGGACTTCATGAAAACAATATCATATCCTCAATCAAGCATTTCCCCGGACACGGCAGCTCAACATCAGATTCTCATTTGGGAATGGTGGATGTAACCAATACTTATCAACAAGAAGAATTGATTCCTTACCAGAAACTGATTGAAAACGGATATTCTGACATGGTGATGACCGCTCACATCATGAACACTAATATCGACCCCGACTATCCCGCCACCCTCTCTCCTTTATTTATTAAAAATATCTTAAGAGACCAGTTGGGATTCAAGGGGGTTATCGTTTCCGATGATATGCAAATGGGAGCAATTGTCGACAACTATGGATTTGAAGAAGCAATCATCAAATCAATCAATGCCGGATGCGATATGCTGATTCTTTCCAATAACGGAAAGGCATACGATGAAGAAGCTCCATACAAAGCCGTCGAGATTATTTTAAAAGCGGTTAAAAAAGGAGAAATTTCCGAAAGCCGAATCAATGAATCGTATAATAGAATACAAGAATTGAAAAATAAATACGGGATAAAAAAATAGGGTTACCCCTACAATTTAATCGATAGCCTCTCCGCAACGGAAATCACATCCGAAGCGTTTAAGGGAACGATACTTTTAATTAAAGGCAAAGAATTTTTTCCGCCCGCCCTCCATGTCGAGTAGGCTAAGCCAGACATAATTCTGCAATCAATTGCCTCTAACGGTTCGTTGCTGTTAAGAGAAGCTTCTACGATTTTCCTCAAGCTTTTGACATTTTTTACATCGACATCGGGAAAAAGCTCGAGATTAGGATTCTGTTTCTGCGTCCTTATTCTCACCGCAGAAACAGCGGAGAAAAATGCTTCTTCTTCTGGGAAAACAGCACTTTCCCTATCCGCCAAAAGATGATTGATGTAATATCCTTGGCTATCATGGTCAACGGTCTGTACAACAACATTGAATGTGGGATTAGGCAAGGCTACGACAAAAACGGGAAACCTGGGATTGCTATCCACATTTTCAATGAAGAATCTCACCTTTTCAACTGCATTAATTTCTACCAACTCCCATTGTAATGTACAATGACTTTACGTTAAAACTTTAATACCATTATTAAATAATGTCAACTTGGCAAATATTAAAATAAAGGTTATTATTCTCTTATAAAAGTTATGAAAATCAAAGACCCAATCAGCGGAATCAGCCATTTAATCGGAGTACTCCTTTCTTTATTCGGAACAATCGTCCTTTTATATTTTGCTTATCAACAGCAAGATGCGACAAAAATTGTTTCTTTCTTCGTCTTCGGATTCAGCATGATTTTTCTATACACTTCCAGTGCCATCTATCACCTGTTCGGACATTCCCCCGAAGAAGTTGATATCTTTAGAAAAATAGATCATGCAATGATTTACATCCTGATTGCTGGAACCTACACTCCTTTCTGCTTGATTGCTCTAAAGGGGACTTGGGGGATATCCACTCTGGTAACCATCTGGGTATTGGCCGGAGCCGGAACATCAACCGTCTTCTTCAAGTCCTTCTGGACCAAAGTTCCGAGATGGTTCGCCACTTCCCTTTATTTATTTATGAGCTGGCTAGTGGTAATTGTTATTTATCCATTATACAAAGCCACGAACATGGAAACTATCTTGTGGCTTTTGATCGGAGGAGTGTTCTATACCGTTGGAGCGGTAATCTATGCAAAGAAAAAACCGAATATTTCCAAAGATTTCGGCTTCCATGAAATCTTTCATATTCTCGTTCTCCTAGGAACGATGTCCCACTTCTGGGGAATCTACAAATATTTGTGTTTCTTGCCAAAATAAAAATAATAAGATATATTACTGTCAAATAATAAACATAATATCTCTTATGAGTAAACACACTTGTTCGACTATTGCTTTCCATTGTATTGATTTTAGAACAATCAAAGAAACAATGAAATTTCTCGATAATAAGTGCGGCTTAGGAAACTGCGATATCGTTTCTGTGGCCGGATCAGGAAAAGGCATCGCCGACAGTAATGAAATATTCAGAAGCTATCTTATAAGACAAATAAAGCTATCTCACGATCTTCACGAATCAAGAAATGTTATCCTTATCCACCACAGTGATTGCGGAGTCTACAACAATACCTATCAATTTAATTCCAGCGAAGAAGAAAAGGAAAAACAGATTGAGGATATGAAAAAATCTGAAGCAGTCATCAAAGAAGAATTCCCGGATATGAATGTTGAAAAAGTTTGGGCCCAGCTACTTGACTCTAATGGAGAAAAAATTGAATTCACTATTATTTAATAAAAAAGAAGAGCCAAGCGGCTCTCTTTTTTTAATCAGCTTTACCTTCTTTTCTTTTTTGTCTTATTCTCTCAATATCAGATAAAAATTGTTTTCTTAGTCTAACATTGTTGGGAGTAATTTCCAAATACTCATCATCGCTCATAATGCTCATTCCTCCTTCCAATGTAACTCTGACGGGCGGAGTTAATTTTATCGCCTCATCGGAACCGGAAGCTCTCATGTTGGAAAGCTCTTTTCCTTTGGTCGGATTAACCGCCATATCATTTCCTTTGGAAACATTTCCGATAACCATTCCTTCATATACCTCTTCGGCGTGGCCGATATACAAGACTCCTCTTTCCTGCAATCCCCATAGAGAAAATCCCGATGACTTGCCGGTAACCATGGAAGTCATGGAACCGACATTTCTCATCTCTATTTCTCCGGCATACGGCCTGAAACCTATCACTCGGCTGGCTAAAATGCCTTCTCCGCGGGTATCCATGACAAAGTCTGGCTTGTATCCCAATAGGCCCCTGGTAGGCATCTCAAAAACGATTCTGGTGTGTCCCTGTTCCGGCCTCATTTCGGTCATAATTCCTTTCCTCTTTGAAAGCTTTTCGATGACTACTCCCGACATGTCGTTGGGAACATCGATTATCACCTCTTCAAACGGCTCAAATTTCTTTTCATTCTCTTCTTTGATAATTACCTGAGGTTGTGAAATCTGCAATTCAAATCCTTCTCTTCTCATTTTTTCCAAAAGAATGGCAATATGCAATTCGCCCCTTCCGTATACTTTATAAAAATCATTTGCCGAAAAATCAATCTTCAAGCCGACGTTGATTTCCAATTCTTTTTCCAATCTTTCTCTTATCTGCCTGCTGGTAACATACTTTCCGTCGCGGCCGGCAAAGGGAGAATTGTTAACCAAAAAGTTCAATGAAATAGTCGGCTCATCAATGCTGATTACCGGCAACGGCTCTTGCTCCGGATTGCTGCAGATAGTTTCTCCGATAAAGATGTCGGGAATACCGGCAATCATAATTACATCTCCGGCAGATGCCTCATCGGAATCTCTCCTGTCCAAACCGTAAAAAGTATAAATCTTGGTGATTTTTCCTTTTCTCGCTTCATCTTTAATTCCCTTTACAAACACCTCGCTTCCATTCTTAATCTTTCCTTCATATATTCTGCAAACAGCCAATCTGCCCAAAAAATTATCATAAGCCAAATTGAAAGGCTGGGCCCTCAAAGGCTTGTTAACCAATTCGTCCGATGATGCCGGGGGAACTTTTTCCAATATCAAATCCAACAAAGGAGTCAGGTCTTTTGATTCATCTTCCATTTTTCTTTTGGCAATACCGTCTCTCCCGATAGCGTAGACGCATTCAAAATCAAGCTGTTCATCATTGGCTCCCAAATCCATGAATAATTCCAAAACCATTTCTTTAACGTCTTCCGGTCTGGCGGCCGGCTTGTCTATCTTATTAATCACCACAATCGGTTTTAATCCCAATTCCAATGATTTCTTCAAAACGAATTTGGTCTGAGGCATCGGTCCTTCCTGAGCATCGACAACCAATAGAACGGAATCGATTGACCTCAAAACACGTTCAACTTCCGAGCCGAAATCAGCGTGGCCGGGAGTGTCCACGATGTTAATTTTGGTATCTTTATAGAAGACGGAGGCATTCTTTGAATAGATGGTAATGCCTCTCTCTTTTTCCAATTCATTTGTGTCCATTGTAAAACCCTCTTCGGCCACTCCGGTCTGCTTCATTAAAGCATCGGTTAAGGTTGTCTTGCCGTGGTCTACGTGGGCTATAATGGCTATATTTCTTATTTCCATAATTTAAAAAATCTGCCGAAGCAGAAAGCTTTAAGATATATGCAATATATAATAGAAAGGCTATTTTGTCAAAGTTTTTTCTCCTTTAAGGAGAAAATAACCAGCCCTTTTTCTTCAATCAATTCTTTTTGCCCGAAGGTATTTAAATCAAAATTTAAAACATATCCCACTTCTCTTTCTATCTTTCTTCCTGTATATTGCTTTGTTTTAGTATCCCATTCTTCGAGAATGATAGTATCCCCCTCCTTAACTTCAAATTCAGCGACCCTTGCTTCAAAGTTCTTTTTTCCGGAACTGACTAAGTCAAAATATTCAGGGGGAATTTTCTTTTTAATTATTGGCATACTATTTTTCTTTTCCGCAACACTTCTTATACTTCTTCCCAGAACCGCAGGGGCAAGGATCGTTTCTCCCTATCTCATCTTTAACTCCTCCGGTATTTCTGTTTTCTGCAACGGCCTGTATTTGAGTTGCCGGTCTTTGATTTATCGAAGCGTGTAAAATACTTTCAACGACCATTTTCTCGTAATTCTCCAATAACTCTTTAAACATTATCAAAGCTTCCTTTTTGTATTCAACCAAAGGATCTCTTTGTCCGTAGGCTCTCAGTCTGACCGAATCTTTTAAGCTATCCATGTTTTCCAAGTGCTCTATCCAAAGATTATCAATCACTCTCAAAGAAGCGACTCTTTCTATCTGCCTCATATTATCCGAACCGACTTCCTGTTCCTTCTTTTCATATTCTTCAACGGAATGTCCGTACTTCTCAAGCAAAGGCAAAAACATTTCCTTCAAATCATTTCTTTGAAGCAAGTCGTCTCTTTTTGAATAAATAGTTTCTCTCTGTTTATTCAAAACATCGTCATAGTCCAAAATATGCTTTCTGGCATCAAAGTTGAATCCTTCTATTTTCCCTTGGGCCGATTCAATGCTCGATGAAATCATCCCGTTTTCAATCGGAGTATCTTCTGGAATATTGAATCTTTCCATTAATCCCTTGATTCTGTCTCCTCCGAATATCCTGATAACATCATCATCCAAAGAAACAAAGAATTGGGTTGTTCCCGGGTCGCCCTGCCTTCCCGTTCTTCCTCTCAATTGATTGTCAATTCTTCTCGCTTCATGCCTTTCCGTTCCGATGACGAACAAACCGCCCAATCTCTTGACCTCTTCATTTTCTTCCGGAGTCGAAGGTTTTCCTCCCAAATATATATCAACTCCACGACCGGCCATATTAGTGGCGATTGTAACCGAACTTTTTCTTCCCGCCTGGGCGATAATCTCACCTTCTTCTTCATGATGTTTGGCGTTCAAAACTTTGTGGACCACTCCTTCTCTTGAAAGAAGCCTGCTCAAATATTCGTTTTTCTCGATTGAAGTCGTCCCGACCAACACCGGCTGGCCCGTCTTGTTCCTTTCCTTGACTTCTTCGGCCACGGCCCTGAATTTAGCTTCTTCCGTCTTATACACCTTGTCCTGCAAATCTTTTCTGACAATCGGCCGATTAGTCGGAATAACGATAACATCCAAGTGATATACTTTATCAAACTCTTCGGCCGAAGTTTCAGCCGTTCCGGTCATTCCCGACAACTTTTTGTACATCCTGAAATAATTTTGGAAAGTAATCGAAGCCAAGGTGATTGACTCGGGCATGATTCTCACCCCTTCTTTGGCCTCAATCGCCTGATGCAATCCCCCCGACCATCTCCTTCCCGGCATTAATCTTCCGGTGAATTCGTCAACGATAATAACCTCTCCGTTCTTAACCACATAATCTTTGTCTTTCTTAAACAAAATCTCGGCTTTCAAAGCTTCTTCCATGTGATGGAGATACTTGATTCCTTTTTCATCATAAATATTTCCGGCGTTCAAAATGCTTTCTATTTTATCAACTCCCTTTTCGGTCAGAGTAACCGCTCTCATTTTTTCATCAACTTCGTAATCCTCCACGGCTTTCAGCCTGGGAATTATTTTTGAAAACTCATCGTACCATTTGGAGCTTTCTTCATCGGGAGCGGAAATAATCAAAGGAGTCCTGGCTTCGTCAATTAAAATAGAGTCTACTTCGTCGACAATCGCATAATTAAAGCCTCTCTGTGACTTTTTGCTAAAGTCATAGGCCATGTTGTCTTTCAAATAATCAAAACCGAATTCATTATTGGTTCCGTAAGTAATATCGGCATCATAAGCCTCTTTTCTGGAACAAGGCCTTAAGAAATCCTCCTCAACCAAGAATCCCCCCAACTCATCCCTCTCTTCATCCTTTTCTTTTTCGGCTTTTTTAAATTCGGAGTCGTATATAAAAGACTGGTCGTGATTGATGCAAGCAACCGACAGCCCTAAGAAACTATATATCTGTCCCATCCAAACCGCATCTCTGCGGGACAAATAATCATTGACTGTGACCAAATGACAGCCCTTGCCCTCAAGAGCGTTTAAATACATCGGCAAGGTGGCGGTTAAGGTCTTTCCTTCTCCGGTCCTCATTTCAGCAATCTTTCCCTGATGCAAAACGATTCCTCCGATTAATTGGCAATCAAAATGCCTTTGGTTTAAAGTTCTCTTTCCCGCCTCTCTCACCAAAGCAAAAGCTTCCGGCAAAATACTATCCAAAATTTCTCCCTTTCTCAATCTTTCCTTTAATTCATTTGTCTTCTCTTTAATCTGTTCACTGGTTAAAGAAACCAAATTAGCCTCAAGAGCATTGATTTTATCTATAGTCGGCTGAAGACTTTTCGCATATTTATCATTGGCATTGCCAAACAATCCGGTTAAAAAACTCATATCTTTTTCTATTATTATACCACTCTATACTATATTAAGAAATATAAAACGTCAAAGCTCTTTACTAATATTTAAAAACATGATAAAAATCATTTGGCAAATTACCAAGGAGGACAAAAATGAGTGAAACCGTGGGAGAAGGCCCTTTCGCAGAAAATCCTGTTAGCACTTCTTTCAACTACTGGAAAATCTATGCAGAAAATGGAGACTGTTATAATGTTTGTGGCAATGATACGTCAAAGCCTCATGAATTCAGTGAACTTCTCGAGAAGAAGGTCTACATTGTAACCATTGAAAAGAAAGGGGTTGTCGGCAAAATAATCACTGACATTAAAAATGAAAGTCGACCATATCCCAAAAAAGAATTGATCGAAATTATCGGATACAGTGGCGCTGTTCCAATTTTAAAAATGGGTGCTTAAATCATTTTTTAATAATCTTCCTTTTCTTGTCTACTTTTTTATCTTTATGCTTTATTATCTGTTTTTCTATTTCGTCTTTAGCATCGGTCAAAGCTGAACGGAAGTCTTCCTTCTCGGAAACCGCTCGGAATAATCTACCGGGAACTTCAATCTGTATCTCCGCTCTGTATATATCTCCCTTCTGATGGTGCTTGCTCGTCAAGCCGACTTCAATTTCCGCAATGATCACTCTTTCTCCTCTTAGAAGCTTGGCTATATCCGCCATCTTTTCTTTCACTAATTTTTCCAAATAAGAAGTAAAATTGATATTTGTTGCTTTGATTTTTGTTTTCATAAATATATTTTAACGTCCTAATTAAAACAACTCTTTAGGAGTTGTTTTAACGAGACTATCTCTTCTTCTTTGCAGTCTTCTTTTTTGCAGCTTTCTTTGCTGGCTTTCTTTTAGCAACTTTCTTTGCTGGCTTTCTTTTAGCAACTTTCTTTTTGGCTGCTTTCTTTTTTGTGGCCATTTTATTAGAAAAAGTTTTATATTTTAATTAGTCGACCTTTTTCTTTACTAAATTAATTACTACTAATTATATTTTCCTCTTAATTAAAAAATTTGTCAATAGTTTGAGCCTAAAAAATCTTAATTTCTTCTTCCAGGTTGACTGAAAATTTTTCTTTGACTGTTTTTTTAATCAAACTTATCAAACTAAGCACGTCGTCTGATGTCGCCTTTCCCAAATTAATAATAAAATTGGCGTGCTCTTCTGAAATCTTCGCATCGCCGATTTGTTTTCCTTTCAGTTGAGACAATGCAATCAATAATCCGGCCGGAATTATTTCTTTTTCATTGAAAGGTTTTAATTCCGGATAGCCAGAAACAATCGAATCGCTAATTTTACCGGAATAGTTCTTAAAAACCGAACCGGCAGAGAAACCTTTCGGCTGCTTTGCCTTTCTTTTATCCAAATTGCTTTTAATTCTTTCCTGAATTTCATTTTCCTCTCCTTTGGAAAGATTCAGCTTGGCTGAAATTATCAACAACTCCTGATTATTTTTAAAAATGCTAGTCCTGTATCCAAAACAACATTCTTTTTTTTTGAATGTCTTTTCAATAACTTCTCCATTTTTAATTTCCAAAACATCGACACTCTCAACCGAATCGGAAATCGATTCTCCCAATGCTCCGACATTTCCGTTAATCGCCCCGCCCAAAGTTCCGGGAATTCCGACTCCCCATTCAAGACCGGAATAACTTCTCATTTCCATAATCAGGGAAGACAAAGGAATAGTCGCATCAACCTTAAAATAATCATCGCCTATTTTTTCGATTAACGGCCTCTCTTTAATGTTTTCCACTTTGTATACGATAACCAGTCCGTCAAAACCTTTGCTCGAAAAAAGAGTATTACTTCCGCCTCCAATAACAAGAAAATTAACATTTTCCTTGATTGCCCTTTCTATTATCTTTTTTAACTCTTTCTTGTCCGAAGTCCTTAAGAAATACTTGGCCGGTCCGCCAATTCTAAAGGTAGTGTAATCTTTAAGCATTACCTTCTCTTCCAATCTGGGGAATTCATTTTTCAAATCTTCAAATGCCATGAATTTATTGTAACGCCTTGATTTTCTTAGTCAACTGTTCATCTAAAGGATAAAGCTCAAATGCCTTCTCGTACGATTTCAAAGCTTCTTCCGTCTTGCCCTGCTTTTCGAGCATTCTTCCAACCGCTACGTATATATCGTAGTTCTGCGGTGCCAAGGCCTTGGCTTTATTATAGGCATTAAGAGCATCTTCCGTCCTGTCTTCAACCAGATAGTTGGTATTTTCATAAACCAAGCCCAGGTTTTGCCAGCTCTGAAAATTATTCTTGTCTATCTCGCAAGCAACCTTAGCAGAACTCTCCGCTTTGGAAGCATTATCCTTAACCGAATTCCTCTGCTCCTCTTTTTTATCCTTGGTCGTCCATCTCTGTTCAAAGTCATCGCTCGCCTTTATCAAATACAATTGAGAAAGGCCTATCTCGTATTCGCTTGATTTCCATAACCGTGTCGCTTTTTCCATGCTATCAATCGACTCAATGATTGCCCCGTTATTTTTAAAATTCTTTATCGACTTCTGATACGACACCTCCGCCCTGTAATAATTAATGAAATTAAAAACGATTAATCCCAAAAATACAAAAAACAAAGAAAAAACCGCTTTGGCCACATTCTTTGACATTTCCGATATCTCAAAGACTCTTTCTTCTCCTTTTTGCTGCCCATCCCACAACCCCAAGGCAAAGAACAATAAAACCAAAGAAATAATATCGATTCTGTAGAAAAACATGAGCAAGGACAAACAGAAAACAGCCGGAAACAATATATCCCTCACGTTAACCGTCTTATCATCTCTTTCTCTTTTAAAATCCAAAAAATATTTGAATCCCTGATAATAGAAAAATATTATCAAAAGCAAGAAAAGCAACATTCCTGCAGCTCCGATAGTGACAAGCAGAGTCAATAAAGGAATCGCTCCTTCGTTAAAAACCAAAGAAGAACCGGCCAGATTAATCTCCTTGTCTTTATTCAAAGCGAATTGGTATTGATAGGTTGACGGTCCGGAACCGATAAAGAAATTCTTAATGCTTTCGGTTAAGCTGTTTTCGGCAACACCCCAGCTTGATTCATAAGAAAGACGGGGCTCACTATAGTGCCCTCCCCAAGGATTGGGCAAAAAGAACAAAGCTAAAAATATCAAAAGCAAAGATAAAGAGAATACCGCTTTCTTTCTTTTTAATTTAAAACCGCTTTCAATGGCACTCCTCCAAAAAATAAAGAATGTTCCCGTAGCCACAAAGAACCAAGACAGTTTAAAGTCAATCAAAAATAAAGAAATAAAGAAGATTATAAAAAACACCCCCATTGAAGAAACCTTAACCCAATTGTATCCTTTTCCTTTTCTAAAATAATTAAGATTATTGAAAACGAAAGAAATAAGGAGGGTTAAAGCAATTGAAATGACGATTGAAGATGCGGCGATATTGTCAAAAAGAGAAAGCTTGGCTCCGGTAAACTTGCTTATCAAATACATGATTGATAAAATAACCGAACCGGTCACAAAAAATTCCAACACCTTTAAGACGTCTCTTCTTTTGAGCCAGCTGGCGCAATAAAAAACAACCAGGCAGGATAAAAAAACAACAAAAGAATCGGCCTGAATCGGCTTTCCCCAAAAACTCAAAAAGAAATTCTTTGAAAAAAGAAAGGAAACAAAAAAAGAAAAAGAAAGATACAATACCAGTCTTTGAATCGGACTGTCCCTGAAAACAACTTTCTTTGAATTAAAGACATCCAAGAGTTCGATAAAGAAAATAATGAAAGCAAAGACCAGAAGAAGGGCTTTCTCATTCAAAACCTGAGGGACGCCTATTTGTTGAATAAAGAAAAAAGGTAATAAGAATACAAATACGCAAAATATGTATTTGGATATTTTATCAAGATTAACCATAGCCCTATTTTACACCACTTGCTGAATTTTGCCCAGCCACATATCCGGTGGTCCAGCACATTTGCAAATTATATCCTCCCGAAGGACCGTCCAGATCAATCGCTTCTCCGGCGAAATAAAGATTGTTAATCAATTTCGACTTCATTGTTTTAGAATCTATCTCTTTTAAAGAAATTCCTCCATGGGTCGCCATCGCCCTATCAAAACCAAGAAGTCCGATTACACTCAATTCGATACCCTTCATGTATTTAACCAGTCTTCCCCTCTCTTCTTTGGTCAAATAGTTCGGCTTTTTATCCAAAGAAACTCCGCTGAAATTCATGATAAAAGCTGACAACTTCTCGGTATAAATATCTGATAAACATTTTAAAATATGCTTGCTCCTGTTTTTATTAAAAACTCTTTGCAGATAATTATCGGCTTCATCAATGCTTTTACCTCCGAACAAATCCAAAACAATTTTAACTCTGCCCTTAACCAATAAATCTCCGATAAACCTGCTCATGTTTAAAATCAACGGGCCGCTTAACCCGAAATGGGTAAACAGTATTTCCCCTTTTTCTTCTTTGATTCTCTTTCCATTCTGCATCAAAGAAACGGAAACATTATCCAATGAAATTCCCTGCAAATTCTTTGTCCATTCCTCTTTGGTTTCAATCGGAGTCAAAGCCGGCTTTAAATCACTGACTTTGTGCCCTATCTTTTTAATCAAATTAAAAGCTTCTCCAGTTGAACCGGTGACCGGATATGATTTCCCCCCTACGGAAAATATGTAATTCTTTCCTTTTATTTCTTTTTTATTGGACAAGAGGACGAAAGATATTCCTTTTTCATCCATTTTAATGTCCTTAACCTCTGAGGAAAATATGATATCCACCTTCTTTTTCTTCAATATGGAAATTAAAACATTTAACACGTCTTTAGCCTTTTCGGAAACAGGATAAACTTTTCTGTTCTCTTCTTTCAATTCGAGACCGAAGCTTTCAAAAAACTCCATGGTTTCCTCGACACCGAAAAAAGAAAGAGAAGACAAAAGAAAATCACCTTCCTTTCCGAACTTGGAACAAAAATCTCTATCATTCTCAATGTGAGTCAGATTGCATCTTCCTCCTCCGGTTAACAAAAGCTTGACTCCCAGTTTGGGATTCTTCTCAATCAAAACCGTCTTGGCTCCAGCTTGTGCAGAAGAGATAGCCGCCATCATTCCGGCCGGGCCTCCCCCGATTACAACAACATCGTATTCCATATTATTTTCCACTTTTAATTTCAATGACATCTCCATCGGAAACAACATATTCTTTCCCTTCCGTTCTAATCAATCCTTTTTCTCGAGCTCCGGCAAATCCCCCGGACTCAATCAATTTTTCCCAATTAATTACTTCGGCCCTGATAAAGGTGTCTTCAAAATCGCTGTGAATGACTCCTCCGGCCTGCGGAGCCCTGTCTCCCCTGTGAATCGTCCAAGCCCTGGTTTCGTCCGGCCCAGTAGTCAAAAATGTTATCAATCCCAATAGCTTGTATGATTCTTTAATCAACTCATTGAGTTTCGGCTCGGGAGAAAGACCGAAAGACTCTCTTTCTTCTTTAGTCATATCCCCGCTTTCCGACTCGGTCAAAACATCCATGAAAAGATATGACCAATTGTTCTTCTTAAAAGCTTCCAAAACTTCCGAAGAAACATCTTTTTCTTCTCCGTTTAATAAATACAAACGAGGCTTTGAAGAAAGCAATTGATAGCTCTTAATTATTTTTCCCTCCTCTTCTTCCCAATCTAAATCAGACAACATCTTTCCTTCTTTCAATAAAGCATATACTTTTTTTAAAACTTCCATTTCTTTAAGAGCTTTCTTGTCTCCCGACTTTATCTCCTTTTCCAAAGAAGACAATCTCTTTTCAACAGTATCCAAATCCTTCAAAATCATTTCCATGTCCAAAATCTCCTTGTCTTTCAAAATATCTATAACCTGCCTTGTGTTAATAATATTCTCATTCTTAAAACAACGAAGAACGTAGACGATGGCATCCACCTCCCTGATATTGGCCAAAAACTTATTCCCCAATCCCTCTCCCTTGCTTGCTCCTTCAACCAATCCGGCAATATCCACGAATTCTATCGTCGTGTATATCTTTTTCGCCGAATGGGTTAGTTCGGCCAATCTATCCACTCTATGATCGGGAACGGCAACAACACCGACATTGGGTTCGATGGTACAAAAGGGATAATTGGCTATATCCACCTGCTTTTTGGTTATGGTCTGGAATAAGGTCGACTTTCCCACATTAGGAAAGCCGACGATTCCGATATGCAATGACATTATTTTTTATCAATTAGTATTTCCGCTTCTCTCCTTAATGACTCCAATTGCTTCTTTGGTATATTAACCCTTTTCCCGAATTTTTCAATGTTTAAAGAAAAAATATCATTAACCAGCATCACTCTCTCCTTTCTCAACGCTTCGGCCAGATATCCTTTGAAAGAAGGTAAAATGGTAATCGGGTACAATTTTTTAGCTTCAACCATGTCTTCCAGTCCTTCCTCTTTGGGATAATTCCATCCCAATAATTCCAATCCCTTGCAAGACGAATACCTTATCGCCTCATCGGTAAACTGGGCATTGGTGACAATCAAAAAATTAACACTTTTATCCTTAAATCTTCCGCTGTTCTTAACGTCATCCAAAATGGCAAAGCTTTTCAAGCAAACATTGACATCAACCTTGTCTCCAGATTTATTCCTGTACTTGCATTCTCCCAAATAAACCGAATTTTCCTTGAAAGACAAAAAGTCTATTTCGTATTGAGAACACTTTCCGTGAATAATCATGCTCGGTTCTATCCTCATTTCGTAATGAGAAAGAACTCTTCTCGCGAAATCCTCAAAAACAAAACCGGCCGGACCCAATTTCTTCATCGCATCCTTCAAACTGAATCTCATAGCCAATTGAAGGTTTTCTTTCTTCAGCCTGTTTCTTATCCTCTTAAAAATCTCGGCCGTTGTAATATTCTGATAAACTTCTTTTTCTATCTCCCTGCTGATTTCTTTAGCCAAAGATGAGGACGCACCCGCCCTCATCGCTGAATTGTAGACTTTCTTCACGGAGAACGGTTCTATTTCTCCATTATATTTTATAACCTTTATCAAAGAAGGCATATTACTCAAACTTTGATTTAATATCTTCCTTTACCTTTTGATAGTTCTTTTCCAATCTCTTGACCCTGAAGCTGTTCTTAATGTATTCGAGGCCGAAAAGAATGATAATTACTCCGACAAAATAAGCGAATATCTTCAATGCTTCAACCGGATAGATGATAAAAGAAACTCCCAAAGCAATAGCAACAACCCCGGTCACAAACAATATCCACCAGTTTCCGCTGACTTCTTTGACATAGTTATCGATAACGTTAACTATGAAAAATCTTGATTTGTTTTCCATATTTTTATAATTACCTGTTATCTCCGCTTCCGTGGAGTTCATTTCTCTGATATCTTGATTCGAGCTTCTCAATATTCTTTGAAGCAACATCTTCCAAATTAATCTTCAATTCGGTTGAAAGATTAGCCACATACCACAAAACGTCTCCCAATTCCTTGGTTATCTCTTCTCTCTTCTCGTCGGAAACAATTCCGTTCCCATCTCTTATAACCTTCTTTATTTTTTCAGCCACCTCTCCGGCTTCTCCGGCCAAGCCCAAGGTGGGATAAATAAAGTTATTGTCTTTATTGGGATAAATCGCTGTTTTTCTTGAAAATGTCTGGTATTCCTGAAATGTCATATTTTTATGTTATTATTTATTATCTCTTAAAGAATTATACAATGAATAGGCAGCGACTCCACCCAATAATGCCGTAATCAGCTGGGGCCAGCTCATCATCACCGCAATATTTGAAGCAACCGCCTCTTTCACAAAAAAATGTATCAAATAATTGCTAATCAAGAACAGAAAAGAAAATTTAAGCAATGCCGCTGGTACCAATCCCAAAAAGAAATTCTTCTTTCTTAATAAATCAAAAATTAAAACCAAGAGAATGTTGCCCATGATGATAAAAGGAACCATCGGTGCCATTACCCAAGGAAGCAATCCAGTAAAAAGAGAAATAATGCTTGGGACGAAACATAAGACAGCCGCTCCCGGAAGACCGAACAACATCACCGACATCAAAAGGGAAGCATTGACTATTGTTCCGGTGATAAACTGATTGCCGATTAATGGTGCAAAAAGAATTAGAGCCAGAGCCAATAAAAACTGCGATGATTTCAATAAAGACCTGTTTAATGATATTGCCTGTTCCATATTTTTATTTAATTATTTTAATCTTGTCTTTTTCTTTGGGAGAATAATGAGTATGGCAAATCTTATGGATGATATTCTTGTCTTTAAAGAATTCGTCGTATAACAGTTTGACAACCGGGCTTTCATGAGCCAAACGCATTCCCCATCCTTTATCAATATCATACAAGGCATCCGCCCTCTTCTTCCTTATATCCTTATCTGTGGGCATCGGCTGTCCGCCTCCTCCGATACAGCCTCCCGGGCAAGCCATCACTTCAACATAATCATATAAATCGGGGGCTTCTTTCAGTTTTTCCAAAAGACATTTGGCGTTTCCCAATCCGTTGATGATTGCTATCCTGACGGGAATGTCTCCTATTTTAACAACGGCGTCTCTGCATCCTTCCATTCCCCTGACCTCCTTAAATTCAATCTGCTTCAATTTCTTTCCGGTGACTTTTTCATAAACGGTGCGCAAAGCCGATTCGGTCACTCCTCCGGTCGCTCCGTAAATAACTCCGGCTCCGGTATATTTATCCCAAGGACTGTCCGGCTCCTCATCTTTCAATCCGGCCAAATCAATTTTCTTTCTCTTCAACAAACATCCAAGTTCTCTGGTCGTTAAGACATAATCAATCGGCTTCATCCCGTCGACACTCAATTCTTCGCGAGTCGCTTCGAACTTCTTCGAAGTGCAAGGCATGATAGAAACAACAACAATGTTTTTCGGATTGATTTTTTCCTTTTCAGCCAGATAAGTTTTGGTCAACCCGCCCAAGATTATCTGTGGCGACCTGACCGTAGTCAGATTGGAAATAAACTGAGGGTAATTCAATTCAACATATTTAACCCAAGAAGGACAGCAGGAAGTAAACATGGGCAAACCCTTTTTCTCGGTCAATCTTTCAATCAGCTCTCCGCCTTCTTCAATGGTCGTGACATCGGCTCCGACCGAAACATCAAATACCCTGTCCGCTCCCAATTTTCTGATTCCGGCGACCATCTTTCCCGTCACCACCGCTCCGTAATCCAAACCGAACTCTTCTCCCAAGCTGCTTCTGATTGAAGGAGCAAACTGGAAAACAACGAACTTGCCTTCGTCTGCCAATGCTTTTTCAACATCTTTAATCGCATTGACTTCTTCAAACGCTCCGCTCGGACAGTGAATCAAGCATTGTCCGCAATAAATACAATCTATTTTCTCGTCTTTTGAGGGAGCAACTTCCCAGAAATTTCCATTCTCTTCAATGTTTAAAAATCCGACTCCCTGCTTTTTACACATGGCCACGCAATTATGACAGTCAATGCATTTGGAGCTGTCGAAAATAATCGACGGACCAAACTGATATTTGGGAAAATTATCTTTCCTGTCTTTAAACTCCGATATCTTTATCCCGCAATCCTTGGCCAAAGCCAATAAACGGCAATGGTGTTGTTTGACGCAAGTTCCGCATTTTTCAATATGTTGAGAAAAGATAAGCTCGAGATTGGTCTTCCTTATCTTATGTATTTCCGGAGAATCGGTGATAACCTCCATTCCTTCTTCTATTTCAACCGAACATGATGTATGTAATCCCTTTCTTCCGGCGATTGAAACCATGCATAAACGACAGCTGGTTTCCGGCTCTAAATCGGAATGATAGCAGGCGGAAGGAATTCTGATATTGTTTCTTCTGGCAACCTGAAGAACGGTCTCTCCCAAAACTCCTTCAACTTCCTTGCCGTTGATTTTTAATTTAATATTTTTCATCTTTTAATAACTTTTTCAATTAAACTCTGGAAAGGAACGGGAATTCCCCTTCCCAAGGCGCAAAAACTCGACTCTCTTAAACTCAAAAATAAAGAGTCCAATACTTCGTAATCAAGCTTTCTAGTCTTGACCATCTCATAAATCCTATAAGCCCCTTCTCGGCAAGGAACGCACTTGTCGCAATTGCCGATATGGAAAAACTCGGCCCATTTCTGCATTAAATCGAAAACATCAGTTTTATTCTTGTCGAATATTGTGATTGAACCGGCTCCGGTCACCGGCTTATTCAACTCTTCCGGCAACATGATTTCTCCGGAAGCCCCCCCGCCCACCTGAACGAAGAAATCAACAGCGGGATAATTCTCCGTCTTTCTTAAAACTTGGAAAATGGTCATATCTTCGGGCAATTCAAAAACTCCGGAATTAATAACATCTCCATTAACCGAATAGAATCTTGTCTTCTGATACTCTCCTTTGTCAATCTTTGAAACATAGTAGAAAGTTTCGACATTGTTCATCAAAGTAGGACAGCCGAACAAGCCGTAATCGGTTAAGAAAGGAGGCCTTTTTCTCGGTTCGGCTCTCTTGCCTTCGATCGATTCAACGGCGGAAGTTTCTTCCCCTCCGATATATCTGGCTTTCTTTTCGAAAAGGATAATATTTCTTTTGCCGATAACTTCAAGCAACCTGTCTTTGAATTTCTTGTAATAATCTTTGTTGATGTAAATATATCCCGTATCGGCTCTAACCGCTTTCATGGCAATATCGATTCCATTAACCAAATCTTCCGGATATTTCTCAATAATATATCCGTCTTTAAAAACATTCGGCTCTCCTTCACTGGCATTACAAACAACGTACTTCCTGTCGCCCTTGGCTTTCTTGACCAGTTCCCACTTTGTCGCCGTGGGGAAACCGGCCCCTCCCCGGCCTTTCAATCCCGCCTCTTTTAATTTCTCGATAATATCTTTCATTGTTTTTTAAAAAAATTCTTAAACCAATAACCGTGTAAAATCCAGTGGAAAACAGTCAAAACGACAAAGACTCCCGCCGAGAAAAGATGAACGTTCTTCCAGTAGGCATGTAAACCGTTCCCTCTTGTTCCGTAAAGCATCATCAATCCGGAAAGAACAATAGCGACAAAGAACAAAAACATTATTATATTGTTCAGCTTGTTTAAGTTCATATTAATTATTCATAAAGACAACATAATTAAGAAATGTAGCGAAGATTACCCAGAACAGATAAGGAAGCATCAAATAGGTCGCTGTTTTGGATTTTTCATTAAAAGATTTGATTGTCAAAATTATCATTACCAGCAATATCAATATTTCAACAAAAGCCCAAAAATACTGATGAAGTCCGAAAAAGATCGGCGTCCACAACAGATTAAGAATCAATTGAATAGAAAATAAAGACAACTGTTTCTTGGTTTCGCCCTTCTTCCAAACCAGATAAGCGGCTATTCCCATCAAAATATACAAGATGGTCCAAACCGGGGCAAATACCCATGAAGGCGGAAAGAAATCCGGCTTATAAATCTGCGAATAGGTACCTACCATTGAAAATTGGGAGCTTAAATATCCTCCCAGCAAGGGAACGGCGACAAAAAAGAGCAGGGAAAGGATTTGATTTGTCTTCTTTTTCATATCTCTTAAATTATATTTCTTTTTATCCGATTATACAACTTGACATAAAATGGAAGTATTTTAGGCTAAATCTTCAATCCATATTGAGAAACCGCCTCTGTTTTCAATATGTCTCTTAACGAACTTAAAGGAAAAACCACTTCTTGTCTCCCGGCAGCGTACGGAGCTATCTTGTCTTGATCGAAATAAAAAACGATTACCTCTTTATTGAAAGTAAAAATCGAATAATTCTCTTCCTTGGGACCGGCTCCTTCCTTTATCGACTCTTCGTCGCTGAATTCACTTTCTTTGTTTATCTTCAATAAATATTGTATTGAGCGCTCGGAAAGATTATTAATATATCCCGATGACAACAAATCGGACAAAGAAATGATTTTATTATTCTTCAAATCGTAATTGAAACTTTGAGAAGTGTTAAATGGATGAGCCCACCCGGTATATTTTGAAATTTCAAACCTGATACTGACAAAATCGTTATTAACCTCAAAAGGATCATAAAATATTTTTAAGGTATTTTCTCCGTCCCAAGCATCGGGCTTTCCCATTTCTTCCTTAAAAGAAGAAACTATCTTTTCCACAAAATTACTGATTTCAATATTCACCTCTCCGTTTTCAACCGCTCCGACAGACGGATACATTATTTCAATTGAATAATTTTTTCCTTCTTCATTTTTCTTTTCCAAAAACACGTACGGCTTGATTATTTTAAAGGTTCCTTTGATATCATCAACTCTTGAAACCATAGAAAGGTACTCTTCTCCCCATTGTTTGTCGCTTCTTAAAGGATCTTTGGAATAAACAAAAGCGAAGACATTGCTATTGTCTCTGTTCAAATATTCTCCCTCATGTTTTTGCTCTTTCTCCCAAGAAGAATAAGGAACGATTGCGATTTTGAAAAGATTGGCATCATTGTAATCAAAAGAAACATATCCCTCTTCTTCTTTAACCTGGTATTTATTCTCCCAATCGCGAGGAAGTTTCAAAGAAAAGCTGAATTTATCATTGGTATAAACAATGGGATTGACCACTCCTTTTTCGCATTTGCCATTATATAAATCCCAAACATTGCAGACATTTCCCGAAAAAAAGGAGCAATTGCCATCTTCGATATCGTTGGTGTTGCCGGTAATGTCGTATTTACCGCCCAATATGGCACAATAGACAGCCGCCTCGGTTATATATCCGGTTACTTTAAATCCCCCGACGGGACATTCATTGCTCAATAAAGATAAAGCTTCGCACTGTCGATTGTCTTCAAAAAAACAAATCTCGTATTCTTTTCCGTCTCCCCTCTTTTTTGTTTCCACAAAGCCACCTTTGTTTGTGCAATTCTTTGACTCCAGAGAAACATTGATTCCGGGAATTTGCGGAACACCTACCTTGCCGTCAAGAAAAAAGAAAACGGCAACTACCAAAACTATTAAAATCAAACAAGCCACCAATAATTTATTCTTCATATTTCTAATTTTTAATTTCAATGATTCCGTTCTTGATGCTTTCAGATAAATCTTCACCTGACCTGCTTGCCAATCCTTCTAAAAAAAATTTCTGCTCTTCCGCTTCCATTAACTGCGCCTGAGCACTTTTGTTTTTAATTCCGTACAGATTATAAACTTTCTTGTCCGGATATATTTCCATTCCTACTCCCAATCCTTCCTGTGTTTCTTTTGAAAAATACTGGTCGAAAACAAAATTGCCCAAAGAATAGAATATTAATTTGCCATTATACTCCTCGACATTCTGAACCACATGAGGATGGCCTCCGATAATCAAATCCGCTCCCGCATCAATCATCTTATGGGCCAAGTCTTCCTGAGCTTCGGAATTAACTGTCTTGTATTCGGTTCCCCAATGAACCAAAACGACCAAGAAAGACTCCGGGTTATAAAACTTGGTCTCTTCTATCCAATCGGCGATGACGCTGTTTGAACAATTGCTGGGATAGGTCACATTGACCGAATAGAAAGTGATGCCGTCCTTTTGATAAGAATAGTCGGCGTCGCACTCAATCGGATCTCCGGAATAATTAATCCCGTTTTCGGAAAGAATGCTTTTGGTTTCTTTAAGACCCTCCGTTCCCATGTTTTTAGTATGATTATTGGCCAAAGAAACCAATTTGAAATTTCCCAGCTTCAAAGAATCGATTATTTTCTTGTCGAAAGAAAACGTTAATGACGCATCGGAGAACTCTTTCGGACTCTCATTGATCGGACCTTCCAAGTTACCTATCGAAAAATCAAAAGTTTTCAAAAAGTCGGCAATCATATCCATCGGATAGGTAAAAGAGGTTTTTTGCATCATATCCTCGACTCCCCGGTCAAACATCATGTCGCCCACAAAAACCATCTTTTCCGGGACATATTCTTCTTTTTTGACCGCTTCATCGACTACCGAAGAAAGATCGGCCGGAGCCGGTTTAAGATTAAATCCGCCGAAAATCTGTCCGGCGCAAAACAAGAAAAAACCTATAAATACGATAAGGATTATCTTCCCTTTCATAGTCCAATTATATCATACAAGACCTTGAGGGGAAACCCTTAAAATGGTAAAATATGGCCATGGTTAAAAAAGAGGTAAAATACAAAGAAAAATACCATCCCATCAAGTTCCCGAAGGACGGACAGAAGCACGACCACATTATCGAATGGTGGTATTTCAACGGCAACCTCAAAGCCAAGAACGGTAAAACCTTCTCATATATGAACTGCCTTTTTGCAGCCAAGCCGGACAAGGTGGATATACCTTTTCTTAAAAACGGCTTCATTAAAGAGCTTTTCTTTTCCCACTATCTTTTAAGCAACAACGACAAAGAATTCAAAAACAAAACCAATCCTCTTTGCGTAATCGACCCCAACAGCTTCACCAAGCCGATGCTTTGGGTCAACTATGACAATTCCTGCCTGATTGAAGAAATAGAACCTTTTAAATACCACATTGTCAATGATTTTATCGACCTTTATCTGGAATCGGATAAAAGACCTCTCTTGGTTAATAAAACAGGATTCCTTGATTTGAAGATAAAGACAACTTATTATTATTCCTTAACCAGACTGAGAACCAAGGGGTTGGTTAAAGAAAAAGACAAATGGATTCCGGTTGAAGGACTTTCCTGGATGGACCATCAATGGGCCCAAACCCCTCTGACCGATGACGACAAGTGGAAGTGGTTTTCCATTCAACTGGAAAACGATTGCGATATTGTCTGCTTCGTCTACGGCGACAAAATAAAAACCGGGCACGCCAGCATGATTGACGAAAATTGTATTATAAAGAAAACCAAGAAAATAGACATTGTTCCGACGGGCATAAAATACAAAAATAAAAAAACCGGCGGCGAATACGACCTTCAATACGAAATAAACATTCCCGAATTTAAAATAAAACTAAAAACCACTCCCTTCAAGAAAGAACAGGAAATGGTTTTTGAAACAATCAAGTACTGGGAAGGAGGAATAGGAGTTGAAGGAACAATGAACGATGAGAAGGTTTCGGGAAAGGGATTCTGCGAACTGGTAACCGAACCGAGAGAAAGCATTGCCAAGTACATCATCGGAAAAGCCAAAAACCCGATGAAAAATATCCAGACCATTTCCGACCTTTCTATAAAATCGATTTATCTCTTAAGCCAGAAAAAAAGAAAATAAAAATTACTTTGATAATCTTTTTATTTCTTTTTTAATCTCTTCAATGACCTCGGGATTGTATATTTTTTTGTTCTTGCCGTCTTTAATTGATACTACATAAAATACAGCTCCACCGTATTTATCTGTAAATTTTTCATGGGTCTTCTTTTGCAGCTCTCTTTCTTTAAAGATTTGCGATATATGAGATGTTCCGCCAGCTGGTTTTATTTGCAGTCCAATGTATTTATTCTTTATTTTGATAAAAAAATCGACATTGAATTTTCTGTCCCATTCATCGGAAGCAGGCTCTATTTTTATATTTAAAATATTTTGCAGCTGACCATAAACTGTTTTTCTTTCCGTGTCGTATCCATCAAAGGTTCTTTTTATCACTAAATCGATGACATAGTCTACGCAATCTTTTTCGGTTATAACATCAACTTCCGATGATATAACTTCGGTAATTTTAATGTACAGCTTCTTTCCAAGCTCAACTATGTGTTTCTTGGGTTTTACATTATCGAAATAATACCTTTCCCATTCTTTAACGTCCTTGGGAGCACACATCCTAATCGCCTCGGAAACTGCACCCACATTTCTCTTGTAATTGAACTGAAATCTATTGGTTGCCGAATTCAATATCCATTCTTTAGCCATATTAATTACTTTATTTTAAATTGATAAATTTTTCTTTATACTTATAATTAGTATTTTTATCTACCTCAACCAATTTACTCTTAATCAGGTGCGCATTTATGAACGTCTTATTCTGCAAATATAAATAGCAAAATAAATTATTTTGTTCATCGTACTTTATTGAATCAAATTTTAAAAATACTCTTTTCCCTTTTATTTTATCATTTAAATAATTAATCGCCGCGGCAATAGTTTTCGGATTTTTATTTATTCCCAACAATCGAACCGATATGTCATTATTTAATTTAACCAATTCAGGACTTATTATTTCTTTTACCGTAAATAGCTTTTCTTTATTGCTTGAGCTATTCCCGTCTATTTTTGATCCAAATTGCATTTTTTTCGGATCTATTTTTTTGTCCAGCTTATGCGAATCTTTAAAAATATATGGCAATTGGCTTATCTCTTTTTCAAAATCAATATCTTTTTCTTTTTGACGAAAATATTTAACTATATCTTGGTTAAAATTTAAAGAATTTTCAGCACCTATTTTTTCCTTTATAATAGGCAAAAATTGCTGATTAATCTCGTAACCGACAGAGTTGCGTCCGAGATTTTTAGCAGCCAAAGAGGTCGTTCCGCTTCCCAAAAAGGGGTCAAGCACGGTATCGCCCATAAAAGAAAACATTTTAATCAATCTTTTGGGTAATTCTTCCGGAAACATAGCGACATGACCGTTCTGTTTGACACCATTAAAATTCCAATGCCCCCTAAAGTATTCGTTCCATTCTTCTTTGCTGAGTTTTGATTTGTCTTTGACTTTTTTATCAACTTTTGGAGCCTCTCCCTGTTTCTTAAAAATTAAAATGAACTCGTAATCCAATTTAATGATTCCGTTTCTGGGATAAGGAAAGCTTCCCATTATTGTGGCTCCGCCCGTCGTATTCGTCGTCGTAGTTTTTTGCCAAATGACGGCTCCCATGTAATCAAATCCGATTGTTTCGCAAAATTTAATAATTTCCGTCCTTATGGGAATTATCTTATAGCGACCATAATAAACGGAACGAGCAAACTGATCGCCGATATTTATGCAAAGCCGACAGCCATCATGCAAAACTCGATTGCATTCACTCCAGACCAAATTCAAATTATTTATGTATTTTTCGTAAGAATCATGAAAACCGATCTGATTATCGGTTCCGTAATCTTTTAATTGCCAATAAGGAGGAGATGTTATAATTAAATGCGCACTGCCAGCAGGCAGCTCCTTCATTCTTCGAGAATCTCCTATTATAATATTGTGGACGGTCTTCATGCCTCAATCATAACAAAAAATCGGTATTGTGTAAATTTAAGCTCAGTGCTTCATTCTTCTTTCTTTCCATCTGCCCGAAGTGAAAACAAAATAACCAATAAAAGAAGAAATAATCATGGTTATGGGGAAAGACCAGCAAACTCCGTAAAATCCCAGAGAAGTGTGGGATAAGAAAAATGCCAAAGGAAGTCTCAGGACCCAGAAAGCAAAAACCGACAAAATCATTGAAGTTATTGTGTCTCCGGCTCCGATAAAAGTTCCGTTAAATATCTGCTGCAAGCCAAAGAAGCCGAAAGACAGGGCTATTATTTTGATATACTGAGTGCTTTGGCGTATCACTTCGTGGTCGCCGGGGATAAAAATGGTGGCAATCTCCTCGGCAAAAAGGAAAATAAATGTTCCGGCAACGGTTAAAATCCAGAAAGATATTTTGGCCACCGACCTGGTAACCGCCTCGGCTCTTTCCATCCTGCCCGCTCCGATATCTCTTCCCACCATTATTGAAGTTGACATCATGAAAGAAAGGGAAAGAATCATGATTAAACTCATAACATCTCCTCCGACTCCGTAAGCGGCGATACTCGAAGTCCCGAATTTAATCACAATGACATTGACCAGAAATAATCCGGTTGAACGCATCAGCTGTTCCGCCGAACTGGGAATCCCTATTTTCAAAATCTTCTTTATTTCTTTTGTATCCGGCTTGAAATATTCTTTCTTGAAAGTAATTCCACTCTTGCCGCTTAAGATAAGCCAAAGAGCTATCAAAACATTGATTGACTCGCAAAAAACACTGGCCAAGGCGGCGCCCATGGTTCCCATTGCCGGAATCGGACCAAACCCGAAGATAAAAACAGGATCGATTAGAAAGTTAAGAATAACCGTACCGACCATTATAAAAAGAGGCAGATTAACATTCCCCAAAGCCCTCATTGTCGATTGATAAACGGCAAAAGCAAAGACAACAAAAATAGTGGCGAAATACAATTCCAGATAAGAAACCGCTCCGTAAGGAATCAAATTTTCCGCCCCGATCATCTTTATCAAATAAGGAGAAGCCAAGTATCCCAAAACCGACAAGGCAAGAGAAACAAAAACCATCAGCAATATCAACTGAGCCGATACGTGGTTTATCTTCTCCTGGTCTTCCCTTCCTTTATGATGTGAAACCATTACCGTTCCCGAGGTAAACAAACCGGCACCGAGAGAGATGACTAAAAAGATTATGGGATAACAGACCGAAACCGCGGCCAAGCTTTCCGCATTCAAACGGCCAAGCCAAAAAGCATCGGTAATCGAATAGGCCGAAGCTAAAAAGTTGGCTATGGCAATCGGGATGGCTAGCTTAAAAAACTGCCTCCAGATTGATTCTTCATTTATCTTTACCTCTGTCATAATCTTTTAAAAACAAAAAGCCAGGTCGCCCCAGCTTCTTGCCCTTGATTCAAAAATTTTTATCTTAGTGAAAACGAAGCTTTGACGGTAATCATTATTTCTTTTTCTACTGTTGAAGTATCGTAGTTGCCGTAGTCGGAAATATCAACTGAATTGGGCTGCATCACCTGAACCACTCCCATGCTGGCTGATTTCAAGCTTCCAACCTTCTTTCCGGTTGACTGGGCGATGCTTTCCGCTCTGTTTTGAGCGTCTTTCATGGCATCGGGCAATAAAGTAACCCTTACCTCCGGAAGCTTAGTGTAGTAGTATTCGGGGGAATAAGCCGAGAAAATAACTCCTTGATCAATGACCGACTGAACATTCTTGGAAAGATTCTTAATCTTTTCAATGTCCGTAGACTGTATCATTACATTCTGGGCCAAAGTATATTCTTCGGGAGCATTGGCCTTGTCATAATTATAATTCTTCTGCATAGAAACAGGAGAAATGGTCATTTCGGCATCGGTAATTCCATTACTCTTCAAGAAATTAGAAACAATGGTTTCATCATTTTTCATCTGAGTATACCCGTTCTTCAGGTTGGAAGCCAAAACTGTTCTAGTAAAACTGGAGTTCCATTTGACCATATCGGCTGTGACTGCCTGTTTGGCCGAACCGGTAACGCTCAAAGTATTGTCGGCTTCCTTGATTTGAAACAAAGTGTAAGAAACCAAAGATAATCCGATAATGAAACAAATTCCCAGAATCAGTGAATTTTTAATTAAGTTTTTCTCTAAAATTTCCATATTTTTAAATTTATTATTATATAACCCTATAATAGCACTGCAAAAATATTTGTAAAGCTATACCTCGTACTCATTGCCATACAGGGGGACAATGATGTCCGATTTAATAACCCCCTTGAGAATAGAAGCGAATGATTGCCCGGCATCCTGGTCTCCGTGGACGATAAAAATTCTTTTTGGCTTGGGATTATTCATAACATCAACCCAATTAAGAAGCGTCACCTGGTCGGCATGAGAAGAAAAAGAAAGAATTGAAGCAACCTCAGCCTTAATCTGAATTTTCTTTCCCTCGATTTCAACCATCTTTTCTCCACTAATCAATTTCCTTCCCAGAGAACCTTCAGGCTGATAGGAAATAATCAAAAGAGTGTTGGCAGAATTGCCCAAATGTTTTTTCAAATAGCTCTTTATCCTTCCCCCTTCGAACATACCGCTTCCGGCAAGAATAATCTTGGGCGGGATGGCTCTTTCGGCAATTCCGGCCTGAGAGGTGTTATTAATCATTAACAACCCTTTAAAATCGAACAAATCGTCTCCTTTTTCAATCAAAGCCTTGGCTTCCCTGTCATACAGTTCGGGATATCTCTTGTATATTCCTGTCGCCTTGATAGCCAAAGGACTATCTAAAAAAACGGGGATATAGGGAATCTTCTGATTCTCAACCCAGTTATTCAATTCATATAATAATTCCTGCGTTCTCTCCAGAGCGAAAACCGGAATCATCAAAACTCCCTGCTTCTCAATCACCTCTTCTATCTTTTTCTTCAAAACTTCTCTGCCTTTTTCTTTGGGCTCATGAAGTCGGTCTCCGTAGGTCGATTCGACAAAAACAATATCGGCTCCGGATATAAGCTCAGGGTCTTTGACGATCGGTGCCGGAGGATTACCCAAATCTCCCGAAAAAACCAGCTTCTTTTCCTTGTCTCCGTCCTTCAGCCAAACTTCAAAAATGGAGGAACCGAGAATATGCCCGGCATCTCTCATCCTTATCGACACACTATTGTTTATCTTCTTCTGTTCTCCATATGACAAACAGGTGAAAAACTTTGTTAGAGAAAAAATATCCCCTTCGGTGCACAAAGGAGCAACGAAAACCTTTCCCTCTTCCCTAGAAACCTTCAGTGCGTCCAATAAAATAATCTCCGTTAAATCTCTGGTCGGAGCGGTGGAATATATCCGACCCCTGAATCCGTCCATGAAAAGCTTGGGCAATCTTCCGCAGTGGTCAAGGTGGGCGTGGGTCAAGAGAACAAAATCAATGTCCTTCGGCTCGAAAGAAAAATCTTTAGTATTCTTTTCTTCCGAAGCTCCCTGGAACATTCCGCAGTCGACTAAAAATTTGGTTTCTTCCGATTCCACCAAGATGCACGATCCGGTTACTTCCCGGCAGGCTCCATGAAAAGAAATCTTCATGTCTATGGCTCAAATAATGAATCCGGCTTAAATATTATTCTTTTAACCTGAGGAAATTGTCTCACCGTTTTCAACATTTCTTGCATCATAATACCGACCCGGCAGGAACCTCCGCTGGTAAAGCCGGGGACTTCGGTAAATTCCAATGTTAATGTTCCGTCGTCGCTCAAATTAGAACCCAACAATTTAAACTCGGGGTTGGGATATTCGGTTGTAAATCCGCTTGATTTCTCTTCTTCGGTCAATTGTCCCTTAATCAATAATTCAACCGTCTGTCTGATAATATCTCCCCCGGAAGAAATTTCCCTCTCCACCGGCTTAATAAACTTAAAAGCACAGATGTTTCCCTCGTCTTCCGTCTGATTATAATAATACAAAACAACTTTTTCTTTCTTTTGCGGCTCATACCAATTGGCGGTCAAGCTGGCCATTCCCATTTTAACATTAACGATAATCTTCTTGTCTGAAGATTCGTAATTCAATGATTGGTAGGTATTCTTATCCAGAGAAACAAAACCGGTCAATTCCTGAGAAGACATTCCCGATTCGACAAATATCTTCACTCCCGCTGTTTTGGGAAAATTCAAATTGATTGAACTTGCTCCGGCCTCTATAACAACATCGGCGCTGCTCAACTCTTCACCCATTGTCAAATTAACATTCGAAGCTCCCGTGTGAAGAACGACCGATTCGGCCTTAACTTCAGTTAAATCGATATTATTATTTGATGCCCCGCTGTTTACATTGAGACTAACCGGAATATTTTTATCTATTCCGATATACAATTCGTTTTTTAAATTCTCTTGATTGAACCATTTTTTAGCTCCGGACATGCTGACATTAACGGTTTGAACTGAATCTTTAAATTGAGTATCTACTTTAGCTTCCATTAAATTGGTTTGTATTTCTCCTTTAATCAAGCTACCGTTGTCGATTCCGTAAATCATCACCTCTCCGGCTCCGGCATTAATATTGATGTTTGCTTTTTTAACTCCCTCGTCTTTTTTAACGCTTACCGGAAAAATGGAAGAAACATTTGAATTAATCGGAACAGAAGACATAAAAGAAATAAAAACCAAAGCGACGCAAAGAGTTGAGATTGTCGAACCGAGAGAAGTGGAAACAGCGTCTCTTTTCTTAAAAAGAGACAAGCCGATAAAAATAAGGAATAAAGGCCAGATTAAATAAAGATTGATATTGAGATAAATAAGTCCCGTGTAGTTAATCAAAAAAGCCAAACCGTAAATAACGGCAAACAATCCGAAAAAAACCTTATTAAAACTGTACTCGATCGACTCGACAGATTTTAGATTTGTATTCTTCATGTTTTTATTTTTTGTTGCTACCAAAAATTATTCTCGAACCGATAAGAATGATGATTAATCCCCAGACGATTCCCCAGTTAATCCAGGCGAAAGGACTGTATTGAAAAACCTGCTCAAAGAGAACGTTCAATCCGATTAAAACTATAATCAGACCAAAAATGTTCTTGGCACTTTGAAGCCAATTGCCGCTTTTCAATTCTTCGGCCAATTCTTGAGTTTTCTCTTGGACTTCTTCAACGGTATTGCCGTTTTTCTTGACCTTCTTTTCTTTGTCGTCCTCGGGAACAACAACGGCAAGAATCAAATAGGCGATAATTCCGGCTCCGTTAAGGAGGGATAAAACAACAAACAAAATTCTCACTATCAAGGGATCTGTTTCAAAATATTCGCCCAAGCCACCGCAGACTCCGAAGATGACGCGGTTGGTTTTAGAGCGATAGAGTTTTTTTGCATTGCTCATTTTTTTAATTTTAAATTATTATGTTTTTATTATATCACAAAGTTTAAAAGTAAAAAACCGCCAGAGGCGATTTTCTACCATAAAAATATTTTTCTTTATTCTTTGCCCATAAAATAGACAAAGGCTACATACAGCGCCGACAATCCTACAAGATCGTATACTATCTTGGTCAGCATTGACGATGCTCCGAACAACGCGGCAACAAGATTAAAGCTGAAAAAACCTACCAATCCCCAGTTCAACCCTCCGATAATTACAAGTATTAGAGCAATCAAACCCAAAGCGTTTAGTTTTTGCATTTTTTGTTTCTTGGTTTGTTATCCGACCTTTCAGGTACTGTGTATATTTTATCGCCCTCGATTTTCCTTGGCAATAAAATTATCCACAGTTATTCGGTCGCAAAAGGAATCTTTCCGCAGACATTCTCAGCTTCCTTGATTTTGGTAGAAATAGAGACATTATCAGATTCAACGGTGAATATTTCTCTCCCATCTTTTAAAGTAAGATAAATTTCTTTCTTGTGATTGGCAAAAACCTTAACTACCTCGCAATCATTTAAAAAACCGACTGCCATATCCCAATCGATTCCGGTCGGTCCGGAAACATCAACCTCGGAACTATCTAAAAAATCTATTTCTCTGACCGTAACCTCTCCCCCCTCTTCAATTCCTTTAATTGAGACCCTTTCTCCGACAATCAAATCCAAACAAGAGTTACTTTGATTTTTACAAATACTCTTTGCATCAAAAGAAAGCTTGGCTACGCTGGCCGGGCTTCCCGGAATTTCATAAATCAAATACCAAATATCGCTTTCCATTCCCGGATTATTGATGACTAAATTTCCTGTTTTTGAAAAATTGATATTTTCCTTAGATCCGCCGTGAGAGAAAAACTGTTGATAGGCGAAAAATCCTATAATCATTACAACTATCACGCTTAAAATCATGACCACCAAAGAAACCCCTTTGTTTGTTTCAATCATATTATTCTGATTCTATTCTTTTGAGCCTAACCTGTCAATTTAAAATCTCCAGCTCATGACTCAATATTATATCGTTATCTTTGAAAATAATCCTGCCCTTGAATTTCTTCTTCTTTAAAAACAAAGGAAACCAGTAAGGATCATCGGCCCACATATTTTCAAAAGGTATTTCGTCCAATTTAAACCATTGCGGCCTCATTTCTTCGGTTTCAACCGGCTCTCCCGTATACCTAATAACATCAAACATATGGACTTCCATTAATTTTCCCGTATCCATGAAATGAAAATCGATGTATCCCATTTCTTCAATTTCTTCAATCAGCAGCCCCGATTCTTCCAGCATTTCTCTTTTAGCCGCTTCGATGATGGTTTCTCCTTTTTCCAGCTTTCCTCCGAACCCGTTCCACCTCCCTTCTCCGAATCCCCTCTTTTTCATACCCAAAAGAATCTCTCTGTCTTTCAGAGTTAAACAAAGGGTCAGGACCTTGGGCTTTAATCCTTCGGCAAATTCCTTGGCTTTCTTGATGTCTTCCTCATTCGGCCTTCCCTTGTTTATCCCTCCAAACAATTTAAGCGGACCCGAATCGGTAAAACCGAGACAATTGAAAATGGAAACTATTTTCCCCTTCTTCCCAATAATCTTTTCGATTAAAAGCTTGTCGTGGCTGTTTTTGCTATTATCTTTAAATCCACTGGTGGAAAAAATGAAAAACCTTTTGTTTTCCGCACTCTCAAACTTATCCGCCAATTCCAAAATAGAAGCATGGTGCCTGCCTCCGTATATCCCCGAACCCAAACCGACCAAGTCGTATGGCTTCAAATCGAAATCCTTCAATTCCGACGGCTTAATCATTTCGGCGTTGAGCTCATCGGCAATCGCTCTTCCTATTTTCTCCGTATTACCACGGTGGGTCGAACTGCAGATAATCAATGTTTTCATACTGATATTTTAACCTTAAATTGAAAATCTGGCAAAGGAGTGATAGAATTTCAATATGATTGAATTGTTAAACGGCCAAACGGCCCTGTTGTCTGCTTTCTTAATGGGCCTCGCTATCAATTTCGATATCTGCCCCTTGGCCGGAGATTTTGCCATCCTTTCATATATAATCAATGAAGCGAAAAGCTTCAAGAAAACATTCGGCCACATCATCTTCTACACTTTAGGAAGAATAACCGCCTATACGCTTTTAACTATAATATTGTTTTTCGGACTGTCTCAAATAGATATTTCTCTTTTTAAAGAAAAAGGAGAATTGATTATCGGCGTCGCCCTCATCTTCTTCGGATTAATCAATTTGACGACAAAAAAACATTGCTGCGAGCATGATTCGCAAAAAAAATTAGCCAACAAAACATTGCTCGGCTCTTTTATCTGGGGACTCGTCTTTTCATTGGGATTCTGCCCGCACAGCGGAGCAATCTTCTTCGGAATGTTTATCCCCCTGACCACATCTAATTTCAATCTTTTGCTGCCGATAGTATTCGCTCTGGGAGCCAGCTCGGTTATAATATTCTTTTCGCTTCTTCTTTCATTCAATCCCGACAAAGCCAAAAAACTTTTAGAAAAAATGGAACAAAGAGAAACGACGGCCAAATCTTTGGTCGCCATAATCTTCATCTTGGTCGGAATACTTTATCTTATAAAATAAAAAAGCCTAACAATTGAAATTCTTTTTTCTTTTTTAAAAGATAAAAGAGTTTTAATGCTTGGCTGTTTCTTGCAGCTTTTTCGTCACGTAATTGTAATATTCGGGCTCCCAATAATCCATGGGGCCGTCATAGCCGAAATCGCGGAAGAGCTGCATCCAGTCCTCATACTGGTTGACCTTCTCTGAATTCTTGAGAAAAGTTTTCCAAGCCCGAGGAGCCTTATACCTGTAAGACAGCATTGCCCTATAGGCATCATTGTCTTTGCCGACAAATCTTCGCGGTTTAAGGATTATTAATCCAAGAATCTTTGAAATTGTCGGGGAGAGACGATTTTCCCTCGGACAAAGCCTTGATACTCTTTCAAGTATTCTTCGGGCATTACTGTCATAGGAATGACAGTTTTTCGCAATCCATTCCGCCACAGCGGTGTCGTAGCTGTTGCAAAGGGCAAAGTATGGCCCGTCTATCAAGGAAACTATTTCCTTGATTTTGCTTTTCTGGTCAATGGTCATAGTAGGTACCAGAAAAATAATAACCGTTAAAAATATTTTTGTCAATTATTCCTGCCTCAAAGCATTAATCGGATCCATATTGGCCGCTTTTCTGGCCGGATAGACCCCGAAAAACATTCCAATAACGGTCGAGAATAGCAAAGAAAGAATGACTGACAAGGGAGAAACGGCGTAGCTCCAATTAATGCCGAAGGAAATGGCGACATAATATATCAATAAAGAAATTCCCGCTCCGATAATGACCCCCAATAAGCCTCCCAAGAAGGTCAATATCCCCGCTTCCAACAAAAACTGCCAGAGAATATCCTGCCTTTTGGCTCCGACCGCCCTTCTTAATCCAACCTCAAAGGTTCTTTCGATAACCGAAACATACATGATGTTGGTGATTCCCACTCCTCCCACCAATAAAGACACGGCGGCGATAACGGCAAGCAATAAGGTAATGGCCGACAAAACCGTTCCCACCATATTTTGCGCATCGGCCATGGTCATCACTTCAAAATCATCCTCATCGGGATTATCAATGTCGTGAAGTTCTCTCATTAAAGATATTAGTTCTTCTTTTGTTTCCGGAATCCTGTCGGGGTCTGCCGCCTTAACCGAAACTCCGATAACGTAGTCGGTTCCCAGCAATCTTTTTTGCATGGTCAAGGTGGGAATATAAACAATCTCATCCATATTAAAACCGAAAGAGGCTCCCCTTTCTTCCATCGCGCCGACCACCCGGTACGGTTTCCCGCGGACATAAACGGACTTGCCCACCGCATCATCATCTCCGAATAAATCTTCCTTAATTTTGCTCCCTATCACAATAACGGTGGATAATGAATTCTCCTCATCGGTCGAATAAAAACGTCCCGTCGCAACCGGAAGCTTTTCAATCAAGGGCGCATCGGCCCCGTATCCGAAAACAATCGCGCTCTTAGCTTCTCCCTGATATTTGATTATCTCTTGTCCGGTGACATAAGAATAAAGAGTTTCCACGTTATCGGCCTTTCTTAACTCCTCAATATCTTTATTCTTAAAAGTGGTGATAGTTGTTCCCGTGGCAAAACTGGTCGCACTTCCGGTGGAACCTTTGCCCGGAACACGGACTTCGATATTAATCATATCGGAACCGTAGACTTCGAGCTCACTCAAAACCATCGCCTTGAGCCCGTTGCCGGCGGCAATCATAATAATTAAAGAAGCTATTCCGATAGCCACGGCAATAATAGTCAAAATCGTACGCGACCTCTGACGCATCAAACTGATAAAAGCCGATTCAATTTGTGAAAATATTTTATTCATACCTTAAAGCTTCTATCGGATTAAGAGTGGCAGCTTTTTGAGCCGGAGCTATCCCGAATATCAAACCGATGCCTACCGAAACCAAACATCCCAAAATAATCGACCACGGGGAGATTATCAACTCCCAATAATATCCCATCGCATTGACCACGGTCGAAATCAAGAATAAAAGCAGGGCTCCGGTAATTATTCCCAAAATTCCGGAAATGAAAGTGATGGTCATCGCCTCTATTAAAAATTGCCTGACGATATCGGCGTTCTTGGCTCCGATGGCCTTCCTTAATCCAATCTCCTTGGTTCTTTCCTGAACCGTAGCCAACATAATATTCATAATGCCGAAGCCTCCCACCACCAAAGAAATAGCGGCCACCGCGGCCAAGAAAAATCTCAAAGCATCGGTAATGCTGCTAATAGTCTCCAGCGCCTGGGCAACAGACCTGACGCTGAAATCGTCCTCGCTGGAATTATCAATATTATGCCTGTCTCGCAATATTCCTTTGATATAATCCATCGTCGAATCGATATTCTCCGGCTTATCCACCTTAACTCTTATAAACCCCAAATGATTTATTCCCAAAAGAACATTCTGGGCGGTCTTGATGGGAACGAAAAGATTGGTATCTTCGTTTTGTATTAATCCGCCTCCCTTTGATTTCAAAATCCCGATGACGGTGAAGTTGGTTTTCTTGATTTTGATTTTCATGCCCAAGGGGTCCTGATCGCCGAAAAGATCTTCGGCCACCTTGCTTCCCAAAACAACAACCTTGGCATTGCCCATCTCTTCTTCTTTGGTAAAGAATCTTCCTTCTTCAACGGTGGAATTTTGAACATCGGGATAGCTGGCCGTCGTACCGTAAAAGGTGGCACTCACCTTCTTGTCATTCAAAGAAATAATATCGCTGCCCGAAACATACATAGCCACCGACTCGACATGCTCATAACCGCCGTTTATAATCGCCTCTCCATCTTCGTATTTGAGAGTTGTAATCACCACTCCGAAGGCGGCAGAGGGCGGACCGTCTTCTTCGGCATGGCCGGGTAGAATTCCGATTAAATTGGAACCGATACTCTTGACTTCATTCAAAATCAATCCCTGAACACTCTCTCCGACCGATAAAACGATTATCACTGCGGTGATTCCGATAATAATTCCGAGCATGGTTAAAAAAGAACGCATCTTGTTGCGAACAATCACTTTCCAGGCGTTTTGCATTGACTCGAATATGTCCATATTATTTTTTAAGCTCTTCGTCGTCGTTAGCTCTCAACCTGCAGTCAACTTTGCAATCATCAAGAATATTCCCGTCTTTAACGCGAATTATTCTTTCAGCGTGTTCGGCGGTTGATTTTTCATGAGTAACTAAAATTATCGTGTGTCCTTTATCGTTCAAGTCTTGCAATATTTTCATTACCTGAGCACCTGACTTGGAATCCAGGTTTCCGGTCGGTTCATCGGCAAAAATAACTTCCGGGTCATTAATCAAGGCCCTTGCGATGGCCACCCTCTGCTTCTCTCCTCCCGAAAGCTTGTTGGGAGAATAATTCAAACGATGACTCAATCCGACTTGTTCCAACAAAGATTTGGCCCTTCTGTCTCTTTCCGAGGCCGAAGTGTCGGTATAGACCAAAGGCAAGATAACATTCTCCAAAACCGAAGACCTGTTCAAGAGATTGAATGATTGGAAAATGAATCCCACTTTCTTGCTTCTCATTTCCG
Organism: Minisyncoccota bacterium; assembly: GCA_041651685.1. Taxonomy (GTDB): domain Bacteria; phylum Patescibacteriota; class Minisyncoccia; order Minisyncoccales; family Minisyncoccaceae; genus UBA2211. The sequence continues at coordinate 123,911 of JBAZIU010000001.1, forward strand.
CCAATTCGTCGTCGCTCAACTGAGAAACATCTCTTCCCTCAAAAAAATAAGTTCCTCCGGTTGGCTTGTCCAAGAAGCTCAAAATGTGCATCAGAGTTGACTTACCTGAACCGGACGGACCCATAATGGAAACAAATTCTCCTTTATCAATGTCAAAAGTCACTCCCTTTAAAACGGGGGTGACCACTTCATCGTTGAAAAAATCTTTTTTTAAACTCTTAACGCTGATTAACATATTACTTTATCTCTCTTAAAACTATTTCTTCCCCTTCGCTCAGGCCGGAAAGAACTTCGACCTTTCCGTCATCGGCCTTTAATCCTAATTTAATTATTCTTTCTTCAATCTTTTCATCTTTCAGAATTCTCACATACTTCTCATCGGTTTCAACCTTGGTCATAACCGCTCTCGAAGGTATGAAGAAAGCATTGTCTCTGTTGTCGGTTTTAATTAAAACATCGGCGGTCATTCCCGGCTTTACCGTTTCGTCTCCGTTATCATTAATGGCCACTTTGACTTTGTAATAAACAACATCTTGAATTTCGGTTGAAGCCGGATCAACGGTTAAAACCTTTCCGGTGAATTTAACATCCGAACCCAAAGCATCGAGAGTGACGGTTGCTTCATCGTCAACTTTCACTTTAACCACGTCTGTTTCCGGAACGTCAACCTTTATCTCATAATGGGGAGACAACAACTCAATCATGGCTTCCGAAGAATTGATTAATTCTCCTTTTTTCTTGTTGACTTTGGTAACAACTCCGTCAATCGGAGCGTAAATTATGGATTTGCTCCTGCTGGCAACGGCTTGGTCCAAAACAGCCTGATAATAGGCAATGTCGATATCTCTCGGCTTGGCGACCAAAGAATTATAATTGGCCTGTTGCAATTCAAAATTAGCTTTGGCAGCGTCAACCGAAGCAGTGGCGGAATTAATATTATTTTCGTTTTGAGTCTTTAAAATGGAGATGTCATTCTGCAAAGAAGAAACCGCCGTTTGAGAAGTGTTTATATATCCCTTATGGCTGTCGAGAGAAGCTTTTTCGGTCGAAGTAACGATATTCTTGTATGAATCAGTATCGCAAGCACTCCTAACCGCAGTCAGACCGGAAAGCACCTTGGCCAAAGAATCTTTAGTTTGAGTAATAGCCGAATCAATGTCTTCGGTTTTCTTGGTGCTCACCGCCAAATCAATCGCCGTCTTGGTGTAGTCCTTCTGTCTCAATATATTGCTCTCTATATTATTCCTCACAATTAAACTATCCTGATCGTATCCGGTGAAATAATTGGTCTGGATATTCTTGGCGGCGATATAGGCATTGTACATCTTGATATATGAATCATCCAAAACCGTCAAAGCATAATCGTACTTGGCCGACAGATTCTTGTCGGCCAAAGAGGTCGTATCCTTCAAGGTGTCTTCGGCTTTAGTTAAAGCAATCTGAGCCGATTCAACCTGCTTTTCCGAAACCGCTATCTGTTCGGTTGTCGCTCCGGCCAACTTCTGGTCCAAAGAAGCCTGAGCTTGAGCCACGGCCGCGTTCAGTTGAGACAAAGACAGATTGGCCAACCACTGTCCGGCCCTGACCGTATCACCCTCTTTGACTCTCACGTTTTCAACGATTCCCACTCCGTCAAAATGCAAAGACAAATCATTGGAAGATTCTATCTTTCCGGTAGCATCAACTGTCTGGACCAAATTACCCCTTTCAACCTTAATTGTCTCGTATTTCGAGGCTTTTTTGCCATTAAAAGCAGAAAAACCGATGATAATCAAAACGATAATTGCTATTAAAACAATCCAGGTCCTTTTTTGTTTAAAATTAATTTTGAATTTTTTCATATCTGTTTTATTTATTTTTTTTATATTAACATCTATTCTTCTATTTTTCAATCACTTCCATCTGGCAGCTGGCACAGTCGAATTTAAGCAGAAACTTCCGGCCCTTTTCGTTAATTAAGCGTAACGGCTCCTTCACTTTTCCGCCCTCTTTGGGACAAAACCCCAAACAATGCTTCAGGCAATACTTAGTCGTCATCAATTTCTTGCCTTTCCTTATTTCAAACGCCGGCTCAATTTCTTTTACCCCGTGACGGTTATAGAATTGTGTGGCCAATTTATTGGAAACATTAAACTCATAAGAAAGCTTGTCAGTTACGAAAGGAACATTGTTCTTTTCAATTTTAAATTCATCTCTCTTGTAATTTCTTTCTCTTTCAAGAGAGATTCCCTCAATCACTTTCCTTCTTATTTCATTTAGCCGGGAAACTGGGATAAAATAAGGCTTTGACCAATCAATTTCAATATCCTTGACCGTATAGGAAGTTCCTCCCAATTTACCCAAATGAACTCTCAAATTATCTTCGGCCAACTCCTTTTTCTCGGCTTCTTTTTTCTCAATCAATGTTTTGTAAACAAAACTGTTTCCTTCTTCGTCTGAAGCTTTAAGAGAAAATCCTTCTTCGTCTTCTTTGAATAAAAACGAAATTGATATTTTTCTTTCCGCTCGCAAGTCTTTTAAAAATTGCGTATCCAGATTACGATAAACCTCCATTCCTTCAAACAGTCCCGACATATCATTTAAAAATATCTTTTCTCCCTTTACAATATTAACATTGCTTCCTTTCAACTCTCCCTCTTTGTCAAAGAAACAAATTCCGTCTCCGTTATTAACTTTCACTTCGTTATCCAAAACAAAATAATCATTGAAAGATGCCTTAACCTTCCCCAACGGCTTTCCTTTCGACTTAGGAGAAGAAGAAAGAATATCTTTCTGTCTTCCCTTCAAAAAATACGTGGTATACGAACGATTGAACGTTTTTTCCAAATCGGGGATAAAATCAGACAAGATAATTCCCGAAGAATCTTTTTCCAAATCGTTTCTTTTTGAAATTATCTCATCCAGCTTCTGGCGATAATAATAAACAACATTGGTGACATAGTCTTCGTCTTTAAGCCTGCCTTCAATTTTAAAAGAAGTTACTCCGGCATCAATCAGTTCTTCCAGGTTTTCCGAAAGATTAAAATCTTTCAAACAAAGCAGGGGTTTATTTTTAGCAATAACCCTGTCGTCTCCATCAATTAAAGTGTACGGCAAACGGCAGGCCTGGATGCATTCCCCGCGATTGGCGCTCCTTCCGCTTAAAAACTGGCTCATATAACAGCGGCCGCTAAAACTCACGCAAAGAGCTCCATGGACAAAGAATTCCAATTCCAAGTCAGTATTCTTTCTTATTTCCTCAATCTGCTCCAAGGAAAGCTCTCTACTTAAAATAACTCTCTTCAGCCCTATCTCTTCCAAAAACTTAATTCTCTCCAAAGAATAATTATCCATCTGAGTGCTTGCAATCAAAGAAATCGGAGGCAAATCCATTTCCAATATTCCCATATCCTGAATGATTATTCCATCAACCTTAATATCATATAATTTCCAAATTAAATCCTTGGCTTCATCAAGCTCTTTGTCGTAAAGAATGGTGTTGATGGTAACGTAAATCTTAACAGAAAATTGATGAGCATACTTAACCAGCTCTTTAATATCTTCCAAAGAATTACCAACAGCCGACCGTGCTCCGAATTTTGGTCCGCCGATATATACGGCATCAGCCCCGGCATTAACAGCGGCTATTCCCACCCTCAAATCCTTGGCCGGAGCCAAGAGTTCTAATTTTTTAATTTTATTTTCCATACAAACTCTTTCTTTTTAAATCTCTTTGATAATTGATAGCGAATCTATGCGCTTCATCCCTGACTCTAATTAAAAGCTCCTTATTTCTTTCAACCAAACCCTTGTCCATGTCAAAGAAAAACTCGTTCTTTTTCCTATCTGGTCCCTTGGCTATGCCCACCACCGGCACTTTTTTTTCTACAATTTTCTTTACCGCATTAACCTGCGGCTTGCCTCCGTCAACCAATATCAAATCCGGTATCGGCCAATCAACATGCTTTATCCTTCTTTCCAAGACTTCTTTCAGGCAATCAACATCGCTCTGCCCCAAAACTCCCCTTATCTTAAATTTCTTGTATTCGCTCTTAATCGGACCAGCGCCGTCAAAAACAACCATGCTCCCGACCATCGCTTCATTGCCCAGATTGGAAATATCATACCCTTCGATTCTCTTAATCGGATTAATCATCTTTTTTTCCAAAAAAGTCTTGTCGAGCAAGGCAAAGTCGCGAATCTTTCCCAAAGAAAAAATCTGATTTCTCAATCTCTTGGCTTCCTCAAAGTTCTGCATCTTCGAAGCTTCTTTCATTTTCTTCTGCAAAGAAGTTATCAATCTTTTCTTTTTGCCTTTCAAAAACAAAATCAAAGGATTGATAACCTTATCTTTATAATCCTTAACGGATATTTCATTGGTACAGACTCCCAAACAATGATTCAGTTGATAATCAAAACAGGGCCGTTTCTGATTGGGAGAGCAGCGGGAAACCTTAAATAAAGAATGGAGTATCTTTAATATTTGAGAAGTTTTCATTTCGGCATAAGGTCCGAAAGAATAAGCATAATCGCTTTTCTTCAAATTCTTTTCCCGGACTGCCAAAAGCTTGGGAAATTCATCTTTGGTAATGACAAAAAAGTTCCAACTTCGATCGTCTTTCCCCTCAACGTTATACCTCGGCTTGAATTGCTTGATATAATTGGCTTCGAGAATCACCGCTTCCAGAACCGAATCGGCAATCTCCCATTTGACATCGGTCACGTTCTTCATCAAAACTTCAATCGGCCTCAATGTCTTGGGATTCAAATAGCTCTTCACCCTGTTCTTCAAAGAAGTAGCTTTCCCGACATACACCAATTCTTTCTCTTTATAAAAAAGATAAATGCCGGGTAAATCGGGAATATCTTTAATTTTGTTTTTCCAGTTAGCCATTTTTTAAAACTCTTTTTAAATACTTTCCGGTCCAGGTCGGCATCCTGCTTAATTCTTCGGGAGTTCCCTCTCCGACCAATTTACCTCCCTTGTCTCCTCCTTCCGGCCCCAAATCGATAACCCAGTCGGCACATTTGATAAAATCCAGATTATGCTCAATGACCATAACCGTATTCCCTTGGGAAACCAACTTCTGCAATAAAACAATCAACTTCTTAATGTCGTCGTAATGCAGTCCGGTTGTCGGTTCATCCAATAAATACAGCGTCTTGGTGGTTCCGTGTTTTGAAAGCTCTCTGCTTAACTTTATCCTCTGCGATTCTCCGCCCGATAAAGTGGTGGCCGGTTGCCCCAAGGTTAAATACCCCAAGCCGACTTCATTCAAAATCTTAATTTTGTCATAAATCAAAGGAATGTCTTTAAAGAACTCCGCTGCCTCTTCCATGGTCATATCCAAAACATCGGAGATGTTCTTTTCCTTGTAATGGACGGATAATGTTTCCTTGTTGAATCTCTTGCCCTTGCACACATCGCAGGTAACTTCCACGCTGGGCAAGAAATGCATCTCTATTTCCAAAGTTCCTTTTCCCTCGCAATTCTCGCACCTGCCTCCCGATACATTAAAACTGAATCGGCCCGGCTTGTACCCTCTCATTTTTGCCTCGGGAGTCATGGCAAACAATTCTCTGATTTCATCATAGGTCTTGGTGTAAGTGGCCGGATTGGAACGGGAAGAGCGTCCGATCATTGACTGGTCGACTCTGATAACCCTGTCTAAATATTCAACATTTTTAACTTCTTTGACTTTAATCTCTCTTTTGAATCTGTTTAATATTCCGGTGACATATTTAAAAATAACATTATTCATCAAGGTTGATTTTCCCGAACCGGAAACTCCGGTCAGACAGACAAATCTTCCCAGAGGAATATCTATATTCAAGTTCTTTAAATTATTTTCAGCCGCTCCTTTTATTTTCAATTTGGGCATGCTGTCAAAAACACCTCTTCTCTGCCCAGGCATTTCTATTTTTTCTTCTCCTCTCAGATACTTGCCGGTCAACGACTTCTGGGCACTGCCATATTGCTTGCAAGAAGAAGCTTCTTTCCCTTTTAATAAAAGATTATTCAGAGGTCCGGAGAACATGATTTCCCCTCCGTGCTTTCCGGCCCGAGGCCCGAAATCAACCACCCAGTCGCTGGTCATTACCGTATCTTCATCGTGTTCGACAACAATGATGCTGTTGCCCATATCGCACAGACTCCTCAATGTTTTAACCAGCATCTCATTATCTCTTTGATGAAGCCCGATAGTCGGCTCATCTAAAACATATAAAGCTCCGACCAGCTTGGTTCCGACTTGCGAAGCCAGACGGATTCTCTGGGCTTCCCCTCCGGACAAGGTTCCGGCCATTCTATTCAAGCTGATGTAGTGCAGGCCGACATCAATCATGAATTGAAGACGACTTCTGATTTCATTAAAGATGATTTCGGCAATCTCCTTATCTTTAACGCTGATTGTATCGTCAATCTTGATAAAGAATTCCAACGCTTTTTCAACCGTCATGCTGGTAACTTCCCAGATATTATGATCGGCCACTTTCACGCTTAAAGCGTTCTTGTTCAATCTCTTTCCCTCGCAATGCGGACAGGGATTGGTTGAAAAAGGATTCTCAACTCCCAAGCCGTTACACTCCGGACAATATCCGTAGGGACTGTTGAAACTGAATAATCTCGGTTCTATTTCCGGAAAACTGAATCCGCACCTGGGGCAGGAATATTCTGTGCTGAAAACCTTTTCCTCTTTGTCGGGGAAAATAACGGTGCATAGTCCGTCAGACATATCAACTGCGGTTTCAATCGCTTCGTTCAATCTGAATTCAAACTCGTCATTAATCTTGCCAAAGTATATTTTGTCAATGACTATTTCTATCGTATGATTCTTCCCTCTTTCCAAAGGAATTCTTTCTTTTAAACTTTTAAACTTACCATCTATCCTCACCTCAACAAAACCGGACTCATATATATCTTGGAGCATTTGATAGTATTCTCCTTTCCTTCCTCTGACCACCGGAGAAAGAATGATAAGGGCACCTTCTTCTTTAAGCATTTTCTCGGTCTTCTTGAAAATCTCATCAATGGTCATTCTTTCAATGCTGATTCCGCATTCGGGACAAGACGGCTTTCCTATCCTTGCATACAAAACCCTCAAATAATCATATATTTCCGTTATCGTTGCGACGGTTGAACGGGGATTAGAACTGTGTGCTTTTTGGCTGATGGAAATAGCCGGAGACAGACCCTCAATCTCATCAACATCGGGTTTCTGCATTCCGCCCAAAAACTGCCGGGCATATGAAGAAAGAGATTCGATGTATCTCCTCTGCCCTTCGGCAAAAATGGTATCAAAAGCCAGGCTCGACTTTCCCGAACCGGAAACTCCGGTAAAAACCACCATCTTATTTCGAGGCAACTCCAAAGAAACATTTTTTAAGTTGTGTTCCCTCGCTCCTTTGATTATTATTTTATCCTGCATGTTACTTTTTCTTTATTTCTTTTTCCAGTTGAATAACCTCGTCCCTTAAAATGGTTGCCAGTTCAAACTCCAGTTTATCGGCCGCTTCTTTCATCTTTTCCTTTTTCTCTTTTAATATCTCCTTCAGCGGCCTGGCGTCTCCGGCCAAATCCAATTCAAGAATTTTCTCGCTGTATTTTCTGGTTTTTAATTTCTTGGCGCTTAATCCGAATTGCTCTAAAATATTCTTAATGGTTTTTTCAATTGTCTTCGGAGTTATATTATTATCCTTATTATATTGCAATTGAATTTCTCTCCTTCTGTCGGTTTCACCAACCGCTTTTTCAATCGACTTGGTAATATTGTCAGCATACAAAACAACTCGCCCGTTAACATTTCTGGCGGCACGGCCAATCGTCTGAATCAAACTCGTTTCATTCCTCAAAAATCCTTCTTTGTCAGCATCCAAAACAGCCACCAGAGAAACTTCGGGAATATCCAATCCTTCTCTCAAGAGATTGACTCCGACAATGACATCGATCAACCCTTTTCTCAATTCGGTAATGGTTTCTATCCTCTCCAGAGTTTTAACATCGCTGTGCAGGTATTTAACTTTAATCTTCTTCTTTTCCAGATAATCAGTTAAATCCTCGGCCATTCTTTTCGTTAAAGTTGTGACCAACGTCCTTTCTTTCTTTGCAACTTGTTCTTCAATTCTTTTAATCAAATCGTCCACCTGGGAATCGCCCTCTTTGGCTGTAATCGGCCTGATAATGACCTCCGGGTCGATTAATCCTGTCGGCCTGACTATTTGTTCGACTATCTGCGAACTCTCCCTTAATTCGTCTTCTCCGGGGGTGGCGGAAACATATATCTTCCTTTTGGTTAAATCCTCAAATTCCGAGTATTGCAAGGGGCGATTATCATATGCACTTTCCAAGCGGAAGCCGTAATCAATCAAAGATTTCTTCCTCGATTTATCGCCAAAATACATTCCTCCTATCTGGGGAATGGTGACATGGGACTCATCGATAACGGTTAAAAAGTCCGGATCGGCATCCTCAAAATAATGCAAAAGGGTAAAAGGAGGCTGGCCGACTTTTCTGCCATCAAAATGCCTGGAATAGTTTTCTATTCCTTGACAATAACCGATATTCTCAATCATTTCCAAATCATAGTTGATTCTTCTTTTCAGTCTTTCGTGCTCAAGCAATTTCCCTTCTTTTCCAAAATATTTCAATCTTTCTTCCAATTCTTTCCTTATTCCCGCAATGGCTTCCTTTTTGGTTTCGTCGTTTAAAACGTAGTGCTTGGCGGCAAAAAGAGCAACTTCATCAATTTCTTCCAAAACATTCCTTCTGATCGGGTCAATGATTTCGATTGAATCAATCTTGTCTGAAATTCCGATTCTGTAAATTATCTTTTGATTGACCGGCATCACTTCTAAAATCTGGCCTCTCAGCCTAAAAGTTCCCATGGTCAAATCTTCATTAACTCTTTCAAACTGCAAATCTATCAATTTTCTGGCTACTTCTTTGCGGTCAATCTTTTCTCCTTTCTTAAAAAGATGCAAAACTTTCTTGTATTCCTCGGGAGAACCCAAGCCGTAAATGCAAGAAACCGAAGCAACGATAATTACATCCTTTCTGGTCATCAGGGCCTGGGTGCAGGCGTGCCTCAGTCTGTCTATTTCTTCATTGATTTGGGCTTCCTTTTCAATATACGTGTCGGTATTAACCATATAGGTTTCCGGCTGGTAGTAGTCGTAATAGGAAACGAAGTATTCCACCGCATTGTCGGGGAAAAATTCCCTGAATTCATTGCATAATTGAGCAGCCAAGGTTTTGTTATGCGAAATCACCAGTGTCGGCTTCTGCACCTTGCCTATTACATTCGCTATGGTAAACGTCTTACCCGAGCCAGTCACACCAAGCAATGTTTGCTTTTCCATTCCTTGGTTCAATCCAGAAACTAACTTTTCAATGGCTTGAGGCTGGTCTCCTTTCGGTTTAAATTCTCCTTTTAGCTGAAAATCCATAGTTTTTAAACTTGGGAAACTGTATTATACCATCTAAAAACCCAAAAGACAATAAGGCCGGCCGGTTCATACGACATGGGAAATGGAAGGATGATATGATGAGAATCATATCTATCTTCTCGCTGTTCAAAGAACGAATTTTTGATAATTATCGCTATTTATAACTTCGAATTTTGAATTTTGATAAGCTTCAAGGAAAGTTTTGGGCTCCTTGGTCTTGTCTTTTTTCCATTTAAACTCAAAAGCGTAAAGCTTGCCGCCCCTGTCTTCTATATAATCTATTTCTTTTTTATCGTGAGTTCTCCAAAAATATATATTATTATCAATATTATTATTGTTATTGAATTTTACCCTTTCGCTTATCATAAAATTCTCCCAAAGAGAACCGACGTCCTGCCTTAAGCTGATTGGATTAAAATTGTTAACCAGGGCATTTCTTATCCCGTTATCAAAAAAATATATTTTCCTTAACTTTTTAAGCTCGTTTCTCAAATTTCTGCTAAAAGGCTTTAGCTGAAAAATAATAAAAGCCTTTTCCAGAATATCTATATAATTAATGACCGTCTTCTTATCAACCCTGATGGCTTCTGCGAGTTCGCCGTAAGAAACTTCGTTTCCCATCTGAAGGGCAAGTGCTTGCAGTAATTTCTCTAAAACATCCGGATTTTTAATATTTTGATATTGAAGAACATCTTTATATAAATAACTTTTGGCTATGCTCTTAAGGGCTTCTTTTTGCTCTTCTCCCGACTTGGTCGCCACCTCCGGATACATTCCAAATATCATTCTATTTTCTATCGAACGGTCAATATCTGCTTCGCTTTGACCGACGCTTAACTCTTGCATAGAAAAAGGATAAATTAAAAATTCGTATTTCCTTCCGGTCAATGGCTCTGATATTTGATTGGATAAATCAAAAGAAGATGATCCCGTGGCTACGACCTGTATCTCCGGGAAATTCTCTACTATCAACTTCAAAGACAACCCGATATTTTTAACCCTTTGGGCCTCATCAAGAAAAACCAGTTTTTTATCTCCTATAAATGACTTAATCTCAACAGAGGAGGCATCGGTAAGCGCCTCCCTGACATCGGGCTCGTCACAGTTCAAATAAACCGAGTCCGGATACTTTTCTTGAAAATGCTTGACAATCGTGGTTTTGCCCACTTGCCTCGCTCCATAAATAACCACAATCTTGCCTTTGAACAAGCTATCTTCTATTCTTTTTTGCATCTGTCTTTGTATAAAATTCATAGATTTAATCATTTTATATTACCATTCCCCTAATTATATATAAATTAGAGGAATTCACTCCCCTAATTATATATAAATTAGAGGAATTAGTCAAGTTCAGCAAGGCATCGAGTCCTGTTAACACACAACAAGCCCCGCCAAAACCTTGCTCAATGAATGCGAATTGGCGTGCTTGGCATAGGCGAACCAAGCTTTTGCCATTGCCTTATCTCCCTTGTGTTTCATCTTTTTCAAAAACCTTTTAACCGTGCTTTTTCTTAAAAGGATATAATCTTTAAAAACAATATATCCCAGAAAATCTATTCCTTTGTTGCAAGGGAAGATGTTCACTTTCTTGGGGTTCATTTTTAACTGCAATTTATCGGTTAAGAATTGCTCTATCTTGATTCTTAAATAATGGAGCTCTTTTTTTGAGCCTAAAACCAAAAAATCGTCCATATATCTGATATAGTATTTCTGTTTTAATTCACGAAAGACAAACTGGTCTAATTCGTTTAAATAAATATTGGCAAACAATTGAGAAGTCAAATTGCCGATAGGAATCCCCACCCCCGCATCCTTATTAAAACTATCGATTATTTTTACAATCAAACTGATTGTTTTTCTGCATCCTATCTTCTTTTTAATAATCTTAATCAAAGTATCGTGATTAATGCTGTCGAAATATTTGGAAATGTCGCACTGGAGGCAATAAATATTACTTTCGTTTTTTAAAAAACAACGCAATCTTTTGATTGCCTTGTGCGAGCCTTTTTCTTTGCGGCAAGCATATGAGTTGTCGCTAAAGATCTTTTCAAAAATAGGAATGATTATATTGCATAAAGCATGGTGCATCACCCTGTCTTTAAAGGCCGGGGCTCTGATTTTACGCTTCTTGGACTCATTGACTATAAACTCGGTATATTTGCCATGAACATATGTTTCCGTTTCAAGCTCTGTCTTTATCTTTAATAAATTATCCCCTAAATCGGCAAAAAACGCCAAAACATCAGGGTGATACCTCTTGTTTTTTCTGGCTTTCAGATATGCCAAATGAATATTACCAAAAACAATAATCTTAGAAAAAAGATTAGTATATGTTTTCATCTTTGAGCCTATTGTCCTTGGCTGGAAACTTCGCTATCAAGCTACCATAGCCGGCCAAGGGTAGAGGCCTTAATATTTTCCCTTTTGATATGACATTATCTACTCGGGAAGGAATAAAATCAGTAGCCATATTCGCTCATAGCTAATACCCTTGAGTATTTTGCTCCGGCAACTTTTTATTCAAAAGTTTGGATACCTGGCACAGCGGAACCCGATGTTCGTGTTCGAATTCGACGGCGCATTGTTCAGATTCAGATTGAAGAGCCCGGCGTAGGAGCCATTGTCCCAATTCCCGCTACGCAAGCCCCAACGCAACAATTAGATTTTACCCCTTCTTAAATCTTTAATGATATTTAAAATAGCTGTTTCTGCCATCCGCCAAGTAATTTGGCAACTTCATTTATCTTTTCTGCAGAGATTCCATATTTCTTAATGCTGACCATTTTTAAATCTTTAGCTAAGCGGAATAGAATAAAAATCTCGTCCATATCAACGCTTATCTCTTTAATAATATCCATCCTCTTTTCTCCCCTTTCCTTGTTCGCATGGATCATTTTCTTCAATATGCCGACTAAAGTACTTTCCATCTGTTGTCCCAAAACAAATCTTTGAATTTTAGGAAATTGATTGATGACCGGATACGACCAAAGAATTAAATCATATGTTTTCTGGAATATCACCAAATCATGATAGCTTGCCATTTTTTGTTTTTTTTGTTTTCTCTTCTTTTTAAAAGACCCTTCAAGTCAGGCCTGCTCAAAGCAGCCCTGACTGTTAGATTATTAGATTTCTACGGAGGCTACCTGGCACAGCGGAACCCGACGGTCGTGTGCGAAAGCGACGGCGCATTGCTCAGATTCAGAAAGAAGAGCCCGGCGTAGGAGCCATTGCCCCAATCCCCGCTACGCAAGAAACCGTTGCCGTTGGCGGAGCAACCGTAATAACGGCCAGCGGCATTGGTAGCGGTATATGCTCCTGCAGGCCCGGCAACTAACTTTTCGTAATCTGATAAATTGGAATCGGTCCATTCGATCCATCCGGCTCCTTGCCAATAACCAGTTCCTGTGCCAGCGGTGCAAGTATCGTTTGTCCATTCATAGATATTACCTGACATATCCCAAACAGTCTGTCCGTTGGTCAAAGTGTGGGTTCTTCGGTAAAGGAAAGTGCCAGTAGCTCCGCAAGTATCAGCGGCAGTATTATACAAACAAGAAGAGCCAGTCGAAGGAGCAACTGCTGTATTAGTCCAAGTATCGCCGTATGAAGTATTAGCCGCCCAGCCGCGGGCCAAGTTTCCACTCCCAACAGTGCCAGAACTCCAATTGCTGGCAACCGCTTCAGCATCTCTAGCTAGCATCATCCACTCCGTATTAGTTATTAAATGATAACCGCTGCCCAAAGCTGAACAGGCAGTTGCGGCAGCAGTTTGAGTAATAGAAACCCAAGGAGTTCCCGAAGCGGTTGAAGTGGCCACTCCCGAAACATTCCTGGCTTCGTATTTCATCACACAAAAACCATGGCCCGAATCTATCCAGTCAGCAGGACAAGTCAAAGGAAAAGATGAGGAAGATGATATGGCAGAGCCATTGATGTATAGCTGTCCCGTGATATTAACATCTCCGGTCACATCTAATTTGTATGCCGGATTGTTGTTCCCTATCCCTACCTTCTTCCCCGCCACATCAATACAAAGAGTATCGGAACTGCATTCAAGCCCGGATAATGAGTGCCCGGGATTGGGAGTGCCGACGGTAACCGCGGAAACATCTTCAGTTTTTAAAGCTTGGTAGTATTGAAATACCGAGAATATCAATCCGAGGGAAACCACTGCCACTACGATGAATAAATGCTGTTTTTTCATATTTTTATTATTGATTATTTTTCCAAACAAAAAAGAAGCAAAGCTTCTTTATTTTCAAACCAAAAACTATTAAAAGATATTATACCAGAGAGAGAGAGAGAGAGAGAGAGAGAGAGAGAGAGAATTCTTGGTTTATATTTTTCATGTATTTCTTAAGTCTATTTTACCTTGCATGGCCATCTTGTCAATGCCCTGCACATGTTTTTCTTAATATGATTAAATGCAGGATAAAGGCAATTGTAAAGAATATCGCCCCTCCGAAACAGGGGGTTAAAAACGGACTGGTTCCGGCCGCACATCCGATGGTGCAAGAAGCGCTTTGAGAATAAGCAATCCATTCCTTGGCAAAATTAAACCAAGCAAACAATGTTCCTGCCAATAAAACGAAAAATTGCGTTAAGATTGTTTTTTTCATATCTTTTTAATTATTATTTATCTCCATGAGAAACACCTGTCCCGTCTAATTTTTGATATAACATTTTCTTTAATCCGGTCCACCAATCGGTAAACCTCGTTTCTTTCATTTCTTTAAATATCTCTTTGGCTGATTCCGTTTCAAGAGCCATCCCGACATTATTTATCCAATCCATTGCCAGTTCATTACCCAAATCATAATATTCTTTGGCACTGAAAGCAGCTTCCAGCCAATCGGCATCTTTCGCAATGACACCCTCTTTGGTGCTTCTTTCTTCTATCTCTTCAAAATATTTAATCAAATTCTTGAATTCTTCGGGTAAATATTTAACCTGATCGGCAAAAGCATTCTTCTCGGCTTCCCGGCTATCAATATATCTGGCTGCCACTTTGTGCAAATCTCCAATCCTTACTTCTCCATTATCGTGGAAAATCAATATTGAAGCAACTCTCTCCGGATTTATTTCCATTCCATTCTTTTTATTCTCCAAAACAGTCAGAATGTAGCCGATTTGAGCCGCCCTTAAAGCATGTTCGGCAACAGAATCGGGATTATCTATTCCAATTAATTTGAAACCGTTATGACGTTCCCTCTTCAAAACCCCTATTTCAAAAATGTAATTGACTATGCTTTTCATATACTTTGATTATAAATCAGATTAGTGAATAAATAAAGATTTGACAAAAACAATAAAAAATTGTATCTTTCAAAAAGCGAGGCAAAAATGTCTTCACAAATAATTAACGCTGACGAAGATTCGGAATTAAGGAAAAGAAAAAAGACCGAAGGGTCCCCTCTTCCCAAGCCGAAGGAACCGAAAGTGAGAACATCAAGAAATGGAATCATGCTTGTCCAATAGCCCGGTTCCATTTTTCAATTAAAATACTTTTTCAAACACTCCTCGAACTTATCAATATTCTCATTCTTGACTGTAAAGCCGGCTGCCGGAGGATGCCCTCCGAACGAAACCAATAGAGACTTGCAACTTTCCATGGCTTTAACCGCATCCATGCCTTTAGGAACCCTTACCGTTCCCCTGCTAATATCCTCTCCTTTCTTGTATAAGAAAACGGGTTTTTCAAAATAATTGCTCAAGCGCGAAGCCACCGCTCCCAAATATTCCGGTTCCCACAAATGAGAACCCTCAAAAACTATCGGGGAATTATTCTTAAAGGTTACTCTTTCTATCAATTCATCAACCAGCATCCCCACGCTTACCTGCTTTTCATGGCTTTCTTGAAAAAGCTCTTTCACCGTTTCCTTGGTTTTTTCGAAATCGGATTCGATTAAAAACAAGTACGGCTTGGGAACATGGTTTTCTATCGCCGAAGAATTCAAAGCGCTGTTAATCTTTAAAATCATATCTCTCTTTGAGGTGAAATCCATCGGATTCAAAAAAGAAAAAATGGCTCGCACCGCCGGCCTCTGACTGTATTCTATCTTCTCCAATCCTTCTTTGATCATTTCTTCGTTTTCCCCCACTTCCGGCATCATATCGGAAATAGTAGCCAAGGCCGTCAGTTCCAAAAAGCTGTCTCTCAACATTGGTGACATTTTTTCTTTCAGTAATTCGTTAGCCAATTTAAAAGCCAATCCGGCATTGGCGTATTCTTTGAAAGGATAATCGTCGGTTTCCTGTTTCGGGTCAACCACGATATCGGCATTCGGTATTCCTCCGACAGTCTTGTGATGGTCGACAACAACAACGGAAAATCCGCTCTTTTTGGCATCTTCAATTTCTTTAAAATTAGTGATGCCGCAATCAAGAGTCACAATCAATCCTCCCGAAACTTTTGATTTGATAAAGGCAAGGGCCGTTTCATTCAAACCGTAGCCCTCGGTCTTCCTTTCCGGAGAAAAAGAAAAAATCACAGGGAAAGATTCTTTCTTTTCCTTGGGAAGAAGAGATATCAGATTGTCTATAGCTTCCCTAACAATTACCATTGAAGCAATTCCGTCCAAGTCGGAATCTCCGTATATGACTATTTGCTCGCCGTCTTCCACGGCTTTTTTAATCCTTTCCGCTGCCTTGTCGATATTCTTAATCTTCATCATTTTTCTTCTTACTGTTCTCCTCCAGAGCGACGATGCCCGGCAAATCCTTTCCGGCGATAAAATCAAGCATCGCTCCTCCGCCGGTAGAGATAAAGTCGAATTGATTTTCTATTTTCAAATTCTGAATCGCTTCAACCGTTTCACCTCCTCCGACCACTGAAAAAACCTGACTGTTAATCTGTCCGATCATTTTAGCTATCTCGTTGGTTCCTTTGTCAAAAGGCTTTTTTTCAAAAAATCCCAAAGGTCCGTTCCAGATAATGGTTTTGGCTTCGGACAATATCAATTTGAACTTTTCAATCGTTTCCGGTCCGACATCATAGATACCCTCTTCTCTCCTCACCGTTCCGACCGCTCCCACTCTTGAATATTCTTCTTCGAAATTGGACAAAGCCATTACTCCGTCAATGGGCAGATGAAGCTTGGGACTGGTCAAGTTAATTCCCTTGGCAACTTCTCTCAAATCCTCTTCCTCGTTGCTCATCAAATCCTTGATGCAGATTCCTTTGGCGACCAAAATCGAATTGGCAATCTTTCCTCCCAATAGGACATAATCCGATTTGTCGGTCAGGCGTTCAATCACTCTGGTCTTGGTTAAGATTTTAGCTCCGCCGATAATAGAAACCAACGGTTTTTCGGGATTGACCAAAACATCGGACAAAACGCGGATTTCTTCTTCCAAAAGCAAACCGGGATAAGAAGGAATGAATTTGGGAATTCCGACAACCGAAGCCTGGACGCGATGGCAAACTCCGAACCCGTCCTGAACAAAAATATCGGCCAGTTTCGCCAATTCCCGGGCAAACTTTTCATCATTTTCCTTTTCTTCTTTGTAAAATCTCAAATTTTCCAAAACAACCATATCGCCTTCTTTCATGGCATTGATTTCCTTTTCCACCCCCTTTCCTATCGTGTCGTTGACAAACTTAACGTTTCCTCCCAAAAGCTCCCACAATCTTTTAGCAACCGGCCTCATGGAAAGTTCTTGCTCTCTATTTTTGGGCCTTCCCAAGTGGGAAATAACGATAATCTTCGCCCCGCCCTCCCTTAAGTGCGTGAGAGTCGGTATGACTTTTTTAATCTTAAAATCACTGCCCGGATTGTCCGGACTAACCGGAACGGAATTAAAATCACATCTAACCAGAACCTTTCTGCCTTTAACGTTAATGTTTCTTAAATTATTCATATGTTTTGTATTCTATAAGAAAATCTTTTATTTTTCAACTAAAGGAAATTCCAAAGTAACCTGAGTTCCCACGTTTTCCATCGAATCAATCATAATCGTTCCCTTCATCAATTCGATAATCTGCTTGGTAATCCACAAACCCAATCCGGTTCCGACAATATCGGCCGTCTTCTCGGTCTTGACGCGGTAGAATTTCTCAAACAAATGCTCTCTCTGCTTGGAAGTCATTCCGATTCCTGTATCTTTGATTATCAAAACCAAATTCTTGTCCCTGTTTATGGCTTTGATTTCAACGCTTCCCGAAGGAGTATATTTGATGGAATTGCCGATAATGTTTATCAATACCTGTTTCAGCCTGTCTTTGTCGGCATTGATGATTGCCTTGGCTTTTTCATCAATTGAACAACTTAAAGCCAATCCTTTGCCGTCGGCCTGAATCTTCATCTCTTTGACCGTTTCTTCAACCATCGGCCAAATATCCATTTCTTTCATCTCCATCTTCAATCTGCCCTGTTCAATCCTCGAAACATTCAAAAGGTCTTCGATAAGGCCGGCCAATCTTTCGGCCGAAACGTCGACGATGGACAAGTATTCTTTGTTTTCCTCTTTGGAAAGCTTTTCCGAATCGTTAATCAGCATTTCAATATATCCGCGGATAACCGTCACCGGCGTCCTCAATTCGTGGGAAGCCATGGAGATAAACTCATCTTTCATCGCATCGACCTCCTTGATTTTATTATACAAAATGGAATACTCAAACATCCTCGAATTGGCCAAAAGCAATAGAACAATGAAAACAACCGTCAACAGAAGAATCCAATAAGAACTTCCCAAAGCGACGGCCAATTTGGTATTGATAATATCGGCCGAAATCTTCATCGACAAAAGGGCTTGTTTCTCTCCCGACAAATCTTTCAGCGGCATTACCACCAGCCAATAAAAACGGTTGACCTTGCCGTCCGATTCATAAATCTTCTGGGCAACCGGTAAATCGCTGTTCCAGGCGGTATAATAATTAAAAGTATTTTCCGTCTTTCCGATATCCTCCTGATTATTCA
Organism: Minisyncoccota bacterium; assembly: GCA_041651685.1. GTDB lineage: Bacteria > Patescibacteriota > Minisyncoccia > Minisyncoccales > Minisyncoccaceae > UBA2211. The sequence goes on from JBAZIU010000001.1 coordinate 142,249, forward strand.
TGCTGGCCACCAGCTTGAAACCGTCTCCTTCGCGGAAAAAAACATTAAGAGATCTGGTATCTTCGTTGTACTTTCCCCAATCATTGATAAACGACTGGATGTTCTCGGCCGAATCAAGCTTGTCAGACAATCCGGCATTGACCGATTGTCCGATTCCCACCGCTTTGTCCTGCAAACTCAAATCAACCGTATCTCTGAAAGATTCGGAAAAAAGCCAGGTATTTAAAACCACTATTCCGGGAACGACAATCATCAGGGCAATCGAGTAGAAAACCTGCTTGTTGTCTTTTAAAAATTTCCACTTTGAGTTTCCTCCTTCCATATTATTCATCCGATAGTCTCTGCTTGATTATCAAAAAGCCAGCGATAAGGATTAAGATGACGGCCAATCCGCTGAAGATGTATAAGGTCATCATATTGTTTGTCTGGCCCGAAACCTGAGTGGCATCGCCCGTGGCGACGAAATTATCAACCGTAACGGCCTGAGCTTCCTGAATAAAGAACGGTGTCGGCAAACTGGTCTCGACTATCTTTCCTTCATCATTGTTAACAGCCACATATACTTCATGGGTTCCGTCAACCATGGTCTTGTCCAATTCATATGTCCAGTTTCCATTGGCATCGGCCTGAACCGTCACCACAATCGGCATGGTACTGTAAATATACAAAGTAATGACTTGATTAGGCTTGGCCTTTCCTTCAAACTTTAAATTGCCATTGGTCGCATCTTCTGTTTTAACCGTTGCCACCGAATCAACCATTAAGGAAGCGCTGGCTGCGGCAACAACGTACTTGGGCTGCTCCAATGTCTTTCCGTTGACCAAGGCTTTATCAATTCCGGACAAAACCACATTTGTCTTTTTGGCCGAGGGATTGAGAGGATCGGTACCCATGCGCAATTCTTCATCATCGGAATATCCGTCGCTATCGGTATCTTTGTTGTTGAGATTGGTTCCCAAACGCTTTTCCATATCATCGGTCAATCCGTCTCCGTCGGTATCAAAAGCCATGGCTACCGGAGACAAGCTCTGCTGGTCGTTATTTGTTTCGGTTGAAATCAAGCTGACTGAAATCTGTTCGGGTGTAGAAGAAACGATGGGCAAAGTTTCCATCTTAACCTCTTTGGTTTCCTTGATTGATTCCGGCTGTCCAACAACAGAAGGATTCATTATTTCCACCGTAATTGTTCTGTTTTGAACATCAACCGTGGCCGATTGTCCGGACACCTCAACCAATTTCTCCTTAACTTCAGCGGTGATAACATTCTTCAAGTCGGAAAGAATAACATTATTTATCAAAGAATTACAGCTGTTTTCGCTAAGACCCTGACATTTCAACGGCTTACCGTATTTATTCAAGAAATATTCCCGGCATTGGTCTTGAGTGTTCAATCCGCTGTCGCGGCAATCGGAAACTATCCTTGAATGATATAAATATATTTCACAATCGTTTTTGATAAACCAACCGACTTTCAAACATTCTTCGGGTAACGGCTCTTCTGTTTTCACTTCGGTTGTCGGAGTTTCAACCTCTGGCGTTACTGCAATCGGAGAAACATACAAACAGTCTCTTGTTGTTTGCGGAGAGGTTAAGACGGAAGAAGTGGTACACGTTTCGGGCAAAGAACATTTTCTGTATTGCGTACCCTCGCTTCCGCAAGAGCTCCAATCATCGCATTGCCAGTCTTTATCGCCGCAAACAATCTTGCAACTTGTTTCAACGTCGGGAGTTCCGGGAGTGCATCCTTCGGGATAGGTCGAAACAACATTTCTTGTTTTCTTGCCGTCCTTGCACTCGCCCCATTCCGAATATTTATACGAACACGAAACGGGCACGCAGGTCTTTTCCAGCGGCTCCTTTAATTTATCAATACATCCTTCGGGATACGAACTCAAAACCGTACGAATCTGCTTTCCGTTTAAACAAGCCCCGTACTCGGAAAACTTGTAATAACAGCTGGTTGAAGCGGTTGTCTCTTTCGGTTCTTCATTGTTCTCGATTTCAATCGCACAAGTCTGCTCGGTTCTTTCGGGAACGGAAGATACTCCCGGGCAATCAAACACCAGAGTGCGAGCCCTGTATTGTTTTCCATTGGCGCAAGCGCTCCAAGCGTCATATTTCCATTCGTCTTTGGTGCAGGTAATGGATAAATCGGCCGCACACTTGTTCCCATCCAAATGATAATTGGTGGGACAGGTACAGACACAGGTGGAAGAGTTCCAAGCTCCTTTGCTGCCGGTGCAATCGGTTCCGGTTGAACTGCAAGTAGTGGTTATTTTATAAACGCAACTGCCTCCGCCTCCCAGATAGTAATTGGTGGGACAGGTGCAGGCACAGATAGAAGAATTCCAAGTTCCTTTGCTGTTTTCGCAATTGTATTTATTTTGATTATTCAATGTCGTGCTATTTGCACAGCTTGTTACTACAACCGATTTAATGCATTTCGTCCCGCTTAAATAATATCCGGTGGGACAGGTGCAGGTACAACTCGTCGCACTCCAAGAACCACTACTATTAGTACAATCGGTACTGCTCGTTCCGGAACAAGTGGGCGTGGCGACATAGGTGCAGTTTTGCGTCAAAGAAAGACTTGAAGTACAGCCGCTTTTCAAAAGCATCCTTGTCTGCGTTCCATTGGATTGACAAACAGACCAATCCGAATAATCAGCAGATGTACAAGCGGCTACCGTTGTTTCGGCTACACATTTAGTATCTTTTAAATAATATCCGGTGGGACAAGTACAAGTACAAGCTGTGGCGTTCCAAGATCCCCCGGTGCTGGTGCAATTAGTATTGCTCGTTCCTGATGTGCAAGTGGCAGTGGTGATGGCATAAACGCAGCTGCCTCCGCCTCCCAGATAGTAATTGGTGGGACAGGTGCAGACGCAAGTGGAAGAATTCCAAGTTCCTTTGCTGGCCGAACAATTATATTCGTTTTGATTGTTCAATGTCGTGCTGGTTGCACAGTTAGTTGCAGTCGTGGTTGAAGTCGTTCCGGTCGTGGTCGTGCCAGTGGTTGTGCTTGTCCCGGTTGTCGTCGAACTTGTTCCAGTTGTAGTTGTAGTTGTTGAAGTTGTCCCGTTTGTAGTTGTTGAAGTTGTTTTGTAAACGCAGCTGCCTCCGCCTCCCAGATAGTAATTGGTAGGACAAGTACAGGTGCAAGTCAAAGAATTCCATGACCCCCTGCTATTCTCACAATTGTATTTGTTCTGCGAATCCAAGATGGTTCTGCCAGTACAATTAGTTACAGTATTTCCGGAAACGGTAAAGGTGGTGGAAAGATTGGTTCCGTAAACATATTCTTTCGTATTTCCGTTCTTGTCGGCAAGAATAATGTCTTTAACCTTCCATGTTCCGTTTTCCGAATTGGCGGGCATTAAAAGATCGGCTGACCAGTTTCCGTCGCTATCAGCTCCGGTTATCTCCGCAGCAATCTGGTTTATCTCCGAAGAAGAAGGCCCGGTTATCTTAACACTGACCGACTTGACTCCCGACACATCGTCGGAGGCTAAAATTTTAATCTTAAACTGACTGTTGACGGTGACGGTTGAAGGAGAAATCGACACTCCCGTCAATTGCGGAGGATTGGTATCCGAGATAGAGGTTGTCAACGTTTCAGCAAAAGAAACGATCTGCCCTCCTTGGCTCCCGAATAAAACAATCGAAAAAAGTATCAGGGATAAAGCTATTATTTTTTTCTTCATATGTTTTAAAAAACATCCCAAAAGAGATGTTAAAATTAACCTTTATTAATTAATGAATTGTTTAAACATGTAGACATTACTTTATTATAAAACAGGTTTAAAAATAAAACAACTCTATTTCGGTTCAATATGGATGACCACCCTCTTTATATCCTTCATCTTGTCTTTCATCAGGTACTCGAACCGGCTGGTAACGTTGTGCGCCTTTTCCAAAGAAAGATCGCCCGGGACCAGACAATGGAAAGAAACGAAAAACTTTTCTCCGATCTTCCTGACCAATAAATTATGCAAATCCGATATTTCTTCAACTTCTTTGTCGGTCTTGTTCAGTGCCGAAGAAATCGATTCCATTTCTTCTTCGCTTAATTCGGAGCTCAATATCGCTTCACACTTCATCGGTTCAATGTGCGAATTGATGATAATCTCATTCCCGACCTCTTCCTTTATCGATTCTTCCAAAATAGTGGCCGCATCGTGAGCCTCTTTGGCTGTCAAAGTGTCCAGAACTTCCACGTCATAGCTGATGTATTGCTTGGAATCAAGCCTATCAACGATAACATCGTGAACGGAAAAATCATTTTTAGCCGCTATCGCCTGGACGGCATCAACAATGGTTTCATTATCCATCTGCTTGGAACAAATCTTAACCAAGATATCCGAACCGGGAATTTTCTTCTCCGTAGCTTCTTCAACTTTGGCAGAGATGTCATGGGCCTTGGCAACCGAAATCTTTCGACTAACCTGAATATCAATTTCCACAAAAACATTCGGACCCAAAGGCCTGACCCTGACTCTTTCCACCGCAATTACTCCTTCAATCGACTCGGCGATATTTTTAGCCTCTTCGGAAACTCCTCTGGGCGCTGCGTCAACCAGAACATCAATGGTTCTTTTTCCCAAACGATATCCGGCAAGAGCGATAAAAAGAGAAACGGCAATCGCCGCCAGAGCATCGGCTCCTTTTATCCCCAAAGAAACGCAAATCAAACCTACCAGAACCACCGCCGAACTCCAAATGTCGGAACTGAAATGCAAAGCGTCGGCCTCAAGAGCCTGACTTTTTGTTTCTTTCGCCACCCGACCCAAAGCTCTCGAACGGGAAATATCAACAACAATGGAAAGGATGATTACAGCAAAAGCATACCAGGTTGCCTCAACTTCAATGTTCCCGGAAATCAATCTCCTGATCGATTCGTAAATAATCCAGGCGCTGGTGACAAAAAGCAATCCTGTTTCAATCAAAGCGGAAACGCTTTCAACCTTTCCGTGGCCGTAGGGATGGTCTTCATCCGGAGGCCTATCACCAACCTTAACAGCAAAATAGGTTAATGTCGCCGCACCCAAGTCCAACAAAGAGTGGGCCGCCTCGGAAATAATACCCATACTGCCGGTTAAAATACCTGTCACTAATTTAGTAACGGTCAATAAAACACTGGCAAAAATGGAACTTAACGCTACCGATGATTTTTGATGTCCGTGATTGTGCATATGATTAAATCCAGTCTTTTCTCTTTAGAATGATATAAAAACCAAAAGCCATCAAGAAGACAATCAAGATTATGATTGCGAAGGCCGAATCGTTTCCGGCCAACGGAAGAGGAACATTCATTCCGAAAAGACTGCCGACGATGGTCGGAATGGTCAAGATAACCGTCAGAGATGTCAAAAGACGAATGGTATTGTTAAGATTGTTGGTAAAAATGGCCTGATAGGAATCTCTTAAGTTCCTAATACTCTTAACGCCGACCGTACAATTATCAACCGACTGCCTGATGGCGATATTCATATCTTCCAACAGATCGTCGTCTTTGGCATAAAGAGGAATGAACCCGCCCTTGGCTATCGCTTCGATGACTATCTTCATCGGGGTCAGAGCCGAAATATACTGATTTAATATTTCTTCGCCCTCTATCAATTTAACGATATCCAAACCCTTCACCTTTTTCAATTCTCCTTTTTGTTTCAGAACCGAACTCCTGACATTCTTGACTCCTTTGGTAAAATTCTTGGAAATGATTAAAAGAAGATTCATTAAAAAACTGCTCTTTTCCGTCGTTGAAAAAGAAATATCGCCCTCTATAATCGACCTGATTGTCCTGCTTGAAACGGGAGAAACCGTAATCAAATACTTGCTGTTGATGATTACCGTCAAAGGAGTGGTATAAACATCTTCTTTGTCCTGTTCCTGAGTATCCCTCACAAATAAAATAACATTGTCTCCCTCTCTTTCGATACGGGGCAGTTCGTGCATATCCAAAGCATCTTCAATGTCCCGGACATGAAGATTGGTTAATTTCGCAACATATTCGATATCTTCGTGAGTGGCTTTTTCTATATTAATCCAGCATCCTTCTTTTAAAGAATCCAGCCTCTCCATTCTTTCCTTTTTTACATCATTAAAAAGTATTTCTTTCATTTTTGATTATTTAACTTATCTTTTATCTTATCCCACCAGCTTTTCGAACAAATGGTATTTAAATCAGCCAAATCTTCGCTGGTTATGCTCTGGCTCTCTCCGGCATTAACGCTATACATTATATCGCCCGGATTTTCGGAATGGCCCAGCCCCAAAGCGTGGCCCATCTCGTGAACTAAAACCGCAATCAATGTTTTCTTATCGTCGAATTGATAAATATTTATTTCTCTGGTCCGGCTGTCCGATACATAGTTTCCCTGTTCGAATTCGCTGTCAATCGAATCGGTTATATTATTATAATTTTTGACATTGAGGTTGTATTTGGCGGCCAAAGTATTGATTTGATTTTGCAGTCCGTTTATTTCATCAACCAAGGCATTCCTTTCTTTTTCCAAAGACCTGATCTGGGCAAGGACGCTTTCGGCATTTTTCTTCTTGTATCCCGACAGATTGTATTCGGAAACCATTTGGTTCAACTTGGAATTCAAAGATTCATATTGAGTAATGTGATTATCGTATTCGCTCTTCAATTGGTTATAAAGCAATTCATCGGCATCCAAAAGATTGTCCAGATTATTCATTTCTATTGTCGAATCCTGACGATAATCATAAACCAAGCTTATCTTCATTTCTCCTTTTTCCGAATATTCAAAAAGATTTGTCTGCGAAGCACTTTCCCAAGACTGCTCCGCTTCCTTAACTGCCGATAAAAGATAATCGTTGGAAACATTGAATCCGCTGTCGATGTCTCCTATCGAATATGCAATGGGGTCTTTGCAGGGATTGGAAAGAACGTTTATATAAAAAGAAGAGATATCCGGGCCGAAAACAAAAGCGCCGGTTATCAAAACCAAGACAAAAAGCAATTCGGTTATCGTTCGGCTATAATCCATATCTTGATTATCACAAAAATTCAAGAATATTTCAACCAAAAAAGGAGCTATGGCTCCTTTTAGATAAAAGTAATCGCTTCTCCCTTTTTTCTTCCCCTGCCCGTTCTTCCGATTCTGTGCACATAATCTTCATATGTGGCCGGCAAATCGTAGTTGATGACATGGGTAATGTTGTCGATATCCAAGCCTCTGGCCGCTATATCGGTGGCTACCAAAATCTTGCCCTGAGGTCCTTTGAAAAAATCTATTGATCTTTTTCTGTTGGACTGGGTTTTGTTTCCATGGATGGAATCGGCCTTGAATCCTCTCTGAACCAAATTCTTGGAAAGCTTTTCCACTCCGTGCTTGGTTTTTCCGAAGATAAGAACTTTTTTAAATTCTTCTTTCTTCAAAAGGTCACACAAAATATCTATTTTATTCTTGTCTCCCACCCTGATTACATCCTGGTCGACATTGGCCGAAGCTTCTCTGATTTTAACCGAAATCTTTTCCGGATCTTTTAAAAACTTTCTGGAAATCCTTTCGATTTCATCGGGCAAGGTGGCTGAAAACAGCAAAGCTTGCTTGTGGGCCGGCATCTGTTCCATCAAAAACTTCATATCGTCGACAAATCCCATATCAAGCATTCTGTCCGCCTCGTCCAAAACAATCGTTTGAAATCTGTTCATATCCAATGCTTTTCTCTGAACCAAATCTTTTATCCTTCCCGGAGTTCCGATGACAAAATCATATCCTCTCCTCATCTTAAACATCTGGTCTCTCATGCTGGTTCCTCCGACGCAAATGATTGAAAACAAGTGCAAGCCGACGGTAAAATCCCTGAACTCTTTTTCAATCTGAAAAGCCAATTCTCTGGTCGGAACGATAATTATTGTTTTATTGCTTTTATTCAAAAGCGTCTTGTTGATTGCCGGTATTAAAAAGGCGGCTGTCTTACCCGTGCCGGTATTGGCGATACCGACCACATCCTTTCCTTCCAAAATCAAAGGAATGATTTTATCCTGAATCGGAGTGGGGTCCTTATATCCTTTATGAATAATATTTGCTTTCAATCTGCTATCAACCTTGAAATCGGCAAAATTATGAATCGGGGTATAAACATCCTCTTCGATAAAGATACTCTTCTGGGTAAATCTGGAAATATCTATCTTGGATGCGGAAAAACCGCTCCTTTTTTGAGGAGCGCCCCTTCTGAATGACGGCCTTCTTCCGGCCCTGTTATTTTTTGAAAATCTTCTTGTTTGCATAATTTAATTAAAAAGACGGAAAGCCTCAATAGAGAGACCCCGCCTTCCTATCTCAATATCTTATTTATGAGATAACTATATTATATTTTCTGCATTCTGTCAACCTACCTCTCCACTATTCTGGTCGAATCGGAGATGGTAACGGTTGCTGTTTCGTCCGTGTCCAACTCAAGAATAATAGCGCTTGTACCCACCTCCGTGATTGTTCCCGAAAGCATTGACCTATCGGCCGTACTTTTCTGTCGATCTCCGGTAGGAGCGGTGCCGGTCGGAGCTTCACCCGAAGGAGGCGTCTGTCCATTCCCTCCCTGTTGATTATTGGAACAACTGTCTTTGTCATCGCAAACGTTTATCATTTCAGCGGCATATGTTCCGTCGCTTCCTTTTTCGGCCATAACCGAAACCCAATTGCCGACAGCCAAAGAATCGATACTTAATCCTGTTGAATTCTGATTATCGAACATTTGTTTTTTATTATCCGAACTCTTATTTCCTTGGAATAAAAATATTCCCGCCGCAATCAATATTACAACCGCAATTATTGAAATTAAAATAATGTATAGTTTTTTCATATTTTTTTATTATTCATATTTTAACGCTTCTATCGGATTCAATTGGGAGGCTCTTTGAGCCGGATAATAACCGAAGATTATCCCGATGGCTGCCGACACGAAAAATGATAAGAAAACCGATTCGGAAGTGACGACCGTTGTCGTTCCTCCGAAGGTGCTTACCAGATAGGAAGCCGCGATTCCCAAAATTATTCCGATTATTCCTCCGATAAAAGTTAAAGAAATTGATTCCATCAAAAACTGCCCGCTGACATCCTTACTCCTCGCTCCCAATGATTTTCTTAATCCAATCTCTCTTGTTCTTTCGGTTACGGTCGTCAACATCATGTTCATGATTCCGATTCCTCCGACTAATAATGATATTCCGGCAATAGCCCCCAACAATAAAGTCAGGGTGCCTGAAACCGAAGACATGGTATCCATGATTTCCGCCTGATTCATTATGCTGAAATCGGCCGAATCGGCATCCTTATCATGCCTTTCTAATAATAACGCTTCTATATCAGCCTCGGCTTGATCCATATATTTGGATTCGGTCACTTCAACGCTGATACTGGAAAGAGATTCACTGCCGGTAAAATAATGTTCGGCGACGGTAATCGGAACATAGACTATATTGTCCGAACTGTTCATTCCCGAGGTTCCTTTTGATACGGTCACTCCGATAATGGTAAATTGAGTGTCCCCGATCTTTATCTTCAATCCGGTCGGATCAACGTCCTCTCCGAAAAGAGTCTCGCTGACCGTCGGACCGATAACCGCAACTTTGGCTACTTTCTCTATCTGGGTTTCGGAAAAAAAGCTTCCGGTGGAAACTTCCAAGCTTTTAACAGTCTGATAGACGCTGGTTATTCCGTAAATGCTGGCATTGGTGTTCTCGCCCTTGTACACAATCTGTTTTTGGGAAGATATCAAGGGAGCGACATTTTTCAAATTGCTGACTTCGGATAAAATCGCATCGGCATCATCCATAGTCAAGGTACTGGCCGAACCAGCTCCGCCCCTCACCATTGATCCGTAGCTCTTTGAAGCTCCGGGAGAAATAACCAGAAGATTGGAGCCCAGAGACTGAATGCTGCTTTCAATAGTAGCGGTTGAGCCTTGTCCGATTGAAACCATGGTTATAACCGAAGCTATGCCGATGACGATTCCCAGCATGGTTAAGCCCGACCTCGATTTGTTAGAGGAAAGGGACATGTATACTTCTTCAATTAAGTCGCTAAAAACCATATTATTTGTCTTTTAATAAAGACTTGGATGCTTTGCCGTCGGCAATAATCATCCCGTCTCTCAATTCAATAATTCTGTCGGCATGTTCGGCCACATATCTTTCATGAGTAATTAAAACTATGGTGTGTCCGAATTCCCTGTTCAATCTCTGAAAAGTATTCAAAACAATGTCTCCGGTTTTGGAATCAAGGTTTCCGGTCGGCTCATCGGCCAGAATCAAATCAGGATTATTAACCAGAGCTCTGGCAATCGCCACTCTTTGCATCTGTCCTCCGGAAAGCTGGCTGGATAAATGGTACCATCTGTCTTTGTCCAGTCCGGCCGAGATTAAAGACTTTTCCGCTCTCGCCTTTCTCTCTTCCTTCTTAATATTGTTATCGTAGATAAGAGGAAGCATGACATTTCTTAAAACATTGGCACGGGACAAAAGATTAAAAGACTGGAAAACGAAACCGATTCTCTGAGACCTTGTCTTGGCCAAATCGTCATCGCTCAAATTGAGCATATCCACATCGTTTAAAAAGTATTTTCCCGAAGTCGGCTTGTCCAATGTTCCTAAGATATGCATCAATGTTGATTTTCCCGAACCGGACGGGCCGATAATGGCAACAAATTCCCCTTTCTTGATCTCAAAGGAAACTCCCTTTAAGACCGTTGTTTCGGTCTCTCCCAGCTTATATGTTTTTACAATATTGTCGCACTTGATCATATTATCTTGTTATCATCATCATATCCATGCCTCCTCCGGGGCCCTGCTGAGTGTCACTATTGGTCGTGTTAGTCTTGGTGGTGGTAGTTGTTTTAGTGCTTGAACTGGTGGAAGTTATGACTTTGTCTCCTTCGCTTAGTCCGCTTTTGATTTCAATGGTCGTGTCGTCGGTTAAACCGGTTTCAACTGTTTTTCTTTCAATCACGCCTTCGGCATTCATAACTTGAACATAGCTTGATTTTTGCATTGTTTTAACCGCTGTGGCGGGAACAGTCAGAACATCGGCGACAGAATCAACGATAATGTTGGCGGTTATGCTCATTCCCGGCTTAACGCTGGTATTGTCGGTATCAAAAGATATCTTGACGGTATAGCTGACCACTCCCTGAGAAACCGTTCCGACAGCATCAACCTCGGCAACTTCTCCTTCAATACTCAGATCGTCCAAAGCGTCAAAAGTGATATCAACCCTCTGTCCGATTTCAACGCTGGCAATATCAACTTCGTTCAAGGTTATTTCCGCAATCATTTTCTTGGTGATTAAAGAGCCCATCACTGTTCCCGAGTTGACCGAATCTCCGACAATAGTATCAACGCCGGATATGGTTCCGCTGAAAGAAGCCTTTACCCAATAATTGTTGTATGTCACTTTTTCATTGGCCAAAGCTTGTTCGGCTTTTTCAACGGTTAATTCCTGTGTTCTTATTTCCAGATCAGTATATCCTTCTTCTACATCTTCAAGACTCAATTGTTTGACTTTAATTGATCTTTCGGAACTCTCAATAGTCTTCTTGTAGTTTTCAATTGATGTTGTTGAGGAAAGAAGAGTGGAAATCTGGCTGTTGGTATTGCTGGTGTATCCGCTCAAAGTGGTAATGTGGGTATCGGCGGTTGAATCATAGGTCTTCTGTTTGTCATTCATGGTATACCTGTACAATTCAATCAAATTGGTGGCACTCTTGATGGCATCGGAAATGGTCTTAACGGTATCATGAGTTTCAATAATCAGGCTTTCAATTGTTGTCTTGTCGGAAAAACGGCTGGCGGCTTTGTAGTCGGCAAAAGCTTTATCATATGCCGCCTTGGCTGCTTCATATTTGGCATAGGCTTCATTTCTGTATTTGGTTCCCTGATATTCACTGACGTAATCAATGGCGCTGGCGTAATAATCAATGTTCTGCTGGGAATCGGTTATTGTTGTAGAAAACAAAACATTGCTGAAGCCGGTCATTATTGACGGCAGTTCAAGAAAAGCATTGGAAACATTATTAAAGCCGTCATCGTATGATTTTTCCAGATTAGATTCGGCGGTTTCTTTTGATTCCTGGGCTTCAATCAATGAATTCTGTGCCTGAAGAAGAGTCAGCTCGTCAACCGGCGAGGTCATCTCTTCCAGGTCCAGCTGGGCACTCTCCAAAGCCAGCTCTGCACTTTTTACATTTTTCAATTCATCGGTGCTGTCTATTTTGAAAAGCACATCTCCTTCGGTCACATCGTCGCCGCTTTCAACATACACTCCGATAACATCGCCGGAAACCTTCGAAGAAATATTCACTTCTTTTAAGGAAGAAACTTGTCCGGTTCCGGAAATGGTGACGCTGATGTCTCCTTTTTTAACGGCCTGGGTAACATAGGTCAGGCTTTCTTTCTTGGGCAAAAGGAAATAAACAGCTGCAGCCGAACCAATAACGGCAATCAAGATGACCGCCGATAAGATTTTGTGAGAAAATATGAAGTTTTTTATTTTAGAAAAGATTTTTATTTGCATAGAAATATTAATAATTATTCTACTATATAGTACCTTCTTGCTTTCTTTTTTATTTCAAAAACAAAAAACCACCCGAAGGCGGTCTTCCTATTTGCGGCATTCTTCAAAGCAGGTCTTTTTTTCTTTTTCCGAATCCAAGCATTTCTTAACGCAGTCTCTTTCGATTTTATCGAAATATAAGAGATCGGAAGGAATTTTTTCATCGGAAAGAGGATTGAATTTTGATTCAATTCCTCTGCCGATGGCCGGGATATCATTTTTATCCATCACTTTAATCTTTTCAACTTTAAAATCATATCCATCCTTCTTGCCAACGGCGATGACGAATTGGCCCTTTTCCATTTTCGGAAGATCTTTCAACCCTTCCAAATTAATATTTCTTAATCCTTGAGGAGTCTGGAGAATGAGATAATCCTCTCCCTCTTCAAAAACAATTCCGGCCACTCCGCTGTTTCTCATATCCGTCATCGGCTGCAAAAGCATCCTTGCCGGAGTCATTCCTTCCCGAGCCCTGGCCTCAAACTCCCTTCCCAGATTGGTATATGTTAAAACTCCGCCAAAAATCATGATGAATAAAACCAGACCGATGGCCAAGTATCCGAATGGCTTCTTGTATGAAACATCGCTCTTGGTTATCAAATATCCCGACAAAACAATCAAGACGATAAAGACAACCACTAAAAGATACGGAAAAGATTCAAGAAAAGCAAAGATTCCGAACTTGCCGAAGCTCAGATACTTAAGATTATCGGTTTCTTTTAAATAGAAAAGGATTAAGTTAAACAAAAGAACAGACAATAAAACAGAAAGGGCGAAAGCTGTTCCCAGTCCCAGTTTTTCAGCGACAAAGACATACTTCGACCTGATTTTCACCTGGCCGGTCTTTATCTTTCCCATTATTGAATTTTCCAATTTATCTTCCATGTTTTTTGTTTATCTCTTCCAAATTATCTTTGATAAGGTTCTTGCCTCTCAGTATCAACGTGCCGACTGTATTTTTCGGTATTCTCAAAACATCGCTGATTTCTTCGTATGACATTTCTTCGAGATAGAACAATACTATCGGCTCTCTGTATTTCGGCTTCAAGCAACCGATGGCTTTCTCGACATCGTGTTTCAAAAACTTTCGATCGGCTTCTCCTTTAATATCGGCCTTCTCATCTATCAGCTTGTATTCCACGTCATCCAAAGAAACCCTGTTGCCCTTTATTTTTTTCAAATTATTGATAGCTTCGTTATGGGCAATCCTGTATATCCATGAAGAAAACTTCTTTTTTATATCAAAGCCGTACAGGTTCTTGTACGCTTTGATGAAGACTACCTGAAGGATATCTTCGATATCATCTTTGTCGGCAATGAATTTCCTTAAATAGCGGGAGAGCTTAATCTCGTACCTTTTAATGATTTCCCGGTATAAATCCTTGTCGCCTTCTAGAATAGCAATAACTATCTGTTCGTCGCTTGATTGTTCCATGGGTTATGCTTCCATAATATCACATATTCATACAATCAGAAAAGAATCTTTATTTCAAAAGAAAGACCGGCTATTCGGCCGGTTTCTCTCCCATTCCCCTGAATTCTCCCATGTTTCCTTTCCCGTTCTTTAATATATTCACCTGCCTTTCTTTCATTTTATCAAACTGATCCTGAGTGGTAGCATTAATCTTGTCTATTTCTTGCTGTTTCCAGGCATCAAGAGTCATGTTTTCCCACTTGGTCAATTCTGCCGCTCTTTTGGTTTCCGCTTCGGTTTCTTTGGCCGCAATCTGAGTCTTTTGCGTATCGGTCAAAGTAATGCCGTATTTCTCTTCAATCTGAGACACTTTATTCGGAACATTGGCAATTGTTTCCGATGAGGCCGCCAAAGCGCTCATTATGCCGAAACCGGAAACGATTAGTGTTGATAATACTGAAAAAACTATCAGTTGTTTTTTATTCATTTTTTTTATTTATTTTTATTATTCCGAGGTCCTCTATCTATAATTACAATCTCTATTGATTTTTATTTCAAAAAGAAAAAAGGCCTTTCGGCCTCCTTCTTTATTTTTGTTTTTCTTTCTTCTCCGCACAACCGCACTGGCAGTCAGGCGGACAAGAACAGCAGTAAATGCAGACTCCCGGCTCGCAAGAACATTCTGTTTCCTCGCTGAGCGGCATTCCGCATCCACATTTCTTTTCTTCTGCCATATGATTTTTACTTATCCTTTTTCTCTTCACATCCGCACATACAGTGTCCGGATTTTTTGCAAAGCATTGAAAGGCCGACGGCCATTAAAATAACGGGCCAGATAATCCCCCAGCTGCTGGCGGAAATGTAACCCATGTTCTGCAAAAGAAAAACCAAACCGATTACTGTTAAAGCTATTCCTAAAATCATGTTGTTATAAATTAAATAATATAACGACCTTTTGATTATTATACCAAATTATTGATTTTTTACCAATAAATGCTAATCTACTATTTATGGAAAAAGTAGTTGTCAAAAAATCTTCGGCCGGTTTGGGCCTCTATGCAAAAACCCCTCTCAAAAGGGGTGAATTTATTATTGAATACGCCGGAAAGCTGTTAACGGCAAAAGAAGCCAATAGAAAGGGAGGGAAATACCTGTTTGAGATCAATTCCAGATGGACGATTGACGGCAGCGAAAGAAGCAATTTCGCCCGATACATCAATCATTCTTGTTGCCCCAATTGCGAAGCCTATATCGTCGGCAAAAAGGTTAAAATCAGAGCGACAAAAAACATTAAAGCCGGGGAAGAATTGTCGTACGACTACGGCAAAGACTACTTTGACGAACATATCAAACCTTTCGGATGCAGGTGTATAAAATGCTCAAAAATGCATCTCAAACAAAAAAGCCGACAACAGTCGGCTTCTTGTTAATCTTCCAAATCAAGGATTTTATCAATCCGTATCTTTTCTATAAAGTCGGGCACGTGACTGACGATAATCATCGCTCCGTCATATTTATTCAATGCTTCGGCGATAACCGGAATATGGCGGAAGTTTATATGATTGGTCGGTTCATCCAAGATAAGAAGTCCCGGTTCTTGTAAAACAAGTCTGGCAAAGGCAACCAAGCCTTTTTGACCTTCCGACAAGTTTCCGATTTTGTTATTCATTATATCTCCGGTGATGAGAAATCCGGCCGCAACTTTCCTCATGGCCTCTTCGGAATGCTTTTCCGATACTCTCGAAAGAGATTTATAAACGGTGTCCTCAAAATTAAGAGTTGAAAAATCCTGACGATAATAACCGACACGAGTATTGGGAATAATAACCGCCCCGGCGGATTCTTTTTTAACAATTGATTCCAAGAGAGTACTCTTGCCGATTCCATTGGGACCCTTGATTAAAAGATGCTCGTTTCTCCTCAGCTCTATATTCACTTTCTTTTCAATCGATTTGTTCTTTTTCATCGTCTTGAATGAAGAAATATGAACGATTTCTCCTTTGATGTCTTTCTGAGAAGGAATAACAAAAGAACGGATGGTTTTATCCTCTCTTCTTGTTTCTATTTTTTCTTCTTCGGCTGCAGCTGCTTTCTCTCTCATCTTTTTAGCGACAAAACGCAAATTGCCTCCTTTGTTGGCAAAGTAATTGGCCTTGTCTTTGTTTTCCTGAATCTCTTTTTTGAGCCGGGCATTCTCTCGGTTCTCTTTTTCTTGACGAACAACAATCTGCTCTCTTAAATCAAAGTAATTGCCGGTATATTGCTCAACCTTTCTGGTAAAGACATCGAGATACAAAACTCCGTCGGTAAAGCTGTTTAAGAAGTCGGCATCGTGAGAAATGACGATGCAAGTCTTCTCGTATCCGATTAAGAACTTGGTAAGATGCTCTATCCCGGCCTTGTCCAAATTATTGGTCGGCTCATCGAGTAAAAGCAAATCCGGATTCTGGATAAGAGCCGAGGCCAAAAGAAGTCTGGCCTGCTGGCCTCCGGAAAAAGACTTGATTATCTTTTCGTGAGGGGCTTCAAGATGAACGATTTCCAAAATATCGTCTATTTTGGGATCAATATCATAGACCTTCTTATCCGAACACTTTGACAAAGCTTTTTCAAAGAATTCCCTGACGGTTAAATTGAGTTCGTCCCGGGGAATAACTTGGCGGGAAACGGCGATGGAAACACCGTTAACAATATTGACTGTTCCGCTTTCCGGAGAAATGTCTCCGGCGATAAGAGAAAATATCGTGCTTTTGCCGGCTCCGTTCTGTCCCATGATGGTTATTTTTGTACCGCGATGAACGGAAAAATCAACCTCTTCCAAAAGAGTCTTTCCTTCAGCATATCCGAACGATACCTTGCTGAATCTAAGAATTGATTCGTTTTTAGTCATAGTCTTAAATAAAAAATGCAGAATTGTTCCGCTGCATTGTTATAGCACAAATAAGGAACAAGTAAAGCTAAACCGAGAAGATTTCATTTAATAATTCATCTACACCTATTTTATCCTTTGCCGAATAAGGAATAATCTTGTGATTTCCGATGAGCTCTTTGATGGTTTTGAATTGTTCTTCGTACTGCGACTTTTTTATCTTGTCTATCTTATTCGCCACCACCACAACATCTTTACTATGGTCTTCCAAAGCGTAAAGCATTTCCAGATCATCTTTGGTCGGACCAACATCGGCATCGATTATCAAAATAACCTTCTGTTCGTAATTGGAAACGAAAAAATACCAATTAACCATTCCTTTAAGGCTTTTCTTCAATTTGTCAGGAACCTTGGCATAGCCGTAGCCGGGCAAATCGACAAAATACAAACAATTATTGATTAAGAAGATATTTATCTTCTGGGTGCGGCCGGGGAAAGGACTGGTCTTGGCCAAGTCTTTCTGATTAACCAAAGAGTTGATAACGCTGGATTTCCCCGCATTTGAACGGCCGATGAAAGCAACTTGAGGAATTCCATTCTCAAGCGTATCGTCGTTTCCAAGCACTCCTTTTATAAATTGGGCGGTTTGTATTTTCATAGATGCGAACAAAAATTAGATACTTCAGAGTATCATTAACACCGCTTAAACACAAATAGCCATATTACTTCTTTTTGTCTTTCTTCGGCTTTTTTGTTTCTTTTCTTCTGGAATTATTTCCTTTTGCCATAAGTTTAAAAATTAATTATATACAAATCATACCATTGTATTTATTTTTAGACAATCAAAAACCGGCCATTACAGCCGGTTCTCATTTACTTCTTCGCTTTTTTCTTTTTTACAACCTTCTTGGCTACTACTTTTTCAGATTTTTTTGGTTTTGCCTTCTTTTCAACGACTGCTTCCTTTTTTTCTTCTGACGGAACAATAGGAGTTAAAGCTTTGATAATCCTGTCGAGCTTGGCATTCAATATATCAAACTGCTCCTTGTATCCCTTGTCACTGCTTTTAATTGCCGGACTGCCCCCCTTGTCAAAACATTCATTGCAATAAACTGGTTTTTCTCCAGTTGGCCTAAAAGGCAATTCAAATCTTTTTCCGCAAGTGGCGCAAACCGCATCAAACATCCTTTTGTCCTGGAATCTCGGTCTTTCCCTTCTTTCTGATCTATCAGCACCTCCGTGGCTTGTAAAGCATTGGCTACAGTAAACGGGCTTGTCTCCGGTTGGTCGGAAAGGAACTTCGCATCTTTTGCCGCAATCACTGCAAACAGCCTCATACATCTGCGGTCTTTCCCTGTCTCTATCGCCAAAACTCCTCTTTCCGGGGTCTCTTCTCTTGAAGTCGCCCTCTCTGGCGTTGTTTCTTTTCTCGTTATTAAAGATATTGTTGAAGTTTTTCATATTGGGGCCATTATAGGCCATATATGATTATAAAGCAAACTCTCTCTTATCGCTTATCAAATTCTTTCAGCCATTTTTTAATGATATCGGCTGTCGCTTTAGGTTTCTCCAGCGGCACAAGATGACCGCATTTTTTCATGATTTCCAGCTTGGCATTGGGTAGTTGGCTAACCAACTCTCGAATCGGACCCAAAGGAGAAATTTCATCCAGTTCTCCGGCAAGAACCAAGGAATCTTTTTTTATCTTCTTACCCACCGGAATCAAGCTGAATTTATAGAATTCATCGAATATTTCAATGCTGACCTGCGGACTCAATCTTTTAATTTCCTTAATGTCTCTGGCTATTATTTCTTTATGTATTTTAGAGCTGGCCGATTTGAAAATAACCTTATCCCCCCATTTCTTGCCAAATCCGTTGGAAAGCATTATCTTTTGCAGATATTCCGGCAAAATTCCAGTGATTCCGTAATAAGCGGAAAGAACTCTGTTGAGCATTCCCTTAACTTTCAAAACCGGGGTGATGAGAACGAGTCTTTTAACTTTCTTGGGATAATGATTGGCAAAAACCAAGGCAACCCTTGAACCGAAAGAATGGCCGATGATAATGGCCTCATTAATGGACAAACTTTCTATGAATTCATTCAGCCAGTCGCTGTAATTCTTGAGATTGTGTTTCTTCTCCAAGGCATCTGAAAGCCCGCAAGCGGGCAAGTCCGGTATTATCAATCTGTAATCGCCCAAGCAATCGGCTAACTCTATCAATCCCATGTGATTGCCGGGAAAGCCGTGCAACAGAATCACTGTCTTTAAAGAGACGTTGTTATCCAAATAGAAAAACTTCCTATCATTGATTATAACTTCCTTCTTCTTGAGTTTCATATGGAATATATGTATAGGAATCTCTCCCACTCATCGATAGACCTTTCGGCCAATTCAATCACATCAATCAGGGTTCCGAACTCCTCAACATCTATCCCGAACCTGTTCTGTTTCTTAATGGGGTCGTAATAGGAAATAATCGGCGATTTAAGGCCGAAAGTGCTGTGTTCTATTAAATGATTTTGAGGTTCATACTTGTCTATATTCTTGTGCTTCTGCTTATTGGCCATGTCTTTACAAAGAGAAAGCCAGGGACTTTGAGAAACAAAAATATCGATATCTCTTCTGCTGTAGCGACTTTCAGCCAACCAGTCGCGCAAATGATAGCATTGGATGAAAAAAGAAGTAAAAGCATCAATGGCGGTTTTAAAATTATCATCCGAAGCAACTGAAAAACGATCAATCTCCTCTTTTAACCTTTTAATCCTGTCTAATTGTTCCTGATATGGAAAAACGTATTTCATTGTTTTAATTATACCATAAAACAAAAATCGGAAAAATAACCTTTCTATTAATTTACAACTTTGATTAACTTTATCGTTCTACTAAAAAGAAGTAGCTCTTCTTTTGTTTTTAATTGATTCTGATTTAATATTCTATCCGTTCCACCGCTTTTAATATAATCATTAAAACAACTGAAATGATTGGTTCCGGCAAAAAACTCTATAATCCTGATAAATAAAGATAAAAAATTGTTCGGTAATGGAACATTGTAGTCAACAATCATTATCGTTCCCCCTTTTTTAGTTACTCTTTTCATTTCATGAATTATTTGATTTCTCAACTTTTCTTCTTTTTCATGCAAAGCAAGGCAGATTGACGTTAAATCAAAATAATTGTCTTCAAAAGGTAATTTTCTGGCATCGGTGACAATAAGAGTGGGACTATCATCCTTTTTTCTTTTTTGAGCCAAACCTATCATCTTGGAATCGATATCGACTCCAAAAACATGATTGCTTTTTTGAGCGTAATAAAAGGCCTGGTCTCCGGTACCGCAACAGACATCTAAAACCAGGGTGTCTTCTTTAATTGAAGAATTTTCCAATATCTTGATTCGAAGCCCTTTTAATAAATAATCTACTGTATTTGAATAATCTATTAGCATTAATATGATTATATCACAAAAAACTTGACATAATTTTTAATAAGAGTATATTTTAAGTATATCCATCGAAAAATATGAATGGATTAAAATTATGAGCAATTTCTGCTTCCCATCATTTTTTAAAGCGATTGGCCATCCGGTCAGGCAACAGATACTCGAAGAGCTTCAGAAAAGCGGTGAATTAAACGTTGCCGAGATTGTTAAAAAGCTCGGACTGTCTCAACCCACCATCTCCCATCATTTGGCCATACTCAAAGATTCGGGAGTAGTTAAGTTGAGAACAAAAGGAACCAATTCCATTTACAGCATCTATAATGAAAAGGCCTGTGAGTGTTGCTGTACATTGGAAAAGTTTTTTAAGAAGTAGTTCTTTTTTTACCTTAATATATCGAAATATTTCGATGTAGTATTAAACCCCAACGCGCTGGAGGCAAAGGTCGAAGACATTATTAATCAAATATAATAATTAT
This sequence comes from Minisyncoccota bacterium, assembly GCA_041651685.1. Taxonomy (GTDB): domain Bacteria; phylum Patescibacteriota; class Minisyncoccia; order Minisyncoccales; family Minisyncoccaceae; genus UBA2211. The sequence continues at coordinate 163,026 of JBAZIU010000001.1, forward strand.
GGAAACAAACAAAAATTGTAATTGCAAGTGTAACCTATCGGAATGTAACATGGACATGACGGTGAAAGAGTGTTTGGAAAAATTAGGAATAGATCCTGCTGCAGCGGAAACATTCCTTAAGAATTGTTGCAAAGATTGTTGCAAAGAATAGTTGATGAGATAAAACCGCTCCATAAAAAAGGGCGGTTTTGTTTATGCTTACTCCCAACTCCAGCATAGTACCCCACTATGGCAATAACCATAAGCATTAATTGATTTATATTTTTATTATAGCACACTAGTGGACGGTCAGAAAATAAAAATTGGCACATTATGATTATTCTCGAGTTCAATAGCCGAACGCAAATTTGTATTAAAACGGAATATCTTTAGGATTAATATCTTCATCTTTTTTAGGATCCTTAATATAATATCTCTCATCTTTGTCTATTTTATATTTTTCGATGTAATCACTTTTGATTTTCTCCCAATTATCTCCAAGAACATAATCATCCTTAAGTGTGGTTAAGAATAGTTCAACAATAGATATATTAAAATTTGATATAAGCTTATATAGATTATCGTTTGTTACCTGAATGGTAGATTTTTCTGTGTGACGAATATCGTAAATATTGTTACTTAAATTTTTTGCTACTTTTAATAAATCGTCGATATAAGATAAAAATTTTGATATTTTTTCTTCTTTTTTTGGAGTAGTTTTTAAAATTTTCTGGGCAAAGCTCTCTTTTATGACGGTTATATCTTTCGGCTTATTGTTTTTAATATAACCAGAAAAAATAATATTTAGAATATCTGATGATGTTTTGGAAGAATTTATATAATCATCCCTATCAATAAAATCAAAATAAATTTTTATTTTATTTTTTAAGTTATCGTCTCTCAATAAACTAACTAAGGTTTTAAGTGTTTCTCCTGATTTCTTTGTTATCAAATGTTCTACTATTTGAAAATCAGAGTTCTCTTCTGTAAAAATTGCGTTGAATCGATTTATGACCTCGCCTCTTTTGCTACTCTTTGCAAAAAGTATAACTATTTCCGCCAAATCAAAAAGTTTATAATCATCAAAAAATAAAGACTCTTTCTCTTTGCCATCAATATACATCGTTGTGCTCTTTTGTTGAATTGCATCAAATTCCTCAAATTCAAAAAAATCTGTCATTTTGTATCCTAATTCAGATAAAGAAAATTTATCGATTTTATTTTTATCAAAAAAAATTTTATCTTTTTTTTGATTCTCAAATAAAATAAAAAATTCCAAAAAATCATCGCTTGATGTAAGAAATTTAATCTCCGATATTATTCTATTTCTAGTTTCGGGTGGAATAAGTTCTCTTAATCTTTTTAATCGATAACTACTAAGTCTTGGGTCGCTTTCTCTAATTCCTATATTGTTGTTTCTTTTAGAAAATAATTTCATTTTTAAATTTAAAACACCTCAAAAGAGGTGCCATTAATTGGTTAATTGATTATTAATTATTTGGCCCTTTCCAGTCTCTCGATACTTTTTCATATGGCTCCGGTGGTAGGATTCGAACCTACAACCTAATGCTTACACCTTTCCTTACTATTTCTAATAAGAGTGGACTATCTCATCACCCTCAACTTAATGTTAGGGGCGAGGCGCTTCCTCCTTAAAATAAAGGGGTACTTCCTTTCGGAATAGTCTCTGAACCTTCCCAAATAAATGGGCTTGGCTGCGGATTGCCATAGGTATTAAACCTTTAGGTTTCCCGCAATTCACCTCGTTTTTCGATCTCGATTACTCGAGAAAGCTGCAAGTTTTGTCTACAGGCATCCGCGCTACCATTGCGCCACACCGGAATATATATGCAATATATCCTAATTCAAAGGTTTTTTCAACCCTTTTAAGACATAATAGGAATTCTTGCCTTTTCCCTGTCTTTCAATTAAATCAAGTGCTATCAATTTCTGAAAATCGACATAACGAGTCGGCCTTGCCCTTTTTGTTATTTTGGCGTAATCGCTGTCTTTCATGAATCCGTTATTTTTAATATATTCCAATATTGCCTCGTGATAAGGATGTAATCGACTATCCGGAACGACTTTAATGTTATTCAATTCATTTCCGACGCGCAATAATTCATCAATTATCCCATCGGTGAAATACTCAAGCCATGAGGTGAAATCAACACTATCTTTCAAGTCGTAATAATTACCGATTAAACCGACGTTTTGAAAATATTTGGTTACATTATTATTGTAATAATTCTCAAAACTGAAAAGATTGAAAGTATCCAATCCCATATTGGATAACAAAACCTTGGTAACCAAGCGTGATGTTCTGCCGTTTCCATCGATAAAAGGATGAATTATCACAAATTGCTTATGAATGATTCCCGCCAGAATCAAAGGGTCTATCTTTTTTCTGTTTGAATTAACGTATTCAATCAATTCATCCATTAATTGAGGAACGTCTTGATGATCGGGAGGAAAATAAATCGCCTGTCTGGTTTTCGGATTATTCACGAAAACCGGTTCCTGACGAATCTTTCCCGAACGAAACTTAAGAATAAGGCCATCGGTAATCATTTTTTGAATATTGAGAATAAGATTCAAATCAAAAGAAGGATTTTTAAAACCGTTTAAATAAACAAGCGTACTATTATAATTAAGAACCTCTTTTTCGCTATCGCGGACATTCTCCGGAGCACTCTTTATTAATTTCTTAACTTCAGTCAAGGGCAAAGGATTTCCTTCAATGCTTGTCGAAGAATGAGCTGAAACCTCTCTGGCTTTTCTTTCAAAATCCAAAAGTACGACATCGGGGAAATGCCTGCCGTTAAGCTCTGTAACCAGTTCGGTTATGCGCTTTATATTAGATAAAAGCCTTGAAGTTATTGTATATTTGGGTAAAAACATATTCGTCTATAGACATATAGTAGACGAATAATAGACGCTTGTCAAGCAAAATTAATACCCCTCCAACTTCTTCAAATCCTTGTGTCCTCGTATCTTCTCTATCGCTTTGGCCTCAATCTGTCTGATTCTTTCTCTGGTAACCCCGAATTCCTGACCCACTTCTTCTAGAGTATGAGTGACTCCGTCTTCCAAACCGAAACGCATGGAAAGAATCTTCTGTTCTCTTTCCGCCAAATCCTTGAATATCTCATCCAAATGCTCTCGAAGCAACGTCCTTCCCGCCTGAGAAGCCGGGGACTCAACCTTGTCGTCTTTGATAAACTCACCTAAAACACTGTCTTTCTCATCTTCTCCAACCGGAGTTTCAAGTGAAACAGCTTTTTGAGAAATCTTCTCCAAATGACGGACTTTCTCAACTTCAATACCCATTTCTGCAGCTATTTCTTCAGCCAAAGGTTCTCTGTCTAATTCCTGTAACAGTTTTCTCTTAGCCTGAGTGTATTTGGTTAAAGTTTCAATCATGTGGACCGGAATACGAATGGTTCTGGCTTGGTCAGCCAAAGCACGGGTGATGGTCTGCCTGATCCACCAAGTGGCATAGGTTGAAAACTTGTATCCCTTTCTCCAATCAAACTTCTCTACCGCTCTAAACAATCCCAAATTACCCTCTTGAATTAAATCAAGCAAAGTTAGGTTAGGAGAACGTCCGATATACTTCTTGGCAATGGAAACAACCAAACGAAGATTGGCCTCGGCCAATTTCCTTTTGGCATCCTCGTCTCCCGCTTCAATCCTCTTAGCCAAGTCCTTTTCATCACGGGCTGTAATCGGATCAATTCTTCCGATTTCTTTCAAATATGACTGAATGGAATCAATCTTTCCGGTTGAAGCCCTCTTTCTTCCTTTTTTCTTAGCAACATCGTCGGTATCCAAATATCCCTTTGATTCACGGACATCGATACTCAACTGTTCCAACTTCTCAAACATGGAATTGAGTTCATCCATGTTTTCTTCAATATTGGGAAAATAATTCAAAATCTCGGAAAAGGTAATGAAGCCACGGGTCTTTCCCTTCTTGATAAGCTCGTCTAGTTTCTCCTGAGTCACAACCAAAATAACCCTCTTCTTTCTTTTCTTAACTTTAACTTTGGCCTTGACCTTGGTTTTGATCTTTTTCTTCAAAACTTTCTTCACCGGCTTCTTTTTCACAACTTTCTTCTTGGTTTTGACTACCTTCTTTTTTGGCTTCTTCTTCATTGTTTTTTATTAATTTATTAAATTTTAATAAAAGTTCTTTGACTTGTTCAAAGGATCCCGAACCCTCTTTTTCCTTGATTTCATGAGCCAATCTGCTCCTTTCTTCCTTTTGAGACAAGGACCCTATCTCATACAAGCATTTTTCCCACTCTTTGTCGAGCTCTATCCCGGCATCCTTCAACAATTCAGACTTGATTAAAATGTAATTTAAGAAGTTATTGTTTTCAAACCCTTTCAATAATTCTTCGGTTGTAATCAAGGGATTTTCCCTTAATTTACCGAATATTTCTTTAATTAAAGGAGAAAAAAGAGAAATATCCAAGGATTTGATAAGGGAACTGTCAATTAAAGCAATCGACAATAATCCTTCTTCCAAAAGCTCTCTCCTTGTCTTCTTGCTATTATTAACAATATTCTTGACTTCTTCTGAAGAACTTTCTTCAATCTTCACCTTTTTCATCTCGGTCCTGATATCCTCATCCTTTATCTTCAATTTATTCGACAATTCTTCAATCCAATAGCTCTGTTCTATGTTATTATCAATTTTCTTGAAAACGGGCAAGAGGTCATTAACTATCTTTTTCTTGTCTTCCAACGATTCCGGATTCCTCCCTTTAAAAGCCAAATCGAAATAGAACTGATTGATCGGTTTCGCCGAATTAACCAATGAAACCCATTTCGATTCTCCTTCCAACAAAATAATATCGGCCGGGTCTTTTTCCGCAACCATGGAAATGACTTTAACATTGAATCCATTCTTCAAAGCCATATCGATTCCCTTCATTGTCGCCTTGTTCCCCGCCAAATCCATATCAAAGGCCAAAACCAGATTGGATGTATATCTTTTTATTATTCCCAAATGAATCGGAGTCAAAGCCGTTCCCGAAACGGCAATACAATTGGCGACCCCCGACTGATGAGACATGATGCAATCCACATTTCCTTCGACTAAAACGCAAAAGTCCTTCTGGCGTATTTCCATCTTCGCCTTATCCATCCCGTACAAAGCCCGGCTCTTGTCGTATAACAACGTATTGGGCGTATTCAAATACTTGGCTTCGTCTTCGGAATTGAAAACTCTTCCGGTAAAGCCAATGACTGAAGAATTCAAATCAAAGATGGGAAACATGATTCTACTCCTGAATCTGTCAAAAAACTTGGAAGAATCTTTTTTGATTCCCAATCCGGCATTAACAATAGAATCCCTTGAAAATCCCTGACCGATTAAATAATCGGACAATCCAGTCCAGGTATCGGGTGCATACCCCATCCTCCATCCTTTGATGGTTTCTTCTTTCAGTCCTCTTTTTAATAAATACTGTTGAGCCTCCAATCCGGTCTTGCTTTTTTCCAATTGAGCGGTAAAAAACTTGGTCGCTCTTTCGCACAAATCAATCAAAACCTGCCTTTCGCTCTTCATCTTCTGATAATCGGCTGATTCCTTTTTCAATTGCACTCCGGCCCGGTCAGCCAGCATCTTCAAAGCATCAATGAATTCAACTCCCTCGATTTTCATTACAAACTTGAAAACATCTCCTCCTTCATTGCACCCTCCGAAACAATGCCATAATTGGCGGGAAGGAGAAACAAAAAAAGATGCCGACTTCTCAGAATGAAAAGGGCAGCGGGCTCTGTAGTTTATCCCCGCTTTCTCCAGCTTAATATAGCTCCCGACGACATCGACAATATTAAGACGCGACTTGATTTCTTCAATGTCTGAACTCATATATTCAAGCTAACAGCTTTTAACTTAAAAAACAAGAAATCTATTGTTTCCATTCTCCCAAAACCAAGGGAATAGTTATTTCCTCACCATCCCTTAAAATCTTCAAATCAACGGAATCATTGGGATTGTATTTGGAAATGATTTTGGCCAAAGCATTATCTTTGGTCACCTTTTCTCCTCCCATCTCTAAAATAATATCGCCCTCTTTCAATCCCGCCTTTTCGGCCGGAGAACCGGCAGTTATGGCCGGACTGCCATCGGTTGCCTTGATAATCAATGCCCCGTAATCAACAGAAATATTTTTCGCTTTAGCCGTTTCCGCGTCCAAGGTAATATATCTCACACCGACAAAAGGATATGAAATCTTTCCCAGTGTTTTCACCTGCTCAATATCTTTCTTGGCCTTGTCGATTGAAATGGCAAAGCCGATGCTCTGTCCGGTCGAAGCCACGGCCGTATTGATTCCGATAACTTCCCCTTTCAGATTCAACAACGGCCCTCCCGAGTTTCCTTTATTAATAGCTGCATCTGTTTGAATGGTGTCTTCCAAAGTTTCCGTTCCGATAGTGCTTCCCGTGGCCACCAGAGTTCTGCCCAATCCGGAAATGACTCCGACCGAAACGGTATTCTGGAATTCTCCCAAAGCATTGCCGATGGCGATAACCGATTGGCCGATTTGAATATCGGAAGCAGAACCCAATTTCAAAGGCTTAAACCCCGAACCCTCTATCTTTATAATCGCCAAATCCTGAACCGGATCTTTGGCTAAAACCTTGGCCGGGTATTCCTTTCCATTGATGTCAATGACGGTATATTCGGCCGTATCGTCGGAAACCACATGCTTGTTGGTTAAGACCAATCCATCCTCAGAAACGATAAAGCCGGTGCCGGAACCAATCTGCTGTTTTTCCGTTCCCGTTTTTTTCTCCTGAGGAATTAAAAAGCTTCCGAAAGGCAAATATTCGGTTTCATAGACCGCCACCTCCTTGCTGATAACCACCGAAACAACCGAAGGAGAATTCTCCTTAACCACATCAATGACTTTCTGCTCCTGAGAGGTCTGGGGAACGTATTCCTTTTCAATCACTTTTTCCGAATGGACAATCGGCACTCCGGCATCAACCACTTCCTGTTTCAATTTAAGATAAAAAATATAGCTGGAAGACAATCCTCCGATCAATCCGATTAAAAACACCAATATCAAAAACAATCCGGGGAAAGGCAATCTTTTTCCGGACATGGCGGAAGGAGCTTTCAATCTTTTAAAATGTATTTCCGGCAATTGATATATCGACATATGTTTACCTCTTACTTTTTATCATAGTGGCCGAAGTCGTACCTCACTTTCCTCTCCGGCTTTCTCAATACTCCCATTTTAAACCCGCAACAAAGGTATTTGAATGCGGTCCTGAAGTATCCGTCTTTTTCAAACCTCCGAACGGGCATATAGGCTATTACGTCCTTTATTATATCAAATTTCCCATATTTGCAAGCCTGCCCCACAAAGTAATGGTCTTCGGCCAAAGTGATGCCTTCATCGAATCCGCCCACCTTTTCAAACACGTCTTTTCTGGCCATAATGCCCATCGCTCCCATCGGAAAAACATTTTTCAATAATATCTGAGGATAGTTATAGAAAAGGTTTAATGTTACCGGATTCAAATAAATATTGCTCTTTTGCGGCAGAATGGGAAAAGAAGCAACCGCTAAGTCATTTTTTTTAAAATAGTCGTAAGCTTTTTTAACAAAATTTTTAGGAGAAAACTTCAAATCGGCATCCATAAAAAAGAGAATGTCACCCTTGGCAACCTTGGCTCCGCAGTTCCTTCCTCTTGCCGGCAATCCCCCTTTGGTAATAATACAATTAAACTGCCTGGCGATTTCAATCGTCTTGTCTTTCGAGCCGGCATCGGCAATGATTATTTCATAATCGTCAGAACCTCCCTTGATAATTGCGGGCAATAGTTTCGACAGATTCTTTTCCTCGTTTAATGTTGGTATAATTATACTTAACATGTTTATTTAAATAATTGTTTAGCTTCGTCCCAAATCGAAGAATCATTATTGACCGTCTTCATATAATACCACCATTCAGCTCCCCAGAAATAGAATGTGTCGATTCCCGTCTTTCTGGCAAAATCAACATTCTTTTTAAACTGTTTCAAATCCATTGTCTCCGCCTGTTCTTTCAAAGATGAATTCATGATTGAATTGGCGCACCATGGTTCGGCCTGCAATTCCGTTCCGATAACGTCTTTGCCAAATAATCCTTTTGCCACCTCGGCCCGGCGGTGATAAAAGACCGGCGGCAATAAATAACTCACATACATCCGTATCTGCTGCTGCCAGACCTTCTTATAGGTTGTTACCCCGACGATATCCGCTCCGGACATCGATGACCTTAACCAGAAAGAAAGCTCCCCGCTGTCGGTTGTAATTACCGGATGGACGGGATCATTTATTTTAACAAAAGCGATTTCCCTTCTCCAAAAATCTTCGTCGTACCAGGGACAGGCTCCGAACCTCAAAAGCGGTTCGTTTTCAACCTGCCAGGCTGCCAAAGATGAAGAGTCCTTATATCTTGAAACCGTTGTTTGAAGCATGTCCAAAATAGCCTGCTGCTGCCCTTCTTTGTCCAGGTCTCTGGCCCATTGGGGCAAATGGCATTCCGGCCAGTGAGGAACTTTCATTCCGACGGCCAGAATAACACTGACGTTCCTTTTTTCCGCCTCTTTCATCTGCCAATCCAGCCCTTCAAAATCATACTTTCCTTTCTCTTTTTCAATCAAGTCCCAATAAACGGCGATTTTGACGTTCCTGGCTCCCAAATCATCCAAGATGGCCAGATATGTTTCTTTGGCATCAATCTTCAAAAATTCAGTCTGTTTGACGGAAAAATTAACTCCCCAGGTCATATTCTTGGCCGGATAGGTAAAACCGATGAAAAAATAGACGATAAAGACAATCGCTCCGCCCGCCAAAAGCCATAAAATGTATTTCAATAATGGAATCATTGCTTCCTATTATATTAAAAACAATCAATCTATGCAACCAGGATTACAAGGCCCAAACCGATGATAAAGATGGAGATGATTTTCTGCAAAATTATCTTCTTTGATGTTTCTTCGTGCAAAACCTTGGGTAAAAAATGAGAAAGGATGACAACCATAATAAACAAGAAAACGTACTGCAATCCCTTCATCGAATTCATTATCGCCAGATAAGCCACGGGAACAAGAGCGATTGACCAGCTCTGTAAAATATTGGCTGCTCCCCCGGCCATCTGGGTAACAATGAATAGGGCACCGGTCTTTTTGCTGATTTTGTTTTCTTCGGCCATTTCTTTCCTGAATCCCTTGTCAAACAAGAAAAAAAGAACGAAAACAAAACTGAATATTCTCATCCAGACGAAACCGGGCCAGAAAGGCAAATCCATGAAAACGAATTTGGAAAAAATAAAATCCAAAGAAAAAAACAAAGAAGTCAGAAGCCCCACCTGCAAACTCCTTTTTGTAATCTTCGGATTCTTGTCGATTGAAATCAAAACGCTACCCGATAAAAGAATAACAAAGGCCAGAATATCTTTTCCGCCCAAAGGTTGGTATCCGAAAAACACACAGGAAAGGATGGCGATAAAGATAGGCTGGGTCGCTCCGATGGTCGGAATAATCTTTGAAACTTCGAAATTCTCCAAAGCATAAAACAAAGCATATAATCCGACAACGTAGATGAAGGCCTCAAGGATTACCCAAAACAATCCTATTTGCGAAGGAAAGTTAAAGTCGATAAAGGGAATCAAAAGAGCCGCTAAAATACTGAAAATCCCGACAAAGAAAGTGTACGATTTTGGTTTAGCCGGCCCGTTCAAAACAATCTTGTCTCCCAAAGAAGAAAAAGCGAAGAACAGATATGATAGTGTTATCGTTAAGAGCCAGAGCATTTTTGTATTTGTTCTTTAATTTTCACGGTTCCCATCTTTTCTCCGGTAACGAATCCCTCCATGGCCATATTGGCAAAATAACCGGCGTCAAGCCAATCATACAGCCATTCTTTAACATGACTGATATCTCTCTGTTCAACCCCGAATCCAGAACTCAATAACCATCTTTTATTAAACTCTTCCTGCGAACCGATGGTCGGAGCGATGATTATCGGCAAACCCAAGGCCGAATAAAAAGAAAGTTCGGAAGGCTTGGTCCACAGAATATCGGTTTTCCTTAAGGCCAAATTGAATTTATTGTAATATTCTTCAAAAGTATTGGCATAGACGATTTCAATTCCATCGCCCATTAATTCTCCCAACCCTCCATCTCTCAATTCTCTTTCAAAGTATTCCTTGATGTCCTTCTTGATTCCGGCGACCAAAACAATCTTCAATCTCTTATTATAGATTATCTTTTTTAATCTTCTTGTTAATTCGATTCCCACTTCTTTCTGGGCTCCGGCTCCTCCCACGGCAAACATGATTGTCAGAGGATGGTCTGATTTCAAGGGAAGCTTTCCCAATTTTTCCCGAACGATGAAATCGTGCTTTTCCCTGTACTTGCCCGACCGGTCGAGATTGAGCATCCTGTTTTTCATGTCCTCAATCAATATTTCCATTTTCTTCCCGCCGATATTCTCCATCGGCAAAGGATAGCCGGTCAAAATAATATTTTCTTTCCTGACTCCGTATAGCCTCAATCTCTGTCCGGTTCTCTCATTGGGAGTGAAATATTTTATCCTTGATTTTTTGCCGTAAGGCGGAGCCCAATTTCTGGAAATATCCGTGTCGCAGATAACACAAAAAATATCGCCGGGATAACTGAAATGCTCGGCCATAAAGGCGGGGTTATAAAAAGTGGAAACGATGGGAATATTATTCCTGGATAATTTGGTAATCAAATCCTTGCCCCATCCCCGCTCAAACAATCCGTTCGTCCTGTCCTGGGTAAAGCTGGAATCGGACAAATCTTCGGCGGAATAAAAATCCTTTATCTTCTGAGTGGCATCAAATAAACCAAAAGCAATGTTTCCAAAAAAGGGAAACTTCTTGAATCTGGAAACGAATTCATAAAAAGTACGGGAGCTTTCCCAGATTCTTTTGTCTTTTTCGGGAATTCCCAGATAATCGTTGGCGCAAATAATCCTTTCCCCTTCGGCAAAAGATTTCAAAGGATAGGCAGTCCTCTGATGCCCGTATCCCATGTTTATGGAAATTACCCACGCTTTCTTTGTCATGCTTTAATTATACCTGATTCAACTCAAAAATTCCAATAAAAACAAAAAGGCTCCTATTGGAGCCCCCCCCCGCAATTTTAAATGCTTCCCACGAGAGAATCGACTGGAATATCCAATTCGTCCCTTAAAATTCTTATTATATTTAAAGATAATGGTCTTTTACCGCTTAAAATTTCCGATGCTCTATTGGGACCGATAAGCAAGGCTAAATCTTTTTGCTCCATTCCCATTTGTTCCATACGAAATTTGATAGCCTCAATGGGGTCGGGTGCCTCAATTGGATAATGCTCTGTTTCATATTTTTCTATTAATGTAACTAAAATATCCAATTCGTCCTCTTCTTTTGAATTGGCTTTAGCATCCCAAATAGCATCAACTCTTTTTAATGCTCTTTCGTAGTCTTTTTCGGTTTTGATAGGTTTTATGTTCATATTTCTTTTGAATTTATTTTATTATATTCCTCATGCGTTCCAATAAATCTTATAAATATACCGCCGATTCTATAGTTTATTCTAACTACAAGTCTGTATTTATTGCCCTTTATATTGAAAACGACTCTATTGTTCATTAAAATACTTGCTGATCCGTACTTATGTTTAATGTCGATAGGACCCTTCCATTTATCTTTTTTCACCTCGCGGCACCAAAATATTAATGGCTGTTCCGAATCTTTAAATTTAATGTTCTGCCAAAAATTTCTTAATGTTTTAATCGAAATAATCCTCATATATAGATATTATTCCCAAATTGGGAAATTGTCAATACCCTACCCCAAAAATTCCAATTCTTTCTTTTTGCTCTTGTAGCCGAGATAAAGGAAAGGGATATAAAAGATAATTAAAAGGATGACGGGCAGTTGCATATTCAAAACAGCAAAAGGAACGCTTGAAGAAATATTAACGACCAACATCAAGTATCCCAAAAGAATAATCGAAGGAATGGCGACAATCCATCCCAAAAACGGCAGAACCATTCCGACCAAAGGAAGAAGTAATCCCAAGGCCATTAAAATTGGTGTCGGCGGAACAGCCAAAACATTGGAAACAAGGGAAACGATTGAAAAATAGCCGAAAGAATAAATCAATAAAGGAATGGTAAAAACCTGAGCCGACAAAGTCATCGCCAATAATTCCCTGATAAACCCAAACTTGTCTTTAAACAAAAGATTGAGCCAATGATTGAAAGCCGGACCCATTAAAATCAAACCCAGAACGGCAAGGAAAGACAACTGGAAGCCCAAATCAAACTTAAGCAACAATGGATTTTGGAAAAGAATCAGAAAAGCAGCCAAAACCAAAGTCCTTAAATTGAAAGACTGCCTTCCCAATATCTGGGCCAAAAATAAAAGAGAAACCATTATTCCCGCCCGCACCGCCGAAGCCGGCAGTCCGACCAGAAAGACGTATAAGAAAGTGAAAAGAATCGCTCCGATCTGGGCCTGCTTTCTCCATAGGCCAAGAAATAACAAAACCTCAAACAGCATGGCCGAGAAAACGACGATATGCGAACCGGAAATGGCAATGATATGACTCAACCCGCTTTTGCTCAATTTGTCTTTTGTCTCCTTGTCCATTTTGGAATCGTTTCCCAAAATTAAGCCTTCCGTAATCGGACTCAAGTTGCCGGGAATATAATTCCTGATTTCTTCTCCCATTCTATTCTTAAAAGAATAAATGCCGGCAATCGCTTTTTCAAAACCATTTTGATAATTTCCTTTTTCGACTATTTCAACCGAAGGAAAAAACATGGTTGCCGAAATTCCATCTTTGGCCAGATATCCCGAATAATCAAAATTATCTTTCTTTTCCGGAACTTCTATTTTGCCGACCACCTTGATTCTGTCTTTGTATTCAACCGGAGAATATTTATCCGTCGTGATTAAAATCTTTCCTTCGTCAATATCAACAACCACTTGCGACTTATTAAATCCTCTTTCGACTTCCCTCTCAATTATCCCGATAAAAGAAACCTCCTTGCCGTTCAAATCAATCAAAGGACTGCTCTTCACTAAATTAAAATTATAATTGAAATCGACCGCTCCCAAAGAAAAGAAAATCAAACAAAAACCGACAACAGCCGCTTCCTTCTTTTCCCAAAAAGCTCCGATTAAAATCAAACCGATGACGCAAAGAATGATTTCAAAAAACAGAGAAGAGATAAAAAAAGAAGCAAATAAAATGCCTCCGACGAAACTCAAGCACAAATAAATTAGAATATCGGCCTTACTCATCTTTTCTTAAAAAAGTTAATGAAGAAAATGCCGGAAACAAACCCTCCCAAATGGCCCCAATAAGCAATCGACGTATCGATGGCCATGGCCGAAAAAAGCTGGTAAACGAACCAAAGGAAGATATAGACGACCGCCGGAAGAGTCATCAAAACCGCCCTGATTTTGTTCCTCGGAAACAGAACCAAATACCCGCCCAGCACTCCGGAAATAGCTCCCGAAGCCCCTATAACCGCCGCCTTGGGGTCGGACATGGCCAGAGCATAAACTACTCCCGCTCCCAAGCCACAGAGCAAATAAAAGGCGAGGAATTTAAGGTGGCCCAATCGGGCTTCGAGGTTGTCTCCGAAGACCCACAAAAACCACATATTGGCAATCAGGTGCCAGAAACTGCCGTGCAAGAACATGGCGGTAAAAACGGAAAAGAACTGCCCGTCAAACAACTTTTCCGACGAAAAACCGAAAAGATTGATATAATACTGAAGATTATAATAGGTGGATAAAAAAACAATCGTATTAAAAACAATTAAAAAAACGACGACAAAAGGAAAACCGCCTATTCTTTTTTTATCGCAAAGAGGAATCATCTTATTTTAAAAATATCAAAATATGATTTTATCTCTCCCTCTATTTCTTTTAAAAATTCATCGGGGAAAGGCCTGACGTTATTTAATTTTTCATCAATAACTCCCTTCTCTCCCCTGAAGCCCTGCAAAAAATACCTCTTGGCTGGAGAAATATCTTTAGCCATTTGAATTATATCTTCTCTTGAATGGATTCCGGGAACGACGGTAGTCCTGAATTCATAATCAATTCCCGAATTCTTGATTAGCGCAACCGACTCTTTTATCTTTTCGATATCGACATTGGTTCCGGCAGCCGAAGAATACTTCTCTTTGTTCAAAGGAGCTTTAATATCCATGGCGATATAATCAACAATCTTTTCATCAATCAATCTTTTAATAATTTTTGGATCGGTTCCGTTGGTATCCAACTTGATTGCAAACCCTTTGCTTTTTATTTTTTTCGCAAAAGAAACCAATTCTTCGCCATAGATGGTCGGTTCCCCTCCGCACAAAACGCATCCCTCCAGAAGCCCCCTCTTCTCTTCCAGAAAATTAAAAAACTCTGTTTCGGAAATCTCCGGCTGTTTTTTTATCTCTTCCGGCAAAACCAATTCCTTGGAATAACAAAAAGGACAGCGGAAATTACATCCCGAGAAAAAAACCGTACAAGCCAGCTTGCCCGGATAATCAACCAAGGTAACTTTTTGCAATCCTCCTATTTTCATATAAGGCTTAAAAATGTGCGGAAGAACCGCACATTAATAATTAAGATACTTTGAACTCTTTCCTGTCTTTGAACTCCTGCTGCTTGCCTTCATTCCATTGCGAGACCGGTCTCAAGTATCCGACGACTCGGGAATAGACTTCGGTCTCTTGGAAATTCCTCAAACTTTTGTCTTTATTAAAACACTCATTACACTTAAAAATCATTTTCTCCTTTCCGTCGGACAAAGCGTATTTCAACAATTGGCCGTTTTCGATCGTTCCGTCCGCACCGAGGGAAATTTCTTTTCCGCAATCGTGACAAACGTTATTGATGTTCATATTATTTTTTATCAGCGTTGGCTAATGATAACTTAACCTTAAACTCTTTCCTGTCCTTGAATTCCTGTTGCTTGCCTTCATTCCACTGGGAGACGGGCCTTAAGTATCCGACAACTCGGGAATAAACTTCGCAAGGTTGTTCAATGGCGCATTTGGGACATTTAAAGTGTTTTCCGGCAATATATCCGTGAGTCGGACAAATGGAGAAAGTCGGAGTGATGGTGATATAGGGCAAACGATTCTTCTCAAATATCTTCCTGACCAATGTCTTGACCGTCTGAATATCGGATATTTCTTCTCCGATAAACAAGTGTTCTACCGTTCCTCCGGTATACTTGCACTGAATGTCATCCTGCAATTTCAATTCTTCAAAAATATCATCGGTATAGTTGACGGGCAACTGGGTCGAATTGGTGTAATAAGGAATCTTCTTCGTTCCCAAAGCGATAATTTCGGGATAAAGCTTTCGGTCTTTCTGAGCCAATCTGTATGAAGTCGATTCAGCCGGAGTGGCTTCCAGATTATAGATGCTGTTGGTTTCCTTCTGATACTCAACCAATTTGCCTCTCATAAAGTCCATTACTTCCAAAGTAAAGGCCCTTCCTTTCTTGGAACCGATATCAACTCCCATAAAGTTCAAGACGGCTTCGTTCATTCCGCAAATACCGATAGTCGAGAAGTGATTGGCATAGTACTGTCCTTTGGCTTTCTTAACACCTTCCAAATAATGCCTTGAGTACGGGTACAATCCTTTAGAGGTAAACTCTTCAATTGTTTTTCTCTTGATTTCCAAGCTTTCTTTGGCCGTATCCATTATCTTTCCCAATCTCTCAAAGAAATCTTTCTTGGTCTTGGACAAATATCCGATTCTGGGAAGATTGACGGTCACGACTCCGATACTTCCGGTTAAAGAACCCGAACCGAACAATCCACCACCGCCCCTGTTAACCAGTTCCGTCATATCAAGTCTTAATCGGCAACACATTGAACGGACATCTTCCGGCTTCATATCCGAATTGATGTAGTTGGCAAAGTAGTTGATGCCGTATTTGGCAGAAGCCTCAAACATCGGGTCCAAAGCCGGGTCATCCCACGGAAAATCTTTGGTAATGTTGATGGTCGGAATCGGGAAAGAGAAAGGCCTTCCGCTCTTGTCTCCCTTAATCATGGCCGTGTAAAAAGCTTTATCAAGCATCTTCATTTCTTCCTCAAACTCGGCATAGGTTTCTTTCTGGGGAATGCCTCCGATGATTATCGGCTGCTTGGCAAAAACAGCTGACGGCTTCAAATCCAAAGTGATGTTGGTAAAAGGAGTCTGAAAACCGACTCTGGTCGGAACAGCCATGTTGTACAGGAACTCCTGAATGGCCTGCTCAACCTGAGCATAGCTTAAATTGTCATAACGAATGAATGGTGCGAGTAAAGTATCAAAGTTGGAAAAAGAAACCGCACCGGCTGCTTCTCCCTGTAATGTATACATGAAGTTTACCACCTGTCCCAAAGCGCTTCTCAAGTGCTTGGGAGGATTTGATTCAACTTTTCCAGAAACTCCTCCGAATCCTCTCAACAATAAATCGTACAAATCCCAGCCGACGCAATAGCAAGCGAGGGTATCCAAATTGTGCAAATGAATATCACCCGATTCATTGGCTTCTCTGACTTCGGGCGGATAGATTTTATTCAACCAATATTTTTTTACAATATATGAAACACCGTAATGGTTCAAGCCTTGCAGAGAAAAAGCCATGTTGGAATTTTCTTTCACCTCCCAATCCAGCTTATCCAAGTAATCATTGACTCTGTCCACCGCTTCTTCGGCTGTTTCGGTCGACTCTCTCAAGATTCTCCTCTGCTCTCTGTATAGAATGAAGGCTTTGGCGGCAATCGCCTCTCCTTCAAGTATCAAAACCTCTTCAACAATGTCCTGAATCTGCTCAACATTGGGAATTTCATCGGCTTTAAACCTTCTGTTTAAAATTTTCACCACTCCATCGGCAATTTTCTGAGTTTTTTTTCCGTTTCCCTGTTTGGTCGCAGTGATGGCTTTGAAAACGGCATTGAAAATTTTGTTAGTATCGAATTCAACAATGTCTCCGTTTCTTTTCTGAACTTTGGTGATGTGGTTTTTGATTTTCATATTAACATTCTATACTTCTAAAAAATTGCTGTCAATTTTGACAAATTTTTAGAAGATTGTCTTATTCGCACCTCTCAAGAAGCGCACTAATTATCATTGCTTTTCCGAACTGGTTGCAATTACCGTGACTCTGATTTCATCTTTCAACAAACTGCCGTCGTATGACGCTCCGAAAATTATCTTTGCCGAAGGTGAAGCCTTCTTCTTTATCATCTCGGCTATTTTTTTCACTTCCGAAAGGTAAAAATTCTTGTTTCCCGACGCTACATTGAATAAAATTCCATCGGCTTTGTCCAGTGGGAACCGGGCAATCGGCGAATACAAGGCCTTTTCCACCGCAGCCGGTGCTCTTTCCTTGCCCGAAGCCTTGCCTGTCCCGAAGAAAGCCGAACCGCTATCCTTTAATATCTCTCTTATATCCGAGAAATCCAAATTAAGTATTCCCGGGTTCAAAATTACATTACTGATACTTTCCACCGCCTCCTTTAACAGCTCATCGCATTTATTAAAGGCCGTTTCAACCGATGATTTGAGTGGAATCAACTCATGAAGCTTGTCGTTGGGTATGACTACCAAAGTATCAACTTTCTTCCTCATGTCTTCCAAACTGTTCAGAGCTATCTTCTTTCTTTTTTTACCTTCAAAAGAAAATGGAAGAGTGACTATTCCAATTGTCAGTGCTCCCGATTTCTTGCAGACCTCGGCAACAATCGGTATCGCTCCACTGCCAGTTCCTCCTCCCAGCCCGGCGGTCAAAAAAATAATATCGCTTTCTTTTAAATTCTCTTCTATCTCTTTAATGCTTTCTTTGGCTGACAGTCTTCCTATCTCCGGCTTCATTCCCGCTCCCAATCCTTTGGTCAGCTTTTCTCCTATTCTTAATTTCAAATCAGCGTCTTTCTTTTTCAAATCCTGGGCGTCGGTATTGATGCTCACCAGTTCGATATGCTTTATCTTCACTCTGGTTAACCTGTCGATGGTATTGCAACCCGCTCCGCCGACTCCAACAACTTTTATCTTCGTTAAGTTCATATCTTTAGGGAATAAAACTTTCAAACAATTTCTTAATTCTTTTTCCGATTCCGTTGCCTCCTCCCGAATGCGAATCTTCTTTTTCAATTTTAGACACTATCAATCCGTAGACCGTTGAAAGAGAACTGTCTTTTTCCAATCCCTTGAAATCTTTGCAGTATCCGATTCGACAAGGAAGCTTGAATTCTTTTTTGGCCAATTCGACTATTCCCGGCAATTTGACTCCTCCTCCGGTTAAAACAATTCCTCCGGGCAGCAATCCTTGTTTAGAAACTTTCTTGATTTCCCTGTCAGCCAGTTCAAATATTTCCGAAACTCGAGCTTCAATTATCTTCTCCAGTTCTTTCCCCGAAAAAGTTAAAACATTCTTGGGTGTTTTCCTTTCTTTTTTCCTTCTCTTCCCGTCAAAATCTATCTCTATTTCATCTTCTTCCTCTTCGGGAGAAAGATTGAACTCTATTTTTTTCTTGTTGTCTTTGGAAACACACGAACCGTGCTGTCTCTTAATCTTCTCGGCAATTTCTATCTCGGTCTTGAATCCGATGGCGATATCATTGGTGATATTTCCGCTTCCGACCGGGAAAACCGCCATATTCAAGAGCTTTCCTTCTTCATATATGACAACGCTTGAGGTTCCGGCCCCGATATTGATCAAAGCCACTCCCAATTCCTTTTGAGCGGGCGTTAAAACCGCATTGGCATCGGCCGCCGGTCCGGGCACGATATTTTCCTCTTCTATCTCGAAATCAGCCGCTCCGACCGAATCAATAATGGCATCGGTGTCGGAGGTAAAAGTTGAGAGAAGAAGAGCGTCCAATTCCAATCTCATTCCTTGCATTCCCAAAGGCTCGGTTATTTCCCTTTCTCCGTCCAAAATCCATTCCCGGGGAAAAACATCGAGAATAGTTTTGTTGCTTGATTGCAAATTAATCATCTTCACCTCATCAAATATTCTTTCCTTGTCTTCCTTACTAACTTTCTGATCGGCACGTCCGACAGAAATCAAAGCATGACTGGGTATGAGTTGAAGTTTTGTTCCATTGATGTTAACAAAAAGATTTTCAATCCGGCAATTGTGTTTTCTCTCCACCCTCTCAATCAATTCCGAAATTCTCTTACCGACTTCATTCGCATCTTTAATCCTTCCTTTTAAAACTCCGAATGATTCTATCGTGTCAAAAAACAAAACTTCCATTCCGGTTTCCGAATCTTTTTTGATTCCCAGAATTTTTATTGTATCTGTTCCGATATCCAGACCCGTCAGTACTTTTGTTTTCGACATATTTAGTTAAAATTTAATTTTAGAAAGATATTCTTCTTGTTTTTTGAACATTGCTTCGGCTTCGCTTTTTTTCTTCTCATGATCATGACCCAAAAGATGCAACATGCCGTGGATTACCACCTCGGCCATCTCTTTTTTAAAGTCATCTCCGTTTTTTTCAACCTCTTCGGGGCAAATAACTATTTCCGAAATGTCACTATCTATTTTCCCGAATGAAAGAACATCGGTCGGCTTGTTTTTCTTTCTGTATTGCTTGTTCAATTTCTGAATTTCCGAAGAATCGACTATCGCAATTGAAATTTCTTTCTTGGTTTTGATTTTTTCTCCTTTCAAAACTTTTTCAGCTGTTTTTTTAAGAAAACCCTTGTCCAGTCTCCTGTATTTTCCTGAAAGATTGTTTATTTCTATCATTTCCTTTTTCTCTATTTTACAAGATTAAGAAAGAGATTGCAAGTTTAAGGGAAAAACACTCTTAAATTCAACTTTTTAGTCAATAAATAGGCATTAGCGTGCTTGGCATAGGCATTGAAAGAAACCACATCGCCTCCTTTCTTCAAAAACCTCCCGACTGTGCTTTTTCTCAAAAGAATATGGTGTTCAAAAACGACATAGCCGAGAAAATCTATTCCTTTTCCGACGGGAAAAATGTTGTTCTTCTTCGGATTGATTTCCAATTTCAGTTTTTTAAATAAAAAATAGCCGGACTTCTTGGCTACCGTGCGGAGCCGATGCTTCCGCCCTATGAATAAAAAATCATCCATATACCTCAAACACATCTTCTCTCTTAAAATATTTTTAGCAAAGTATCCATACCGAGTCAGATAAATATTGGCGAACAATTGAGAGGTCAGATTGCCAATCGGTATTCCCTGTCCTTCTTTTTCGCAAAAAGAGCTACTTAATATTTTTTCAATCATCCAAATTATTCTTTCATCCTTAATCTTTTTCTTAATTAAAGACAAGAGAATACCATGATTGATGCTGTTGAAATATTTAGAAATGTCGCATTTATAACAATACAAATCATTATTGTTTCTTAGAAAAAACGATAACCTCTTGACCGCCCTGTGCGTTCCCTTGTTTTTTCGGCAGGCATAAGAGTCAAAGGTAAAAGTTTTTTCGAATATCGGTCCAATAATATTGCACAAGGAATGATGAACGACTCTGTCTTTGAATGTCGGGGCCTTGATTAATCTTTTCTTAGAATCATTAACAACGAATTCTCTATATCTTCCGTGTTCATATGTTCTATTTTCTAATTCTCTTTTTATCTCCAATAAATTATTCTCCAAATCAAAAGAAAATCTTAAAATATCCTTCTTGTATCTTTTGCTTTTCCTCGCCTTCAAATACGCCAGATGAATATTATCAAAAGAACAAACCTGGGAAAACAGATTGTTATATGCTTTCATTATTGTCGCCTATTTACCCCGGTTCAATTGTTCGGACAATCCTACCAAACCGGACCGGGGATACGGGCTTAATATTTTCCCTTTCTTCTTAGAATACTCGGGAAGGAATAAAATCAGTAGTTAATAATAGCTCTCGGAATGCGTCCGTAAACGAATTCCTCTCGCTTAAAACAAAAGAACTACCGGGCACAACGGAAACCGATGTTCGTGTTCGTGTTAGACGGCGAATTGTTCAGATTCAGAGCAAACGCTCCTGCATTCGAGCCATTGTTCCAATTCCCGCCACGTAGAAAGGCATACGGTCCGTTTTGCGATTCTATCCCTGCCCAAATACTTATCTTCGACTTTTAAATTAACGACTTTTGCCAGCCGCCCAATAGCTTGCCAGCCTCCACTGCTTTTTCTGAAAAAATGCCGTAAGACTTGATGCTTAAAAATCTCAAATCTTTAGACAGCCTCATTAAAACCTTGAGATTGTCTAATTCTAAACTCAAGTCTTCTGCTGAAATACGGCTCTTGCTTTTCTGATAATTAATCATAACAACTCCTTTGATAATCTCTATTATGCATTTTTCAATCTGTTCCGCTAAAACAAACTTCTCGCTCTTGGGGAATTTGTTCAATATTGGATGGAGCCACAAGAATAAATCATATAACTTTTGAAATAAAACTAGATCGTTATAGTTTTCCATTTTATTTTTTTCATATCTTCCCCTTTAAATACTTTAGCGAGGCTCGCTTTAAGCGACCCTCGCTCCCAGATTACCAGACAAAACTACCGGGCACAACGGAAACCGAGGGCCGTGTACGTGTAAGACGGCGAATAGGTCAGAGTCAGAGCAAACGCCCCCGCACCCGAGCCACTGTCCCAACCCCCGCCACGTAGAAAGGCATTGCCGTTGGCGGTACAACCGTAGTATCTTCCGACGCCGTTGGAACTGGTAAGGGAAGAGCCGACTCCGGCGGTTTTCCTTTCGTAGTCGGAGAGATTAGAATCGGTCCAGTCAATCCAGGCTCCGGAGTTGTACCAATTCCCCGTTCCGGTGCCGATGGTACAGGTATTGTTAGTCCACTCCCAGACATTGCCGGAGAAATCCCAGATGACGTTGCCGTTTTGAAGATTGAGAGTTCTTCTCTGCTCTCCTGAAGTCTGTCCGGTCTGATCATATGGGTTGGAAGTATTGGAAACAGAGAGAGCATTATTGGGAGAACCGTCGGTATGTCCGCGGTACATAACAGAACCGTTCCAGTTGCTCGGTTGTTGTTTGGCATCGGAAGCAAGAACAGTCCATTCAGCATTGGTAATCAAGTGATAGCCGCTTCCGAGGGAGGAACAGGCCTCGATGGCGTCAATAACCGATGCCGAGTACTGGGGAATGGAAACCCAGGGATTTCCGGTCGGAGTGGAAACAGCTCCGGCTTTGGCTTCGTATTGCATGACGCAGAAGCCATGGCCGGAATCAATGTATCCTTGCGGGCAGTCCTGGACCGGTCCTTTGGCATATATATCACCGTTGGAAAGAGAGGCGAAGATTGTATAGTTTGAACCGTTGTTTGAGAAGTACTGGTAATACGTTCCGTCGGGATCAAGAGGGACGGCTCCAAGATTGTCTGTGAGTTCGGTGGTTAAACAGGTGCTGCCGACATTGCAGGGATTGACAGAAACGGGATATGAGCCGTTGAAGGTTCCGTAGATGGTCAAGGCTTTGGCGATGGCATTGACAGCTTGCTTCCTCTTGGCATCGTTAGCCGAATCAACCGCTCCAGACATGGCAATGGCAACAAGACCGGAGAGAATTCCAATTATTGCTATTACTACCAATAGCTCGATTAAGGTGAAGGCTTTGTTTTTTAAACAAAAAGAAAACAGCTTTGTTTTCTTTAAAGTATTCTCCGTATTTTCTGAAATTTTAATCATTATTTATATTTTACCCCAATAATATTTATATGCAAGGTCGCTATCTTATTTTCAGACTTTTGAGCATTTCTTGACCGTAATCAATCAATCCTCCCTGAACTTCACTGTCATATACGAAAAAATCGTAGTCTATTCCGAGCTTAACCGATAACAGCTTATGCTTTTCCGGCAAATATATTATTTTATAATGCATTTCCCACGGACAAGTTGATTCTGTTCTTTGGTTGGTCCAATCATCCCCGATTATTTTAATATTATAAATATCACCTCCCTCATCTTTTTGATCTCCGACGATACACGCTTCTCCAAAATTACTTTTGATGAACTTTGTCATCTCTTCCAAATCATTTATCTCAGCCACATCAATCTTCCATCCCAAGAAAGGCTTCCATCCTCCCTCTTCTTTTATCAAATCTAGGCTGTATTCTATTTTTTCACATCTTTGTAAACCCTCTTTCCAATCATAATAATATTCCGGAATGATATAAACTGAATTGTTTTCCGTGTCTTCAAAAACTTTGACTGCAACAAAAGAACCGGCGTCGGCAGAACATCTATTGAGCAAGCGTATCTCTTGAGGAATTTTAATTGAAAAACCTAATCGCTCATTAATATATTCTTTCCAATCAGATTGGTCGATTTCTTTTTTAACATAGTTGATGGTTTGATTAATTTTTTCATCATCAACTTTAGATTCTTTGTTTTCTTCAAAAATCAAAAACACCACAAGGCTAATTGTTACTAAAAATACAAAGCACTTTAAATAATTCAGTCTTTTATCCATTTGTTAATAATATTATGTATCTCCATTAAGTTCTCTTCTTTTTCTAAATCGTGATCACCGTTCCTGATAATAAAAAATTCTTTTTTAGTAACAATTTTATTAAATAATGTTTCTTGGGGAGCAAGAGGGACGCTTGCGTCTTCATCTCCTCTAATTATCAAAACAGGGCAATTAATCTTTTTCGCGTTTTTCAATAAATCATGATTAAGACTGTCTTCAATAAATTGATATTTTAATCTTTTGACAACTCCCAGATTGCTTTGACTCTCCCACTCTCTAATCCCGCTCTCTTTCCAATTTTTCAATACTTGTTTTATCTTATCAATTTCTTGATATGATGCACCGGAAACAACTGGCGAATAAAGGATTAAACTCTTGATATTGCTATTATCAGCCGCATAATTACCAACACAATATCCTCCCCAGCTATGCCCAACAAGAATAAAAGGCTCGAAATAAAATTTTTGTAATTTAGACCAATTAATTATATCTTCTAAATCTTCTGAATATCCCGTTATTGTCAGTTCTTCCATTACTCCGTCACTCTCTCCGATACCATTTGTCGTATCAAAAGAGACGGTTGTAAAATTATTTTCCTTGAATATCTTGGCTGTTTCTATTAGTAATGACTGCTCTTTAAAACCAAGGAGTCCGTGCATTAAAAAAACCAAACCTTTTTGATTTTCTGTTTCATCAACAATAACCGCTACTTTTAATCCTTTTCTGTTTTTGATAAAAAGTTTTTCCATAAATACAAAAAGAGGCCAAACGGCCTCTCGTTAATTACCTCCCAATTCCTCCCTAACTATCTTGGCCACCAGATTTCCATCCGCCTTGCCCTTGGTTTGCGGAGAAACCTCTTTCATAACCAAGCCGATTCCTTTCATATCCGTTGCCCCTGATTTTGCAGCCGCATCTTTTACAATCTTTCGTATTTCATCTTCGGTCAATTCCTTGGGCATGTATTTCATCAAAATATCCATCTCTGTCTTTTCCTTGGCAGCCAACTCCGGTCTCCCCCCCTGTTCAAATTGGGAAATGCTGTCTCTTCTCTTCTTAACCTCGGAAGATAAAACTTCAATTACTTCTTCATCGGTCAACTTAACCTTTTCTTTCAATTGTTCTTCATTCAATCCCGGCTCCTTTTCCAGTATCTTCACCCTCTTCTCCATTTCTTTGTTAAAAACAGAAGAAGAGACCATTCTCAAAGTAGAGACGGCCGATTCGTTTTTTTCTTTTAGCGCAGAAATTAAATCTTTTTTAATTTCTTCAACTATCATATTATTTTTTAATTTTAACTCCCATTTTCTTAGCCTTCTCGTATTCCTTCTTTTTTTCCACCTTGGCCAATGCTGCCCTCTTCTGCATATTGTCGCTCTTAACCCTGTCAACAAACCTTCTTTTTCTGGCTTCGACCAAAACTCCGCTCTTCTGAACGGCCTTGGTGAATCGGTAGACTAAAGATTGAGAAGTCTCTCTCAATTGCTTCTGTATCTTCATACTATTTATCTTTTAATATATTTTTAACCTCTTTGATTATATCCTCTTGGCTAACTTCGACCTGTTTAGCTGTTTGCATATTTCTGACCAATATCATGTTGTTCAATGCTTCTCTCTGGCCCAGAATCAAAACCACTTTGGCTCCCAAGCGGGAAGCTTTTCCCAATTGAGCCTTTAAGGCGTCTTTGCCGAATGCTTCTCCCACCTTGATTCCGGCTTTTCTCAAGTCTTCCAAGATAGGCAAGCTTTTCTTTTTGGCCAATGGTCCGATTTGAGCGAAGAATATTTCCGGAACGGCGGGGAAATTGACTTTGGCCTTGATTTCCTTCATTTCCGCAACTATCCTTTCGACTCCGGCAGCAGCTCCGCAAGCAGGCACTTCTCCCCCTCCGAGCATCTTTGACAAGTTATCATATCTTCCGCCTCCTGCCAAGGCATCTCCAGCATTCTCTCCTTCTCGGTTACTAACAATCTCAAAAACCGTTCGGGTGTAGTAATCAAGGCCGCGGACTAATCGACTGTCCAGACAATAAGGAACTTTCAATTCATCCAGGTATTCCAAGACGTCTTTCAGGTGCTTTTTGCAGTCTTCACATAGATAATCAACGCTTTGGGGAGCTTGCGATAATGTTTCCTGGCATTTTTCATTTTTGCAATCCAAAACTCTCAAAGGATTGACCTTCATTCTTCTCTGGCAATCGGAACACAAAGTCGATTTCTTTTCCCTTAAATATTTAATCAAGGCCTTCCTGTATAAAGGGCGGCAAAAATCGTCTCCGATTGAATTAATCCTGACCATCAGGTTCTTCAATCCCAAATCGTGAAGAATGCTGTACATGACCAAAATGGTCTGAACATCGACAATCGGATCTTTCTCTCCGATAATTTCCACTCCCAACTGATTAAATTGTCTGAACCTTCCGGCTTGCGGTTTTTCATATCTGAAGAAAGGACCGTAATACCAAAGACGGACCGGCTGAGGCAAAGAAACAAAGCCGTGTTCAATATATGCTCTCATTACCGAAGCGGTTCCTTCCGGACGCAAAACCAAAAAATCTTTTCCCTTGGTTCGGAGGGTAAACATTTCTTTTTCAACGATATCAGTGTTTTCTCCGATACTGCGAATAAAAAGATTGGCATCTTCCAAAATAGGAGTGTCAATCTTTTCGAAATCATAGAAAGAAGAAACCTTTTTCAAGACTTCTTGAATTCTTTCGTAATAGACCTGATCTTGGGGCATAATGTCATGCATCCCCGTTACGGTTTGAAACTTTGGCTTGCTCATATATTTTTAATTTGTTGCATTTACAGAATTCATCGTATTAAGCAAAACTTCGAAAAGAGAAATCCTTAAAAGAACTTTGCCGGTAATGTTTTCCAACGGCAAAACTCCCCAGACTCTTGAATCGGAAGAATTATTCCTATTGTCTCCCATAACAAAATACTCATCGGCATTCAGAGTTAAAGGACCATAGACAAGCATTTTCTTCCATTTTTCTCTCGTTTCTTCATTTATATACAAACTCTCATCAATCTTCTGAGCTTCTCCATTGGCTCTGCTGACATATACTTCGCCATCTTTTAATTCTATCGTTTCATTGGGCAAAGCGATTATCCTCTTAATATATCGGTATGAAGGATTTAAGGGATATTTAAAAACAATCACTTCTCCCCTTTGCGGGTCCCTTAATCTATATGAAAGTTCGTCAATAATCAAATAATCACCCGAATGATAATTGGGCTCCATCGACTCTCCTTTAACCACAAAAGGCTGGAACAACAGCATTCGGACCGGAATGACTATCGCCAGAGCTATAAGGAGTATTTTTAACGAATCTAAAAGGAAAATGACAAATTCTTTTAATTCCATATCAATATATTACACCAACTTGACTTTTCACGCAAATTAAAGCCACCATTTAAAAATAAGGTGGCTATTCTTTACTGAACCTCCTGTACCTATAGAACGGAGCCAGAATTTCGAAACGTGCTCCCTCTCCAGGTTTTCCCGTTTCGATTATCCAGCCGTCACACATTTCCATGGATTCCCTGGCAAGATAGAGGCCGAGACCAGTATTATCTCCGAATCCCTTCTTGAATATCTTGTCTTTCTTTTCCGCCGGGACTCCTTTGCCATTATCTTCAAAAATAAAGCGGACGAAATTTTCATCCTTGGAAAAAGAGTACCTTATCTCGGAAATATTCTCCCCGCCATGGCGCTGGCTGTTTTCCAGTAGGCAGTTGAAAATGTCAGAGAAAATGAAGGGATTGGCAAATATCTCTACGTCCTCCGGTATCTTGTTGACGAACTTAAAGCTCGGGTACCGCATCTCTATCCCCGACATCACCTCCCTTAAGACGATCCATCTCTCATCAACCCCGGCAATCTGGCAAAAACCTTCCGAATTCTTGTTGATGGCGATGGCTTTTTCGACACTCTTCAGTATCTTATCGCACATCGCTTCCCGAGATTTGGGATCTTCCGTCGTTTTTAAGAGCTCGGTGAATCCGCCGATGGTCGTGAAGATGTTTTTGAGATCGTGCACGGTCGTACCGTTATGCAACTTCATCCTCTTGATGATTTTCGGGGCGGCATCGACACTCCTCTTCCTCGCAACAGCGTCCTTAACGACATATATCAGGTACTCGATAGAATCAATGCCCTTCTGAACGTAATAAAAAGCTCCGCTCTTGAGGGCTTCCTGTTCCAGCTCTTCGCTGCCCTTTCCCGTATAAAGGATGAAAGGGATGTTCTTGAACTGTCCTGTCTTGAGGTCCCGCAAAATATCCATCCCGCTAACAGTGCCGGGGATGGAATAGTCGCAGATTATCGCATCGACGGAGTGCTTTTTCAAACACTCTTTCACCCGCGACGGGTCCGGGAGAATCAACACCTTGAATTCTCCGTCTTCCTCAAAAGTCTTCTTGATGACTTCGGCTGCATCTGGCTCATCCTCAATCAGTAAAACCTTCATGTAATCAGTCCTTGGGCTCATTATGACAACGAGCTAAATATCACTTTACCCGCTTGAGCCATATTGTCAATAGAAGAAAATAAACATATAATACAGATATGAAATTAATCGTCGGATTGGGCAATTACGGCCCCGAATACGAAAAAACCAGGCACAATTACGGATTCATGGTAGTTGATGAAATTCAAAGAAAGTATAACTTTCCCGACTTTAAATTGGAGAAAGAACACAACGCCCTGATTTCAAAAAAAGGAGAGGTTGTTTTGGTTAAGCCTCAAACCTACATGAATAATTCGGGCGAGGCGGTAAAAAGCATCGCCTCTTACTATAAGATAAAACCGGAAGACATTATCGTCATCCATGATGATGCGGAAACAGCCTTGGGAGAAATAAAAGAAGTTGAAGGCCGAAGCGCCGCCGGACACAACGGAGTCAGGTCAATCATAAACGAACTGGGAACCAATGAATTTAAAAGATTAAAATTAGGCATCGCTTCCGACGACCCTTCATTTAAAAATCACCCTCTTGAAGATGCTGTTTTAAAAAACTTCAGCAAAGCGGAAGAAATTGTCGCCATAGGCGTTATAGGAAAAGCAGTTGAATTAATAATTGAAAAAATTATTGATTTAATGTTATGAATGGAATAATTTCTTTTGAAGACAAGAAATATCCGAAACAATTGAAAGGAATTAAAAACCCTCCTCAGAATATCTATTACAATGGAAAAATAATCTGGAATCAGCCCTGCCTCGCCGTCATCGGTTCGAGAAATTGTTCAATGGAAAACAAAAAAATCGTTGCTAAAATAATCAACGGCTTGCCTTCGCAAGTCGTTATCGTTTCCGGACTGGCCAAAGGAATTGACGCTATCAGCCATGCGAGCGCATTGAAAAGCGGCAAAGGAACGATTGCCGTCCTTCCTTCAGGCATTGAAAGAATCTATCCCAAAGAAAACGAAAATCTCGCCAAAAAGATAATCGAAAAGGAAGGACTCTTGATTTCCGAATACCCGAACAAAACCAGACCGACCAAGTTCTCCTTTATCCAAAGGAACCGGATTACCGCCGGCCTCTCTTCCGCCGTTTTGGTTATTGAAGCACAGATGAAATCGGGAACCATGCACACCGTCAACTTCGCCCGGGAACAGGAAAAAACAATCTATGCCGTCCCCGGCTCGGAAGGCTGCGACTATTTAATTTTAAACGGGGCGATTCCCGTTTTAAAATCAGAAGATATTTGCCTTTAATTTTTAAAAATGATATGAAAGAAACATGAAATCATTAGTCATTGTTGAAAGTCCGACCAAAGCCAATACCATTAAAAAATTCTTAGGCGCCGATACGAGCGTCCTTTCTTCATATGGCCACATTAGAGACCTGCCCAAAAGCACTCTGGGGGTAGACCCGGAAAAAGACTTTGAAGTCAAGTACGTTATTCCGACCAAAGCCAGAAAGAACGTGAATCTTCTCAAAAAAGAAGTTGAAAAAGCCGACATGGTATATGTTGCCACCGACCCCGACCGAGAAGGAGAAGCTATTGCCTGGCACTTAATCGAAGTTTTAAAGCTGGATAAGGATAGATACAAAAGAATATCTTTCCACGAAATCACCAAGCCGGCTATTGAAGAAGCTCTAAAGAATCCGACCGAATTAAATCTTGATTTGGCTGACGCCCAGCAAGCCAGAAGAGTTTTGGACAGAATTGTCGGATACAAACTCTCCCCCTTCCTTTGGAAAAAAGTAATGAGAGGATTATCGGCCGGAAGAGTCCAGTCGGTTGCGGTCAGATTGATTGTCGATAGGGAAAATGAAATCAAAAACTTCAAACCAGAAGAATACTGGAGCATCTTGGCTGTTTTAGAAAAAGATTCAAAAGAACGATTTGAAGCTCTTTTGACTAAAAAAGACAAAAAGTCTATTTCCAAAATGGGCATCAAGACAAAAGAAGAAGGAGAAAAGATAAAAGAAGAATTGGAAAAAGCCAAATATCAAATATCCGGTATTGAAAAAAAAGAAGTCAAAAGGTCTCCCACCGCTCCCTTTACCACTTCTTCATTACAGCAAGAAGCATCAAAGAAGCTGCATTACCCTGCCAAAATGACCATGTCTATCGCCCAAGCCTTATATGAAAAAGGTCTTATCACCTACCACCGAACCGATTCTTTGAATCTTTCCGAACAAGCTATTGCTTCGGCCAGCAACTACATCGATAACAAGTTCGGCAACAACTATCACCAATTAAGAAAATTCAAAACCAAAGGCAGGGCCCAGGAAGCTCATGAAG
This sequence comes from Minisyncoccota bacterium, assembly GCA_041651685.1. Lineage (GTDB taxonomy): Bacteria > Patescibacteriota > Minisyncoccia > Minisyncoccales > Minisyncoccaceae > UBA2211. The sequence goes on from JBAZIU010000001.1 coordinate 193,269, forward strand.
CCATCAGACCGACTATTGTTGAAAACGAACCCGACAGTTTGAAAATAGAAGACAAATACAAAAAACTGTACAAATTGATTTGGACCAAATTCGTCGCTTCGCAAATGAAAGAAGCTATTTTCGATTCAATCAAAGTGGAAATAGAAACTGACAACAACTATACCCTGCAAAGCAACGGTTCGACTTTGAAATTCGATGGATTCTTAAAAGTTTACCCGATGAAGTTCGAAGAAAAGACCTTGCCCAACCTGGAAGAACGAGAAAAGGTTGATTTGATTGAAATAAAACCGGAACAGCACTTCACCCAGCCTCCGGCCAGATATACCGAAGCCAGCCTGATTAAAGAATTGGAAGAAAACGAAATCGGCAGACCATCAACCTATGCCCCTATTATTTCAACCATTCAAAACAGAAACTATGTTGAAAAGAACCCCGAAAGAAGATTCCAGCCGACAGAAATAGGAACAAGCGTTAATGAAATATTAGTAGAACACTTCCCTGAAATAGTTGACATCAAGTTCACCGCCAATATGGAAAAGGAACTGGACGAAATAGCCGAAGGAAATGAAAACTGGAAAACAATTTTAAAAGATTTCTATCAACCTTTCAATGAAAACTTGGAGAAAAAATACAATGAAGTGGAAAAGAAAAAAGAAGAACCGATAATAACCGATGAAATTTGTCCCAAGTGTGGAAAACCCATGGCGATAAAGACGGGCAGATTCGGCAAGTTCCTCGCTTGCACCGGATTCCCCGAATGCAAAAGCACCAAAGCCATTGAAGATAAAAATGCAAAAACCGGAATAATTTGTCCGGCCTGCGATCAAGGAGAAATAATTCAAAAGAAATCCAAAAAAGGAAGAATCTTCTACAGTTGCACCAAATGGCCCGATTGCACTTTCGCTCTCTGGGACAAGCCAACCGGAGAAAAGTGTCCCAAGTGCAAGTCCTTAATGGTGGAAAAAGGAAAGAAGGTTAAATGTTCAAATAAAAACTGCGGAAAATAAAAACAGGGAGAAATCCCTGTTTTAGCTTCTTAATTTCTTCAACCACTCGTTCATTTCTTCCTCTGACTTGAAATTAACAATCACCTGAATATTGTCTTTTTTCTTTTCAATTTTAATATTTTCCGAATTCAATATCTGCCTGACTTTTCTCTCTAAGAACTCCGACACCATTTGAGGAATCTTTTTGACCAGGCTCTTCTTGGGTCCGGCTCCGGCATTCCTTTCTTTAACCCTCCTTTCCGTTTCCCTGACCGAATAGCCATTGGCGATAACTTCTTCCAATAATTCTTTGATTGTCTTCTGGTCGCTGCATCCCAATAAAGCTCTGGCATGGCCCTCGGAAACAGTTCCTTCCTTTAATGCTTTTTTGACTTCGTGGGGCAAAGATAAGATTCTTAAACTGTTGGCAATCGCTTCCCTGCTTGTCCCGGCAATTCTGGCGATTTCTTTTTCCAATAAACCGAACTCGGCTCTCAACCTGTCAAAAGCCTCCGCTTTGTCAATCGGATTCAAATTCCTTCTCTGCACATTTTCAATCAAAGCTATTTCCAATTTCTCTCTGTTCGATTGCTCGCGAATAATAACCGGAACTTGTTTTAAGCCGATTCTAGCCGCCGCTCTCCATCTTCTTTCTCCGGCCACAATCTGGTATTCATATGAAATTCCCCTTTCGCTCCTCTTCTCAAACTTATTAACGATAATCGGCTGAAGAATGCCGTATTTCTTGATTGATTCGCCCAAAGAATCCAAAGCTGTTTCATCGAACTCGTGCCTGGGTTGATAGGGATTGGGCTTTATCTTCTCAATCTCTATCCAAAAAATAAAGTCCTTGCGGGTCTTGTCTTCGGGTATCGATGTATCTTTTTTGGGTATCAATGATTCAATTCCTTTTCCAATCATATTGTATTATTTAACTTCTTGCTATTATTTCACGGGCCAATTCCCTGAAAGCATGAACGGCACGGGAATTGGGCGAATGCCTCAATATGGTTTTCCCGGTTACCGGAGATTCGGATAAAGCAACGACCCGGGGAATGACGGTATCAAAGACATATCCCGGGAAAGTCCTTCTTAAATCTTTGGCTATTTTTTGACTGACAATATTCTTTCTGTTGTACATCGTCATCACCGCTCCCAAGACCTTGATATTTCTTTCCAAATTTTCATTAATTAATTTAACATTGTACAATAACTGTTCCAACCCTTCCAAGGCCAGATATTCGCACTGGACCGGAATCAAAACCTCATCGGCCGCAATTAAAGCGTTTAAAGTCAACAATCCCAAAGAAGGAGGGCAATCAATGATGATAAAATCGTACTGGTCTTTAACGGTATCCAAAACTTCTTTCAATTTGAATTCCCTGTTTTCCATGTTAACCAGTTCGATATTGGCTCCAGCCAAATTATACGAAGTGGGCATAATATCAAACGCCAAAAAGGGAGTCTTTTTGATAATATCCCTCGGGTCAGTCTGCCCCAAAATAGCTTCATACAAAGAAACTGACAAATCGCGGGGCTTGATTCCCATGGAAAAAGTGGCATTAGCCTGCGGATCAATATCAACCAAAAGAACCTTCTTTCCATAGGCCGTCAAAAAGACGGGCAAGTTCACAGCAATGGCTGTTTTCCCCACTCCTCCTTTTTGATTGGCTATAGCAATTACCCTGCTCATTACTATAATTTTACCACAGGCAATTTAAATTTACAAACAATAAAATATATGCTAAATAATATGTATTGCCGAAGTGGCGGAACTGGCAGACGCGTAGCACTCAAAATGCTATGGGGGCAACCCCGTGAGAGTTCAAGTCTCTCCTTCGGCACACATCAGTTGTCTTTTTTTATTTGCCGAAGTGGCGGAACTGGCAGACGCGTAGCGTTCAGAACGCTATAGAAGCAATTCTGTGTGGGTTCAAGTCCCACCTTCGGCACACTACCTGTAGACTGCGCAAGCCAAATAGACAAAGGTCAAAATAATCATCGCTCCGTAGAAAGAAATCAATTTATCGGCAATCATATGCTGGGGCCTTGAGGGAACCTGGTCTTTAAATCTGCCTTTGGCATTCATATCAAAAAGATAATCTTCGGTATTTAACCTGTTAACAATATCCCATTTGTATAATTTCTTATACAAGCTTATTTGTTGCTGATAGTGAGCATCCAAAAACCAGAAAGACAATAGTGGTATAAAGGCAACCAAAACCTGGAACTTTTCACCCTGCAAAATCAAAGTGGCGACAATCAAAGTAACCGTCCAACCTTTTATTAAGAAGGAGTCGGTTGACTTCCTTTTTATTATCCCTTGAATTATTCCGGTTTCTTTGGATAAAACTTCTAAACGCTGTTGTTTGGTCATTTTGTCTATAGCCATATATTTGTTTCATATATAATAACTTTTTTGATGTTATCGGTCAAACTGTTGACAAAACTAATTCTATGTTTTATTGTATTCCTACAACAAAATAAGGAGGTACTGAATGGGAACTATTGTACTTTTGAGGCACGGCCCCAAGGGGTCCGACGGCGAGCTGACTCTCGAAGGAAAAATTTTTTGCAGGGAGGTCGGTAAAAAACTGATGAACGAACACGGCCAGTTCTCGTGGGCGGTGTCATCGCCCGAGAAAAGAGCTGTTGAAACGGCCCGCATCCTGACGATGGGCTATTGTCCAATCCAAAAAGCCAAAGAAGTCGGCATCCCAGAAAAGGAAATGGCGACAGTTCTCGAACTTTTCGGAAAGCGGGGCAATGCTCCTTTGGTGAATTACTTCGCCGAAGGCGATGAGGTCAAGCAAAAATTCGACGACTACGGAAATGAAGGCTGGGGAATCATCGCTAAAGCTTCTATCGGAAGAGACCCCGTTCTCGTAGTCGGACACGAAGTCCTGCTCCCCGCCATTGCTGCGGCAGCGACCAACAGAGGAAACATAGCTATGACCAAAACCTTTAAACCGTGTGAAGGGCTCATCCTTTCCGTCGACGAGAACAACCGCGTAACCGCGGTACAAATGTTCAAGCCCTATTGACCACCCCGCAAGCAGACAATCTGTCCTGCGGGTATTTTTTTACAAAAAATCAGATATCTTTTTCTACCTTTTCCCCAGGCAATGTTGTTTTGTTTGAACCTATTTTCCTGCCGGGATAAATTACAGTATGGACTCCTGTTTTAACGTTATCTCCCATAACGGTCCCGAATTTAATTCTTTTAGTGTCAATCAGCTCACCTTTAACCATGGTTTTTACTGTTCCTTTATCATGTCTATAATTGGCAGTAATAGTTCCCGCGCTAAGGTTACATTTCTCTCCGATAATTGAATCACCGATATAGGCCAAGTGAGAGGCAAAAGTTCCCTTGCCGATTAGAGAATTCTTAACTTCAACCGCCTGTCCTATTCTGCAATCATCTTCGATGACCGTTCCCGCTCTTAAAAAACAATTGGGCCCGATGATGCAATTCTTGCCGATATAGACCGGGCCTTCTATATATACTCCGCTCTTTATCACCGTCCCCTCTTTAACAATCACCTCTCCCTTTAAAACCGCTCCTTTTTCTATTTTAATCTTCTTGTCGTTCTTTTGTTTTTTAAACAAATAGGGGACCGCATTGAAGATATCCCAAGGATACGAAGCCGGCACCCAGAAAGAAGCTTCGCAAATATGCAATCTTTTGTCATGAATGAATTTTTTGACATAATCGGTAAATTCGTATTCGCCTCGAACCGATTTCTCTATTTGGTAATCAAAAATGTCTTTGGGTAAACAGTATAAAGCGGCATTAACCAGCTTTGAGGGAGGATTGCTCGGTTTTTCAATAATATTCTTGGCATAGCCCTCTTCTTCATCAATCACTCCGAAACAGGAAGGATTTTCATGCTCTTTGACCAGAATCGAAGGAAACTTGTCAATCGCCTTCTTGATATCTTCGCGGGCATAGAAATCATCTCCGTTTAACAATAAAAACTTGTCTTTTAATAAAGGATAAGCCAAACAAGCAGAAGAGCCTGTTCCTTCAACATTCTTGTCTTCAATATAGGTTATTTTCATCGAACCGTACTTCTTGCCTATCTTCTCCATTATCATCTCTTTCTTGTAGCCGACGATAATAACGGCTTCTTTAACCAAACCTTCCAATTCATCGAGATTATATTCCAAAATCGTCTTCCCGAACAAACTGAAAAGCGGCTTCGGCTTGGTTTCCGAAAGAGGTAAAAACCTTATTCCCTTTCCCGCTGCGAGTATAACCGCTTGCATATTATAATTTTAATAATATTTTAGCTATCTTTTCCGTATCGTGGACTATCCCTTCTTTTCCCAACAAATCCATTCCGATGTATTTCTTGTTCTTGGGCAAACGGTCAAAATTAACCATTTCCAAAAACTGCGGATTCTCTTTCCTGTACTTTTCTATCCTTTCTTTAGAAGGAATATTTGTATTGAAGATAACATAATCAAGCGGGCATTTCAAACAATTCTCCACTTGCCAGACAAAGTCTTCAACTTTAAAACCGTTTGATTCCCCGTTCTTGGTCATCAGGTTACAGATATATACTTTCTTGGCTTTGCTGATTTTAATCGTTTCCGCGGTACCGTCAACCAATAAAACCTGCATTAAAGAAGAAAAAATGTCTCCCGGTCCGATAACAACCAAATCGGCCTCTTTGATTCTTCTGACTGTCTGGGGGCAGGCTTTAACCGCCGGCCTCAAAAACAACTTGGTGATTTCCAATGTAGGGTCATGCTTGGGAACATCGATATCGGCTTCTCCGACAATCTCTTTGCCGTTTTCCAAAACCGCCACCAAATCGGCCTTATGAACCGTTGAAGGCAAAATGCGATGGGTCCCGACAAGCATGCCGTTGATTTTTTCAAACAAAGATCGGTAGCCTCCTTTTTTCAAAGCCATGGCCACAAAAGCGATGTTCCATAGATTATGTTCATGCAAATCTCCGTCGGTAAAACGATAGTCCATCAATTCCTTGTCTTCTTTGGATAAGCTGCATAAAGCCATAAAAGCTCTCCTCACGTCTCCCGGAGAAATAACATCGTAGTCCTTTCTCAATCTTCCCGAAGAACCGCCCGAGTCCAAAACAGCGGAAACAACCGTCATTTCAACGTTCTTGTCCCTTAATCCGGGCAGAACCGCCTTGGGCATGGCGTTGCCCCCTCCGATACAAACTATTTTCTTTTTTACAAGTGGGTTTTTAAACATTTTTCAAAATCTATTTTCTTATCTTTCAAAATATGCTTGTTCGATTCTTCTTCAAAAAGAACCCTGTCTTTTTTATAAAAAACACCCAAAGGAATCTTCCCTTCTCCGTTATAATTCCATTCTTTAATCAAGGATATCGCTTTTTCCCTTGATTCCAATTCGGTATTGACCGCCTCGTAAACTTTTTCATTATAGAATTGAACGGTATTAAAAAAGGTGACACAGGGCTGCATAACCTCGACGAAAGAAAATCCTTTATGCTCAACCGCTTCAAGAATCAGATTCTTCAAATGCTCAACCTTGGCCGAATATCCTCTACTGATAAAAGAAGCGTTGCTGGCCAGCATCAATTCCAAAGGATTAATCGGCTCCTCAATCGATCCCTCGGGCGTTGATTTCCCTTTCAATCCTTTTGGAGACACGGCGGTAAATTGTCCGGTCGTCAAGGCAAACAATCGATTATTGTGCATGATTACATTAATATCCGAATTCCTCTTGGCCGCATGAATCAAATGAGATATCCCCTCGTCCAAAGACGCTCCGTCTCCCAAAAAAACCAATATTTTCAAATCAGGATTGGCCATCTTGATTCCCATGGCTGTGGCAATCGATCGCCCGTGCAAAGAATAAAAACTGTTAATGTTCAAATAATCAACAATCTTGGAATTGCAGCCGATATCGGAAACGATAACGATGTTTTCTTTGGGAGTTTCTTTTGATATTAAATCATTAACAGCCAATTTGACCGCCTGAAGAATGCCGAAATTTCCGCAACCGGGACACCATGTATTTACAAAATTTGTTTCCAAGTTTTCCATATTAAATAGTCTTTAATTTCTTTTCCAATTCTTCGACGCTAAACGGTCTCATATCGTATTTGAGAATCCTCTTGTCAACCTTGATTCCATGGCATCCGAGAACTTTTTCCATTTGTCCCGTCGCACTGCATTCAACCGATATTAATTTGGTAACCCCCTTCATGGCTTTCTCAAACTGCTTTTGAGGGAAAGGCTGGATAAACAAAGGCTGGATAAACTTCAATCCTAATTTTTCAGCAACTTCCAAAACCGGTCCTTTGGTCGATCCCCAAGCAATAACGGCGGTTTTGGAATTTTTGTTTCCATAGATATTAACCGCTTCCAGAACATCGGACTCTTTTTCCATTTCTTTGAATTTTCTCAATCTTTTTTCCTGCATTAAAATAATGGCTGCTTCGTCTTCAACGGATAATCCGTCTTCGTTATGTTCATAACTGGTAGCTTTGACTACCGCCTTATCGCCCGGAAAAGCCAGAGGAGATATTCCGTTCTTTGAATCAGCGTATCGGCCGTACTCTCCTTTTCCATTCCATAAAATAGGGTTTTCTTTTTTAATCTTCTCCAAAGTCTTTTTGTCGAATTCAAAAGTGCTCTCCGACAATTCTTTATCAACCAGTAATATTGCCGGGGTCTGGTATTTCCAAGCCAAATTCAACAATTTGCCTGACCAATAACAGGCTTCATTGGCGTCTCCCGGAGCAACCACGAATCTGACAAAATCTCCGTGGCCGGAATTAAGGGTAAAAAGCAAGTCGGCCTGGCTGCTGTATGTCGGGACTCCCGTGGCCGGACCGGAACGCTGGCTGTTAACAATCAAGGTCGGCGTTTCCGCTTGAGCCGCCAAGCTGATCCCTTCGGTCATCAAGGCAAATCCGCCTCCCGATGTTCCGACCATGGAACGCTTTCCGGCATAGGCCGAACCGATAGCCGAATTAATCACCGCTATTTCGTTTTCCAATTGAGTGACAATAATATTAAAATCTTTTGCATGCTCGGCCAGATAATGAAGAATGCTGGTGGCCGGAGTCATCGGATAGGCATAATAAATATCCAACCCCGCCTTGACCGCTCCCAAAGCAATCGCTTCGTTTCCGGTCAAAAGAGGATCGGGTTCGGCTTTCAGTTTTTCCATTTTCAAGACAGTCTTTGTTTCTTCATATGCCCTCTTGGCTATCTCCAAATTCTTTTCAATTCCCTTTGCTAATTCTTTCTTGAGAACATCTTCCAGGACATTCCAATCTATTCCTATCGCCTTGCTGAATCCGGCAAGTAAAGCGGTGTTGCTCATAATGGAAATGCCTCCCAGTTCTTTGGTAATCGTCTCCGCCGCCACCCCGACACCGCCGTTCTTGATTTTATCGCTGTTAAAAACAACCAGCCCCTTTTTATCCATTGAGCTTTTATGTCTTTCAATGGTGTTTGAGTCCAAAGCCAAAAGAAAATCAATCTTCTCTTTTATCGAAGCTTCTTTCTTCTCCGAAACCCTGATCACGGAAAAGTTGTGCCCTCCCTTAATTAAAGACTGATAATCTTCGTAGATAAAAACATTATAGCCAAGATTATTGAAAAGCTTGGCGATAATCAAACCGGCCTTTCTTGAACCCTGCCCGGCTGCTCCTCCGATTACAATTGAATAGTCCCTTTTGTTTTCCATGCGCCTATTTTAGCATAAAAAAAACAAAAGAAAAAGATGATTATTTTGTTACTTCAACCTTAGCCATTATGTCTTTTTTACCCACTAAGCCGAAGCTTGTTGAATCCAAAGAACCGTCTGTTTTGTCTCCTAAAAGCAAATATGCATCCGCGGGAATAACCGGATAGTCTTTAATATATAATTCGAGCATCTTAACAGAGCTTTCGGACATTAAATACGGCTTCGCTTCTGAATTTAAAAGAGTAATATCATTAACAACAATCTCGTATCCGTTGTTTGTCTTTTTTAAACCCCATTTATCGCCCGGAACAGCTTTAATGAATTTAATTAATAAATTGTTATTCCCTGAATATTTATACAAAACAACATCGTTTCTTAAAACATCTTTGCAATCATAATAATCATACAAGGCTTTCACTTCTTCTCCCGACTCGAAAAAAGGATACATGGACAATCCGTTAACCGTCACCGTTTTAACAGAAACAGGACAAGCTGTTATTTCTGTAGTTTTAAAATCATTATTATGAGAAAAATAATAAAATATTAAAACTGCCGCTGTCGCCAATATTAAAAAAATAGCAATCTTTTTCATTAAATTGATATTAACAAATATACCCGTTAAAATCAAAAACTGCCCGAAGGCAGTTTAGATTAAACATTATTTACAACACAACTTAAGAGTTTGTGTGCTGGTATAACCCACACAATTAGATATGGACTGACCGTTAACAGAAATGCGCGGGGAGCAATAACCACTATTGGCGACGCAATAAGAATTAGGGCTTTTCCCAAAATTATTGTGGGAGGGATATGTCGATTCATTACACTGATCCCAATATCCAACATTATAGGTTACATTGCCAGCGGCAAGACCGAAAGTAACGCTTGAAACACCGGAAAAAGCAAAGGGCCCATATCCAGTCCAAGAACTGCTGCCCGGATTAGAGAGGAGCGTAGTATAAGCAACATCACAATTTAAGCCGGCAGTAGGAGAAACTATAACATAACAGGAATTATATAAAGGAGTGGCGCTAGCAGCATCCACATATGCTTTGTTTGTGGCATCGGTTGAATTAACCGGAGCGGCCAGATTAGTAATTGTTCTTCCTGAAATCTGGATGCTGTCAGGTCCCGATTCCATCTGAGACCAGGAATGACCATTATTGGGAATTGTTTGAACTGCGGCCACAATTTCTTCCTTAAGAATCTTTTCGTATTGAAAGACTTCCGCACCAATAATGAACATAAGAACCAGAGAAATAATAAGCCAATGTCTTTTTTGTATCTTCATACATTTTTTTATTAATTATTACTAACCAAATGCTTCATTTTTTTATATCTTAACCCTTGCTAATGCGTGGTTAAGCTATACAAAAAGCCCACCACGGGTAGCGGCCTTGCGGCCACTCATACCGGTTTCCCGATATGGCCACAAGCGACCCCATGATGGGTTCATTGTGCTTGTTTGGACTTTTGACCATGCCTCCGTTGCCAGAGGTTTAGGCCACGCTAACTATGGCAATTTCCGTTTTGAAGTGCAACTGAAATGGGATACATTTCAAGTATGAAAAAGTACAAACATTTAAGCCAGGAAGAGAGGGATAGGATACAAGCCCTCTTCTCTTCCGGGCACCTCCAAAAAGAAATAGCCGAAGTCATAGGGAGAGATGAAGGAACCATCTCGAGAGAGCTCAACAAGGGTTCGATGAAGAACGGCGCATACAAGGCCGAATACGCCCACCACAAGGCATATCTCCGGAAGAAGTACGCCCGGTACCAGGGAAAGAAGATTAATGAAAATGAAGAACTAAAGGTCTTCATCATCAAGGGGCTAATTCTGGATTGGAACCCGGATGAGATATCGGGAAGAATGAAAGAACAAAAACTGCCATACTACGCTTCCAAGACAGCGATATATGAATGGCTCTATTCAATCCACGGCCAGTTGTATTGCCCTCTTCTTCCCTCCAAGCAGTACAGAAAGAAGAAAAGGAAGAAAAAGAAAACAAAGAAGGAAATGATTCCGAACAGGGTCGGAATCGAAGAAAAACCCTTTGATTTCGGGCTTAAATCGGGAGACATGGAAACAGATACGATTGTTTCAGGGAAGAAAACCGGGAGCACGGCGGCGCTCACCGGAGTGAAGGATGTGTTTTCCAAATTGATAGGGCTGAGGAAGATATGCAGCCTGAAGCCGGCCTTGAATGAAAAAGCCATTGATGACATTCTCCTTCCTCTCAACACGAGATGCTTGGTAAGGGACAACGGGATCGAAAACAGGAATCATGAGCAGGCTCTGGTTCCGAGCTTCTTCTGCCATCCGTATTCTTCATATGAAAAACCGCATATAGAGAATGCGAACAAGGAACTGAGGAAATACTTTCCCAAGGGCTGTGACTTGAACGATTATTCACAGGAGGATGTTTCTCTGGTAGAATGGCTCTTAAACAACAAACCCAGGAAAATCCTGGGATACAAAACTCCGTATGAGGTAGCGAGAGAAAGCGGACTGATCCGCCAGCCATTAAAGGTCAGCCGATATGCGATTAATTTAATTAATTTTAATTGCCCATCAGTTGCACTTCAGGGGTGAACTTGCCTATTTAATTGTAGGTATATTTTACAATAAAAAAAGAGTGCTGACAAGCAACACTCCTGTTTTAAGTTAAGCTATTCGACGGTAACACTCTTGGCTAAATTCTTCGGCTTGTCGATATCCCTTCCTAATGAATCGGCAAAATAGTAAGCGAAGAGGTGAAGAGGAATTACCGATAATATCGGGGTCAGCATTTCCAAAGTTTTGGGAATATATATCACATCATCAACAATTTTCTTGATTTCTTCGTTTCCTTTGGTGGCAATGGCAATAACCGGACCCTTTCTCGCTTTGACTTCTTCAATATTAGCAATCATTTTTTCATAGACAGAATCAGTCGGGCAAATAGCAATAGTCGGACAGTTTTCATCAACCAAAGCCAAAGGTCCGTGTTTCAATTCCCCTCCGGCTACTCCTTCGGCGTGGACATATGAAATTTCTTTCAATTTCAAAGCTCCCTCCAAGGCAATCGGATAATTGTACTTTCTTCCGATAAACCAGAAGTCTCTGTACCCCTTGTATTTTTCGGCAATCTTTTTGATTTCTTCTTTCTGTTCCAAAATCTCTTTGGCCAGTTCGGGAAGAGCCATCAATTCGGAAACTATTCTCTTGCCCACAACCAAAGCCATATCTCTCTGGCGACCGAGATAAACGGTAATCATGGCTAAAGTGGTCAATTGACCTAAGAATGCTTTGGTTGAAGCAACGGCGATTTCCGGACCGGAACGGGTATAAACTCCGGCATCAGTCTCTCTTGATTGAGAAGAGCCGACCACATTGGTAATTCCCAGAGTCAAAACTCCCTTGGCTTTCATTTCCCTCAAGGCGGCCAAAGTATCGGCTGTTTCCCCAGACTGGGAAACGAATATCGCTGCGCTCCCTTTACCGACAATCGGTTTTCGATATCTGAATTCCGAACCGATATCGTTTGAGGTTGGAATTCCGGCATATTCCTCCAGCATGTACTCCCCGACTTTGCAGGCATAGTTGGCCGTACCGCACCCGATTAAAGTTATATCGCTTACCTCTCTTAATTGCTTCTGGACTCCCTCCAATCCTCCCAACTTAACCGAGCCCTCTTCTTCTAATAATCTTCCCCTCATCGCATCTTCAATGACATTCGGCTCTTCCATTATTTCTTTAAGCATGAAGTGTTCGTATCCTCCTTTTTCCGCCTGTTCGATGTCCCAATCAATCGTTTCGACGTTTTTCTGCGATTCTTTTTCTTCTTTTAAAATGCAGAAGCCGTCTTTTTTCAAAACCGCCATTTCTCCGTCATCCAGATTGATAATCTGTCTGGTTCTGGTAATAACGGCTGAAGGATCGGAAGCAACTAAGAATTCGTCCGTTCCCACTCCGATAATCAAAGGCGAAGACATTCTGGCGGCAACCAACTTATCCGGCTCCCGGCTGGAAATAATAGCCAAGCCATATGTTCCCCTGATGTCTCTCAGGGCTTTCCCCACCGCAGTCTCCAAATTGCCTTCGTAGTATTTTTCAATCAAGTGGGCAATGACTTCGGTGTCTGTTTCGGAATTAAACTTGTGGCCTTCTTTGATTAATTTTTCCCTAAGCTCTTTGTAGTTTTCAACGATTCCGTTGTGCACAACAAAAATTTCTCCCTTGCAATCGCAATGAGGGTGAGCGTTTTCTTCGGTCACCAATCCGGTCGTAGCCCAGCGACTGTTATGAGAAATAAATCCATTTGCTATGAAGTTAGAATGATCTTTTACTTCTAAGTCATACAGATATTCGTGAGACGATTTTATTCTTTCAATCCTATCAATCTGCTGGAATACAACCCCTCCCTTTAAAAAATTATCTAAAACAGATGTTGCTTCTTTCGCTTTTTTATTGTCGCGATAATTCTTTTTAATATAATCTATGAAATCTTTAGCAGCTCCTTCAGACATAAATCCTTCCGGGATGCTTAAAAATCTTTTTATTTCTGCCGATTTCATGAAGCTGGAACAAATCAATTTAATTTCTTTTTTCTTAAGAGGAACCACCTTTGAGCTAAGCATCCTTTTTGACTTAAGTTTTCCCAAAAGATTTTTAGCTTTTTTTGTTTTATTATTTGAAGAAAAACCGATTAAATCAATAAAAAGCTTTATGGCATCGTAGTTGCTGATAGATATCTTAATTGCATCTTTCCATCCATATTTTTGCCTTTTATTTATACTGATTGAAGATATTATCCCCATCCTCAATAAAAACAGCTGAACGGTTTTAACCAGTTTACGATCGGTCATCCCAAGACCGACCTGATTAGCAGTGGTGCCAACATATCCCTCAGCATCAAATAGTCCCCTTAAAAAACCTTTCAAATCATCTACTCTTGCCGAGCCCAAATCATCGATAAATTCGTCTTTTCTTGATTTAATATTTTCCTTTAACCAAGAAGAAAAAGTTGCACTATTGAACTCCAACAATAAGGCCTTCGTATCGCTCATGGTTTTGATTGTTCCGTTAACGCCAAAGACTTTTTTAACTAAAAACTGGTAATTATTAAGGACGCCCCTATCCATATCTTTAAACCTTACGCTTCTTTTTCCGGCATAACCATCGCCTAAATAATACCCAATGATTTGCATCAACTCCGGAGAACTATATTGTTGTTGCTTTATAAATTTTTCTTTTTTGTTACTATCAATAATAGCTTTAGCTTTCACCTCCAACGATAAATATTTTAATATCTTGAATAAGTGTTCTTCTCTAAAATTTCTATCATTATTAAGAAGGTGCTTAATGTATGGTTGGCTAATTCCCGTCCTTTTTGACACCTCACTTAAAGATACATCTTTTTTAGCAATTTCATCCTTTATGGCTTTGGATAAATTGTCGCCTATTTGATAGTATTTTTTATTAGAAACCTTTCTGAATTTTATCTTTTTACCTTTAATGTTAATTAATTTAGGAAAAACAACAATATCTCCTTTTTTTATATCTTTAGCTTTTTTTTCTGAAATCTTTTGGTCGGAAAAAACTATCATTTTATGGATATCTGTAGTTTCTATCGTTCCGAACGGTGTCTTGATGTTATATAAATATTCTGGCGATTTATGTTTGAAAGCTTTTACTTTTTTAGCTTCTAAGTTTAAATTGTTCGGATTTAAAGCTAAAACCATATCTCCAGTCGATATTTTAGAAATTTCCAAAACCCTGCCATCGGCTAATTGAATCAACGTATCGGGGGTTAAGCAGTGCCCTATACCTATATTTCCTTTAAAGTTATTTTCCAAGAATTCTTTTTCCGTCTTTTCTATCTTTCCTACTCTCTTAAACAAGGATGAGGTTCCATCGTTTAAAAAACAAAAACCGTAGCTGTCATAGCCCCTGTATTCCAATCTCTTCAAACCCGCCAACAATATGGGTGAAGCATCCTTATTCCCAATGTATCCGACTATTCCGCACATATATTATTTAATTACAATATTAATTAACTTGTCTTGTACGAAAAACACTTCAACAATTTCTTTTCCGTCTACCCATTTTTTGACCCTTTCGTTTTCTTTAGCCATCTTTTCCGCATCTTCTTTTGAGGTTCCGACATTGATATCCATCTTTTCTCTCACCTTTCCGTTAACCTGAACGACCAAAGAAACTGTTTCTTCTTTGATTAAATTCAAATCCGGCTTCGGCCACTTTTCAATCATAATACTGGTCTTGTTTCCCATCTTTTCCCAAAGATCTTCACAAAGGTGAGGAGCAAAAGGAGAAAGCAAAACCAAAACTCTCTTGATTTCTTCTTTCCCCAATTCTTCCTTCCTTTCGGAAATAAAATTCATGAATTCCATAAAGAAAGCGATGGGCGTGTTAAACTTCATCTTTGATAAATCTTCAGAAACCTTTTTATTCAATTTATGTGTTTCGGCAATAACCTCTTTGGAGCTTTTTTCATTCTGACATTCGGAAAATATTTCCCACAGTTTAATTAAAAATCTGTAAACACCTTTGACTCCTTGAGGATTCCACCCGATTGATTGATCAAAGGGTCCCATGAACATTTCGTAGCATCTTAAAGTATCGGCACCGAATTCATCGATAATAATATCGGGAGGGATGACATTGCCTTTTGATTTAGACATTTTCTGCCCGTCCGGAGCCATGATCAACCCGACATTTCTTAAAGAATAAAATGGCTCTTTGGTTGAGACGATTCCCAAATCATACATGAATTTGTGCCAAAAACGGGAATATAATAAATGCAGAACTGCGTGCTCGGCTCCTCCGACATATAAATCAACCGGCATCCATTTTTTCTCCTTCCCTTTATCAAATATCTCTTTATTATTGTTATTATCCAAATATCTCAAATAATACCAGCAGGAACCGGCCCACTGAGGCATGGTATTGGTTTCTCTTTTGGCCTCCCCTCCGCATTCGGGGCATTTAACATTGACCCATTCGGAAATAGCGGCCAACGGCGACTCGCCCGTTCCGGTCGGCTGATACTTTTCAACATATGGCAACTTAACCGGCAATTCATTTTCCGGAACGACAACCATTCCGCATTTCTCGCAATGAATAATCGGTATCGGCTCTCCCCAGTATCTCTGCCTTGAAAAAACCCAATCTCTTAATTTGTAGTTTATCTTCTTTTCCGCTTTTCCCTTTTTCCTTAAAAACTCTCCAATCTTTTCTCTGGCCTCTTCCGAATTCAATCCATCAAAATCACCGGAATTAAATAATGTTCCGTCTTCGATAAAAGCCGTTCCTTCTTTTTTGTTTTTTCCGTTAATAACCTCTATTATTTCCAAATCGTATTTCTGTGCAAATTCAAAATCCCTAATATCGTGAGCCGGGACAGCCATTACCGCTCCGGTACCGTAATGATATAAGACGTAGTCAGCCACAAAAACGGCAATTTCTTTTCCATTGACCGGATTAATGGCCTTGATTCCTTTTAATTCGACTCCTGTCTTGTCTTTGACTTCGCTGATTCTTTCTCTCTCGCTCTTATTCTTGGCCCTATCAATATACTCCAAAACCTCTTCTTTGTTCTTAAATTCCAATTCGTTAATCAAAGGGTGTTCCGGAGCGATAACCAGATAAGTACAGCCGAACAAAGTATCGGCTCGGGTGGTAAAAACAGAAATTTCTTTTGAACCGATTGAAAATTTGATTTCCCAGCCTTCGCTCCTTCCAATCCAATTCTTTTGCATTTCCTTTATCTTCTCCGGCCAATCAATATCATCCAATCCTTCCAATAACTTATCCGCATAATCGGTGATTTTCAAAACCCATTGGTCGATGTCTTTCTTCCCCGTTTCCGTTCCGCACCTCTCGCACTTACCATCAACAACTTCTTCGTTGGCCAAGCCGGTCTTGCAAGAGGGACACCAATTAATGGGAAGAAGCTTCTTGTAGGCCAAACCGTTCTCGAATAATTTCAAAAATATCCATTGGGTCCATTTGTAGTATTCGGGGTCGGTTGTATTCAATTCCCTTTCCCAGTCATAGCTCAAGCCGGCCGATTTCATCTGCCTCTTGATATTGCTAATATTCTTGGCGGTGGTGATTTCCGGGTGGATTCCGTGCTTAATGGCATAGTTTTCCGCCGGCAAGCCGAAAGCATCCCAGCCGATCGGATGGAGAACATTAAAACCCTGAGCTCTTTTCATTCTCGCAACAATATCGGTGGCGACATATCCTTTCAGGTGACCGACGTGAATTCCTTCCCCCGAAGGATAGGGAAACATGTCAAGAACATAAAACTTGGGACTGTTCGAGTCCTCTTTTGTTTTATAGGAATTATTCTTCTCCCAATAATCCTGCCACTTCTTCTCAATTTCTTTAAAATTATATTCCATATTAAAGCAGTAACAGCATCGATACTATTCCGGAAACTATGGCAATGATGACTCCCGTCCACCACCAAACGTCAGTGTCTATCTTCTTGATATTGAAGGTCTTTTCCGCCCAAGGCTTAAAATAGAAAGCAAAGGCCATAACGGCGTAACCGACAACAAGGCCAAAAAGAATGGCTCTGATTAAATATAGTAAATCGTGACTAATAAATTGCATATGTTTATATGCTTAAAGAATACCATAAAACAAAAGGGCTGTTAAGCCCTAAATATTGAACAATTCTTTAGCATTTTTAAAAGTTATTTCCTTAACCTCCTCCGCTTTAACCCCCTTTATTTTGGCAATTTCGTCGACAATATAGCTTAAAGCCAGAGGATTATTCCTTTCCTCGAACCCGGGCGGAGAAAGGTACGGACAATCCGTCTCAATCAATATCTTTTCCAAAGGAATATCTTTAATCGCTTCTTTCAAATCCATCTTGAATATAATACCGTTGATTCCGATATGTAAGCCTAAAAATAAAGCCTTTTCTGCTTCTTCTTTGGTTCCGGTAAAGCAATGCAAGACTCCCCTGACTTTCTTCTTTGATAATATAGTGAACAAATCCTCAAAAGCGGAACGGCAATGAATGATGACCGGGAGGTTTAATTCTTCAGCCAAATCAAGCTGCCTTTCAAATATCCTTTTCTGCTCTTGCTTGAATAATTCTTTTTTGCCGGTTCCTTTTGGCTTATACCAATAATCCAAACCGATTTCCCCCACCGCCACCACTTTTTCATTCTTCAATGATTTATATGCTCCGTAATCAAAATCTTTTTCCAAGAAACTTTCCGCTTCCCCGGAATATCCCTTATTTTTCAAAAACCCTGAATCAATATTTAAAGGATGCAAACCGATTGAAGCAAAAATATTAGAATATTTTCCAGCAATTTCAATTGCTTTTTTTGAACTCTGAAGGTTGGTTCCGACATTAATCATGCCTACTCCTTCTTTGAGGCATTTTGAAATCAATTCATCTCTATCGTCTTTAAATTCAAAAAAATTAAGATGGGCGTGGGTATCAATTATCATATCCTCGGAAATAAAGATGCTCCCTTTTTAACATTAAATAATCCTTTATCTTCTCCCAATTGCTCTTTCATTTTTTGAGAAGTCTCGGGCAAGAACGGCTCAATCATTCGAGCAATACTTATCAATGAAAGTAAAAGGTTGGAAAAAACAGACTTTTGTTTTTCAATCTCTTTAATCTCCCACGGCTTTTCTTCATCAATATATTTATCGCAAAAAGAAACCAATTCCCAAATATCGGAAAGAGTGTCATTAAATTGAAAAAACTTATCCCCGACTTTTCTTTCAATCTCTCCGACTTTTTCAAAAAAGGCTGTTTCCGGAACAATTTCAAAATCCTTGTCCAGTCCCGCTTTTATAACCATGGCGACTGTTCTTGAAAACAAATTGCCCAAACCGCTGGCCAAATCGGAATTATATCTTTTCTCAAACTTTTCAAAGGTAAAATCTCCGTCTCCGGTAGCCGGTATTTCTCTCAATAAAAAGTACCTGACTCCATCGACTCCGTATTTATTAACCAATTCCGATGGATCAATGACATTGCCGATACTTTTACTCATCTTCTGCCCGTCAACCGTTATATACCCGTGAACGAATATCGACTTGGGTAAACTGATACCGGCTGATAAAAGCATGGCCAACCAATAAACGGAATGGAATCTGATGACTCCCTTTCCAATAACATGAACCTTGGAATCATTGTTCTGCCAAAATTCATTAAACTTGCTTTCGTCTTCACTCCCGTAGCCCAAAGCATTAATATAATTGGACAAAGCATCAAACCAAACCCACATCTTCTGGGTCGGATCGTCGGGAACATCTATTCCCCAGCCCTTAGCTCTTTCGCTGGAACGGGAAATGCAAAAATCCTGGAGCCCGGAGTTGATAAAACTCAAAACTTCGTTCTTTCGAGTTTCGGGAATAATCTTAACTTCTTCTTTTTCGATTACCTCTTTCAATCTTTCTTGATATTGCGAAAGCCTGAGAAAATAGTTTTCTTCTTCAATCAGTTCCGGCTTAACTTTGTGGTCCGGACAAAGCCCGTCTTCCAACTCTTCTTCTTTGTAAAACTCTTCGCAACCGACACAATACAACCCCGAATATTTCTTTTTGTAAATATCTTTTTCACAGGCCTTCCATAATTTCCGAGCTCCCATAAAATGCCTTTCTTCGGTGGTGCGGATGAAATCGTCGAGTGAGATATTAAGCTTGTCCTTCAATTCGAAAAGCCTTGAATTGTTTTCATCAACCAAAGCCTTGACGGGAACGCCCATTTTTTCGGCACTCCTGACATTTTTCAAACTGTTTTCATCGCTTCCCGACAAAAAGAAAACTGAGTCACCGAGAGAACGGTGTCTTCTTGCTAAAACATCGGCCTGCACAAATTCAAGAGCGTGCCCCAGGTGCGGAGCCGCATTAACGTACGGTATGGAAGTGGAAATAAATACTTTTTTCATTTTAAGATATCTTTCTGTGATTAAAGTAATCTTTCAATCCTTCAAACAATATTCCGGCCAAAGGAATGGCTAAAATAGCTCCGATGATTCCTCCCAGAAGTCCTCCGACTATAATCGACAACAAAACCAGGACATTGGGCAGCCCGACCATTTTCTTGGTAAAAATAGGGGTTAAAACATTGCTTTCTATCTGCTGAATAATAATCAAGAAAACTACAGCCAAGACAAACTTGGGAATTGATTCCAGGGTAAAAAGGACCACGATTGCTCCCGAAATAATCGGACCGACCATGGGAATAATATTCAACAATCCGGCCAAAAGGGCCAGAGACAAGGCGAATTTAATCTTCAAGAGAACACACAACAAGAAAGTCATTAAAGCGACACAGAAACAAGCCAATACCCTGCTACCGAACCATGACACAACTTGGTCCTTGGTTCTGTCCCATCTCTTAATAACCTCTTCTTCAAATTCTTTGGGCGAAACCAGCCTCAATCCTTTAACCATCTCTTTTTCTTCAATGGACATGAATAAAGACAAAACAAACACGGTAACACCGGCCAAAACACTGCCGAATAGAGAAACAAAGACATTGAGTATGTTTGAAGAAACCTTAATCAGGCTGTCGTTTAATCCGGAAGACAGGCTGGCAATACTCTCGAACGAACTTAAGCCGATGCTGCTTAAAAATCCCGGAATATTATTAAAATATTTGGCAAAGTTCAAACTGAACACCTGCAATTCGGTTATCATCGGCGGAACGATGATATAGACAATCAGTCCGACGGCAAATAAAAGGGAAAAATAAACGATAACGGATGCTCCGATTCGGTGAATTTTTCTTTTTTCCAATTTCTCAATCAAAGGATTAAGAAGAGTAGAGATAATCAAACTCAAAAGAATCCAGACCAAAACACTGCGAAGAAGATAAACAACGTAAAAAAGAACCAAAGCGACGGCTATCTTGAAAAGAGACCTCCAGGTCAAATCAATCATTGTGATGTCTACTTTTTTCATATTAATTGAATTTTAATATTTTTTTAAATTGTTTATTATCTTCAAATGGTCCGATTATCGCTAAATTCAATTTCTCGTCTTTAAAAATATCCTTGGCTACTCTCATAATGTCCGAACTCTTAACTTTGTCTATCCTTTTGAATATTTCTTCGATTGTTAAAATTTCATTCCTTAAAAGTTCCTGACTGCCGTAGAAAGAGGCTTGAGCATCGGAAGATTCCAATCCCAAAACCATCTTGCCTTTGGTGTAGTCCTTGGCTTTCTTCAATTCGCTGTCAGAAACCTTAACTTTGCAAAGCTTCCTGTATTCTTTCAAGATTGTCTCGATAACTTTGTTTATTTTATTATTATCCACTCCGGCAAAAGTAACCAAAGCCCCAGTATCGGTATCCGAAGAATTATAAGTCCTGATATAGTAGGCGGCTCCCAGCTTTTCCCTGATTTCGATAAACATTCTCGAACTCATCATCCCTCCCAAAACAACCGCCATAATATCAAAAACGTATTTGTCGGGATGGAAAGTATCGACTCCCCTCACTCCCAAGGCCAGATTGCACTGGCTCATTTTCTTATAGGAAACCAAAGCTTGCGGGTCAATCTGGTTTTCAACCACTTTCGGCTTGCCTTTGGCTTTGCCCGTCTTTATTCTTCCGAAATACTTCTTTATCTTCTCAATGACCTCTTTTTCACCAACCTTTCCGGCAATGCAGATAATCACATTGTCGGCCGCGTATTGCGAATCGATATATTTTAATATCTGCTGCCTTGAAATCTTGCTAACGGTTTCTTTGGTTCCGGCAATATCCCAGCCGGCCGGCTGATCGCCATACAAAACGGTCTTCCACAGCTCATCAATGTGCATCATCGGATTCTCATTATACATATTGATTTCTTCGATAATAACCCCCCTTTCCTTTTCAATCTCTTTTGAAGGAATCTTGGAATTCAAAAAGATATCCGAAACCCAGTCCAAAGCTATCTCAAAATGAGCCTCGTCAACTTTGGCATAATATCCGGTGTATTCTTCCCCGGTAAAAGCATTGTATTCTCCCCCCACCTTATCCAAAACCTCGGCCACATCTTTAGGCTGCTTCCTTTTTTCCGTTCCCTTGAAAAGCATGTGCTCCAAAAAATGCGAGATTCCCGAAGTTTCTTTTTCTTCATACTTGGATCCGGTCTTGACCAAAACCAAAACAGTCGCCGCCTTGGCTTCCTTCTGCGGAACGGTGATTATCCTCAATCCGTTTTTAAGCGTCGTCTTCTTGTACATTTCCTTTTAGTTTATTTAATTCTTTTTTTAATTCAACCATTTTAATTTCCCTGTTAATTGTCAATTCGAAAAACTTTTCCAATTCATCGACTCTTTTCTTCATCTCTTCCTGCGACTTTTTTAATTCTTTCTGCGAGGTGTATATTTCTTCTGAGGCGCCGTTCAAATTATCGGCCAAGCTGACTATTTCTTTATCCAAGCTTCCGGTAGTAAAAACGGCTCTTTCCCCTTTGGGTAATTCATCGGCGAATCTTTCCATTTCCGCCAAGGAATTAGCCAGATAGATGAAAAGAACGCGGTCAATGACGAAAGTCATGGTTAGGCCGATAAAAGAAACCACCAAAATATTATAACTGACCGGGTAGCTGGCAATCAAAACGATTAAAACGGTAAAGAGAGGCAAAAAGAAAAGAAAATAGAATTTGAATCCGATGCCGGAAAGTTTTGAAAATTCCATTCTTTCTCCTCTTTCCAAAAGTATCCGGCGGCAATCCTTAATTACGGCAAACATTGATTGTTGGCAAAAGAAATTGGCGAAAGCGCAAGAAAAAAACAAAGCAACCGCTCCTCCCATAACTATAATCAATAAATCAAAATTGGCAGCCAAATTAATCCACTCGGTCAAAACGACAAGGACCATGACCGAGAGTCCGCTGGCCAAAACATTAATCGTGGTGGAGCGGGCGATGAATTCCAAAGCGTTAAAAGTGTTTTTAATTTCCGAGGTGGTCAATCCCGAAACAATGCCTTTGGACGAAACATTCTTATTAATCAAACGGACATCGTCTCCGGCCCAAAATCCGACTCCGCTGTATCTCAGGATAGCCAAAAAACAAAACAAGGTAATGAAGGCCGGGGCCATTACCTGAAAAGCGTACTTGGCGGCCGGGTCTTCAAATCTGGCGATAGTGAGGATAAGAACATAGGCGAATGCTCCGCAAAGAAGAGACCATCCGATAATGGGAAACAAAAGATTCAAAGTATATGGAACCTTAATTCTCATATATATCCTTTTTTAATATTGAAATTAAATCTTCTATCTTCACTCTTTTTTGTTCCATGGTGTCCCTGTCTCTCAAGGTGACATCATTGTTTTCCAAAGTTTCAAAATCAATGGTTATGGCATAGGGAGTACCGATTTCATCGTGCCTTCTGTACCTTCGGCCGATGGCACCGACTTCATCATATTGAACATTGAAATGAGGTTTCAACATTTCATACACTTCCCTAGCTTTACCGGTAATGTTCTCTTTATTCTTAACCAAAGGAAGAATGGCCACCTTAACCGGAGCAATCTTCTTGTTTAACTTCAAAAGGAATTCCATTTCCTTGACCGCTTCGGTGGTTGTACTTCTGCCTCCTTCAACTTCGGTATAGGCATCGCACAAAATGGCCAACAACGTTCTTTCGACTCCGCAAGAAGGTTCAATGACATAGGGAATGTATTTTTCCTTGGTCGCTTCTTCGTAATAATTCAAGTCCTGTCCCGAATTGTTCTGATGCTGAGTTAAATCAAAATTGCCTCTGCTGGCGATACCTTCGATTTCCGACCAGCCGATGGGAAACTTGTATTCAATATCAACACAATCTTTGGCATAGTGAGCCAATTCATCCTTCTCATGCTTCCTTATCCTCAAATTCTCTTTCTTGATTCCCAAGTCCTCGACATACCAACGCATTCTTTCATCAACCCATTTTTTAAATATCTCTTCTTCGGTTCCCGGCTTAACAAAATATTCCATTTCCATTTGTTCAAATTCCCTCACCCGGAAAATAAAGTTACCGGGAGTGATTTCGTTTCTGAAGGCCTTTCCAATCTGAGCGATACCGAAAGGAATCTTCACTCTTTGGGTGTCCAAAATATTCTTGTAGTTAACAAAAATACCCTGAGCTGTTTCCGGTCTTAAATAAGCAACGGAAGCGGAATCTTCAACCGGACCGATAAAGGTCCTAAACATTAGATTAAAGTTTCTCGATTCCATCATTTTGCTACCGCACTCGGGACACTTAGTTTTATCCTCCAAGTGGTCGGCTCTGAATCTCTTGTGACAACCGGTACATTCGGCCAAGGGGTCGGTGAAATTATCAGTATGTCCGGAGGCCTTCCAAATGTTGGGATTCATAATGATTGAACTGTCCAGTCCGACGATATCATCTCTCTTCTGAACCATCGCTTTCCACCACGAGTCCTTGATGTTCTTTTTCAATTCCACACCCAAAGGTCCGAAGTCGTAAAAACCACCCAATCCGCCGTAGATATCGGAAGACTGGAAGATAAATCCCCTCCTTTTGGTGAATGAAACTATTTTTTCAAAACTGTTTTCCATATATCTGAATATTAACAGAAAAACCGAAACAAGCCAAGATGTAACAAAAAACCAGCTCATCGCTGTTTCCTTGTCCTAAGCAAACCTTTATAAAACGCTTGCTTGGGTTGATGGCGAGTAAAAATTAGATTACTCGCTTAATACTTCTTCCGATAATGTCCTCTATGGACACATTTGGTGGCCGCCATATTCTCAGCATGGCCAACCCTTTTGAAAGATCTCTGCATCCTTTATATGCGAACACTTCTTCCCGAGACAGCATTTCTGCAACGCCGCCTTTTTCTTCAACTCTGGCGATTATCGACTCCACCTTGTCGGAGGTTGTCGATAATATAATACTTCCTTCGTTCTGCTGCATAACACAACATCACTCCGACAAAATAATAGCACCCATAGATTAATTGTCAATCACACCTTGTATACTCGGGAGAACAAATCCCCTCATCCTTTCCGATGTGTCCGGTATCATCTATGCAAAAAGAGCCTCTCTTGAAAAAGACTCTTGAACAATATGATTCATGATTTTGATTGATAAAGATTTTGGCTTCCCCGTCCATCGTTTCGATATCCTCAAAAAATCTGTAGAGATCGGGGTCTTTTTCAAACCCCTCATAGCTTTTGTTCTCGAGACGGTAAACTTCGGCCCAATTCTTCAGCTGCCCCATATCCATCTTTATCCTCATATCCTTGGCCGTTTCTTCTATGTTAAAAGCAATAACGACCGGAACAGAAAAAGAAATCAGGAAAACGATTAAAACCGCTAAAGCTTTAAACAATCTTTTGATATTTAAAGCTTGGCTTTCCATTATTGGCTCATTTGGCCGTAGACTATATCGGTCTTGGCCGTTAAGGTTTTGTTGGTCCACTGGTCGACTCCTGAAAGCTGGGCCGAACCCAAAAGAATAATCATTTCATCGGCCAGTTCCGGCTGAACGGAAATCTGGAAGGCGCAAATCTTGGCATCCTTGATAATTCCCGCACCGGCCGGCAAGCTGCCGATATTACAAACGACCTCGCTGGTATTTTCATCATAGGTTATTTCCATCCCTTCGGGATACGTCTTGCCTTCAAAGGTAATGCTTTCGGGAAGAGCCGTCACCATCTTAACTTTTTCCAAATCGTTGTAGTTATTAATGGCTTTCCATTCAACAGTCAGATAGGTCTTTTGTCCGGTCTCCAAAGGATACGGTCCGGAGTTCTCAAAGTATTTATTTTCCGGATAGACCTTCTGTTCGGCTGAAATAACCGAATCAATCTTGGTCAAGAAATCTTGCCTGGCCGCTCCCAAGGTAACCTTATTCTTAATAATCGGATTCTTGTCGTTCAAGCTCTTCATCGCCCATTTGTCTTTGACATTGACCCAGAACTCAACTTTCCCGACCTGACCGACATCCAATAGCTGCAGTTCGGAAATCTTGCCTCCTTCCCAGATAATACTGTTATCTCCCTTGGTCCATTTTCCATTATCGGACTTAATCGAATCCAAATCCAAAGCATCTCCCTCTAATCTGACAATCATGACCAAATCCTTCAAAGCCTCGTCTCCGACATTCCTGAAAGTGACTTCGTAATGTAGCTGGTCTCCGACCGAAGCCGAATAGTTTTCATCATTATTGACCTTCTGGGTGATATACAAAGACGGAGCGACTATTTCCACTCCCTTGATTACTTCTTTCAAAAGAATGAAGTTGCCGTTCTGCCAGACTCCGATTTTAGCTTTAAACACTTTCTGTTCCATTGATTGCCCGTTCAGAATTCCCGATATCTCTATCCTTCCCGAACCGGCTTCGTTCAAAATCGGTATATCCCACTGAGTATTGTCCATTCCTTTGGGTTGTGAATACAAAAATTCAAAGTCTTCGGGATAGGTCAGATAACAGGTCAAATCTTCCAAGGGATAGGCGACATTGGAAGAATAATTAACCTTCAAGCTTAAGGTTTTGCCCGTTCCAACCTTTTCCGCAACATCCAAAGTCAGATTCAAAGGTATTTCTCCCAAAATAGTGGTAAAGGTTGTTGAAACCTCGCTTCTGGTTTTCAAATCCTTGGGCTGGAAAGAAACACTGACGCTGG
This sequence comes from Minisyncoccota bacterium, assembly GCA_041651685.1. Taxonomy (GTDB): domain Bacteria; phylum Patescibacteriota; class Minisyncoccia; order Minisyncoccales; family Minisyncoccaceae; genus UBA2211. Next base: position 219,574 of record JBAZIU010000001.1, read on the forward strand.
CAACCTTGGCCTCTTTTTCTTTTCCCAACAATCGGGCGTTGAATTTAAAAGTCCTTTCTTCTCCCGGATAGATATCTCCGTTCAATTGGTCGGAAGTCATCACTTTCACTTTTCCCTCGGTTCCTTCAACAATTGAACTTTCGGGATAGGTAAAAATTAACTCCGGTTTTTCCAGTCTGACACTGCCGTTATTCTTTAATTTAACAATGTATTCCACATCTTCCCCGATAGTTGTTTTTTCCGGTCCCAATATTTCAACCTTCAAAACTTCCTTAGAAAAAGACATCTTGTCCCAGGACAAAAAAGCAATGACGGCTAATAATACTACTAAGATGGGGAAAATGATTCTTTTTTTCATTTGTTATATTTTTGGTTTTATTCCTGTTTTGTCTTCGAGCTCTTTTAAAAACTTAGTGGCGGCGGTATGTTCGTCTCCTCTCAAGTACGATAATTTTCTTCCGAGCTTAGTGGCCTCAATCTGAGCTTTATTTCTTCTGATATATGTTCCTCCGGTTTTTGAGATAAATTCACCTCTTAATTCCTTAAGTCCTTCTCGAACACTCTTTTTCCCTCCATAGGCTTTAAAATCTTTGCGGCCGCTCTTTCTGCCCACAACAAATGAAAAGAGTTTGGTTCGAATTGTTCCTCCGCCGGAAGTTCCTTTAAACTTCAAGGGGTGATCTTCTGTGGCTTTTTCTTTCTCTCTTAATATTTCTTGCTTTTTTATCTCTTCTTTTCTTGTAAAAGCGGGCCTGCTGAAAGGAGCTCTCCTTTCTTCAATCCTTTCTCCGGCTTCGCCTCTGATAAAAGGGTTTTCGGCTTGAGCCTGTTTGTCGCTGATCATATTGGGGTTGTTTTCCGGAATAGCTTCTGACATATTTAAATCTTTTTAATTCCTAATAATATCTTACCATCTCCCAACTCGACTTCTTTCAAAGCTTCTTCTGAGAGAACGAAGTCCTTAGCTAAAACCTCTCTTAAGATGGTATCCTTGTTCTTGTCTATTATTTTATCAAATATTTCTGATTTCTGGTAGAGGACATTGATAGTATCTTCGGGAACAAGCTTCATCTCCTTCCTTATCTGCTGTATCTGCCTGATTATTTCCCTCACTTCCCCTTCTTCTTTGAGTTCCGGAGTGATATTTGTGTCTAATTCCACCTCATTACTGATACTAATATCCAGAATAACCTCTTTCACGTTAACCTCGTCTTTAATCAAATCAATCAATTCCGGCAAACACTTAAGGTCGGTTTTAAATCCTTTAACGGTTAATGATTGCAAGGCTTGTCTGACCTTGATTCCGACTTTCTGTCTTTCGGCCAAAGCCAAATTAACAATGTCTCTCGCTTCTTGCATTGCTTTTTCCAATTCTTCATCAATTAAGTCGTTTTTTGTTTCGGGATAATCGCAAAGATGAACACTCTCCTTTTCACTTTTCTTCATTTTTAAATATATTTCTTCGGTAATGAATGGTGTGAAGGGAGCCATCAGTTTACTCAATTTGAATAAGACGTAATAGAGGGTTTGAGTGGCTTCTTCCTTTTCTTTTTCCGTTTCCGGCTTCTGGAATCTCCTTCTTGAACGTCTGATATACCAATTGCTTAAATCATCGATAAAGTCATTGAATAATCTTGAAGCTTTGGTTAACTCATACTTCTCCATCCATTTATTAACATCTCTGTTTAATCCTTCTATTTTAGAAATTATCCACTTATCCAACAGATTGTCGGTTTTGATTTCTTTAATGCTTTCTCCCTTGTATGTTTCAAAGAAAACAAAACAGTTTTCCAAAGCGGAAATGATTTTTCTCCAAACCTCTTTTACTTTGTCTTCAGAGAATCTGTATTCTTCTCCGATATTAGTTGAAGACAAAAGGAAATATCTCAAAGGGTCAGCCCCGTATTTATCAAACACATCGGTCATGTCCGGATAGTTCTTCAGTTTCTTGCTTAATTTTCTTCCTTTATCATCCAAAACCAAACCGTTAACCACAACGTTCTTAAAGGCCGGGTTGTCTTTTCCCAATCCGATATCGTCTACTGTTAAAGCAGCCGCTAAAATGTGAAGGGTGTAGAACCAGCCCCTGGTCTGGTCCAGTCCTTCGGCAATGAAATCAGCCGGATAGGTTTTTTCAACCAATTCCTTGTTTTCAAAAGGATAGTGCCATTGGGCATACGGCATACTTCCTGATTCAAACCAACAATCAAAAACTTCGGGAGTTCTTTTCATCTCTTTGCCGCATTTGGGACATTTCAATTTAACTTCATCGATATATGGTCGATGAAGGTCTTTTAAGTCGTATTCTTTTATCGCCAGTTTATTTATTTCTTCAATGCTTCCAATGCAGATTCTTTCTTTGCATCCTTCGCATTCCCATATCGGAATGGGAGCACCCCAAAATCTGGCTCGGCTGATATCCCAGTCCCTGGCTCCTTCTAGCCATTTACCAAATCTTCCTTCCTTTAAATGAGAAGGTATCCAGGTTATTTTTTGATTGTTCTTGATTAATTTGTCTTTTAATTTAGTGACCAAAACATACCAACTTTCAATGGCGTAGTATAATAAAGGAGTGTCGCATCTCCAGCAATAGGGATATTCATGAACAATCAATTCTTCTTTCAAAAGAAGCCCCCTTTCTTTCAGGTTGTTTATTATCTTCGGGTCGGCGTCTTTAACAAATTCTTCTTGGAAGTCACTAACTTCTTTTTTAAATCTTCCACTAGTATCAACCGTGTGAAAGAATGGCAATTCGTGTTCTTTTCCCAAATTGAAGTCATCTTCTCCGTACATGGGATTGATGTGGACTATTCCCGTTCCGTCTTCATTAGAAACAAATTCACCATTGAATACTTGAAAAGCGTTTTTAATGTTTTCCGGTTTTTCTTTCTTTAAATAATCAAAGATTGGTTCGTATTTAATACCGATTAATTCTTTTCCTTTGAATTTTCTGATTACTTTGTATTCTTCTTCAATGACCGACAATCTTTCATTTAAAAGAATGAATTCTTCATTATTGATTGTTTTAATGTGAACATATTCCAAATCCTTGTTTATCGCCAAAGCAACGTTGCCGGGCAGAGTCCAGGGAGTAGTGGTCCAAACAAGGAAACTAGCATCTTCAAATTCCTTGTTGTCCACAATCTTGAATTTAACATATACCGACTTGTCTCTTGTTTCTTTGTATCCCTGATTGACTTCAAAATTGGATAAGGTGGTTGAACACCTGGGACAATACGGAGAAACACGGTAGTTTCTGCTAACTAATTCTTTATTCCATAGCTGTTTTAAAACCCACCAAACTGATTCAATGTAGTTATTATCCAGTGTTGAATAGGCATTAGAGTAGTCAGCCCATCGGCCCACTCTTCTTAAGGTGGTGAGCCAATCTGTCGTACAGGCGAAAACAGACTGCTTGCAGTGATCATTAAACTTCTGAATTCCCATTTCTTCAATCTGTTTCTTGTTCTTGATTCCCAGTTCTTTTTCAATCAGGTTTTCAACAGGAAGACCGTGGCAGTCCCAACCAACTCTTCTCGGGACTTGGAATCCTTTCATGGTCCAATACCTTAAAACCGTATCTTTTATCGTTGTAGCTAAAACATGGCCGTAGTGTGGCTTGCCGGTAGCAAAAGGAGGACCGTCATAGAAACTGAAAAAAGGAGCATCTTTTCTGTTCTCGATTGATTTGTGAAAAATATCTTCTTTTTCCCAAAATTCTATTATTTTCTCTTCTTTATTCATATATTTCTCTTACCTCTCCTGTTTTTAACATTATATCACTTCTTTTGTCTAAAAAGACTTGATTGTCTTCTATCTTTTTAATATATCCTTCTAAAAGCCACAAGGGGTCGCCGTGGGAAACGATTAAAACGTTTTTGTTCTGGAAATTGCTTTCAATTTCATTAAAAAACTTGATTAATCTTTCTTTACATTGATTCCAGGATTCTCCACCGGGAGTGGGAATCTCAAACGCCCTTATTTTATCATTATTATAGAAATTCCAAAACTCTGTCTTAGGTTTTCCTCCAAATTGAGTACCCCAGTTCCAGTCTCTTAATCTTGTATCATAGACAATCTTGCTTGAATCAAATCCAATCACTTCTGAGACTATTTTAGCTGTTTCTCTACAGCGAAGAATGTCCGAAGAGAAAACAATATCAATTTGCTTGTCTTTTAACAGTTCCCCTGCTTTTTTAGCATCTTCTCTGCCTTCTTCTATGAGAGAACAAGGAGTGGGGTCATCGGGCCAGCAGTAGGCGATATCTTTCAATTCGGTTTGGTGGATGTTTTTTCCGTGTCTTAAGAAAAAATACCTATTTTTTAGATTGGTTTCCATGTGTTAAAAATAGCAGATTTTGGGAAAGAGGGCAATAAAAATGGTATAGATTAAACTATTTTAATTTCTTTTTTAATTTTTTCTATGGCTCCTTTTATTTCTTCAAGAATTTTTATTTGAAAAATATTAAATTGGGTGTTGTCAATTTCGCCAAAGGTGGGAGCATTAATGTATTTTTTATATATTGACGATATTTTGTTTTTTTTCTTTTCAATTTTTTTCTTTTCTCCATGTTCAATATCGTGAAAAAAATCAGTTCTCAAATCTTTAATATCTATTAAAACGGGGCAATCTGTAATAATATTATTCGAAATTCTCTTCAAATACCCAGAACCTTCGTATATCAACTTATAAACACAATCTATAAATTCTTTAAATTCTTTCTTCGATTTCACAGGTGAGCTTATCGCTACACTACATCGCAATCCCTCCGATGTTGTCTTAAACATGTCTTCCTTTTTTTGGACAGAGTAAACTTTATTAATTTCAGTGATTTCTTTTATGATACTATCTGTTGATTTCTTAATATTTTCTTTATTTTGTAATTCAATAAAATCTTCCTCTTTTTCTTTTAATTCTAGGTACTTTTTAAATTTTGGCTCATATAAAGATAGCCTTCTTTTTAATATTTCGTGTCTTTTTGAAATCGATTCCTTGCTATCTGGAGCTTGATTAATTTTCGACTGATAAACCATTAATTCTGCGTCTATTGCCTCTGATCCTTTTTCAATTTCTTCTTTTAAATCTTTTTGAAATTTAATATAAAAATCTTTTAAACTTTTTCTGTAATCACTATTCAAAGATAAACCATTCTTAATCATTTCTGACAAAATAATAAAAAATGAAATTATCGCCGATCTACTTCGAAATAGCGACGTTTTAACTGGAAATATTTTATCCATTTCCGTTAATACTTTTACTATTTTTTTAGCTAAGAATGAATTATTATCAAAATCTGTCTCGCGAGAATAAAAATCTTCCATATCTTTAAATTTTGCGTCTCTTATTCCGTTCATTTCTATTAAACAAATTTGAGAACTGATTGCTTGAAAAGCAAATCTTTTATTTTTTAATGAAATTTTATTTTTAAAAAAATCTTTTGCCGACAATTCTTTTACAAAATTTCTCATATTCCCACTCATTGCATTTAACTTTTCGGCAGAATTCAAAGGAACCCCCAATTGCAAGCGAGCGAAAAGATTTCTTAACTCTTCTTCAGTAGCATCGTATATCAATACCAAATCAAGCTCATAGTCATCAAAAATATCTTTTACTTTATCTGGTAAATCCTTATAGAAAAGACCGACGTATTCTCCTGATTCTTTAGGAAGCTTCAATTCATTGTCGTAAAATTTAAATATAGCTGTCATCCTCTGCTGACCATCGACACAATCAAAATTCTCGGCATCGTTCGCCCTTAAATACACTTTAGGAATATCCCAATTTTTTAAAATCGTGTCCATTAATTTTTGTTCTTTCTTCTCATCCCAAACCTCCTCCCTTTGAAAGTCTGGCTGCAAGTCGTATCTATCTCTTCTTCTATAAAGCTTATCTAGTGCTTTTTTATCTTTTTTAATATTCATAAATTTATATAATATTTACTCTTGACTTCGGTAAATCTTCGGCTATAATTAAAGTATACAAAATAAAGAAATTGAAGTCAAGCCATGAACCCACTAACTAAACGTCAAAAACAAATATACGATTTTGTTGATTTTTATATTACCAACAAAGGATCGTCCCCCACTCTTGAAGAAATCAAAAAACATTTCGAGCTTTCTGCTCTCTCCACCGTCCACCAACACATAGACACTCTTGTACAAAAAGGATATTTGGAAAAAGACAACTATCAAAGAATAGGTCTAAAACAAAACATTCAAGATTTTATCCAAATACCTCTCATTGGAACAATTGCCGCCGGGCAACCGATAGAAGCAATCGAAACCAAAGAAACTATTGCTGTCTCTAAAAACAAAATGCCTAAAACAGGAAAGGTTTACGCCCTAAGAGTAGCCGGAGATAGTATGATTGATGAAGATATAAACGATGGTGATGTTGTGATAATCAAAGAACAAAATACTGCCGAAAACGGACAAAAAGTCGTGGCCCTTATCGACAATTACGAAGCAACTCTTAAAAAATTCTATAAAGAAAAAGATTGCATAAGATTACAGCCAGCCAATAAACAAATGGAGCCTATCATTATAGACGAAACAAGAAGTATTTCTATACAGGGCATTCTTTTTGATGTTATTAAAAATACCGACATCAAAGAAAAGCCTCAAACAATAGAAATAAATAAAAATATTAAGCCATTACTAAACACCGTTTTTAACGGTGACGTAATGGATTTATTAAGAAGACTTCCCGACGAAAGCGTTGATATGGTCTTTGGTGACCCCGACTATAATGTAGGAATAAAATACGGTAACAATACATATACTAAAGACTTCCAGGAATACATAAACTGGTATATAGAACTGGCCAAAGAATCAATGAGGGTCTTAAAAAAAGACGGTAATCTTTTCATGATGAACTACCCCAAACAAAACGCTCATTTAAGGGTAAAATACCTAGACAACTATTTCCCTTTGATTTGCGACTATGTTTGGACCTATAATACCAATGTCGGCCACACACCAAAAAGATTCACCACTGCCCACAGATCGATTCTTCATGTCAGAAAAAGCGAAAACAATAAATTCTATAAAGACGCCGTTGCCCAGCCGTATAAAAACCCTAACGACCGAAGAATATTAAAAAATCTAAGTAACGGCTCAAAAGGAAGAATGCCCTACTCTTGGTTCTATTTCGACTTGGTTAAGAACGTAAGCAAGGAAAAAACATATCATGCCTGCCAAATTCCCCAAAAATTAACAGACATGCTATTAAAATCATGCACCAAAGAAAATGATAATGTTTTAGTTTTGTTCGGTGGAAGCGGAGCGGAATTAGAAATATGCAAAAACAATAAAAGAAACTTTATTTCTGCAGAAATAGATAAAAAATACTGTTCTCTCATTGAAGACAGGCTTAAAAACGGTATAAAGAAAGAACACAAACCTAAATTGGGAAAAAAGAAAACTAATAAAGAGGAATAATCTTCTTTACTGTTTTGTAATCAAAATGATTCAATAATATTAAGGCTGCAAAAAACTTAGCTCTACCGGCACCCTTGGAAGTTCTTGTCCCTGTCCTATTTTGCAACACGTACTTTGCTGGAGAACAAACATCTTCCCATCCAAATCTATAATTAAAATCTTCCTGAATCCATATCCACTTTACCATCAATAAAAAAAGCACAGAATCTATCCCTTTCAACTTAGGAGCCTTTCTGGTCAATTCGTTTCTTAAATACATTTCTTCTAAACATTTCCAAAAATCTTTACTGCCTTTCTTGTTTTGCTCATAATCTTCGAGTATTTTTGAAAAAGTAAACTCGCTACCAGTAACTTCTTTACCATTTCTAAAAGCAACTACTTCAAAATCGTATAAATTAGCCCATGGACAAGAATTTGCCCTATTGCCAACCTCTCTCTTCATGACTTTTTTTCCAGGATAACGAATGCCTATAATCGGCTTCTTTAACGTTCCCTCTACCACGAAAAGATGAGAGCCAGCAGGTTTATTGGCATAAGGAAAAAGAGACTGAGCCAACTCTTTGTATATTTCTTTAGGATTATTAATATGTAGCTCTTTTTTTATCGCCATAATTTATTCCTATTGTACTCTCTTTGTTCAATAAATCAAATGCTCTGGAAAAGAACGGAAACTTCTTCTACGTCTATAGAACTCAAAAAATTTCTACAATTCTCCACAACCCATCCCTCAAACTCTCTACCTCCGATCCAAACCCCCTCAATTTGATGATTAATACTATTGTCTATCTTGGCGTTAGGAAAAACAAGCACCGGAACAACAAAGTAGTCTTTTCCTGTCTTTTCTTTAATTAAATGATTAAGGTAGACACTTCCTCTTTTGGCCTGCCATAGAAAGCTACTAATATCTTGATTTTCCCTCTTTAGTCTATTGTTAATATAAGAAATAACTCCTTTATGAGCTTTTACCTCTATGGCGAATATTCCAGTCGGACCAATGCAGATATGATCTATATTTCCTTTATCCATCTGAAAATCACTAATTATTCTATAATCATCATTTAATGTCATTAAACTTCTTTTCACAATTAGTTCTGCACCGGCCCCTCTTCCCCATGTAAAATAATTGTGTTTTTCCATTCCATCCAATTCTTTGTCTGCTTTTATTCCTTCACGATAAACAATCATTAAAGAAATTAAAAAAACTACAGTTGCGACAAAAGGATATTTTAAGTAGCTTTGATAAGAAAACACGTACAAAAAAGTAATTCCCGAAATTAAAATTAAAAATATAACCAAAGCAGCAAATTTAAACATCCTTTTGTTGCTTGAATACTTTTTAAAAACGAAAGATTCTTTGTTGCTTATCATGAATTATTTTTTATCTCCTCCGCAATCTTTCTTAATTCATCAAAATTAACTTGTGGGCCTATTTGAGTGGAAATATATCCTTCGTATTTATCAAAGAATATCTTTTCTTCTCCCCACATTTCCTTAAACTTTTCATCTATCCCATTAATAGGATACATCTTTATATGCACATGATTGATTCCCATGCCTTCCATAACCATTGCTATTCTTTGAACCCTCAATCCTTTTTCCAATATTTTAGCAACCTTTCTTGTGGCAATCATTAATTTTGAGTAAACATCTTCCGGCATATCAAAAGCATAGGAATCATAATGTTCTTTAGGAATAACCAAAGTCACTCCTTTTGTATTGGGGTTTATATCCAGAATTGCGATAAAATCTTCGTCTTCCCAGATTTTAACTAATTCTGCCCCTCCTTTTATAATTTTACAAAATATACAATTATCCATATTTAATTATATAAAAACCCAAACTCCCCCCTTTCTATCTCTTCTTCAATTTCTTTAATGCTTTTCTCATCAATACTCTCCAATCCCAAGGCTTTCATTCCATTAACCGTCATCATTCGGACAACTTCCTTAACCGGGAGCAAAGTCGGATCCTGATTAACTCCTTTCTGCAATAGTGCCGCAAACTTCCCCGCCTCCCAAATATCCAAACGATTGGAACTGGCCGAACCGTCCGTTCCCAAAGCAACAACAATTCCCGCTTTTAATAATTTGGCAATCGGAGCAATCCCCGAACCCAGTTTCAAATTACTCAAAGGACAATGAACAACAAAACATTTTCTTTTGACGATAATTGAAATCTCTTCATCGGTTAAATGAACGCAATGAATCAAGACTGTTTTTGAATCAAGAACTCCAATGCTATCCAGATAAGCAACAGGAGTCATTCCATATTTATTTAAAATATCATCAACCTCCTTTTTGGTTTCCGAAACATGAAGCTGATAAACAGCATTGTATTTACGAGCCAATTCCTTGGCTTTAATCAGATTAGACTTATTAACGGCATAGGGAGAATGAGGAGCAACCGAGACTTTGATAAAAGGATGATTGCTGTATTTCTTCAAAAGCATTTCCGTCCTCTCCATATCTTTATCAAAAACCTCCTGTCCTTTCAAATCAATCAATCCTTCTCCCAAAACAACCGGCATCTGCATCTCTTCGCAGGCCCGGGCCACTTCATCTTGATAATAGTACATATCCATGAAGGCTGCTATTCTATTTTCCTTCATTTCTTTAATAGCAATCTTGGTTTGCTCATAAACAAAAGAAGGAGTGACCATTTTAGCTTCAAGAGGCCAAATAACATCATTAAGCCAATTCTTCAATGGCAAATCTTCTGCCATACCACGAAAACCAACCATGGCCGCATGGCAGTGAGCATTTATTAATGGTAAATTGAATTCCTTTTTATCCATGGCTCAATTATCTACCATTTTCTTTTATTCAGCAAGAACTACTTACAAGCCTCTGTTAAAGGATGATCTGCACAAACAATTGTTTTTAATTGTTCTATCTCCTTCTGCTGTTCTTGCACAGCACTAGTTAGAACAGGAACTATCTTTTCGTATGATATTCCTTTGTATCCATTGTTATCAGTGGTAACTACTTCAGGAATGATATTCTCTACATCTTGAGCGATGAATCCTAGTTGAGTACTATCAGAGAAGTTCATATCTGGGTATTCATCTGTTTTCCATTTATAGGTAACTGGGTTAAGCTTCAAAATCTTATCAAGAGACGATGTTGTTGAAAGAGTTGAAACGTTCTTCTTCCATCTGGCATCTGATCCTGACCAAGAGCCTGAGGTGACCCAGGCGGTGCCGGCGACGGTTAAGGCATAGCCGGGAGTTGCTGTCCCGATGCCGACATCACCGTAAAAAACGCCAGCCATAACATCGGGTGCCTGTGGAAACCAGTCCTTTTCCTGTGTGCCCCGCGTAACTGTAACGCCATCTATAAAAAACTGCTGACCGACTAAATCAGCACCGGTAAAAACCATATTCAGACAGTAAACATTGTGCGAAGCGTCCGTAGTCACTACGCCCGAAAGATAATGCCATTCGCCATCAGCAATGTTTGCGTTAGGAAGGTGATTACTACCATAAGCATTATAATAGTCATAGTCTATACCGATGTTAGATGCGTAGAGGTTACTTCCTGAAGGTATCTTATACCAAAAGCTAATGGTGTATTTTTGTCCGGGCATCATCTTGTCGGAAGGAAGATTCGTGTATAGCCTATAGTTTATTCTACCACCTGCTGAAGTCTGAGTAATAACCATAGATTTGTTTCCAATTTTCGCATCGCTGTCCACGACGCTTGCGGAAAGATAACTAGTGCTCAATCGGTACAGTGTCCACCCGCTCGTACTATTGGTTTCAAAATTCCCGTTATATATATAATTCCAGTCCCCCTCAAAGGTACCTCTAATCATATTCCCACTCAAATCTAAATTTCCACCCTCAATGTCCAGCTTTTCACTCGGCGTAGCTGTCCCAATCCCAACTTTATTATTAACAGTATCAACGCAAAAACTATCAGCACTACATTCAAGATTTGTTAAGGAGTGTCCTGGATTAGGAACACCAACCGTAACAGCAGAAACATCTTCAGTCTTTACGGTTTGGTAATACTGAATAAATGCAAACACAAATCCTAAAAGAACTACAAACAAGATGATGAAAAAATGTTGTTTTTTCATACAATTTATATCTATTATCTCTTCTTATTCTGTAGTGTTCTTTTTTATACAAAAAGCCCACCACAGGTAGTGACCGAAGTCACTCATACCGATTTCTCGATATGGCGGATTAGGCGACCCCATGATGGGTTCTCTGTTCCTAATCCGACTTTTGACCATGCCTCTATTGCTAAAGGTTTAGGCCATGCAAACTATTAAATTGTAGTTACATTTTACAACAAAAAAAAGAAACTAACAAATAATTGTATAAAAAAATACGGATTATTTATCCTGTATTTCTATGCCTCGACTTCTTCTGAAAAAGTCTTGAAGACTTCGCTGTTTAATATACGCTCCAGTAGGATCAGCTTCTACCTTTTGTCCTGAAATAAAATTCAGAGGAACCGCAACAACTTTGTTCATGGCCGTTGCCACATCCTCAATATGGTAACCAAACTGTCCGGGAGCATACTCGGTAAGCTTGATTGCCAAAGCCGAACTTTGAAACTGGCCTGTCTTTACCTGAAATTTTGGCTTTGTCCATACTTTGGATGGGGTGGTTTTGTCGGTCATTTTAATGATCGGCATGAACCTTGTAGTTTGCGGAGGTTCTGGAGAAGATTCCTCATCAATCAATGTTTTGGGATTAGGTCTTTCTTTGTCCCTCTCTTTCTTTTTTTTGATTGAATCAACACTGATGAAAAGTCTTCCTCGGTGAATTGCTGAATGCAATTCTCCTTTTCCAATCATCAAAATAATCTGTTGGTGAGTCGCCTTCAACATATCCATTGTGGCTGATTCTGGCAACCATCTGGATAGATTGGGTTTCATCTTCAGATCAGGACATTCATTGTCTTTGGACGGTCTTCCTCTTTTCCATCCACTATTCAGAAGTCTTCCTTCAACAACACATGCTGGAACACCCAGCTTTAACATCATTTCAGTAGCGATCATGATAAACTCCATGTAAAGGTACGTTCAAAGAACGATTAATGTGGAGTATATTAGAAATTAGATAAAAGTCAAATACCTTAATTATTTAAAAAATTAACAATTAACTTGATAATTCCTTCTTTATCCTTGGAATCACTTTGAGCAACAAGCAGTCAACTGTTGCAAAAAATGAAACAGTTGAAATCTAATTTAATAACTCGTGCAACCTGTTCCAAAATGGAACACCTTTAGTATGTGCAAATTATGCACATACTCAATATTTTTATTTAAGTCTGTTCCAAAATGGAACTAACTACATCTTCTCCGGAGCGGAGATTCCCATCAGTTCCAAAGTGTTCTTGAGGGTAATCTTGGTGGCGGCAGCCAAACTGAGCCGGGCTTCCTTTAATTTCTTGTCCTTGGTCAAAACATGGCACTCGGCATAGAACTTGTGAAAGGAATTGGCTAGATCAAGAGCATACTGCGGAATCCTGTGCACCTCGTAGTCATTGGCCGTATCTTCAATTATTTCCGGGAACTTCAATATCTGCTTCATTAATTCAATTTCTCTCTTGTCGGTCAACAATTCCACATCCTTTATCCTCCCCACTCTCAATATCTTCCTCGACTTCCTTAAAATGCTGGAAATTCTGGCGTGAGCGTACTGAACGTAAAAAACGGGGTTCTTTTCCGACTGCTCTTTGGCCAAATCCAAATCAAAGTTCAAATGAGTATCGGCCGATTTCATTAAAAAGAAAAAGCGGATGGCATCGGGAGACAATTCGTCCAATAAATCATCCATGGTAATTGCCGTTCCCATTCTCTTGGACATTCGAACAGTTTTTCCGTCTTTAACCACGGTCACAAACTGCAACAAAACAATTTTCAGCTTATCAATGTATCCCATCGCCTCAACTCCGGCCATCAATCCCGGCACGTCTCCGAAGTGATCGGCTCCCCAGATATTAATTACTTTATCAAACTTCTTTTTCTCAAACTTGTATTTGTGATAGGCAATATCACCCAATAAATACGTCTTTTCTCCGTCTGATTTAACAATCACTCTGTCTCTCTCGTCGCCCAAAGCAGTCGACATGAACCACTCGGCCCCTTCCTGTTCATAGGTCAAACCTTCTTTTCTTAAAAGATCAAGAACCTTGTCGACATTTTTGCCTTTGTGCAAAACGCTTTCGCTGAAATACTCATCAAACTTGATGTTTAATTTTTTAATCGTTTTCTTAATCATCTTCTCCATGATGATTTTAGCCGCAATCTTCCCGATCTTGTACGGGTCCCCTTTCCTCATCTTCTTATTCAACCTATCAATATACTCTCCCGTGTATTTGGCTTCTTCATCTTTTAAAACAGAATGGCCTAAAGACAATATCTGCTTTCCGTGGTCATTGATGTAGTATGCTTTCTGAACATTGTATCCATATTTTTTCAAAACATTGGCCAAAACATCTCCGAAAGGACCACCGCGACCATTACCGACGGTCAAAGGTCCGGTCGGATTGGCCGAAATGAATTCAACTTGGATTCTTTCCTTTTTCTTTTTAGATTCTCCGAATTTTCCCCTTTGTTTAAAAACCTCATCAATTTCTTTAAAAATATATTCTCGGCTGACGAAAAAATTAATAAAGCCGGGATTCATGACTTCAACTTTCTCAAAATGCTTTCCCTTAATATTTTCCTTTATCTTCTCGGCTATCTCCATCGGATTCTTTCCTTCCTTTTTGGCTATTTCCATGGCGATAGAAACAGAATAATCGCCAAAAGATGATTTTTGAGGTCTTAAAACTTTGATTGAAAAATCCCCTTCATATCCAAGGACTTTTAATGATTTAGAAACAACATTTTTGATTTCTTCTCTAATGTTCATATCCATATTCTATCAGAAAATAGAGAAAATAAAACTATTGACACTACTGTTTTTATGTTTTATTATCAGCATGCCTCATCGCAGGCGAGATGCCTTTACAAGGAGGACTGAACATGAATCTGATTAATCAAGTCAAAAAGATCATCAACGAAAGGAAAAGGATGAGACCCCAGGTATTCAGCCGCATTAAAGAAAGCGAAGAAACCATGCGGATGATCGATACTCTGAGGGGAAAATACCGGTACCAGGGAGAGGACTGGAACTGGAGCTGTGCCTGGTACGAATTGTACAAGCTGGCCGAGTCGGAAATAAGAGACGATGTTTTTTCCCTGGCAATGGGAAGGATAAACGACATCCAGTTCCTTTCCCACTTCTACCACTGCTCCGAACAAAAACACGCGGAAGCAGCCTGTAAAAAAGGACTGACCCTGGCAAAAACATTCGGTAACTTCGAATGGATCGCCAGAAGCTCCCCGTACCAAGAAACTATGGAAAAAGCCATCAAAGGAGCGCTTGCGGTAGCCGCGTCATCCAATGATTGCTCCAACATTATCGGCAGAGTAATGAAATGGGACATCGAAAATTCCGATGCTCTGCTGAAGCAGACTATCGAAAGAGGAGTGGCTTTGGCCAAAAACCTGCATAGCGACATTGATAATCTCAGATGCTCCGCCCGATGGTACGGAGACCCGCCCCAAAGTGAAAAACAGAAGAGAGATCTGATCCTAGCCCAAAACATGCTGAAGTCGAAGCTACGCTTCGAGCACAAAAGACAGCTCAGGAACCAGGTCAACCTCTGTGAAAGGAGGGGGTCCGAAGAACTAGAAGCTCTGGATGCATTAGTGACGTCGATCATCTGGTTCGATGAGTACGAGCGTCTCTGTACGACGGTTCCGAAGGGACAAAGGAAGTTATTAGCTAAACAGGCATGACTTCCTTATTTTTTTATTTCCGCCTTCATTATCTAGCCGTTGACGCATTTGTTTGTGCATATTATGATAAAAATGATCTTTATGGCTAATCTGGGCGTATTCTTGATAGGGGTGATTGTCTGCTTTACATCCCTCGTACTATCTCCTGCAGACGACAATGAAAAATCCGAGAGGATGAAGTATTGCAAGGTGATTGCCATATTGGGCTTGATTGTCTTGGTTGTAGCCATGGCAATATAGCCATACAGCGATATGGAACAAAGGGCTCTGCCAAAGGCACCCCTCTCTTTTTTTATATCCCAAAATCAGCTAATATAAATATATGAGCATGGTAGCCAATAAAAAAGCATATTTTGACTATGAAATCCTGGAGAAGTTCGAGGCCGGTTTGGTCTTGAACGGACAGGAAACCAAGGCCTTGAGAACCAGAGGCATCTCCCTCTCCGGCACATATATCCTTGTTAAACAGGATAAAACGGGTTCTGCCGAGGCCTTCTGGGTCGGAGCAGTAATTCCTCCCTATCAGCCGCTAAACGCTGATAAAGGGTACAATCAAAGAAGGGACCGAAAGCTGCTTTTGAACAAGGAAGAATTAAGGTATTTGCTCGGTAAATCAAAGGAAAAGGGCTTGACTTTAGTGCCACTTTCGGTTTATACTAAGAGACGCAAAATAAAGCTTGAATTTGGCTTAGCCAAAGGCAAGAAGAAGTTTGACAAAAGAGAATCTATCAAGAAAAGAGAAGTTGATAGAAAGATAAGAAATGAGTTAAAAATGAGGGGGTGAATTCGCTTCGACAGGAGTTTGAATCCCATATGCAAGCCGAGTATTCTCTAATCTCGCAAAACTTAGAGAAATCAAATCAAGTGCCAACTTATTTGAACAACCCGCACTAGCATACGCTTAGTGCCGTCCTTCTTCAGGATTCTCGCTATTGAGGACAGGGCGTAAAACAAGCGAGAAAAGACATTGTTAAATAATCCGGGAACAATGGCCTTATTACGGATTCGAGTTTAAAGCATTCTTTCCAGCCTTAAACTTTAAACTTGTAAAAGAGACTGGAATACGCTTGTAGATGTATGTGTGAATAACTTTTGGACGCGAGCTCATTACTCGCCACCTCCACAAATGATTAAACCATTATATAACAATCAAATAAGAGCTAGTGAAATAAGGTTAGTTGCCGAAGACGGCCAACAAATGGGCGTTTTTACATTGTCCCAGGCACTGGAAACAGCCAAAGAGAAAGGAGTTGATTTGATTCTGGTGACAGACAAAACCACTCCCCCGATCTGCAAGCTGGGCGATTACGGCAAATATCTTTATTCCCTGCAAAAGAAAGAAAAGAAGAATATCGCCGGCAGCCATCATTCGGAAACCAAAAATCTTCAATTAAGTTTCAACATTTCCGACAATGACATCGGAACCAGAGTCAACGCCGCCGAAAAGTTCTTGAACAAAGGCGATAAGATTAGCGTTGAATTAAGATTAAGAGGCAGAGAAAACCAACTATCCGAAATCGGTTACCAGAAGATGAACAAATTCATAGAGATGCTGAAAAGCAGAGTCGAAATCAAAATGGACCAGGAAATCAAAAAAGAAGTCAAGAAATTAACAATGATTATTTCAAAAAAATAACATGAAAGCAAAAACAAGAAAATCTTTAAGCAAAAGGTTTAAAGTGACTAAAACGGGAAAGGTCTTGAGAAGAGCCGTGGGACAGGACCACTTATTATCAAAGAAATCTTCTAAAAAGAAGAGGGCTTTGAAGAAATTGGTCGAAATGGATGCACCCCAGGCAAAAAAGATTAGAAGATTATTAGGGAAATAAAAATATGGTAAGAGTAAAAAGAGGTGTTGCCGCGCACAAAAGAAGAAAGAAAGTCATCAAAGCGGCTAAAGGATACAAATGGACAAGAAAATCCAAGTTCATTGCCGCCAAACAGGCATTGATGAAAGCTTGGTCATATGCCTACCGAGACAGAAAGGTGAAGAAGAGAGACAAGAGGTCTCTATGGATTGTCAAAATGAATGCCGCATTAAGAGAAAACGGAATGACTTACAGCAAGTTCATCCCCGCCTTAAAGAAATGCAACATTGAATTGGACAGAAAGATATTGTCTCAATTGGCTGAAGAAAACCCCGAAATCTTTATCAAGGTTTTGGCGAAGGTAAAAGCTGAAGTATAAAATCATCGGGAACATTCTTGGAATATTCACAAACATATTCAATCCCGCAATCAATCATCTCATTCTGAGATGATTTTTTGTACTTGCGAATCAAAACAGTCGGACCGGAAAAATTGTTCGGCTCCAAAACCACATCCCCTTTCTTCATTAGTTTGGTTAATTCATTACACTCCCTCTCGTCTCTGGCCACGATAATCAATAAATCTTTCTTCCAGAAAACACGGCCGAATTTAATCACCTGCACATCGTTGCCGTCTGCCTTAGGAACCTTTTTAAATAATTCTGTTAATTTATCCGAATAATTTGAATCGGTTAAAATACATCCTCCGGCCGGAGAGGGATATTCCTTGATTTTAAACTTCTTGGCTAATTCCATTTGCCCATGCCTTCCCCTTCCTGAGATTCCGTACATCTCTTCCCTTTTGAACATTCCTTTCTTTTCAGGAATTGTTTCCGGCAAAACTTTAACTGACAAGGGACGGATAATTAATCCCTTTAACCCCGATTGCTTTTCAATCAAATTAAGAGAATTGAGATTCTGAGACATGGGACGCTGGCCCAAGACTTCGCCAGTAGCGACAAAATCATATCCTTCTTTTTTCATTATCTTTCCCGCTGTTTTAATCATCAATAAATGACAATCGATACAAGGATTGATTCCCGAACCTCTTCCGTGCTTGGGAGATTTAACCATTTTCAAATGTTCGAAACTAAAATCAACCACTCTTAATTTAAGACCGATTTGTTTGGACGCTTTTTCAGCAGCTTCTGAAGAAAAGAAAAAACTCTTAAAACAAAGGGGGGTTACCTCTACCCCCGATTCTTTCAATATTTTAGCCGCCAGCATTGAATCAAGCCCTCCGGACATTAACGACAAACATTTATATTTTTTCATCTTTCAAAAACTTTTCTATTAACTCAACATCTTTCAAATCTTTTTCTCTGCCAAAATATTTCTTCCAATCAATTAAGTATCTTAATTTAACGAAGGGTAAACCGTCAATTATGTCTGCTTCTCCAATCATCCCCTCAACATCCCATCCTTCATGCCAATCCCTGCCCATCTCTATTTCAAGGCTTTCATTTTTTAACCAATCTCGATACCCATATATTTCTTTTATTTCCCACCCCTGTTTGTTTAAATACTCATTAAATATTCTATCCGAAACAATTAAATCTATATCGTGCATCTCTCTTAAATTTCTAATACCCATGGGGCCGCTGCCAAAAATAGCATATTCCCCGATAGGCAAGTTCAAATCTTTAACTCTTTGAAATAATTGTTGATTTCTGTTCATTTCTTAAATTTTAATTCTAAATCCTTTAAAGATAAAGCATTTAAAACATCTTTCTTTTCCAGCCATCCTCTCCTGGCTTGATATAATCCGAATTGCAAATCACTCAATTCTTTTTTATTATGCGCATCGCTCCCGATGGTTAATTTGATTCCCATCTCCTTGGCCAACTTGGCCGTTTGGTATCCCAAATCGGATCGGTAGGAATTCATTTCCAAAGCAACGTCATTTTTCTTGGCCGCTTTTAATACAGCTTCGATATCCACCTCATATTCTCCTCTCCTGCCCAATATCATTCCCGTCGGATGATTCAATATCTTAACCAAAGGATGCTCAATCGCTTTAATTATCCTCTTGGTCATTTCTCTTTTTCCCATCTTGAAATTAGAATGAACGCTCACCGAAACATAGTCTAATATCTTCAATGTTTTATCATTGATATCCAAAGAACCGTCTTTCAAAATATCAACTTCAGAACCTTGCAAAACTTTAAACTCAATTCCTTTCTTTTCAAAATCTTTATTCAATAAATCAATCTCTTTTCTCTGTTCAACCAATCTCTTTTCATCCAATCCGTTTTCAATTTTCAACGACTGGGTATGGTCGGCAATTCCGATGTATTTATACCCCAATGAAATAGCCCTTTCCGCCATTTCCAAAATAGAATGTTCTCCCCCGTCCCAATTGGTATGGCAATGGAAATCCCCTTTAATGTCTTTTAATTCCACCAAGCGGGGAATCTTCCTCTCTGTCGCCATTTCTATTTCTCCTTGATTCTCTCTTAATTCAGGAGGAATCCATTCCATTCCCAGCTTTTCATATATTTCTTCTTCAGTTTCTCCTTTTATTTTTCTGTCATTCTTAAATAATCCGTACTCATTCAATTTATACCCCATTTTCATTGCAATCCGGCGCAAAGCGATATTATGTTCTTTACTACCGGTAAAATACTGCAGAGCGGCTCCAAATGAACCTTCTTTGACCAGTCTTAAATCCATATCCAGCCCTTGCTTGGTTTTAATCGAAGACTTCGTTTCTCCTTTCCCCACCACTTTGACCACATCGTCCATCGAGACAAAGGTATTCATTATCTTCTCGACCAAATATTTGTCGGTCGTGTCTTCAATGGCTACCAAAAAATCAACATCGCCGATGGTTTCTTTTCTTCGGCGGGTTGAACCGGCAACCGATAAATTGACCACCCCTTTGATCTTTTTAAACTTTTCTGTAATTCTCTCCACTTCGGGAATGACTTCACGCAAAAGAAATCTGCCTCTTCCCTGTTTTAAAAACTGAATCGATTCCAAAATATTCTCTTCCATTTTCTCTCCGAACCCGAACAAAGGAGCAATCTTGTGGTCGTCCAGAGCTTTTTCCAAATCTTTTAAATTCCTGACGCCCAATTCTTTCCACAATCTTTTAATTCTTTTTACTCCCAGCCCCTCAACCTTGGTCAAATGCTCCAAATCAATCGGAGATGTCTTCTTTAATTCTTTTAAATATTTTATCTTCCCGGTTTTCAAAAACTCCTCAATCGATTCGGCAATACTCTTGCCCACCCCGGGAATGGTTTCCAACCCTTTCTTACCTTCCTTTTTATACAAATCGGAAATATCGTTCTCCATATTATCAATGGCAATAGCCGCCTGCTGATAGGCAGCCGGCTTAAAAGGTATCTCTTGCAATTCCAGGAATTCCCCTATCTCAAATAAAATTTGAGCAACTTCTTGGTTTTTCATCTTTTATCAAAAAATATGTCTTTGATATTGGCACGAAAATTTCTATTAAAAACTCCTTCAATCTCTTTCCTCAAACGAAGAAGAACGAGAACACTTAATAATCCCAATATTCCAGCAGAAATAAAAGTTGTACTGTAACCGAATTTCAGAACCATCCAGCCGGCTAAGACCCCGGCACCAGCCGTTCCTATGCTTAAAAACGTATCATCCAAGGACCACTCCGTCGCCTCCTTGCCCTTGTCGATATTTTTGGTGAAAATAGCTCTCCAGCCGGCTAAAGACATGGCCATTCCTACTCCACAGAATCCCTGGAACAAATAAATATGCCAGG
Source organism: Minisyncoccota bacterium (assembly GCA_041651685.1). GTDB lineage: Bacteria > Patescibacteriota > Minisyncoccia > Minisyncoccales > Minisyncoccaceae > UBA2211. Next base: position 240,372 of record JBAZIU010000001.1, read on the forward strand.
GCTGGGTGGCAAAAACATACCCGAAGAGAGTCACGGCGATGATAAAGTCGCCGACTACCAAAAACAGATAATCATCTCTTTCCCCTTTGTATTTATCGAGCATCACTCCGAAAGGAAAAACCAATAAAGACCTCATCCCCCAATAAACGGCGGTGGCGATTCCCACGACCAAAGCGTTTCCTCCCTGAATCTTATCAACGATGAAGATGGCGAAAACCGGAGTAATCAAGCCCCAACCGGTCCAGAAAGCAATATCGGCCAATATCAAATATTTAACTATTTTGTTGACTTTTATCATAAGCAAAGAATTTACCTCCCAATAAATTAAAACCCGTTCTGATTAAAAATATCAATCCGACTGAGGAAATAATAATCTCTCCCGCTCGGATAATCATAGTAAAGGCAGTAGCCATAGAAGCGGTCAGATTGAGAGAAGTGAAGGCGTAGAATTGGACGGCTTCGTGCGCTCCCAGAGAGGTGGGAATGGGAATCATCGAAGATAAATAAGTGAATCCGAGAATAGACAAAGAAGGAAACAGTCCAATCCAAGAACCCAAGAATAAAATCAATATCCATCCCCTCGCCTGCATCACAACCGCCCTCAACAGTGAGAGAACGACCCCCTTTTTAAAAGAATTGTTGTTCAATTGGAAAAAATTAAAAACATCGTTCTCGACCGCAATCATCCCGTTATTGTCGCTGACTTCTTTTTTAAAAAAATTCCTGACAATTTCCCGGACAATGCTTTTCCTTCCCAAAGCTTTGATATAGAAATAAGAAAGAACGGAAATAAAGAACATCAAAGCCACTCCGAATACCATTACCAATTCCTTGGGCGGAAGATAAACTTTGTACAAAAAGAATCCCAGTCCCAAAAAGATGATGACGATATTGGCCGTCCATTCCAATATTCTTTCGATTATCACCGAAGAAAATGTTTTCTTCCAAGAAAGATTCTTTTCCTTTCCCAGACCATAAACTCTGAAAGCTTCTCCGCCCCAGACTAAAATGGGAAAAAGATACATCATGGCATATCCGCCCAGATAAATTTTGAAAAGTTGATAAAAAGGAACATCCACTCCCGCATCTTTTAATATCTCCCTCCACCTCCAATTGCCGACAAGAGCAATCAAAAAAGACAGGATGACAATGACCAATCCCTGCCAGCCGGTAAAAACAGCGAAAGCGCTGCCGATTTCTTTCCAGCCGATAATTTTCCCAAGCCAAAGGAAGATAATTAATCCCAATAAAAACGAACCTATGACAAGAAGCTTTTGTTTGGTTTGAAAGCTCATGCTTAATCTTAATTTTAGTACAAAAAAACCGCCTTTACAAGCGGTTTAAAGTTTGGCTTCGACAAAAGTAGTCAGTTCGTTTTTTACCTGCGGCCAATAATAGTCATGCCCGTCAATGTGGATTGCCTCCCCCATAGACATCCGTTCTCCGATGATATTGGAATAAGACCAAATAATGGGAGCCTTGATAACGGAAAGCAATAATTGGCCCAATTTTCCATTGGCCAAAATATCGGCCTGATTATTCAACGATAAGATGTTTTCGCTCTTGACGTTCTTCTTCCAAAAAGGAGCTCCCAATTCTATCGCAAAAACATTGTCCTTGTCTTCTTTCAAATCAGCCATGGCCGCATCGACAAAAGACGCTCCATTACTCAAACCGGCCATAATGACCTTGTCTCCCGGATTTTTATCCAAAAAATCCTCGATTCTCTGACTGAAAACTTTGGAGCTGTCGGGAAAATTGAAAAACACTTCTCTCAATGAAGCGACTTTGGCAAAAAAAGTTTCTTCGGTTCGATAGTATTGAACCACCGAAACTTTGTAGTCATGCTCTTCGATTATCTTCTTGGTCTCATTGATGATGGGGCTGAAATCAAATGCCTTATCAAAAGGAACCGTTCCCCAGCCGCCCGAATTAAAAACAATGATAATGTCGCTCTCTTCTCCGGCTTTCAATAACTGTTCTTCAAAACTTTTTCCGTTATTGTTTAAGAAAACAAAATTAAACCAAAGAAGCGAAGATATCAAAAGAGCGAGCACTGAACAGATTATAATCTTAGTTCTCTTTTTCATAATTACGATTCCTCGTATTGTATTTTCATAATCTTGTACTCTCCGCCGCCATTGAAAGAAACAAGCTCTCCGACTTTCTTTCCGATAAAAGACATGCCCAAAGGAGACTCATTGCTGATTCTTCCGGCAAAAGGATCGGCCTCAAGTGTTCCCACAATCTTGTATTCTTCTTCTTTCGAGGCACCTTTCTTCAAAACAACCTTGGCTCCCAAAGAAACCTTATTCTGTTCTGTCTTGGCCGGCTTTCTGATTGTCTTGTGATTCTTGATGATATGATCCAATTCTTCAATCCTCTTCTCCAATTCTTCCAGATTTTCCTTGTAAAAAGAGTAATCGGGATTCAAAGCATCACCCTCAAGCATGGAAGGGGCGGCTTCCGACAGTATTTCATTTTTTTGAAGAACCTTTAAATCTTCGAATTCTCTTTTTATCTTCTCCAGTCCTTCTTTTGTTAGGTAGTATGTCTTTATCATATGTTTCTTATTAAGCGAAATCCTCTCCGTTGAGGAGAGGATTTTGTTTATTATCTTAAAATTATGTTTAAAATCCCCTCCTTTTATTTTTTACCAAAATAACTGACAAGCTAAAAATCCTGTTTTTGGCACAGGCATTTACAATCGTATAAACTTGTTTTGTGATATTGGTTTCCATATTTACGATTAAATTATACTCCCCTTCTCTCCCTTGTCAATAGTTTTAATCTACAATATGATAGACACATGGAAATAGACAAGAAATTTATTACATTATTTTTATCAATTTTTGTTTTAATCATCATCGCCGGGATATCGCAGGTTCTTTTTTCTCCGGCAAACCGGCAAACGGAAGCCAAGATATTCATCATTGGCAAAGGAGAGGCGGTAAGAGAAATTGCCGTCAACCTTAAAGAAGAAAAACTCATCAATAATGTCAACGCCTTTGTCGCCTATGCCGCCATAACCGGAAAGTACTCAAAAATACAGGCCGGAGAATACCTCCTTTCATCGCAAATGAGTACGGCTCAAATAGTCGGCATTCTTTCCAGAGGAGAAACGGCCAAGGAAAACCTAACTATTATCGAAGGCTGGGATTTAAGAGACATTAATGAATATTTGACTGATAAGGGAATTGCGACGAAAGACGAACTGTATTCTCTGACCGGAAATCCGGCCAAAGAAGAAATCAATTCCAATGTTGAAAAGTTCGCTAATGAATTTGACTTCCTCAAAGACAAGCCCGAAAACATGTCTCTTGAGGGATACCTCTTCCCCGATACTTATTACATAGACAAGGGCGATACCTTGGAAACGATAACCGAAAAAATGCTTTTCAACTTTGATGAAAAATTAACTCAAGAGTTAAGAAATGAAATCAAAAAACAAAAGAAAACAATCTTCGAAATAATAACCATGGCTTCGATGATTGAGAAAGAAGTCAAAACGCTTGAAGACAAAAAAATTGTTTCGGGAATTCTTTGGAAAAGAATGAGTAGCGGAATGAGATTGCAGGTTGATGCCACCATTCTCTACGCTGAAGCCAAAGAAGGATTGAAAATATACACCAAAGACACTCAAATCAATTCTCCATATAATACATATAGGGTTGACGGCCTTCCCATAGGACCAATCAGCAATCCGGGAACGGACAGCATTATGGCCGCTGTTTATCCGACCAAAACAAGTTACTATTATTATCTTTCCGCTCCCGACGGAAGAACAATCTTCTCAAAAACACTGGACGAGCATAATTACAATAAAGCCAAGTACTTGAAATAAAAAAACCGGGGATGTCCCCGGATTTTTCTTGTTATTTTTTACCAACATTCTCAAACGCTCTTAAGACCTCCAAAGGTATTGCGAATATCATCGTATTCGACTGGTCTGAGCTGACATCGGTAATGGTCTGAAGCGTTCTCAAATGCAAGGCTCCTTCGGCATGGGAAAGTATTTCCGCGGCCTTGGCCATATTGGCTGCAGCAACAACTTCTCCCTCGGCCTTAATGATAACAGCCCTCTTGTCTCTTTCGGCTTCGGCTTGTCTTCCGATAACCCTCTTCATTTCTTCGGGAAGAGTAATGTCTTTTAATTCAACATCTGAAACAAGCACTCCCCAAGACTTGGCGCTTTCTTCTATTATGGTCTTGATGCTTTCCGAAACTTTTCCTCTTTGAGAAAGCAGTTCATCTAATTCTACCTGTCCGATGGCGTTCCTCATCGTGGTCTGAGCCAATTGAGACATGGCGTAATAGAAATCTTCGACTTGCAATATCGCCTGCTCGGCCGAGCTTATTTTATAATAAATGACTGCATTAACCTTTACTGAAATATTATCTTTGGTTATCGCTTCCTGATCGGGAACATCAACCGCTTTAATTCTCATATCTACTTTTCTGTATGACTGGAAAATGGGGAAAACCAAATTCCATCCGGGATGCATGGTGCCGGTAAACTTACCCAAAGTGAACTTAATTCCGTTTTCATATTGATTGACTTGCCTTATCGAAATCAATAAGATAACAACAACGAACGCGATTAATGTTTGTATTGCCATGTTTTTGTTTTATTATTTTTATATAAATCAATATATCATTAAATAGTCACTAAAACAATGTCTTCTGCCGTATCGCTTCCCTCTTTTCAACTTCGGAGAATATCTTCACTTTTCCGTATTCCCCGTCAAATCCGGGAGAGATATTCACCTTTCCCTCCCTCACCTTTATTATCCCTTCGGCTATGGTACTAAAAGCCGCCTCTTTCAATTCTTCAAAAGGAACATCTAATAATATATTGAACTCTGATTTGAATGCTTTGATTAACTTTTGATATTCGACATCGACACTTTTTGTTCCTGCCCCGACACCCAAAACTTCTCCAATAATTTCTTTCAAGGGAACAATACTTCTGAAAGGAACTGCCTTTTCCGGAACAAACCCCTCCGGCTTATCGGCCAGTTTTTCAATCCTGTTCATCACACCGACGGTCAACGGTTTCCCGCAAACCGGACAAATTTCGTTATAGGTCAAAGAATCTTTAGAATTCATGTAGATATTGCAAGCCCGGTGCCCGTCTCCGTAATACTTTCCTTCCTGGGGATAAAACTCAATTGTTTCCAAGAATCCCTTCTTGGTCTTAATCGCTTCAACAATGCTGAAATAGTTCAACTCCGTATCAAAAACATTGGCTTCCCTGCCTATCTTTTCCGGGCTGTGGGCATCGCTATTGGAAATAATGGAAATCTTCCTGACATCGGGAAGCCTCCAAAGCATTGCCGGATCGGCCGACAATCCGGTTTCAACGGCATAAATCGAAGAAGACATTTCTTCAAAACATTCTTCCAAAGAATCAAATCCCGATTTTGAACCGAACAAACCGAACCAGGGAGTCATACAATGGGCCGGAATAACCATGCAATCGGAAGAAATATTTAAAACAATTTTGGCCAATTCTTTGGCGTCCAATCCTAGAATAGGACGACCGTCCGATTTTAAATTTCCGATTTTTGACAATTCTTCATTTATCTTTTCCGCAATTTCAATTGAAGGAGCTAAAACAACTATGTGAATCTTTCTCACCTTCCCTCCTTTTGAATAAATGCAACTTATCTCCGTGGTCAGCAAAAACCTGGTCGGAGAATCTTTGTATTGGAACAAGCCGGGTTCGGCCGGCTTTAATTCTTCTTTGATATTTTTCATCCACTGCGGATGGGTAAAATCACCCGAAGCGATAACCTTGACTCCCTTGATTTCCGCCCATTTGGCAATATTTTCCAAATCGGTCTTTTCGGAGGTTGCCCGGGAAAACTTGGAATGAATATGGAAATCGGCGATGAACTTCATGCTTTAAAAACTTTGTATCCCTCTCTTGCCCTTTCTTTAACTTTTATTCCCACCTCCTGTCCTTTCTTGGCTTTCTTTAATTTTTCTCCTTTGAATTGCATCGAAGCAATCTTCTGTTTGAAATCGGTGTTTTCCCCTCCGGCAATCCTGATGGTGTCTCCAACCGAAACAACATCTGACAATTTGATTGCCACCACTTTGATTTTGTCAAAATAGTGAGTAACCTTGCCCAATTTCTTTTCCTTCTTGGCCGATTTCTTGGCTATCTTCTTAACAACCTTCTTCACTGCTTTTTTGGTTGTTTTCTTTTTTGTTTTCATACTATTTTTCAAGTATTTTTAAATTATCTCCTTTTTGATGCTCTACTTCTTTGATAACTTTTTGAACCAATCTCTTGGGGTCGCGGTCATAGATTATGCTTTTGGCAATCCTGCAATAGCTTTCGGCAATTCCCCTGATTTTGTCAGCCATGCCGCCGGTTCCTTCCAAAACACCAATAATCTTCTGGGTTTCAACGGCTGTTGTGAATTCGTGAAGGGTTCCGATTCTTCCACAGACGATGATTACCGCATCAGCCGACTTGGTCATGATGATATCGCGGCCGGCATAGTCGCCTCCGGTATAAATCATGATATTGAAAGGATCCAAAGGAAGTTTGTACGCTCTCAAATGTTCTTTTTCTGTAGCGGCCGGAGAAAAGCCGACATTAAATCCTCCTTCTTCGTTGCAGCCGATGGCGGCAAAATAAGGAACTCCGGTCGTGGCTCCGGAAACCAAGGTGTGCTGCTGTCTCGCAATCTCCCTGCCGACTTCTTTGGAAATCTCTTCAATCTTCTCACAGCAATGCCCGACCTCGGCCGCTCCCGAAACAACTATATTGTATTTTACTTCCATCTCTTGTTTTCTTTTTGCCATATATTATTTTTTAGCGACGATATAGAAATTGAAATAAGGTCTCAATCCAACCGCTATCTCTCCCTTGTCTAAAACCTCAAATCCCGAATCTTTAACTAATTGTACCAATTCTTCCAAATTAAAACAATGGAAGTATGTGTCCTTGCTTCCGTGCCAGGGAAGAAAAACATCATTCTTGTCCAATTTCCTCGCTTTTAACCAATGGAAAAATCCTTTTCCCTTGAGCTTTTCTTTTAAATCCCAAACTGTTAAGATTAAATAGCCGCCCGGTTTTAAAACCCTTTTTGCTTCTTTCAAAAATTGCAAACGCAAATCGAAAGAAGGGATGTGATGAAGGACGGCGATGCTGTAAACCTTATCAAAATAATCATCGGCAAAGGGCAAAGAATCGCCCGAAGCAACCTGAAAGTTTCCCTGGGGATGATTATTCTTGGCAATGCCTATCAATTGAGAAGAAGGATCAACTCCGAAATATCGGCCATCCTTAAAAGAAGGAAAAAATCTTCCGTTGCCGCAACCCGAATCCAAAACAACATCATCGGGTTTTAAATATTCAAACAGAAAATCCATTTCTCTCCAGTCCTTTTCCCTGACCCTTGAATATTTATCGGCAATGCTGTTATAATCCGATACTGTCTTCTTTAATATTTTCTTGGCGTAATTAATATCCATGAATTCAAACGAATTGATAATCAAAGAATTGTTGAAAGCCCAAACTCTAAAGGGATTGTCTTCGGCTAAAAGAAAAATAGCCAAATCGCACAAAATACCCTGTCCTTCCAATATTTCTTTGCTTAAAGAATATCACAATTTGGTCAAAGAAAAAAGGATGAAAAAGAACGAAAAACTGGAAAAACTGCTCAAAACCAGGCCGGTCCGCTCCCTCTCCGGAATAGTCAATGTTTCCGTCCTAACCAAGCCGTATAAGTGCCCTGGAGAGTGCATATATTGCCCTTCCGAAGCCAATATTCCCAAAAGCTACCTATCGGGCGAACCAGCGGTAGAAAGGGCCAAAAAGCTCAAATACGACCCCTATTTACAAGTCCAGAAAAGGATAGAAGTTTTAGAAATGTCCGGTCACCCGGCTGATAAAATAGACCTAAGATTGATCGGAGGAACTTGGTCCTATTACGATTTAAAATACAAAATCTGGTTTGTCAAAAAATGCTTTGAAGCGGCTGACGGACAAAAAAATGAAAACAACAAAAAGCAAAGCATTAAAGAATTATGGAAAGATTTGGGAAAAGCTCAAAAGAAAAATGAGAAAGCCAGATACCGAATCATCGGCCTGTCTTTTGAAACTAGGCCCGACTTCATCAATCAAAAAGAAACGGAAGAGATGAGAAAGCTCGGAGCAACCAAGATTGAATTGGGGGTTCAATCCATATACGAAGATGTATTGAAGTTGAATAAAAGAGGCCACGGGATAAAAGAAACGATTGAGGCGACTAAAATATTAAGAAATGCCGGCTTTAAAATCGCCTACCAAATGATGCTCAATTTACCAGGTTCTAATCCCAAGAAAGATATTGAAATGTTTAAAGAATTGTTCGACAACGAAAACTTTAAACCGGACTATCTCAAAATCTATCCCTGTGCTTTGGTCAAAGAAGCTCCTCTCTATAATCTCTATCTCAAAAAACAATACAAACCGTATAATGAAAAAACTTTGATTGAAACGATAAAGGAAATCAAGAAATTGATTCCTCAATACGTAAGAATTGAAAGGATTATTAGAGACATTCCCTCTCCTTTGATTGTTGAGGGCGGAGCCAAGACATCCAACATCAGACAAATGATTGAATCGGACATGAAAAAAGAAGGATGGCAGTGCCAATGTGTCAGATGCAGAGAAATAAAAGACATAACCAAAGAAAAGGTTGTCCTTTTCAGAAACGACTACAATGCCTCAAGCGGCAAAGAAATATTCTTAAGTTTTGAAGATAAAAATAGGCAACATCTTTATTCCCTTTTGAGATTGAGAATAAATCAAAAAGAAGCGATCATCAGAGAAGTCCATGTCTATGGACAATCGGCTTCCATTTCTAAAAATAATTCTGACACCCAACACAAAGGATTAGGGATGAAAATGATAAGAGAAGCGGAAAAGATTGCAAAGAAAGAATTCAAAATAAAAGAAATAAAAATAATCTCCGGCGTCGGAGCCAGAGATTACTACAGAGCTAAATTAAACTATAAACTCAGAAACGGATATATGGTTAAAATCTTTTAACTCTGGTTAAGCCGCTTGAACAAACTATCTCGATTCCTTTCTTTTCCAACTCGTCTAAAAATAAATTCATTCCCAAAGAATCGGAAGAAATATGGCCGGCGATAACGACATTGATATATGCATTTTCAGCTTCCTTTCTGTGCTCTTCCGAAGCGTGCATGGCCAGAGTTGTTCCGATTCCCGCCTGAGACATCTTTTCGTATAACTTGGGAGAACCTTCTGTTCCTCCGGTAATTTCTGTTACCGCAATCTTCCCGCATCTGCTATCCGGCTTGCCGGTAATAGCTTTGGGTCCGACTCCTATTTTTACCGCCTCCCTGTATTCGGGAATTTCTTTCAATAAAGAAACCAAATCATCTACTCTTTCCGGATTTTCTTTCTCGACTAAATTCTTTAAAAATTTAGCCACTAAATTATCGGCTGGCGTATGAACATTCATAAAATTAATGCCGAGAACATGTGCGGCATCAACCGACTTCTGATGATTGGAACCGCTGATTCCTCTTGCCACCTCTCCGATTCTTGGAAAATTTAATTGCTCGGCAACATTAATCGGGACTCCGTAGTAATTGTAAACATCTGCTTGCATTTCCATTATATCAGGCAAACCGACTAATCCTTTCCCCAACGGATGGTGACCAATTACCAAATCAATGCCTCCCAACTGCTTGGCCAATAATAGTTCGGAAGTGTCGATATCGATTCCGACCAATATCTTCTTAATTTCCTTGTCCTCGGCAATATTATATATCCTTGTATCCAAATAGGGATTAATCAAAGCTTCTTTATCAAACTCTTCCTTTGCTTTTTCCGACAATGCCTCGTATTTTTTCTTTTTTCTATCCAAAACCTTCTCGACTCCGGCTCTCCCTCTGAAGTCGGAATCGATGCCCATCTTTATCGCCAAATCAAATATTTCTTGTATTTTCATATATTTATCCTTATTTTTCTTCATCTTAATCAAAATCAATGATTTTGTCCAATAACAAAACAGGGCCGAAGCCCTGTTCCTATTTCTCTCTACACTTTCTTAAAAGCAAACTTGTTTTGTTATTGACCGTTTCCAACACTCCTCTTTCGCACTCAAATACTTTTTCTTCCCCCTTCATCTTGGCTCGTATCTCCCCCGCTTCAACAGCCGAAACTAAAGAAGTATGATTACTCATAATCGAAATATGTCCCGAGCGGGTCGGCACGGTTAAAATATCAACCTCCCCTTCAAATATTCTTTTTTCTGGTGTTAGTATTTCTACCTTCATGAAATAACTTGATTAATATTTCCTTTCATAAAGAAATCTCCTTCCGACTTGTGGTCCAATTCTCCGGAAATGATTTTTTCAAATCCTTCAATTGTTTCTTCAATCTTCACATATGTTCCCGGAATTCCCGAAAACACTTCGGCAACGGCGAACGGCTGAGACAAATATTTCTGAATTTTTCTGGCTCGGGCAACCACAATTTTGTCTTCTTCGGCCAATTCTTCAATTCCCAAAATGGCGATAATATCTTGCAATTCCTTGTATCTCTGAAGAATCTTTCTAACCTCTGTCGCCACTTTATAATGCTTTTCTCCAACGATTCTCGGGTTCAACAATGATGATGTTGATTCCAAGGGATCAACGGCCGGGAAAATACCCAACGAAGCAATCGCACGGGATAAGACTAAAGATGAATCCAAATGAGAGAAGGTTGAAACGATAGCCGGGTCGGTCAAATCATCGGCCGGAACATAAATAGCCTGGACTGACGTGATCGAGCCGTCTTCGGTTGAGGTGATTCTTTCCTGCAGCGCTCCGACTTCGGAAGACAATGTCGGCTGATATCCTGTTTGCGAAGGAATTCTTCCCAATAAGGCGGAAACCTCTGAACCGGCCAAGACAAACCTGAAAATGTTATCCATGAATAATAAGACGTCTTTCTTTTCTTCATCTCTGAAGTGTTCGGCAATAGTCATGGCGGTGAAAGGAACTCTCAATCTCACTCCGGGAGTTTCATTCATCTGTCCGAAGACCAAACAAGTATTCTTCAAAGTATCAGCCTCTTTCATTTCACGATAAATATCATTGCCTTCCCTACTTCTTTCTCCGATTCCGGCAAAAATCGAATAGCCCTGGTGGAATTTGGCGATATTGGTAATCAATTCCTGAATCAAAACAGTCTTGCCCACTCCGGCTCCGCCGAACAATCCCACTTTCCCTCCTTTGGGAAGCGGACATAATAAATCAATCGCTTTGATTCCGGTTTCCAATATTTCAACTTCCGATTTCTGGTCTTTCAGCTCGGGCCCCTTTTTGTGGATCGATTCCCTTCTTCCGGCTTTAATCGCTCCCTGATTATCAATCGGCTCTCCCAAAACATTCAATAATCTGCCCAGAGCATCTTTGCCGACCGGAACCTTAATCGGCTCTCCGGTGTCAATAACCTCGTCTCCCCTTTTCAATCCCTCGGTCGGACCCATGGCCAGACATCTTACCTTATTCTCACCCAACTCTTGCTCAACTTCAAGGACCAGGTCCTTTTCTTTTAATCTTAAGGCGGTGTATAAAGCAGGAACTTTTCCTTCCTCAAATTCCACGTCTATCACCGGCCCGATAACTTGTGTTATTTTTGCCATATGTTTTTTATTTATTCCATTGCTTCCTTGGTCGATGAAATCTCACAAACCTCGGAAGTAATCTGTTCTTGCCTTGCTTTATTATACACGAGCCTCAATGTTTCCAAAACGTCTCTGGCGTTATCCGATGCATTCCTCATCGCCATCATTCGAGCCGAATGCTCGGAAGTGTTGGCGGAAAGAATGAATTGATATATCAGATACTCGACAAAGACCGGGATGACTTCATCCAAAATAATCGCCGGAGAAGGTTCCAACAAGCAGTTATTGACCGGGCGACAAGTGCCATCCCCGTCTTCTTTTTTTAAAAAGTTCTGCACCGTCTTTTCTTGCATGGGAAACAGTTGGACGAACGACGGCTTTTGGAGAAAAGAAGAATGAAAATGGGTATAGAAGATATAGACCTTCTGATACTTGTTTTCGACAAAGGCTTTGACCAATAAATCCGATATTTCTTTGGTCTGCTTGAACTCCCAATAATCGCCGACTCCCGAAAAACTGTATTTAATCCTTTCTTTTCTTGAATAGTGAGCAATCGCTTTCTTTCCGATGGGCATGATTTCCACTTCTCCCTCTTCTCTTATCTTCGCAATTTCCCTATCGGCGAATTTCAAAACATTCGCATTGAAAGATCCGCAAAATCCCCTATCCGAAGCAACGACGCAAACCAAAATATTCTTGACCGGCCTCTCTTCGAGAAAAACCGACCTGCCGTCTCTCAATACTTTTTCCATGTCTCTCAATATTTTCGCTATCTCTTCGGAAAAAGGTTTTGATTCCAAGAATCTCTTCTGGGTCTTCTTCATTTTCAAAGCCGAAAAAGTTTCTAGGGCGCTTGTCAGCTCAGAAATATTTTTAACCGAACCTATTTTGGCTTTTACCTCCTTAAGATCCATATCCTTTCTTAATCTTCTTGATTATTTCCAAAACTTCGGACTTGCTCTTATCGGTCATGTCTCCGGTATCCCTGATTTCTTTCAAAATTTCGGGTTTTTCCAGTTCAACCGATTTCACAACTTCGACTTCGAATTCCTTGATTCTGTCCATCGGAACCTCTTCGATATCGCTATTAACTCCGGTGAAAATAACGATAACTTCTTTTTCAATCGGAAGAGGAGCCAAGTCGGGCTGTCTTAACAACAACCTCATTCTTTTACCCTTCTCGATGGTCTTTTTGGTTTGAGGATCCAATTCTTCGGTGAATTCGGAGAATCTTTCCAATTCTTGGAATTGAGCCAAGTCAAGCTTCAACCTTCCGGCAACCTTTTTGGTTGCTTTCATTTGGGCTGAACTTCCGACTCTCGAAACCGATGTTCCGATATTGATAGCCGGCTTCTGTTCTTTCCTGAATAAAGTTGAATCCAAGAATATCTGACCGTCGGTGATAGAAATCACATTGGTCGGAATATATCCGGAAATGTCTCCGGCTTGCGTCTCGATAATCGGCAAAGCAGTCAGAGAGCCGCCCCCTCTTTCTTCGGACAACATGGCTGCTCTTTCCAATAATCTGGAGTGAAGATAGAAAACATCACCGGGATATGCTTCTCTCCCCGGCGGACGTCTTAAAATCAAAGAGATTTCTCTCCAGGCCCAGGCCTGTCTGGTCAAATCGTCGTAAACAACCAAAGCGTCCTGCTTGTTGTCACGGAAATACTCTCCGATTGTCGCTCCGGCAAAAGGAGCCAGATAAATAAAACTGGCCGGGTCATCGGGGAAAGCGCAAACAACGGTCGTGTATTCCATTGCTCCTTCTTTTTCCAAAGTGGCAATCAATCTTCTCACCTTGGCTTTCTTTTGTCCGCAAGCGACATAGATGCAATAAGGTCTGTTCTTTTCATTCTTCTGATTGATGATTGCGTCCAAGGCAATAGCCGTCTTGCCGAGACCTCTGTCTCCGATAATCAATTCTCTTTGTCCTCTTCCAATCGGAATCAAAGCATCAACCATTTTAATTCCGGTGTGCAAAGGCTTAGTCACCGGCTGTCTTTCGATAACCGAAGGTCCTTTTCTTTCCAAAGGAAGATATTCTTTGGCTTTAATCTCTCCCTTTCCGTCTAAAGGCCTTCCCAAAGGATCAACCACTCTGCCCAAAAGGCCCTCACCCACCGGCACGGAGAAAACCTTTTTAGTTCTTTTAACAGTTGTTCCTTCTTTGATGTTTTTGTCGGAACCCAAGATAACGGCACCGACTTCGTATTCTTCCAGGTTTAAAACCAAACCCATGACTCCCGCTTCATCAAATTCAATCATTTCAAAATTTTCAACGCTCTTAAGTCCGGAAATCTTAACCACTCCGTCCTTAACTTCAATCACTTCACCCACCTCTTCCATTTCAGGAGCAATATCCAATCCTTCAAGCTGTTTTTTAAATTGTTCAATTATATCCATATATTTTATTTTTTAGCTTCGTTAAAACATCTTTCAAAGAAGCTTTAACCAGCACATCTTTTGTTTTCAAACGGAATCCCGCCAAAAGGGATTCGTCCAAAACGTCGTCGACTTTTTCTATACCTTTAAGAATATCTTTGATATTCTCTTTGATTTCCTTCTTGTCTTTGTCATTTAAATCGTGAGACAAAGACAGCTCCGCCCTCTTCTCTTTAAGATACATTCTTTCCACCTTTTTTAGTATCGGCGAGAAGAAAGATTCCTTTCTCCCCAATGATTTTTTAAGATTGGAAAAAATCTCCTTGGCCTTGCCCGGATTTTCTTCGAGTGCGAGATATAGGGCGCGGGCCCATGAAGATATTTCCTTTTCTATTTTCATGCTTTCAATTTCTTTAAAAACTCATCGGATATCTGTTTTCCTTTTTTGCCATCAATGTTCTCTTTTAAAAGCTTCTCGGCTAAAGCAAAAGCATTATCAATGGTTTCTTTTTTTGTCTTTTCACTTTCTTTCTCTTTCAAATCTTCGGCTTCTTTCTTGGCTTTGATTAAAAGAGCTGCTTTTTCTTCCTCGGTCTTTTTGAAAGACTCATCGGCTCTTTTTTTAGCTTCGGCTTCGGCAGATGATAAAACTTTCTTCTTTTCTTCTTCCATTTTCCTCTCCATTTCCCGCCTCAACTCTTGAACTTTATTCAATCGTTCATCGGCTTCAATGGATTTGTTTATCCCCGCTTCAATCTTTTCCCTCCTTGATTTCATCAAGTTGAGAAAAGGACGGTAAACAAAGCTCTTTAAAATGAAAAAGAGGATTGCAAAGTTGATTATCTGTCCGACCAATATTTTCCAGTCTATTTCTACGCTGTTCATTGTTTAGTGGATTAGACGAATAATATAATCAAAGAAATAACTAAGGCGTAAATGGCGATGGCTTCGGCGAAGGCAATGGCCAAAATCATACCTGTCTGAACTTTTGATGAAGCTTCGGGATTTCTTCCGATGGCCTCAGAACCCTTTGAACCGATTAAACCGATTCCCAAGCCGGGTCCGATAGCTCCCAATCCGATTGCTAATGCTGCTGCGATTTGTGTTAATGGATCCATATTTTTATTTGTTTATATTTTTATTATTCTTTCTTTCCGACCTTTTTTCCAAAAATGGAATTATCACCTTATACACGTTCACGATTGTTATCCCCATTCCCGATAAAATCATGATGACGAGGAATAACGGGAACGTATTCGCCTTTTTGTCTATCCATACTCCCAAGGCAACCGTCAAAACCATCGGCAGGGCTATCATCAATCCCAATTGCCCGCCCATCATCATCACATACCCCAAATCAATGTTCTTCTGCTGTTGTTGTGACATAGAATACGGTTATTAATGATGAGAATACCAACGCCTGGATGAAGCCGACGAATATCTCCAGTCCCAAGAAAGGCAAAGGAACTATGTATGGAATCAAAAAAGAGATGACCGTCAACAATATCTCTCCGGCAAACAGGTTTCCGAATAACCTGACCCCGAGCGACATTGTTCTAGTAACCTCTCCCATCGCTTCCAATACTCCGACAAAAAACATAATCGGACCTTCCAATTTGATATATTTTTTCAAATAGTTGATTCCTCCCAATTTCTGAATGGCACAGACATGAATGAAAACCATTGAAAAAATAGCCAAAGCCAAAGTGAAGTGCATGTCGGAACTGGGCGACCTTAAAAATTTAAAAATCCCCAGCCCGGGGATTACCTCTATCAAATTATTAACCAAGATAAAAATAAACAAAGTTGCGGCCAAAGGAAAAACTTCCTCGGTTTTTTTCCTGTCTCCGATCATTCCATCGAATAAATCAAATATTGTTTCCAATATCCACTCGAAGAAATTCTGCATTTTACCCGGGACAATTTCTCTCTTTCTCATGGCAAACAAAAACGCACCGATAATCAAAAGTGCGCAAAAGATGGCCAAGATGAATGTATTGGTAAAGTTTATTCCAAGAATACTAAAAAATGGCTCCCCCGTAAGGGCTATGTGTATGTTCATAAGCCAACTTCATTTTACTCGAAAAAGGCTTTGTGTCAAGAAATCTGCTCAAGTTCTTCCCTGACAATCCTCCTATCATCCCAAGCTTCTTTTCTCCCGTCTTCCCAGCAAATCCACGGCTCGCAACCCTTGCCGGTGATAACCACCACGTCCCCTTCTTTGGCTGAAGACAAAGCTTTTCGTATCGCCTCTCTTCTATTAAATATTTTTAACAACTTCTCCTTATTCTTCACTCCGACCGAAACCTGGTCGATAATATCTTCCGGCTTTTCATCATAAGGGTCTTCATTGGTAACGATAATCAAATCGCCGTAGCGGTCGGCCAATTCTCCTAAAACCGGCCTTTTCCATTTGTCCCTCCCTCCCCCGCAAGAACCCAAAACGCAGATAAGCTTTCCTGTTTTCGGCTTAACAAACTGATAGACTTTTTCCAAAGCCACGGGAACAAAAGCGTAATCAACAAAAACTTGGAACGGTTTCTCGATTATTTTCTCCATTCTCCCTGCTATCTGAGAAACCTTGGCAATTCCTTTTTTGCAAATTTCCAAACTGACACCTTCAGAAATAGCGATGGCAATTGCACCCAAAGCATTATAAATATTGAAATCGCACAAAATCTTCAAATCAAAATCGACTCCTTTGACGGAAAACTTGGAACCATCCGAAGTGGCGATGATATTCTCCCCTCTGATATCGGCTTTTTGATTAACGATTCCGTAAGTAATAAGGTCATCGGCAAAAAATGATAAAAAGTATCCTGAGTGCTTATCATCAATATTGACAATGTGAGTTCCGGTAACATCATTAAAGAATTTTCCTTTGGCTCTTTTGTAATTTTCAAACCCTCCGTGCGATTCAATATGCTCCGGATTGAGATTGGTGATAACAGCTGTTTTAAAATCAATAAAGCGGTGGCGGTTCTGGGCCACTCCCTCGGAAGTCGTTTCAACCAAAGCGTAGTCGCATTTGGCATTGACTGCTTCCCTTAAAAACTTATTTATCACAAACCGGCCTGGCATGGTCATCTTCAATTTATTTTCTTCTTCCTTGTCTCCTATTTTAAAAACAATTGAAGTCAGAGCAGCCACTTTATATCCGGCTTCTTCTAAAATCTTCGCAGTGATATTCAAAGTGGTTGACTTGCCATTGGTTCCGGTGATTCCGATAACTTTTATCTTCCTCGAAGGAAAACCGTAAACAACGGCAGCTAAAAAAGCCCAGGCCAAATGGTATAGATTAATCAAGTCCTTGGGAAGCATTTTTCTAATGATTGATTTTAAGGTCATTTTCCTAAATGCTTTAAAGCTTCTTTTAATCTTTTCTCCGCTCCAACGATTTCTTCGGGAACTCGAGCCACCGCATCAGCCACATCTTGTTTATTGAAGCCCAAAGAGACTAAGGCATCAAAAACATCATCTTTGGTTATTTTCTTCTTGGGAGAAACCTTCTTTACCTCCTTTATCTTTCCTGTTATTTCCAATAATATCTTCTGTAGTCTTTTGGCCCCCACTCCTTTAACATCTTCGGGCAATTCCCCTTCTTCCAATAATCTCTTCAGTTTTTCCAAAGACCCGGCCACGGCCAAGCCCATTGCCGTCTTCGGCCCGACTCCGGGAACGCTTTTTAATATTTTAAACAGTTCCAATTTTTCCGGAGACAAAAAACCATACAATTCAATGACCTTCTCTCCCATGAAAAGATAAGTGAAAATATCCCTTTCTTCCCCCGTTTTTATCTCTCTTAAATCGGAAGGAGACAAAAAGACCTCAAAGCCGAGGCCGTCCTTGTCGATAATCACCTTCTTGTCGTCCCTGTATATGATTTTTCCGTGAATATGACTTATCATTAAATTCATTATATCAAACTTGCATATTTCTACAAATTAGTGTATATAAATAACATATGCCAGTTACAAAAACAACAAAAAGAAGACCTGCTCAGATTGAAAGGCGCAGAGTCGTAAACCAAAAGAGAATTTTGGAAATGAGGAAGCTTATCAAAGAAGCCAATACTTTGCTTTCTAATAAAAACATTGAAGAAGTGGAAAAGATGCTTCCCAGAATATACAAAGCGATTGATAAAGCGGCCAAGAGAGGAGTAATCAAAAAGAACGCCGCTGCGAGAAGAAAATCGAGAATGGCGAAGAAGATAAGCAATCTAAAAAAATAAAAGAACCGGGGTGACCCGGTTTTCTCTTATAGTATTTCTTTAATTTGAGATAAACTGTCTATCTGTTTCCAAGAATTGTCAATCAGTTCTTTGTTTTTATCCCCCATCGCAATGCCGTGTTCGGTCATTTTGAAAACTTCTATATCATTGTCTCCGTCTCCGACAAAAATAATATCCTTGACATCAACTCCTTCTTCTCTGGCCAACCCTTCTAAGCTTCTTTTCTTGAAGCCTCTTGCCTCCATGCATTCGCTCTCAATTAAAATCAATTCTCCCGTATCGTCAAAAATCAAATGGCTGCCGGCATACACGCCATCAAGTCCCATTTGTCTGGTAATGTGATTCAGGTAGGCATCGATTGAACAGGAAACCAGATATATTTTATATCCTTTTTCCTTCAAGTAGGAAACTATATCTTCCGCCCCGGCCTTGAAATTTCCTCCGTTACCCCAACAATTATAGATATAATCGCGGTTGGACATCCCGGACTTTTTTAATATCACAACCAATTCCCTCCAAGCTTCGTCTATCGTTATCTCCTTTTTGAAATAACGCTTAAACGCTTCTTCGATTTCCGCTTCAACCTCCTTTCTCCCGCAAGTCAAAATCTCCCAAGAGTTTTCTTCAATTAAAGTTCCGTTAACGTCAAAACAAATAATCTTTTTCATATTTCTGAAATTAACACATCCAATGCCATATCCTGGTCTATCTTACCAACTTTTATCTCAAAATCCAAGTCGACTATCTTCTGATATATCCTTTTCAAATCTTCCAAGCTGAAATTCTTGGCCTGATAGGTCGCCTTTCTCAAAACGAAAGGGTGCATGCCGGCATTCGAACCGGATTTTACCGCAATAATGTTCCTTATCTGCGAAGCGACCATGGCCAATAAATATAGGACCGAATCGCCTTTTTCCGCATGCTCTTTCAAAAGCTCAATCGCCTTTTTCTTGTTTTTAGCGGCAATGGCATCAATCGTATCAAAAACATTGGTCTCGTATTTCGGCTTGACCATCGCTTCAACGTCTTTTTCTTTAATGCTTGAAGAATAATTAACCAGCTTCCTTATCTCATTTTCCATCTGCCACAAGTCTCCCCCGACATATTCGATTAATTTTTCCAAAGCTTTTTCATCAATTAATCCATTTAACTTCTTGACTTCTTCTTTAGCCCAGTTGTTCAATTTGACTCCGCCCAAAGGTTCGAATTCTTGGACCTTTCCTTCTTTTATTAAAAAAGCAAGGAGCTTGTCTTTGGCGGTGATGCTTGAACTTTCAATCAAAAGAAGAACGTTATCGGAATCAACGAATGCCTTCCCTCTTTCAATTATCTCTTCTTTTAATTTGGAATTGGAGAAAATATCGGAAACGACAATCAATTTCTTTTCTTTAAACATGGAAATGCCGAGCATTTCATTTCTTAAATCATCGAAGGAAGTTGTTTTCCCCTCAAGATACCTCAAATTAAGCCCGCTCTTGTGCTTTTCTTTGTGTTCATCCATTATCTCCCGCATTTTTCGTCTCATCCGGTATGTATCTTCTCCGTGCAACAGTATTATCATTTTTTTACCTGACACTTGGGACAGAAGAAAGAACTTCTTCCTCCCTGTTTTATCCTCTTAACTAATCCTCCGCAACGCGGACACTTTTCCCCTTCTTTTTGATATACTTTGACTATTTCCTGATTTTTCCCTTTTTCTCCGTAAAGGGTGCGGAAGTCGGAAAAACTGTCTCCCCTCAATTCAATCGATCTTTGGAGTATCCTCTGCGTCGCATTATATATCCTTTTCAAATCATTCTCATCCAATTTGGAAACATCTTCTTCGGGATGGATTTTAGCTTCAAACAGTATTTCCGAAGCATAGATGTTCCCTATCCCGGAAATGAAATTCTGGTCCATCAAAACCTGCTTGATTTTCCCTTTCTTTTTTTTAAACAATTCTCTGAATCTATCAAGAGTGAAGTCTTTTTCCAAAGGCTCCGGACCCAATTCCTTGAACTCTTTGGAATTTTCCAATTCCTCCTTTTTCCACAGCTCAACTTTAGCAAACTTTCTGACATCGGACAAAGCCAATTGCCTTTTGTCATCCATTTGAAAGACTACATGCAAAAACCCGTTTATCGGGTCATTGCTGAGCGGACCTTCTTTTTTGGCGATCCATTTGCCTCCTTTCAGCTCCCACTCGCCTAAAAGCAAATGTCCGGCTATCTTCTGATGGATTAAAAGGACATAGCCGTCGGACAAATCAATTAAAATATTCTTGGCTCTTCTCCTGACTTTGATTATTTTCTTTCCGATTATCTTTTTTTTAAAACTCTCCAGAGTGTCTTTCTTAATTAAACTCTTGGCGTCGGTCCAGATATCAAGAAAGGTCCTGTTCCGGACCTCTCTGTTTAAATCTCTGACAATTGTTTCTACCTCCGGCAGTTCTGGCATTATTCGATGATTGTTTTAAGCTTGGTTATTATTTCCTGAGGGGTAAAGTGAGCTTTAACCAAGAAGTCCTTGGCTCCCAATTTTAATCCTTTTTCAATATCTTCGCTTTGTCCCAGATTGGAAAGAATGATGACCGGAACATTGGCTGTCTCCGGATCTTTCTTGGCTCTTTCCAAAACCTCAAATCCGTTGATTCCGGGAAGAATCAAATCCAACAGAACAACATCTGGCTTTGATTCTTTTATGGCCGTGAGTCCGCTTTCTCCGTCAGAGGCGGAAACAACATCGTAGCCCATGCTCAAAAGCTTCTTATTCATCAACTCCCTTAGAAATCTGTCATCCTCAATTAATAGTATTTTCTTTAACATATGTTTTTATATATTTTAAACCTATTATACTACGGCGTCAATGTTTGCTTGATAAAAGGAAGAGAAAAATAGAAAGTGGTCCCTTTCCCTTCTTTTGACTCAAACCAAATTTTCCCCCGATGGGCATCAATGATATTTCTGGTGGTATACAATCCCAAACCGGAACCTTCCGTTTCCATTTTGATGACATTGTCTCCCCTGAAGAACTTGGTGAAGATTCTTTCATGCTCCGATTCAGGAATGCCAACTCCCGTATCTTTTATCTTAAAAACCACTTCCGCCTCGTGCTTTTCTATTGATATGTGAATGCTTCCGCCTTCGGGAGTATATTTGGCCGCATTCTCCAATAAATTCTGAATTGCCAACTCCATCTTCTCCTTATCAATGTTAATCAATGGAAGTTTTTCTTGCGGAAAATCCATACTCAAGCTTATCTTCTTCATTTTCAGCAATTCCTGAGAACTGTCGACAACTATTTTAACCACTTCTTCCAATTGTCCGGGCTCTTGTTTGTACAAAAATCTGCCTTCTTCAATTCTTGAAACATTGAGAAGGTCATTGATCAAAGCGATCATTCTTTCATTGCTGACATATGTTTTTTCCAAAAGATCTTTCTGCTCGCTATTCAACGCACCCGTGTCGCCGTCTAAAACCATTCTCAAGGTCCACTTGATTGCCGATAAAGGAGTCCTTAATTGATGGGCGGAGATGGAAACGAATTCGGTTTTCATCCTTTCAACCAATTTGTCTCTGGTCACATCGTGAAAAATAATCAAAACTCCCCTTTCTTCCGCTTCGGTTTTTAAAAAAACCGTCGTCACTTCCAAATCCAGTCTGTCGCCTATTGAAATTTCCTGTCGGAATAAATTCTTTATCTTTTTTTTCTCTTCATCAACCAGATAATCTCTGAACGGCTTGAAATCTTCTCCACTAAAAAACTCAAAAGCATTCTTTCCGATTACCTCTTCTTTTTCTCTTCTCAAGAAATCGACAACCGGAGGACTGATAATTTCGACTTCGTAATTTCTGTTTAAAAGCAAAATGCCGTCAGTGAGGTTTTCAATGATGGCCATCGTCTTGTTTCTTTCATTAACCGCTTCTTTTCTGGATTCCTCGGTATCTTCCAAGATATTTAAAAGCGCCACTCTCACCCGACGGAGTGCCTCCTCTTTGGTTTCTTTGAAGTTTGACTGCTCTTCGTACATTTTTTCTTCTATTTTACCACAACTTCAAGTTTTCACCAACCGATTTCCCTTCTTCTGTCGATACATTTTTAATTAAACTCTTGAAACCGAAGTCGTTGAGCATTTCGACCACCTCTTTTTCGTCGTACCCTCCCCATTCGCAATCCTCAAAATTAATCTCAACCGGAACATCTCTCTTAATCTCCGACAAATCTCTGCTCAAAAAAGCGTTTTCTTTGCCTGTAATTAATTTCTCTTTAACCTTCAAAGGAATATCTTTGTCCAAATTGGAATAAAGATTTTCAATGCTGCCGAACTCTTTGATTAATTTCAAGGCGGTTTTTTCTCCGATGCCCTTGACTCCCGGAATATTATCGGAAACATCGCCCCTTAATCCCTTATAATCAATCAATTGTCTGGGGGTTAATCCTTCGTACTTTTCGGCAATGGCTTTTTCATCGCACAAAACAGCATTCTTGACTCCCTTGTTCAAATAGTAGACCGAGGTGTTGGGACCGATTAATTGAAGATTGTCCAAATCTCCCGAAACAACAATGTTATTCTTTTTGCTCTTTTCCGACAAGGTTCCGATTAAGTCATCGCCCTCGTATCCAGCCATCTCAAAAACAGGAACGTTGAATTTTCTTAAAACTTCTTTGACTACAGGAATCTGATCATACAGCTCATCGGGAGCTTTTTTTCGGTGCGCTTTGTATTGCTCGAATGCCTGCTTCCTGAAAGTCGGCTCGGGCAAATCAAAACAAGCCGCAATGTATTTTGGTTTTAATTCTTTAATCAGTTTAAACAAAACCAAAAGGAAACCGTAAACGGCATTAACCACCTTTCCGTCTTTGGAGGTTAAGGGGGGTAGAGCATGAAAAGCCCGGTGGATTACCGAATTGCTGTCGATGATGACGAAATTTTCTTTATTCTCCATAGTCAATTGTTATTTTTCTATTATCTCCTTCCAAAACATCAAACTTAATCATATTGATATTCCCGGGAAGAACTTTTTTAATCTTTTCCGGCCACTCGATACAAACAATATTTTTAGAATTGCCGATTATTTCCTCGAATTCCAGGTTTTTCATTTCTTTGACGTTTTCTATCCTGTAACAATCGAAGTGATAGAAATTGGTGAACTTCCCTTTTTTAATCGGGAACCTGTTCATAATGACAAAAGTCGGACTAGTTATTTTTTCTTTGACTCCCAATCCTTGGACAAAACCCTGAAGAAAGGTTGTCTTGCCCGCCCCCAATTCACCCTTTAAGCCAAAAACAAGAGCTCCTTTTTGCGGCTTTAAATTCTCGGACAGGCTCTTTCCCACCTCTTTAGTTTCCTCTGTTTTCTCAACAAAATATTCCATATATTGTTAGATTATACTATTTTTAGAGCAAAAAGAAAATGATTGACTTTTGACCCCAAATACATTAAGGTTAAACCAATAATATGGAAGAAATATTGAAGGCAAAAAACAGCATAGAAAATGCCAGAAACATCGGTATTTTGACCAAAACTAATGCAAGCGACGATGCCATAGGAGCGACCTTGGCTCTTTTTTTCGCCCTGAAAAACAGCAATAAGAAGGTTTTCTTCCCGGTCGGACAAATTCCCGAAAAAATCAACGATTTATTAAAAAACAAGGAGCAAAAAAGATTCAGAATTTCTTTCAAAGAAGACGTCTCCGAGGTCTATTATGAAAAGAACGACAACGGAATAGATTTGTACCTCACTCCCAAAAACGGAGAAGCCGACGATGAAAGTTTTTCATATAAAATAATATCGGGAAGCGAATATCTGACATCCGACAATTCCACCAACTATGATTTGCTCTTAACCGTAGGAATTGAAGAATTCCAGGATGTCGAAGCTCTCTGCTCCGACAACCTCGACCAATTGTATGCCTGCACGGTCGTTAATATCGATACCGACTTGAACAATCAAAACTACGGAGAGATAAACCTGATTGAAGACTCTCAGTCGTTGTCGCAAAAGATTTCTTGCTTCTTGAAAGCAATGGGAAAAGAATACATGAATAAAGACGTGGCCAACTTCCTTTTGTACGGACTGACGACTTCGGCTAAAAATATCAAAAACAAAAAAAACGTCCCGACGATAAAATGGCTGTTCAAACACGGCGGGAACCTCAATTTACTCGAATCGGATAGCCCCCAGATGAAGCTTCTGGAATTGACTTTAAAGAACATCAATTACATTGAAGAAGAAAACCTGTACACCTCTTCCCTCTCGGAAAAAAACATTATCGACAGCGGAGCCACCTCCAAAGATTTGGCTTTCGTGGTCGAAAAGATAAAAAACTTTTTCAAAATTCCCTCTTTCCTGCTATTATGGGAGAGTAGGACTTCGCCTTTGAGCGTTAAAGGAATATTCTACTCGGATAAAAAGGGCTCGGTTCAAAAAATTGTAACCAACTTCAAAGGAGTCAGCAAAGGAAACGGAACAATGTTTTTAACCGAACAAACATCGATAAATTTAGCAAAAGACATGGTTATCTCATGTCTAAAATAAACATATGGAAACAATCACCGAAAAAATAGAGATAGAAAAAGAACTGAGCGAAGAATTCGGTAAAGACATAATCAATATTCCAACATTAAAAAAGAAAGCGGAAGAACTTTCTCTTAAAGACGTTTCAATTCTTTTAAAGGCCCTGATGTTCGGTTCCATCGTCTTAGACAGTTCCGATATGCATATCGAGGCAATCGAAGGTGGCTCCACCTTAAGAGTCAGAGTGGACGGTGTCTTGCAGGAGGTTGTTTCTTTTGATGCGCAAAAACATCAGAGAATCGTCTCAAGAATAAAGCTGCTTTCCGGACTGAAACTTAACGTTGAAGACAAACCGCAAGACGGCAGGTTTTCCATCTTGTTGAATAAAGAAGACAAAGTTGAAGAAATAGAAATCAGAGTCTCCACTCTCCCGACCGAATACGGGGAAACCATTGTTATGAGAGTCCTTAATCCCAAGAACTTAATCAACCTTGAAGATTTGGGATTGAGAAAAGACATTTATGACATCTTTAACATTCAAGCTTCGAAACCCAATGGCATGATTATCGTCACTGGTCCGACCGGTTCCGGTAAAACAACCACCCTGTACGCCTTCTTGAAGAAAATAAGGAATCCGGAAATAAAGGTTATCACCATTGAAGACCCGATTGAGTATCATCTGGAAGGAATTTCGCAAACCCAAGTCAATCCCAAAAAAGGATATGATTTTGCCGCCGGACTAAAATCAATTGTTAGGCAGGACCCCGATGCCATTCTTGTCGGAGAAATCAGAGACTTGGAAACGGCTTCGATCGCTCTTCAAGCGGCCTTGACCGGACATCTTGTTCTATCCACTCTTCACACTAATGATGCCGCCGGAACCATTGCCAGACTACAGGCCCTTGGAGAAAAACCGGTTAATATCGCTCCGGCCATCAATGTCTGCATCGCCCAGAGACTGATCAGAAAGGTCTGCCCCAAATGTACGGAAATGAAACCAATCTCGCCGGAAGAATTTGAGGAGATAAAAAAGAGCCTTGAGGGAATGCCTCAAGGAGTGGACATGCCTGAACTAAAACCGGACATGCTCGTGGCGAATATCAAAGGATGTGAGTATTGCAACTTCACCGGATACAAAGGAAGAGTCGGCATTTTCGAAGCCATGGCTATCGACGACGAAATGCAAGACTTTATCCTCACCTCCCCCTCAACTTCGGCCATGGAAAAATTAGCCGTCAAAAAAGGAATGACGACAATGAAGCAAGATGGAATGATTAAAATATTAAAAGGAATGACGACAATGGAAGAAGTGAAAAGAGTCGTTGGGTAACAAAAAAACGATTCCTGAACTGGGGGTCCTCGTTAGCGTTAGGGCTAAGCTAAAGAAGCTTCCTGAGGAGAAACCCAGCGCGAGCCAAGTTTTCCATTGACTAAAGAAACTCCCTTTCCCCCAGTTCAATAATCGTTCATTTTTGAATGCCTAAATAACATAACACACACCAAAATGTCTGTCAAGAGCTTTTCCACACCCCCTCTTCCGGAGGAGGAAAACATCGAAAACACCTTAAGGCCCAAGGATTGGGTCAATTATGTTGGCCAAGAAAGAATCAAAAAGAATTTAAAGGTGATGATTGATGCGGCCAAGAAAAGAAAAGAGGCTCCCGACCACATTCTCTTCTACGGACCGCCCGGTTTGGGCAAAACCACGCTCGCCCACTTGATTGCCAAAGAATCGGGAGCGAATATTAAAGTGACTTCCGGCCCGGTAATTGAAAAATCGGGAGACTTGATTGCTCTTCTGACCAATCTTAATGACGGTGATTTTCTTTTCATTGATGAGTGCCATCGATTAAACAGATTTGTCGAAGAATATTTATACTCGGCCATGGAAGACTTCCGCCTCAACTTAATTTTAGGAAGAGGACCGATGGCCAAGAACATCGACTTGGAACTTCCCCGTTTTACCTTGGTCGGAGCCACCACCAGACTGGATTTGATTTCTTCTCCTTTAAGAAGCAGGTTCGGAGCAATCTTCCAATTGAATTATTATGAACCGAAAGAGATTGAAGAGATAATAAAACGTTCGGCAAAGGTTTTAAATATTAAGATAGAAAAAGAAGCCATTGAAGAAATAGCCAAACGTTCCAGATGCACCCCGAGAATCGCTAATAAATTATTGAAAAGAATCAGAGATTTTGCCGAAATCGAAGGAAAGGGAGAAATAACTGAAGATATCGCCAGAAAAGCTCTCGACTTTTTGGAAATAGACAGTCTCGGCCTTGAGCCAGCTGACAAAAAAATACTGGAGATAATCATCAATAAATTTGAAGGAGGACCGGCCGGACTGCAGTCTCTTTCTGCCGCCACTTCCGAAGAAAAAAATGCCATCCTTGATATCTATGAACCGTACTTAATTCAGCTGGGCTTGATTAAAAGAACCTCCCAAGGAAGAAACGCAACCAAGCTGGCCTACCAACATCTGAACCTTCCTTTACCTAAAAATCAAAAAAAATTGTTTTAATTATACAAAAAGACCGGGACTTTCCGGTTTTTTGTTTGAAAGATAA
The DNA here is from genome assembly GCA_041651685.1 of Minisyncoccota bacterium. GTDB lineage: Bacteria > Patescibacteriota > Minisyncoccia > Minisyncoccales > Minisyncoccaceae > UBA2211. The sequence goes on from JBAZIU010000001.1 coordinate 267,700, forward strand.
AGATTATTTCTGTTTTAAAAATTCCCTAACCGCTTCCAATTGACTGGCACTGCCAAGCATCTCGTTCTTGTGGGCAATGTATTTGGCATACTCGGCCATGAAGATTTCTCCGGGCTTTCTTAAATCAAACACTTCCGGCTGGTCGCGGAAAACTTCTCTGTGAACCCGGCACCAAACCAATCTTCCATCGGTATCGATGTTGACTTTAGTCACTCCCATCTTGGCCGCTTTTTTAAACTGAGTCTCGTCAACTCCTTTAGCTCCTTTCAGTGCTCCTCCAGCTGCATTAATCCTGTCGACTTCTTCCTTGGGAACAGAACTTGAACCGTGCATTACCAAAGGAAAACCTGGTTTCAATTTTTGAATCGCTTCAATCACCTCAAAATGAAGACCCTGGCTGCCGCTGAACTTATACGCTCCGTGGCTGGTGCCGATGGCACAGGCCAAACTATCAATGCCCGTTCTTTCGATAAAGTCTTTGGCTTGCAAGGGGTCGGTTAATTTGGCATTGCTCTCGGCAACGGAAATGTTTTCTTCCACTCCCCCGAGTTGCCCCAATTCGGCCTCAACGGTAATGCCTTTGGCGTGAGCCGCCTCAACCACTCTTTTGGTAATGGCGATATTTTCTTCAAAAGGCTTGTCGCTGGCATCAATCATGACGGAACTGTAAAAGCCACTCTTGATGCAATCCATACAGGCATCTTCATCTCCGTGATCCAAATGAACCGCAAAGATGGCGTCGGGAAATATTTCATCGGCCGCCCTGATCATGGCTTCCAATAAACGCTTGTCGGTATATTTTCTGGCGCCCTTGGAAAGCTGAATGATGAAAGGGGCTTTGCTGTCCAAGTTCCCCCGGAACATTCCCATAATCTGTTCTGCGTTATTGATGTTATAGGCACCGACAGCATATTTGCCGTAAGCGTGTTCGAACAATTTTTTGGTTGAAATAATCATAATGTTTTATTTATTATTTCTTATGATGCGTTGTTATATAACGAACAGTCCCCGACTGTCCGCGAACGACCATTGAATGAGTGATTATTTTATCGGACTTGAAATTAACGCCCGACAACAGTGGCCCGTCGATTACGCCGGTGGCGGTGAAAGTTAATTGTTTCCCCTTGGCTAAATCTTCGGCTTTAAAAATCTTATTAACATTACCAATGCCCGCTTTTTTTAAATGCTTTTTAATATCCTCTAAATCTTTGTCGCTTCTCGGTTTAAAGCGGGATAAAATCTGGCCTCCGAAAATCTTTAACGGGACAGCCGCCAAAACTCCTTCGGTGCTTCCGCCCGTACCCATCAAAACATCGATGCCCGATTCCGGAAAACAAGTTGCGACGGCGGCAGCCACATCGCCATCGGTAATCAAACGAACTCTGGCTCCGGCCTTCCTGATATCTTTAATTAATTTTTCATGGCGTGGCCTGTCTAAAACAACCACCGTGATTTCGCTTATTTTTTTACCCAGTGCTTTGCTGATTTTCTGCAAGTTAACTTTAATTGAAGCGTCTAAATCGATTACCTTGGCAGCTTTCGGTCCGACTGCCAACTTTTCCATATATGTATCCGGGGCGTGCAAAAGAGAACCTTTTGCTCCGGCGGCAATCACAGCAATGGCATTATACCTTCCCCAAGCGACGCTGTCGGTACACTCCAGTGGATCGATGGCCAAATCCATTATCGGACTTTTCCCTTTGCCGACAATTTCTCCGGTATACAATTTCGGGGCTTCATCCTTTTCTCCCTCTCCGATAACAACACGTCCGGAAAAATCAATCTGGTTGAAACGCGAGCGCATTTCATCAACAGCAGCCCCATCAGCCGCGTTCTTGTCCCCTTTCCCGACCCACTCCGCCGCAGCGATTGCCGCCGCTTCGGTAACGCGAACGAATTCCAAGGCTAAGTTTCTGTCCATAAATATTTAAACTATATTCTTCTTATTGCCTTAATTTTCCTACTTTTCTCCCAATCTGTCAAAGTAGTTATCAAGATGCGGCCCGATTGAACTTTTTCTGCTTTTGGGCTAATATTCAGACATATAGTAAAGAAACAAATACATGAGCGGACATTCCCATTTCCACAATATAAAAATCAAGAAGGGTGCTGAAGATGCCAAGAGAAGCAAAACATTTTCCAAGCTTAGTAAAGAGCTTTCGGTTGCCGCCAAAGACGGCGGATCGGATATTACCTTTAACGCCAAATTGAGATCGGCCGTTGAAAAGGCCAAGTCAATGAACATGCCGGCTGACAGTATCGATAAAGCGATTAAAAAGGGTTCGGGAGAGCTGGAAGGTTTTTCATATGAAGAATTCCTAATGGAAGCCTACGGCCCGGGAGGAACCGCCTTTATCATCGAAGGAATCACCGACAACAAGAATAGGACTTTGGGAGAGATAAAACTAATCCTGACCCAGAGAGGAGGAAAATACGTCAATGAAGGAGGAATCAAATGGATGTTTGAAAAAAAGGGCGTTATTTCAATTGACGCTTCAAATAAAAACAAAGAAGAGATGGAGTTGACCGCCATTGAGTCCGGAGCCGATGATATCGATTGGGAGGAAAGCACTCTCTATCTGTACACCAAGGCGGAAGATTTGGAAAAAACAAAAAAGATTCTTGAAGAAAACAAATTAAAAATTGAATCGGCGGCATTGGAATGGGTTCCCAAGGAAACCATGAATGTTGACGAAGACACCAAAGAAAAAAACCAAAGATTCTTTGAAGCTTTGGACGAAAACGAAGACGTGCAAAACATATATACCAATATATGATAATTTTAGGCATTGACCCGGGCACGGCCACTACCGGCTATGGAGTCATCGACTACAAAAAAAAGAAGCTTGTTTGTATCGACTACGGAGTTATTGAAACCCCAGCCAAAACAGACATGGGAGAAAGATTAAAACAGCTCAATTTTGATTTGGACCAGATTATAAAAAAATACAAACCGGAAATGGCGGCTGTCGAAAGCCTTTTCTTTTTTAAAAACTTAAAAACAGCCATGCCGGTCAGCCAAGCCAGAGGAGTCATTCTTTTAACTTTGGCTAAAAGGAATGTTCCTGTTATTGATTTTACCCCTCAGCAGGCCAAAACTTCGGTGACCGGATACGGCAAGGCAACAAAAAACCAGGTTCAAAAAATGGTGAAAAACCTTTTAAACCTGGAAGAAATTCCCAAACCGGATGACGCAGCTGATGCCTTGGCTATCGCCATCTGCTGTTCTGACAAGTGCAAATTCAATTAAACTATTTTTCTGAAGTTTCTTTTTCCTACCTGGACGATTACTCCTTTTTGTATTTGTATTTCTAATTGCCAATCACTTACTTCTTGGATGTTCTCTCCATTAATCAACCTTACCCCTCCCTGCTCTATCAATCTTTTAGCTTCGCCTTTTGAAGATGCTAAATTTAATTTAACCAAAAAGTCTTGAACATTCATCTTTTCTTCATCGATACTGACTTCTTCTATCTCGGAAGGTAGTTTTTTTTCTTCAAAGACCTGTTCGAATTCTTTCTCCGCTTCCTCGGCTTTCTTTACGTCATAGAAAAAAGAAATAATCTCTTTGGCTAAAATCTTTTTAACGTCCCTGGGGTTAATTGTTTTTCCTTCTATACTGTTTTTAAATTCATTGATTTGAAGCATCGGCACTCTGGTGCATGATTCAAAATAATCAATAATCAATTCGTCCCTCAGGCTCATCAATTTTCCGAACATATCTTTGGGCTCATCCAAAATATTAATCACATTGCCCCATGAAGTGGACATCTTCCTTCCGTCTAGTCCGTATATCATTCTCAAGGTCATGACGTCTTGCGGTTCCTGCTTGAAGACTCTTTGCAGCTCCCTTCCTGCTTTTAGATTGAACAATTGGTCAAACCCTCCTATTTCCAAATCGGATTTGATAACGACCGAATCGTATCCTTGCAACAATGGATACATTAATTCGTGAACTCCAATCGGCTTGTCGTTGTCCCATCTTTCCTTAAAATTCCTTCTTTGAATCATCTGCTGGGCCGTGAAATTCATGGCCAATCTGATTAAATCTTCGGCCTTCATTTTATCAAACCAATCCTTATTGTGCCTGACATCAACTTTCTTTAAATCCAAAATCTTTCCTATTTGTTTTAAATAGTCTTTTAAGTTTTCTTTGATTTCTGCTTCTGTTTTTGGTTTTCTGATTGAATCTTTGTCTGAAGCGTCTCCGATTAGAGCGGTGAAGTCTCCGATAATCAAAGTTATCTTGTGTCCCAAATCCTGAAAATCTTTTAATTTCATCAAGATGGTTGCTCTCCCCAAATGAATTAACGGACCGGTCGGATCAATGCCGAATTTAATGTTCAGCTGACGCCCTGACATTAATTTCTTCTTGAGATTTTCCTTGTCGATAATATCTTCCGCTCCTCGGCTCAAAATCTCATCTATTTTGTTTTCATCTGTGATTATTTTCATATCTTTATTTTAAGCTAAAATCACTTGTCTGTAAATATGTTATTTGCTACTATTAAACCATGAACAAAAAAGATAAAAACCTTTTAAGAACGGCGGGCTACGCCCTTTCGGCTATTGTTTTAATGATGATTGCCTTGTTTTTTGTGTTCCTTAAAGACCTTCCCCGACCGGAAGTCTTTACCGAAGCGCAGATAAACCAATCGACTAAGATATACGACCGAACCGGAAAAATCCTCCTTAGCAGCGTCTATGGAGAAGAAAAAAGAACCTACGTTCCCCTCTCTCAAATACCAGACATAATGAAAAAGGCCGTTATCGCCACCGAAGATTCTAATTTCTACAGCCACTTCGGCATCGATATTCCGGCGATGTTCCGGGCGATTAAAATAGATATCACTCAAAAAACAAACTCTCACGGAGCTTCGACGATAACCCAGCAATTAATCAGAAGCACTTTTCTGACTCCCGACAAAACAATCAGCAGAAAAATAAAAGAAATCGTTCTTTCGATTGAACTTGATAGAAAATATCCCAAAGACCAAATTCTCGAATGGTACTTAAACCAAGTTCCTTTCGGAGTTAACATTTATGGCATTGAAGAGGCTTCTTTGACTTATTTCCAAAAATCATCGCAAGACCTGACCCTTCCCGAAGCGGCTCTCATGGCGGCCATCATCCAGCTTCCCAGCTATTATTCGCCATACGGCAGCCACTTGGATGACTTGCTCGCCAGAAAAAACTATGTCTTGAAAAGGATGGAGCAGGAACACTATATCACTGCCGAAGAAAGAGACGCCGCCCAGAAGGTGGAATTGACTTTCAACAAGCTTCCCAAAACAGCGGCCGTGCATTTTGTCGAGTATGTTAAAAAGGAACTTTCCGAAACCTACGGTTCTGAATTTTTAGAAGTCAAAGGATTGAAAATATACACTTCTTTGAATTGGGAATTGCAGCAAGCATCGGAAGCGGCCATTGCGGAAAACGTGGGAAACAATATAACAAGATTCGGGGCATATAATTCCGCCTTAATTTCAATCGACCCCCACACCGGACAAATATTGAGTATGGTCGGTTCGGCCGACCCGTGGGGAGAATCATTGCCCAAAGGTTGCGACCCGGCAACCAGCTGTAAGTTCGTACCCAGTTTTAATGTGGCGACCGACGGCCCGGGAAGACAGCCTGGTTCTTCCTTCAAACCCTTTGTCTATGCCGAAGCCTTCAGGAAAGGAGCGACCGACCAAACCATAGTTGTTGATGAATTAACCAACTTCGGAAGTTGGGGCGGAAAGGATTATATCCCCGTGAACTACGATGGCCGATTCAGGGGCCCTGTGACCCTCAGAAATGCCCTGGCACAGTCCTTAAACGTTCCCGCGGTCAAAGTATTGAGAGACCTGGCCGGATTGAACGACAGCATCGCTTTAGCCAAAAAAATGGGCATTACCACTCTTAACCAAGACCCCGGTTATTACGGCTTGGCTTTGGTTTTGGGAGGTGGAGAAGTCCATCTTTTGGACATGGTTTCCGCCTATGGAGTTTTTGCCAATGACGGATACCGAATCGAGCCTTCTTCGATTATAAAGATAGAGGATGCCAATGGAAATGTAATCTATGAAAATAATAAAACTCCGAGAAAAGTTTTGGAAAGCAGCGTCTGCGAAACAATCACCAGCATTCTCTCCGATAATAATGCCAGAATGCCCATCTTCGGACCTTATTCAAATTTAAGATTTGATGACTACAAAGTTTTCGCTAAAACCGGAACCACCCAGAAAAACGTTGACGGATGGGTTATCGGCTGCACCGAAGAAACTTGCGTCGGAGTCTGGTCGGGCAACAATGATAACACTCCGATGACCGGAGGAGTCGGAGAGTCGGCTTCCGGTCCGGCCTGGAGGAAAATAATCGAGAAAAGCGTGGAATTAAAAAACGCGGAGTAATCCGCGCTTTTTCTTATATCTTTATCGGCATAATCACATACAAATAACTCGCATCCCCTATCGGCCTGATTGCCGCCGGGCCTTCCGTCCCTTGGAATTCAAACGATATTTCCGAGCTCTTCATGTTTGCCAATCCGTCGAGAATGAATTTCCAATTAAAGGAAACTTTTAAATCATCTCCTTCGACCTTGGCGGCCATTGTCGATTCGCTTTCTCCTATTTCCGAATCCTGGCTTTTAATCTCTATCTCTTTGGAATCGACTTTCAAGACCACTTCATTGGTTCTTCCTCCGAATAATCCGGCTGTCTTGATTTGTTTATTAAACTCTTCTTTGTTTAAAACAATCTTGGTTTTGCTGGTTTTGGGGATTATCTCTTGATAGGAAGGATATTCTCCTTCTATTTGCCTGGAGATAAGGTTGATTTCCGGATGCTCGGAATTGGGTAAAAAGGTTTCGAATAAAACCTGCGACTCGGAAAGATATATTCTGATATTTTTCTCTTCGTCGGAAATGATGTTAATTAGTTCTTTGATTGTTTTTTGGGGAAGGATAAAATCGACATCTTTGCCGAATACATTTTTATATCCTGTTTTCAAATGAATGGTTTTTTCGGCCAGCCTGAAGCTGTCTGTCGCCACTAATCTAACTGAGTCTTTCCCGAAGACGAAATAGACTCCGGATATTTCCGGTCTGATTTGTGATGGACTGGCGATATCGACAACACTCATTAATCCGTCTTTCAGTTTTTTCCCGTCCATTTCAATATATATTTCCTTTTTAAAAGAAGGAATAATCGGGAAATCGTCGGCCGAGAATCCTTTGATTTGTGTTTTTAGCTTATTTGATTCAACAATCAAAGAATTGCCTTTTTCTTTAATATTAACTTTGTCGTCCGGCAAAGAACTGATTAATTGATTAAGGAATCTGGCCGGAACAGCGACCTTCCCTTCTTTTTCGGTCTTGCACATTCCCCACCATTGGATTCCGACCTCGAGATCGGTCGAGGAAATTTTTAAGAAATTGGGAAGCGCCTCGATTAATAAATTATCTAAAATCGGGAGGGTTAAGTTTTTCCCCGTCACCTTTTCCGCCAAACCGACTCCTTTTTTTAATTCTTTGGAAAGCATCGTGAAGTTCATATGTTTTAAATATAAGATTTATTTTTTATTATTACTATTAATTAGTTGGTTTTTGTGGATAAGATTTATTAATTGTTTTTTATCTTTTAATATAAAGGGCTTGTTTAATAATTTAGTGTGGACAATTTGGGACTCTTTGGTGATTGTTTCTGGGGACTTGATTTGATAACTTTTCAATAATCATTTTTGTCCGTATTTTTTCCCTCCCCTTCCCTCATCTTTTCCACATTATTTACTGTATATCCTTTGGAGTATTAATTCTACTTCTTGGTGGATTTTTTCATTTTCTTCGTACTCTTTTTCAATTAATTGGCAGGCGTGGATTACCGTCGTGTGGTCTTTTCCTCCAAACTTCCTGCCGATTTCGGAATAAGACATTTTTAATTCTTTTTTCAATAAATACATGGCGATTTGCCTTGGTCTGGCGAATTCTTTCTTTCTTGAGGAGAAGAACATGTTGCCGGCGGGAATATCGTAGAATTCGGTGATTGATTCGACAATTTTCTTGTAGTTGGTGACCTTGGTCGGCGAAGTAACAATGTTCTTTAGTAGTTTCTTGGCGTCTTCGAGAGAAACCGAGTTTCCGTTCGACTTTTTGTAGATAATCAGGCGGCTGATTGCTCCTTCCAATTCTCTGACGTTCTTTTGGATATTGTTGGCGATATACTCCAAAACATCGGCCGGTATGACGACATTCTTTTCTTCCGCTTTCTGCTTTAAAAGGGCGATTCTGGTTTCGTAGTCCGGGATATTGATGTCGGCAATCATTCCGCCGTTGAATCTCGATTTCAATCTTTCGGTAATGGCCGGGATATTGTTGGGATGCCTGTCCGAAGAAAGAATGATTTGCTTGTTTTTCTGGTACAAAGAATTAAAGGTATGGAAGAATTCTTCCTGGGTTTTGTCCTTTCCGGCCAAGAACTGGATATCATCAATTATTAATACATCAATGTCTCTCAAATTCTTCTTCAATTCTTCGACGCTCTGCCCTCTGATGGCACTGACGATAGTGGAGATGAGCTTTTCCGCCGGAATGTATTTTACATTCTTGTCGGGATCTTTCGCTTTTATTTTATTCCCTATCGCTTGGACCAAATGCGTTTTTCCCAATCCGACATCTCCGTAGATAAAGAGAGGGTTGTAGTTCTTGCCCGGTTCTTCGACCACGGCCATGGCCGCGGCATAAGCAATCTCATTAAAAGGCCCGGTGATGAAATTATCAAAAGTGTATTTTGGGTTAAGATTGGTTTCTTTACTCACCTCCAATTCCGAAAATCCCATCTGTTCAATCGGCTCGTCATTTTTCTTGACGCTTCTCTTTCCGGCGTTTGCCATTTTAACATTAACCGGATTGACGACATATTGTATGCTTTTAATATTTTCATCAAGCGCCTTCAATATTCTCAAGATCTCTTTATTGTGTTTTTGTTCCAACCATTCCTTGGAAAAAGAATTGGGAACGGAAACAGTCACAATATTGTCATCAATTGCGGATATTTTGGTATTGGCGAACCAGGTGGCGAAATTAGCCGGAGAGATATTCAATTGAATCTGGGACAAGACTGCCTGCCAGAGCTCCTCATTGGTCATGGTATTCTCTTTATATTCTTGTCCTTATTATACCTTAAACAATGTCAACAAGGCAAAAAGCCTTGTAAAATCAAGGGTCAAAACGAGGACTGTGGAAAGTTTGTGGACAAAAGGTTAACAAATTCAGACCTTCTAATTTAGAGAAAATTATGGTATAATAATCATATGATACCGAAATATATCGAGCCATTTTTGTGGTCATATGATACTCAAAAAATAGATAAAGAAAAAAACAAAAAAAGGATAATAACCAATGTCCTTAATTTGGGGTCCAAAAAAGCAACAGACTGGCTTTTTAATAATTATACAAAAAAAGAAATTAAGGAAGCGTTGTCCAGTCCCCTTGCCGGAGAATGGGACGAAAAATCTTTCAACCTTTGGTCAATTGTTTTTAAAACCAAGACTAATAAAAAGAAAAAATGTTTTACAACGTTTTAGATAAAAAAAGACAGAACATTCTCCCGCTCCTGTCTTATTTCAAGAAGGAGTTTTATCTGGCTGGCGGGACTGCCCTTGCCTTACAATTGGGATATCGCTCCAGCGTCGATTTTGATTATTTCGCCAATAAGGACATAGATACTGACAAAGTTTTGTCTGAAATCAAAATCGTTTTTAAGGGCCATAAAATATTGAAAGTAAGGGAGGAAGAAAATACATTAATAGTCTTGATTGACGAAGGAATACTTTTGAGTTTTTTTGGATATAAATACAAGCTGATAAAAAGTTTAATCAAAGAAGAATATTTTAATTTGGCTTCCATTGAAGATATCGGATGCACGAAGTTCTCGGCCATAATTGGCAGAAAATCCAACAAGGACTATATAGACCTTTATTATATTCTTCAAGAGATAAAATTAAGAGAACTTTTGGAGTTGGCTGGAAAGAAATTTCCAGAAATAGACACCAATCTAATTATTAAAAATCTGGTTTATTTCAAAGATATAGAAAATTCTCCGATTAAGTTTAAAAATAACAATAAAATCACGTTAAAAGAGGTTGAGAAGTTTATGAAAAGGGCGGTGGTCTTAAATTGACCAAGACGGTATTTTTTGATATAGTCTTAATATAAATCAAGGATAAAAATAACAACATGAGTTTAACCTATCAGCCGAAAAAGAAAAAAAGGAAGAGAGCTCACGGATTCTTGGAAAGAAGCGAGACCAAGAGCGGGAGAACAGTTTTGGCCAAAAGAAGAAGGAAAGGCAGAGCCAAGTTATCTGTCTAATTTTGTATGTTGCCCAAAGAAAACAGATTAAAAAAAGAGAAGGAATTCGAAGCCGTCTTTAAGGGCGGAAGGGCCGTTAAGGGCAGCAATATTTTTTTGAAGTATTTGGCCAATGGAACCGACAAAACTAAAGTTGGTTTCGTGGTCAGCAAGAAGGTTTCCAAGTTGGCGGTCGAGAGGAACAAGGTTAAGAGAAGAATGAGGGAAATCGTCAGATTGAAAAAGAAAGAAATCAAAGAAGGATTAAGCATCATTTTCATTGCCCTGCCCTCGATTAACAATGTTGAATACGGAGAAATAAAGAAAGACATTGAAAACCTTTTTGATAAAGGAGAATTGATTAAATAAATTTGTGAATATTTTTTCAGCAATCTTTAATACCGTTCTTTATCAGCCGATGCTGAATTTTTTGGTGTTGATATATGTCTATACCGGAAACTTCGGCGTGGCGGTGATTGCTTTAACTCTTTTGATTAAGGTTGTGACCAACCCTTTGAATGAAAAGGCGTTGAAATCGCAGAAGGACATGGCCGAGATCCAGCCGAGGCTGCAGGAAATTCAAAAGAAATACAAAGACAATCAGCAGAAGCAGGCCGAGGAAATGATGGCCCTCTACAAAGAGAAGAAGTTCAATCCTTTTTCCGGAGTCTTTCTTTTATTCCTCCAGATACCCATCCTCTGGGCCCTGTTCTATGTTTTCAAGGGAGGAATAGCCATCGATCCCAATATGATGTATTCTTTCGTTTCCCTGCCCCAGCAAATCAACCCTTTCTTTTTGGGAATCGATTTGTCAAAACCCAATATTATTTTGGCCGTCTTAACAGCGGTGGCTCAGTTCTTCCAAGCTAAAACAGGAATGCCCAACATGCCCAAATCCGACTCTCCGGACAAAGCCACTCAGGTTTCGGAAATGGTGACCAAACAGATGATTTTCTTTATACCCCTAATAACTTTCTTTGTTCTTTATACCCTTCCGGCTGCCTTGGGATTATACTGGATAATCACAACCGTGTTCACCATTTTCCAGCAAAGAAGCATATTTAATAAAAAAGGAATATGATCGGACAAGAAGAATTGGAGAATATTAAAGGAATAATCAAAGACTTTTTCAATCAAGTCGGTTTTGCTGTCGAGGTTGATGGCGGAGCCAAGGAAAGAGAAGGAGAAGATGTTTTGGAAATCAATATTAAAACATCCGATGCCCAAACCTTAATCGGAAAGCAAGGATTGGTTTTAGCCGACATTCAATTGCTTTTGAGGAAAGTTATCAAGAAGAAAACAGACAAAGATTTCTATTTAAGCTTAGACGTGGATAATTACAAAAAAAACAAGGAAGATTATTTGAGAGATGTGGCCCAGAGCGTGGCTGACGAAGTGTCCAGAACCAAGAAAGAGAAAGAGCTCCCTTTCACTTCTTCTTTCGACAGAAGGATTGTGCATATGGCCTTGGCCGACAGAAAAGATGTCATGACCGAGAGCGTGGGAGAAGGAGAAGAAAGGAAAGTGATTGTGAAGCCGAAGTTTTAACAATGTTTATAAAAAAGACTCCGCAAGGAGTCTTTTTAAGTATAAGTTAATTAAAGTTGTTGCGAGGCCTTCGCCGCCTTTATCTTCACCACTTCTTCCGGACTGGTGGTGATTATCTGGTCTTCGGTATATGAGGCGACGACTCTAATGGCAACGTGCTTTTGGCCGGCAAAGAAGATGCCCTCCCCGACCGGAGTTTCCAATAGGAGGAATTTTTCCTGGTCGGTTAGGGTGAAGGTCTGTTGGATTAAATCTATCGTCGCCGGACTTTGTTTCAATAATAATTGGATTGAAGAGTTGGTGATAATCGGTTTACCGTAATCGGAACGCATAAAGTCGGAAACATCCTGGGTGATGGTGGTGACTCCCAGCCAGTATTTTCTCGCTCTTTTGCAGATGCCGAACAAGAAAGAAGCACCGTCTTCGGTTTTCATCATCCACCAGGCCTCATCGATAACCAATATCCTTTTTTTCAACTCGGCCCTGATTGTGTTCCAGATATAACGCATGATGATAAACATGGCCATCGGCCTTAATTCATCCTCCATATCTCTGATGCCGAAAACAACCAACGACTTGTCCATTGAAATATTCGATTTCTGGTTGAAGAAAGAGGCAAAGGTTCCTTTGGTGAACTTTCTCAATCTTTCAACCAATGATTCAGCTCCGTCCATGGTGTCCAAAACCGATTCCAAATCGGACATTATCGGAACATTGGCTGCCCACATTTTGGGGTCCGAGTTGGCGGTAATATCCTTGGCGGCATATGTTTCGGCCAGAGCCCGGTCCATGACCGCGTCTTCTTCCGGAGACAATCCTCCAAGCATTATTCTCATTAATCCGACCAAGTTGATGATGTTCGACCTCAAAACATCTTCCGCGGTTTCGTCTTCTCTCGGTTCGGGCAGATCAAAAGGATTGATGTGGCTGTCCGAACTCAAGGATATTTTGAAGAACGCTCCGTCTACCGCCTCGGCCAAAGTTTTGTACTCGTTCTCGGGGTCGAGAATGATACACTCCGCTCCCATCATAAGGGACCTCAATATCTCCAATTTGACCGCATATGATTTACCGGAACCAGACTTGGCGAAGATTACCATATTGGCGTTTTCCATGCTGAAACGGTCGAATAAGACCAAGGAATTGTTGTGTTTGTTGATTCCGTACAATATTCCCTCATTTGAACTCAAGTCAAAGGAAACGAACGGGAAAATACTTGATAAAGGAGTGGTATTTAAGGTGTTGTGAATCTGCAATAAATCGCTGCCGTAGGGGAAAGAAGAAATCAATCCTTCTTTTTGCTGATACAAGGCCGGTTTGATATATATCAATCTGGATTCAAGAATGGACCTTAAGGTTGTTTCAATCGTTTCCAGTTCTTTGGCATTATCGGCATAAACAGTAATATATAACCCGAACTTGAACATTTTCTCCTGGGCTGTTTGCAGCCTGCTTCTCAAATCTTCCAAATCTTGGTAGGCGGTTTCCAGGGCCGGGTCTCTGATTAGTCCCTTCTCTTCCCTCTCCATGATTTCGGCCTGTACTTCGGTCACGCTTTTTCTCAATTGTTTTAAAATGCTTCCGGTTTCAATCGGATGGAAGAAGAAAGAAATATCCAAAGGAATATCCATGTTGATAATCGGAGAGAGCCAGCCGGTGGTTAAATATCGGGGATAGGAAAAAACAAAGTAGGTCTTGGCCATCTTTTCTTCCATCTGGACATAGTTCTGGGTGACCTCGATTGATGCGGGTGCAACAATGTCGAGAGCTGTAGTCATCTCTTTTTCCAGGAATTTTTCTTGTTTTGGTTTGTTTCCGAATAAAGCCATATTTTTATATTATAACTTCCGGTGGCAAATCTGGATAATATCCCAATTCTGCTTGCTTGGGGTGATGCAATCCCCACAATAATTCAATCAATTCTTCCGAGCCCAAGTTGGCCGATTTCAATCCGCACCTTCTAATTCCCAAGGAAACATATTCCATTCTTTGCCATAATTGGTATTTGCCGGTCTGGAATTTCTTTTCGGTCAAGCTGGTCTTGCTTTCGTTGGGTCCGACTCCGGGAATATTGGGCAATTCGGTCATCGGGAAATATGGAACGACGACATAGAAATTCTTGCTCATAATACTGCCATTGGAGACTATTTCTTCGATAAAGGCACGGTACTCGGCGGTCTGTATTTTTAACAGTTCGTTTTTCTGTTTGCTTTCCAAATCTTTGATTTTATCAATATATCCGGTAATATTCACTTTTCTTGAATTAACGACTATCTGGCAGCTGAAATCAAGGGAGTTCAAGAAGTTTTGGAATTGGTAAATAATGGCCATTTGTTCGTCTTCCGATTTCAAAGCGAAGTTCAAAGAAGAAACCAAAAGGATTCCTTTTAAGGATTTGTCTTTCATTACCATCACTCCTTCCCGGATCTGCTCCACGGGCATGAATTGTTGAGACGGGACTTTTACCATATGTTATTCGGGTGTTTTTTCAAAATCAATTTTCTTAATCAATTCCCCTATCTTTCCCTCCTGTTTTACCTTTAACGGAGATTTGTCTTCTTTGACGACTATTTCCCTTTTGATTCTTTCGGTTGATAAGTAGACCGGTGATTGTTTTCTTCTCCAAAGGAATATTTTGGGATTAATGTTAAAGTTGGCCCAGTTTTTGATGACCGTCGGCAATCCCAATCCCTCGATTTTGGTAAATGATATGGCTAAGGCTGTTCCGGTTAAGACAGCCGCAATCAATAAAAAAAGAAAGAAATTGGTTTGTCCGACCATAAAGTACAGAAAAAAACAAATGGCGAGGACTCCTCCGACCGTCAAGCTTTGTTTTATGTTCAGCGGGCCCAAGATCTTGGCTTCGTGTTCTATAAATTGAGGAACTCTGTATTGCATATTAAATTATAGGTTCTTTGTACGGGTCTTTGGAGTTAACAGGCTCTTTCGGTTTTTCTTCTTTTTTGATTTCCTGTTTTATTTCACTCCCCTCTTTCTTAGTATTATCGCTTACTTCCTTCTTCTCTGCAACAGCTGATTCATATAATTTGTTTAAAGAGATTCTCAAATGGCTGAAAATTCTTCGGTCAATGTCAGAGCTTATATTCCTTGCGACTTCCGTGTCCAAATCCAAATCAAGCTCAAGGATGATGGGAAATTCTTTTATCGGCAATAATCCCATCAGTGTTTTACCGACATATTTTAATATTTGAGATTTTGTTTCTTCTGCGGTTAATCCGTTGGCTTCGCAGATTTCTGAGACAATGTTAAAATTCTCTTCGGCGAAAAGAGCTTCTTTAATGTTGTCTGGAAGTTTTTCGTATGTTTTCCAGAAGAAATCTTTTTGGTTTTCTTGTTCTTCCATGTATGTGATTCTATTTTAACACATATATTTGGAGATTCAATGGGCTAAATAAAAAAACGATTATTGGTCGTTTCTATATTTACTAATAGTATTAAATATTTCCATATTTATTTCAGTAGGATTTTTAGTCGCATCAATAGGAATAACCTTAGAGCTGATTGTGCTTGGAAAACGATTAAGCACCCGACCATACCAGTTCCATTTTTTTTCTATAATATCTTTGCGGAATGAATACTTCGGATCATTTTTGTTTAATCTGGAGATTAAGACTTTTTTTGGAGCAGAGAGCAAGAATATAATATCTGGCACAACATCCCAGACCGTTAAATTATGCTGGCTCTCAAAAAATTGTTGAGGGTACAAATCATCCATCGCAAAATTTTCTAAATATTCTGAGACGAGTACCGCCCTTGATAGAATGCTTCTATCTATCAACAGTAATCCCATGTCAGAATTACTTTTTTTGATAATTTCTGGTAGGATGCTATTTTTACAATAAATTAACTCTTCAGCCAGCTTGCACGCTGCAACATTCCAACAATATAAGTCGTTGATGTTGTGTAGGTGTAAATTGACTTCTTTCCACCATTCAGAAAGATCGCTTTCTATTAATTTATTACATTCCCTTGAGCCATCTCCGCGGACAACCATGTAGGGAATTTGTTCTTCGTTCAAGCGGTTGGACAACAATTCAATCTGAAGTCCTTTTCCCGACCTATTCGGGCCGTCAAAAGCAACACTAACAACTTTCAAGCTAATCACCTCCTAGTTTTTTGTAGTTTATGAATGAGCAAAAGCATTTAAGCGCCTTTCGATTATTTTCTTTTTCTAATAATTTTTCGGCCTCTTTAATGGAGGACCAACGAAAAGAAGAATGCTCTTCGCTTATAATAACATCTTTTTGATTTGTGTCAACTATATAAACTAATTCAACAACCATGTAGTCGTTTTTCTTCCAGTGGAATCTATATATTTCCGGAGAGATGTTTTTAATATTTTCAATGCTAGTTTCTTCTTTTAGTTCCCTAACTATACAATCCCTAATTGATTCTTCAAATTCTAAGGTTCCGGTAATCGGTTGCCAAAATCCACCATCAGCATCAGTTCTTTTTAGTAATAAAATTTTAGGATCACTTTCCGATCTATCGCAAACAAATAGTTCAACTTTTATTGGTAGTTCCATTTTTTTTGTTAATTTTTAAAGATTAATTGAAATTAGAGGGTTTTTTCTTTTAAAGCTTTTACACATTGATTGATAAGCCCCGCTCATTAGTAAGATACTTTTTTTATGGTCAACAATAGAAGATTTTGTAGTTTTTTCTGGATTATTTATTTGTTCTATAAAGTCTAAAATGCAAAACCTGCGAGCATCTTCTTGGTGCCCACGAGAAACCCCTTCCATAATATTAATATTTAAATCACGAACAGAAATTTTTTCGTAATTTTTCCATTTTGGACAAAATTTATCATTTCTAAAAACGTGAATGTCTAAATGGTATTCCCCGCCGACATCATAAACACCGTCTATATTGTTTGGATTTACCTCTTTTCCCTGATAAGAAATAAAAGAGATCGCTTGGAATGGGCCCTGTTCAATATAATGAGATTCATGCCTAACCCGCCCATTTCCCTTATAAAGGTCTTTTCCTTTGGCGGTAGTCCACCCTCTTTGAGAAAATCCATTATGGGCTAAATTAACAGATGCCAAAGTTATGGTTTTATTTTTTCTTTTAAATGCAATATTGGAGAAGCAATCTATTTCTCCATATAATTTTACGGTCGAATTGATATTTTTTTCGTCACGGGCAAAGAAATTTCGGTAATCGGGGAAAAGCTTTTCATAATTACTAATTTTTAATTGTTCAAAAAAGTCTATAGGCCTAGACGATTGAGAGACGATGTTTATCTGATCATAATCAACATCATCAATATCTATCAACCACGGAACTAAATCAAGAGAGTGATATCCAGAATGTGACAGCTTCCCATATCCTTGATTGTAAGGATGATAATCTTGGTCGATAATTTCTTCTGGCATTCTCCACTGGCCGTCACTATGGAAAGATTGAATTGAGGTAACAGGACATCCTGTTGATTCATACACGTCTCTTATTAATTGTTTTATTTTGATAAAGGCCGGGTGGAATCTTCTTTGAGCCATTAGGTTGAATACTATTTTGTGGCCATGTTTTTTTTCAGCTTTTTTGTGTAGGACGATTAGCTTTTCGTAATCATTAATAATTTCTTTAGCCTTATTGATATTGGTGGAAATGTTTTCTTTTGTTGATAATGGCTTGTCCATTAATATATGCAATCCTCTAGAAAGTGCGTATTTAGCATAAACTATATGAGCCAGTGGTTCGGTAGAAATAAAAACAGCATTAATGTTTAGTTTTTTGATTTTTTCATCAAGAATTTTTTCGACTTCTTTCGTTAAGTTATTGTATTTTTTTTGTTTTGAAGATAAAAATAACGTATCTATTTTTTCTCCACTGGCAAGGAGATATTTTTCAATGTCTTCTTTTTTTTCTTCCAAATCAACAATCAGCGATATTTTTGCGTTGATGTTTGTACCATCTTTTTTTATTATTGGGAAGTATATTCTTTTTGCGTGAGGGCCCAATCCTACCAATAAAATGTTGATTTTTTTACGACTTTCCATATGTATTAAGATTGGTTAACATCATAATAAGTATATTCGATGATGTCAATATGCTCATGATATCAATAGTTTGGTGTCGTTTTTGAGCAAAATCGCTATTTATTCTTTAACCATGTAGCAAAATCAGCCCAAGACCCTTCGGTAGAAAATTTCTGAATTCCATTTTCTTCGGCAATAGATTTTTTATTTTTTGAAAGAGAAGCTACTGCATCCAATGGATATTTATAGTTCCCTTCGTATTTGTTTTCTAAAATTTCACCGTAATAGTCATTTGTAAAGATATTTTGGCCGCTTTCATCAATATACACGATGGTATCTCTCAGGATTATTGTTCTATCGTCTTTGCCATTCATTAACTTCAGAAAGTCATCCGGCTCAAACCAGTCATTTATATATTTCATATACGGACCGGGAAATCCCTTCAAGGACGGTATTATCCAGAAAGCGTCGTTTACAAACAGAGGTTCTTTGATTATTTCCCATGCTTGCTTGGCTTTTGATTTCGCTATTTCAACTCCATCATTGCTTTGAATTTCATATATCGGCAATATCTTTTGGCTTATTTCTATGCCCTGTTTTTCTAAAAAAGCTCTGACGGTTTCAAATTTATGGTTGTTTTCTGTAATATAATAGATGGTTTTCATATTCATTAGACGTCACTTTTTGTTTTAAATTGTATATAAGATTAGCTATTCCGCCCTATTAAACTTAAAATTGTTTGCTTCTTCAAGGATTTCAATGGTGGCGACCACAGATGGATTGTCAGATTTCATCAGCTTAAACCTGTCCCCATATCTTTTCGCTAAAGGGGTAAGAAATTCGTCACCCCAGGCAGGAGAGAAAGTCATGGTTCCGTCAAAATCAATTAATACCCCTTCTTTTTCAGAAACGTTTCTTAAGGATGGCTCGAGGGCGGCAAGAGCTTCTTTACCCAATTGTCTTGAGGTCAAGAGTGTCCCGAATTTTTTAATTTCTATTTTCATAATTTTATTACACCTATGCAAAACATGTTAATACCTATGCAAATAAGCTGATTTTATAGATAAGTTCCTATAAACAATCAGACATTTATTTTATTTAAATTTTACCCACCCTCTTTTTTAACTATATCGATAAATTAATATTATACTTTCATTTTAGTTCGATTAAAATGAAAGTTAAGTTTCTGTTTTCTCGGGTTAATTAAGGATTACTTTTTTATAATCTGAAAATGTTGGCTCGATGGTTTCAATGAAGTCAATCTGAAGACGGACTATCTATTTAAGGAAGTATTCACACCACTGTCTTGTGTCGTCGAAGGTGTCGAAAGATGGATTTTTTATATCTTCCAGAGAAAACCACCCGATGCCGTCAGTTTCTTCTTTGTTTATTTTTTCGGTTTGTCCCGGTTCAGGAATCCCTAAGTATATAAGATCCATATGTTCGTGTTCTTCGGGCTTTATGATGTTTAGTTGTATTCCAAATGGCCTGATTAAGTCTGTTTTTCGGGGCAATCTTTCTCCGATTAAATTGATTGTGAGACCAGTTTCTTCTTTTACTTCTCTCAGTGCGGCGCAGTCGGGAGTTTCATTAGGGTCAACATGCCCTCCCGGGGCCAACCACTTCCCTATCTTTTTGTGTTTGATAAGAAGAAACCTTTTTGTTTCTTGATTGAGTACATAAACAGTTACATTGAAATGTCTTTCTATTTTTTGTGTTTGGTTCATTTTTTATATTAATGCTTAATAATTTTTATCTCCGAATCATTGCCTTTGATTATAATCTCTGCTTCCCCTCCGATAGGAAATGTTATCAACGGACTAGTGTGTCCAAAATCAACATTGGCAATTACAGGAATATTATCCAATTCCTTCTTGGTTTTAATGATTTTAATCAGCTTTTCATTTGTTACATTGCTAACCTTTTGGAATCTACCGATAACTATTCCTTTAACTCCATTGAATCCCGGCTGGTGTATTAATGATTGCAAGTCACGGTCAAAGGTTTCGGGGCTTGTTAATTCGTCATCTTCTATAAACAATATTGTATTGGATAAGTCGGGGAAATATTCTGTTCCTTGAAGCAGATTAAGAGTGCAGAGATTACCACCCAAGATTGTTCCGGCAGCCTCCCCTTCGTTAATAACTAGATAGCCGTTATTTTTAATGATATTTCTGTTTTCTTGATTTTCATACCAAGCATCATCGCTCCAATTATCAGATGGAAGAATGGAGAACTCTTCTTCAGATAACAGACATTTTTTAAAGTATTCTAAGGTGTAGTCAAAATATAGCTTTTGACCGAAAGTTGAATAATGCGGTCCAGAATAATTAACCAATCCGGTTTTTTGATAAATCGCCCAATTGAGAGCGGTAACATCCGAATAGCCACAGAATATCTTGGGATTGTTTTTAATTATGTCCCAGTCTATATATTTCAATAATTGATTTGCGTTAAATCCGCCCAAGACGGTAAAAACCGCTTTTACCTTCTTATTAAGAAAAGCTTCGTGCAAGTCTTCAATTCTTGATTCAACGGAAGAAGACAAGAATTCGTCGTTTTCCATGACATGTTTGCCAAAAGATACCTTTAGTCCAAGCTCAGAGAATCTTTGATTGGCTATTTCTTTTGTTTTTTCGGAAAGAAGACTCAAGGACCTTGAGCTGATAATGACTCTGATTTCGTCTCCCCTTTTCAGTTTTTGAGGGAATGTTTTATTCATGAGATGATTATAGCAAAAAATTATCAATACAGCGATAGTTTGTTGGCGCGATGTGTAAATAAAAAAAGAGGCGCATTTGTTTTGTTTTTGCCCTCAAATTTTTTAAGGAATATTCCATGTTATATTCCTTATTTTTATAATGTAAAAGTACATCATCGCGAGGCCAATTACGAATCCTATGATTATTCCCATCCATAGGTTCCCAAAGACCTCTTTCAGCCCATTAAGAGTAGCGACGATAATCCATCCCGCTATGCCAAGCATAATGGCGATAATCAGTATTCTGAATGCCAGTGCCTCAATTTTATCCACTAACTTCGGTTGCTGTTGTGCCATAATAATCACATCAAAAGAAGCCATTTTCGGCTCTTTTATGATAACATATATTTATATATTGTCAATGTTTGTAGGGTGAATTCCAATCTGAAATGCAATACTTTGGAAAAACAAAAAGCCATTGTTTTTAGGATATAATGTAGTTGATAAGAAACATTAAAACTAAAACACAATGGCTCACCATCATTTTAGCATAGAAGAGAGATTCAAAATACAGGCCTGGATAGAGCTTAATCTGAGCAAAGCGGAGATGGCGAGGAGATTGGATAAGGACTATTCGACTGTATTTCGGGAGATAAAGAACAATTCATATGAGAATGGAGTATATAAAGCTCTCCATGCGAATGCCCTCGCCCGGCGAAGAAGAAAAGAAGGCAAAAGGAAATCCAAGAAGCTTCTCTGTGACAATGACTTGAAAGAAGCTTTGATTAAGGGAATGAAAAAGAAAAAATCTCCCGAACAAATCATGGGAGAAAGAAGAATAACGGGCAAGAGTTTTGTCTCCACCGAAACCGTGTATTCCTTCATCTATTCGGAAGAAAAATACTTGATTCTTTTCTTGAGACAAAAGAAAGGGAAATACAGACGCAGGCATGGGACCAAGAATCGTTCAATAGCCCGTGAATTAATGAAGAAGCGCCGTATTGATGATCGTCCGGAGGAAATCAACGAAAGAAAGGAAATGGGCCACTGGGAGGGCGATACGGTTGTCGGGAAGGATAAGCAAAACGGGGTTGCGACGTACGTCGAGAGAGTCTCCGGATACGGGAGAGGGATAAAGCTTGAAAAGGTCAGAGCGGAAGAATTGAAAGAGAAAACGGTTAAATCTTTTTCTTCCATCCCCAAGAAGAAAAGAAAATCCGTCACATATGATAACGGAAGTGAATTCGCTGAATACGAAATGATTGAAAAAGAAACAGGAATGGATGTCTATTTTGCTAATCCATATCACTCTTGGGAAAGAGGAAGCAACGAGAATTGGAACGGCCTTTTAAGGCAGTACTTTCCAAAGAGAACCGATTTTGATATGATATCGCAAAAGGAGATTGATAAGGCTGTGCGGGAACTCAATAATCGTCCCAGAAAGAGATTGAACTACCTCACCCCCTATCAAGTTTTCGTCAAAGAAATGAATCCTAAAGACTATTGCATTTCAAGCTAGAATCTACCGTAAGAAAGGTATAGTTTAGCATTCCATTAATCCAACTATAAACATCATGATGTTTCCTCCACAAAAGAGTGCCTTTAGTTATTAATTCTTTATGATCTGGATAGCCTATATTTTCTATTTTACTATGTAAATCTATAAAATCATCAGTATTTTGTATCACTGCATTGAACACTTCTGCTATGTCCCAGAGCTCCCCTTTCTCTGTATTCATTTTACCAAGAGTTCCAGGGAATTTTTTTTGAGCAAAGTCATAAAATATAAAATGAAGACATTCGTGAAAAATAGTAAAAAGTTGAAGATTGTGGTTGCCATAGATGAAGACCTGGAATTCACCGTCCTCAAGAAACCTAGGGCAAAAATCAAAAATAGAAAAATTGCCAATAAGTTCTTCTTTAGGCCATGGATAATTTTTGAATATTTTATCAACTAAAAGAAAGTATTTTTCTTGTTCTTGCTTTAAATATTCTATTGTTTTATTACACAGAGATTTAATTTCATCTTTATGAGAAATATAGTATTCCGAGATGTAATTATCTAGATATTTTCTTTTATCTTCGGACGATTCAATATTGATAAGTAATGGATGGTACCTCAATGCTCTTTCTTTCCAAAAATCACAACCACCAAATTTTTGATTATTGTAAAAATCCCAAGCTAAATCTTGGTCTAATTTTTGATCAAATTGTAATTTTATAGTTGGATGTTCCATATAAATAAAAACCCACTAACATTCTATCTTTTTAATAAGAAGAAGTCCAATGGGTAAATTAATTATTTTGTATGATCAAAGAGATCCCAGATGAGCCACTCAAGGGTCATTTTTGCATGGATACAGAAACGATCATCAAGAGCCCAAATAGAGCCTTTTTCGATTTCTGATTGGAACGGGCACCCTCCCCCGCAGATGCCCAAGGCCGAACATTCCTGACATTGGGGCATATTTAATGGAGACCTCATGCTCCATTCTTTATAGTCGGGGTTTTCGCTCATCTCGAAATCGTCATCGTACACATTTGTTGGGAAGTACTTTCTTTTTGCAAGAAAACCATGGCAGATTCCAATGTCTCCATCTGGAGCTATTACTATCTGATTTCCTCCAGTGGCACCGCAATCAAATGGCCAGACCTTGCTTTCGACGAAAGAGGTAGCTTTTCTCATTATGCGATCTTCATACACTCCCCTTTCTCTGAAGACCTTAAAAGCGTCGATAATGAATTTTGCTGCTCTTTCGTTATATCCGTCATTTAGCTTGTCTTCACCAGCAATCATAAGATTGAAACCGAGATTAGTTACCTGACATTCATCAAGTAAAACCTTAAGTGTGGTGCCAAAGTCGGAAATACTGGCCTCTGAAAGAGTGCACGAAGCACCAATGTTCATTCCGTTTTCTTTGCAAACCAGAAATCCTCTTTTTATGTCTTGATAGACAGGTCTTCCGTCCGCATAAATACGACTTGAGTTTGTTGCAAAAGAATCGCCATCAATTGATATCGAAACTTGAACATTATGTTTTTTGAGTGTTTCGGCAATTTCATTGGTTATTAAGCTTCCATTGGTCACCATATTAAGAATCGTCTTTTTGGGAAGTTTTCCATTTTGAATATATTCTTCAATTTTAGGTAAAAGAATTTTTAAAACATTCCAGTTTAGCAGAGGCTCTCCCCCGTAAAATACAATAGTTTTTTCCGATTCGAATTGTTTTGGATCTTTTGCGATTCGGTGACAGAAAAAATCCAATCCTTTGATGGCCACCTCCAGTGTCATGTTCCCGCTATTATGATCAGGAGATTCCTGGTTTTTTATGAAACAGTATTTACAGCGGAAATTGCAATTTTCTGTGAGGATAAAATAGGCCAAATGCGGATAAGGTTTTCCCAGCATTCCGAAGAAGTAATCGAAAGCTTTTTTATCATTTGCCGAATCTTGAATTAAGATTTTAGCATCTCTCAACGCTTCAATTGTGCTTAAGAAGTCTTGCCGATCTTCTGATCTAATTAAAGAAAGTACATCTCTTAAAAAGGCACCATTGGCAAATTTTTTAATCATCGGAAGAAAAGAATCTGAGATGTAAACCGGCTTCATTCGTAGAGAATGATAGCAAGCTACGGTAGGAAATTTTTTAAAAAAGTGTACATACTTTGAAAGAAATAGGATACAATTTTCCATAAGTTTCCCTCCATACTTTTAGTCATCAAGCGATACCCTCTTAAAAAATTAAATTAAGAGTTTTCCATTCTACTTATCGAATGGATTCTCTCCAGGCACATCATTGTACCTGCATGCGCATTTACATGCACATGTGCCGCACTTAGAGGCATGAGCAATACTCGTGGTTTTGCCAAGTACCGCAGATGCATCTTCCCTTGTTGGGACGGTAGGTTTCATTTGTACTTCACCTCCTTTTTTTCAATGAACTCATTGGAGTTGCCGGCAATTTCCGTTTTGAAGTGCAACTGAAATGGGATACATTTCAAGTATGAAAAAGTACAAACATTTAAGCCAGGAAGAGAGGGATAGGATACAAGCCCTCTTCTCTTCCGGGCACCTCCAAAAAGAAATAGCCGAAGTCATAGGGAGAGATGAAGGAACCATCTCGAGAGAGCTCAACAAGGGTTCGATGAAGAACGGCGCATACAAGGCCGAATACGCCCACCACAAGGCATATCTCCGGAAGAAGTACGCCCGGTACCAGGGAAAGAAGATTAATGAAAATGAAGAACTAAAGGTCTTCATCATCAAGGGGCTAATTCTGGATTGGAACCCGGATGAGATATCGGGAAGAATGAAAGAACAAAAACTGCCATACTACGCTTCCAAGACAGCGATATATGAATGGCTCTATTCAATCCACGGCCAGTTGTATTGCCCTCTTCTTCCCTCCAAGCAGTACAGAAAGAAGAAAAGGAAGAAAAAGAAAACAAAGAAGGAAATGATTCCGAACAGGGTCGGAATCGAAGAAAAACCCTTTGATTTCGGGCTTAAATCGGGAGACATGGAAACAGATACGATTGTTTCAGGGAAGAAAACCGGGAGCACGGCGGCGCTCACCGGAGTGAAGGATGTGTTTTCCAAATTGATAGGGCTGAGGAAGATATGCAGCCTGAAGCCGGCCTTGAATGAAAAAGCCATTGATGACATTCTCCTTCCTCTCAACACGAGATGCTTGGTAAGGGACAACGGGATCGAAAACAGGAATCATGAGCAGGCTCTGGTTCCGAGCTTCTTCTGCCATCCGTATTCTTCATATGAAAAACCGCATATAGAGAATGCGAACAAGGAACTGAGGAAATACTTTCCCAAGGGCTGTGACTTGAACGATTATTCACAGGAGGATGTTTCTCTGGTAGAATGGCTCTTAAACAACAAACCCAGGAAAATCCTGGGATACAAAACTCCGTATGAGGTAGCGAGAGAAAGCGGACTGATCCGCCAGCCATTAAAGGTCAGCCGATATGCGATTAATTTAATTAATTTTAATTGCCCATCAGTTGCACTTCAGGGGTGAACTTGCCGCCCCCTCGTTCATCTAAACCATAAACTATTTATTAATAATTGTCAAAATTTATTTTAAGAAAATTACTATTTGTTTTTTAACCACTTGGCGAAATCAGCCCAAGACCCTTCGGTGGAAAACTTCTGAATTCCATTCTCTTCGGCAATAGACTTCTTATTTTTTGAAAAAGAGACGACCGCATCTATCGGATATTTGTAGTTCCCTTCGTATTTATTTTCTAAAATTTCACCACAATAGTCATTTGTGAAGACATTTTGGCTGTTTTCATCAATATACACGATAGTATCTCTCAGGATTATTGTTCTATCGGTTTTACCATTCATTAATCTTAGAAAATCATCCGGCTCAAACCAATCATTCATATATTTCATATATGGGCCAGGGAATCCTTTCAAAGACGGTATTATCCAGAAAGCATCATTTACAAACAGCGGTTCTTTGATTATCTCCCACGCCTGCATGGCTTTTGATTTGGCTATTTCAATTCCATCGCTGCTTTGAATTTCGTATATCGGCAACACCTTTTGACTTATTTCTATGCCATGTTTTTCTAAAAAAGCTCTGACGGTTTCAAATTTATGGTTGTTTTCTGTAATATAATACATGGTTTTATTTATGTTTTAGACAAGCATGTCTGCGGTAGTTTCTTGAATTTGATACGTGTATGGTTGGTTTTTGGTAATCAAAAAGGAGTTGTTGCAACTCCTTTAAGAATTTTGTTAT
Organism: Minisyncoccota bacterium; assembly: GCA_041651685.1. Lineage (GTDB taxonomy): Bacteria > Patescibacteriota > Minisyncoccia > Minisyncoccales > Minisyncoccaceae > UBA2211. The sequence continues at coordinate 294,049 of JBAZIU010000001.1, forward strand.
ACATTAATACCTCTTTCTTTGGCTTCTCTTTCTATATCTTCGTCTGAGAGAGCTTCTACCGCAGCATCTTTCACTTTTTGACTTTTAGATTTTCCTACAAGAGGTTCAGTCATCGCTCCACTTAGCGTTTTCCCAGCATCTTTTACCGATTCGCTTATTTTTTGAGCAGCTATTTCTCCAGCTTTACCTATAGTTCTGCGTCCTATGTCGGCCCCCTGTGTGCCACCACTAATAATATTAGAAGCCAAGCTTTCTCCCCTGTTCGTATTTGCTGCTCCGACCACTCCTCCTACCATGGCTCCGAAAATAGTACTGCCAACCTTAGCCGTTGTTTTTCCGGCTCCTTCATTAAATCCAGTTGCAGATTCTTCGACTACGTTTTTCAGCATCCCCCCACTGTCTTGTATTCCTTTATTATATTCTATCTTTTTATTATACTTTTCTTTTACATAATCTACGGCCTTTTTGGTGGCCTCAGGGTTGGGATTGCCCGCAGTTATTGCTGCCCCTCTTATTTTTGATATTTCGTCATCTCTTTTTTGTTCCAGTCCGCCGCTTACAGTTTCTTTATAATCATCAGTCTGTCTTATCGCCCAATTTTTAGTTCCTTTTGCAAGTCCGCCAACTACACCAATTCCTGCTCCTCCAATATGCCCAGCTGCAATCATCGTACTGCCAAACACTCCTTCTTTCTGGGCGGTTTCTTTTCCCGTAGAATAACCTTCTCTTGCGGCACTGCCTATGTTGTCTCCTCTACCTGCTGCTCTGGCCGCTCCCACGGCTCCGCCAGCCACTCCTCCTGCTACTCCGAGAGCTGCCCCTCCGGCAAATCCTAACGCTTTTTTACCAAAACCAGTTAGTTCACCGCTTAATTTTCCCGCAGCTTTGGTTCCCGTGGATATAGAGATAAAGAGTCCGACAAGGAGGAAGATGAAGGGAACAGAGAAAGCCAGACAAAAACTCAAAATGGCATTTATGGGATCACCGCTGAGAGCAGCCATGTTTAAAGTGCTTTTTTTATCTGATGCGATAACGTTAGTTAAAATGCCCATCATTTCGTTTGCCAGATATATGGAAAGCCCCGCCGGGATCCCGATAACACACCATTGCCAAAATGACGCCCACCAATCATCCCAGTGCAAAATGTTTGGGAATAGGTTTTTGATATGTTTGAATTCGGGAAAGACTTTAGTTGCAAAAGCAATTGGGGAGAATATGATTAAAATCCATAAAATTATATTTCTAGCCACGAATAAAATAGCGTAAAGAATTAAAATGATTCCAAAGAATATCGAAAAAATAAGAAGAATCATCGCAGATGCTCCCTGGATACCAAAATTTGTATTATTGTCCAAATTTTTTAAATAAGTAAAAGCATTAGAGATTCCAAAAGCGTAACCATCAGAAGAAACCCCGCTACCAGTAAGGAAAGAATAGGTTATAATATTAAAGCCCGTAATTATGAATTCGCAGATTACCGGGGTAAAATTAATCAACAAGGCTATCAATATGAAAGTAATCAACAATTTTTTAGATTTGTTTTCTTGTAGACCCAAGATGATGGTTATGGCTATAATTACAAGTCCTAAGACCAGGACAGCATTGGCGACGTTTCTGACCACTCCCCATCCTGCCAGTATTATGACGTTATCAGTGGTGTTATAGCCAAAACCAGCAAATTTATTTGCACTTGATCCGCTTCCTATGGCAAAGTTTAAGGTTACCGTTCCGATTCTTATTGCTGTTTGAGAAATCTGGCTGAAGATATCGATTATAAAACATCTAAGTGGACAGAGGAAATCAAAAATAGCCAAATTACAATTGCAGTTGGTCGTTTTAGTGGTTTCGCTGGTTGACTTGGGAGTTGATTCAGCCGCACTAGTTAATCCTTGAATTTGTTGCTGTGCCGGAAGAGTGATATCGCCAATTTTAGTGGTAGTAAAAATTGTGTCAGTAGTGGTGGGAGTAGTTTGAAGGTCTTCAGCGGTTACGGGGTTTCCCTCCGAATCCAGTGCGTCTTCAGGAATGTTAGTATTTATATTTTGAAGTGTGGTAACAGAGGGAAGGTTGTCGGCAGAAGCAAGTATGGGCGAAATAAAAAATACAAATAATAAAACAATGATTAATTTTTTGTTTATAAAATTTATCACAAATTTAATAAATATTATTTATGATTATATTCTAACATGTATTTGTATTTTGTAAAAGAAAGCAGGCTTACAGAAAAATTTTAGATATTTTCAGCTATAGCCTGCGTAACTTGTTCTTCGGTGCACTTTATTTTTTCGTGGACACCGTCATCGAACCAGCACCCGTCTGCTTCTATTTTTAGACGGGTGTCTTTTACTATCACATTCTTCTGTCCCGACGCCTGGTGGTTTGTGCACCCAGCGACAACCAGCATTGCTACCATCAAAATGGCAACAACGATAATTAAGTGCTTCATTTTTAAACACCTCACTATATTAATGATAATATATTATTGAATTTTGTCAATATCTGTTGTGCACATGCAAATAATGCAGTATAATTATATTAAATTATGATGGACGTGAATATTAAAATTAGTCCTGAGGTTGTAATCATGCTTCCTTTTGGCATTATGTGCGACGTCATCGGTCTTATCATTCTTTGTTGCGGATTAGACGATTTTGGGCTTATCGACATTGTTCCCATGATGATAATTTTTTCTTGGCTGATAATAAGGGGGAAGGAACTGCCGAATCTTCAAGGAGGATTAAAGAATAAAATCAGAAATCTTTTTACCGACAAACGTTTCAGGTTTTTAACTCCCCTTTTGGGAGAATTAACCCCATATCTTGGGGGAATAGGATTTTTCTGGACATTAACCGTGCTTTTAAATGTAATGGAAGTAGAAGAGGAAGAATTACCAGAAGAAGGACAGTAAAATGAATTTTGCAGAACTAATAATATATCTTTTCAATCTGGGGGTGGCTATGGGAGCCGTACTCGCCTTTATCGCCATTGCGTATAACGGAATTAAGCTTTTGAATTCTACCGGCAATCCCCCATCAGTATCTGAAGCTAAAAAAAACATAATCAATTCTCTTCTCGGCTTGGCAGTGCTTTTGGTTTCATATCTTCTTTTAACAACAATCAACCCGGATATAGTTAAATTACAGAATATTTCTTTGGGCGGGTTTACCATCAGTATTCCTGTTGTTACGCCAGGAACAACGACCAAAAGCTTGGAACCAGCTTCTTTTCAAGAGCTTCCGATAGGAACGATAACCGAAGATGTCTTGGCTGGAACATCTTCTACAAGGAATAAGCTTCCCTGCTATGAATATGAACATAAATACAAGGATTCGGGGGAAAGAATAATTATCGGCAACACGGTAGATCAGAATGGAGATGGTAAAATAGACGGGAGCGACATTCTTCTCGATAAAGACCCCTTTTATTGCATGAAATTACTGAGCGATGCAGTGCAAAAAAAGACAGAAATTCATTTGAATAAACTAATAGACGATTTAGATAAACTAATGAAAACCGGATGCAAGTGTTCTGGAGACTCCTGTTATTATTCGTACAATCCTTTTTCTTCGGCCGGTCAAGTGTTCGGTGGCTTCGGCAGGTCATGTAGTACCTGTACCTCTTATTGCCAGAATTGTTGCGGTTCTTCGACCGGATGCCCTTCCGCTCTAAACAATTCATTTACCGATATAGGAGGCGGACATCTTCAATACAAGCACGACCCTTGCTCCAACAGAACAGAGATTAATTGCAAGAGACAGGAAATAAAGCAATTATTGGATGGAGCCAAGCCCGATAAAATTTGCTACGACAAAGAATTTCTCAAGGAAGAAGCTCCGGGAAACCTATTTACCATAAAACAGGGACTGGAAAGAATGCTCGCCTTTAAAGCTTATTTTGTCGAAACGACAAAAGATTTAGTCGATGCCGAATTAAAAACAAAGGAGCCGGCAGGACAAAGGATAACTTTGGCCGAATTTTATAAAATCGACAGTGAAGAATCGGAAAAATCAATAACCAAAGAACAATACGGGAATTATAATATTTTCAGGTATTGTTCCGAATACGAATGTCTTCAAGAATCGGCCAGTGGAGCTTGCATTAAAGGAAAATTAAGCGACGGAAAAAGAATTTGCAAGATAAAATCCGGGATTGAACAATATTTCTATGATGGAGACCCAGTCACTTTCTATTTTTATTCTCCCTACAGTTATGAATATACAAAAGAAGAGGCATTATTTTCAACCAATAAATGTTCTATTTTTGACCGAGATAATACCAAAGGAGTATATAGCGGGGTTATTCCCATAGGAGAAGTTGTTGACCAGACCGAGGAGTGGGGCAACGAAGTCGCCAGCAGAATTCAAGGAGTTATTGACGAAATTCAAAATATATACGATACCGGAACGGCAATATCCGATTTGCCTCAAAACTGTGACTGCAGTAATTGTACGCACAAAGCAAGCAATTGTTGCTATAGTCCGGCCTGTGGTTGCGAAGAGGGACCATGTTGCGGTTCTTGGAGTGTCAATTCTTGTTATGAATGCGAGCCGTCCATGCGCAAATGTTCATCCGGTTCAAACGGAGTGTGTTACAGTTACGAAACGAGATCTTATCAAGGATGTTCATCTTTTTGTGGCCCCGAACCCGATGAAGATGAGGCGGCAGATGATTATTGGGTTTGTCCCTATGCGAATTTTTGTAGCTTGGTCAGAAAAATATACGTAGCACAAAACATAGCTTCCTCTTGTTTTGAAAAATCGGATGATGAAGAAGAGCAAGCGATAAGAGATAAAAACCTAAATGAAACAGGATATTTGCAGAGAATGGAAGCAAAAGAGAATATTTTAATGGGTATATCCAAAACGGAAATTAAGGATGATAAAGAGTATGAAGAAGGCGAAACAGTTGATTTGACCAAGACGGTTTGCGACAACTGGCTTCAATATGATACCAAAAAGCTCACTTGCAATGGAGGTTTAAGCAAGGGAGAAACCGTGACCAATAGATTTACATTGCTGCAAAAACTTAATCTTTCCAGGACAAGGATGAACGGATGCGTTACCGGCTTTGGAGAACCATATAAGCAATCATCGACTCAATCGAGAGTTTTTACCTGCCTTGAAGGGATAAACTTAGTCAAGATTGATAACTTGGAGATGGGGACTGTCTTCCCCTACCCCAGCACCAACAGTTTGGGTTATTATAATTGCTATCCATACAATCTTTCTATTTTAACTGCAGAGCAAAAGAAAAAATGTTTTGAAAATCCGGATCGTTACGGAGATAGTAGCAACCCGGGGTGTCAAATGGAGATTAAAACATACATGGACAATTATTATTGTTGCGAGTAAAATAAAGCTATGGATAATAAAACAATAATTTTAATAATCGCTTTAATACTACTGTCTTTTGGAGTTATTCCGGCCATTGCGGCCGATACCGAACTGATAGCTGGAATGCCGAAGAACGCATCATCCGCCGAAGTCATTGTCTATATTTTTAATTTGGCTGTTGCCATAGGAGCCTTTCTTGCTGTTGTTATCATTGTGATGGCTGGGATTGAATGGATGACTTCGGAAGGCAATCCCAGCAAGGTTGAAGGAGCCAAAGACAAGATTAAAAACACCCTTTTGGGCGTGGCGATTTTAATAGGATGTTATTTGATATTGGGCGTGATAAATCCGAGCTTGACTACGATAAAAATCAACAATTTATCTTGTTCTAATGGTATAGTCGTGACTACGGTGGCGACTGCCGATGCGAAATCTAAGCAAGTTTGTATCAGCGAAAATATATCGTCAATTAGTTATTCCATTGCGAGCACCGTCGAATGGAATTTTCCGGCCGATACTCTTTTGGCCGTTTATACTTTTAGCGGAGAGAATTATACCGGGACGAAGACGGAATATTCTTGTGAAAATGGAGGATGCAGCGGTAGCTTTGGAGACATTTCCGGTGTCAAATCGATATATTTTTTAAAGAAAGAAGCGGGCTTTTATTTATATGACCAAGTGAATTATAAAACTTCGGCAAAGCCTTACCCGTATCATCTTTCAACCAGCATCCCCGACTTAGGAGAATTCAGCAACTTTACCGGATCGATCAAGAAGATTGATCCAAATCCGGCGGTTGATAATTCTGCCTATCTGGGAATTGGGTTTACCGATCCTAATTATACTGGTGCCTGCACTTTCATCGGGGAAAACGTCAGCAACATGAACGGTCCCGCTACCGAAAAATATACCTCCCCTATTCAGACCAATTCCATGTCTTCCATGATTGTAAATAAAGGGTATATCGGAACCAACTCTTTTTCTCCGGACAAAGGAACAATTATTCTTTACAGTGCCGCTGATTGCGGAGAATCGACCTCGACTTCTATAGAAATTAAAATGTGTCCGATTAATATTTTCGGAGTCCAAAAAAATATTATTGGTATTGGAGGTCAATGTCCTACATGGAATGACGGCGATGAGGTAATGTCTCTTTGGATTTCCGGCCCCATTGGGATAGCTTTAAGCACGGCACCAACCGGATTGGGCACATACGGAAAATGTCGTTATTTTGATTTGTCTAAAATTGACGGTACCTGCGAAGACATTAGGAAATACTCGGACATTTTCAATCCTTCAGGCGGGGTAAAGCCCAAATCTTTTATAACCATTGAGGCCCAGGGTAAATAAATGAAAAAAACAAAGTCGATAATTTTTTTGTTGTTAACGGGGTTCGTTATCTCCCCTTCTGTTTTCGCTGCCGATAATTCGGTAATATCGGGTATTCCGACTGGCGCCACAGCCGCGCAAATAATCGTGTATTTTTTTAATTTAGGAATGGCTCTCGGCGGTTTGTTTGCCGTCATTATGCTTATCATGGCCGGAATGGAATACATGTCGGCAAGAGGAGAACCGGCAAAGATAGATGAGGCCAAGGGGAGGATAAGAAATGCTTTTTTAGGGGTAGTTATTCTTCTTGGATCATACATGCTATTAAATACAATCAATCCAGAGTTGTCTTCTATTAAAATAAATGATTTAAGCAAAGAAGAAAAACCAGAGATAACGGAACAAAAACCAGTCGATATGTCCGGAGTTTATCTGTATAAATCGAACGGACAACTGCTTTTTCTCCAAGAAACCAAGCCGAGTTTAACCAATTACGGTTTTCAGTCGCAAACCACTTCAATTAAAATTGTAAACCATAAAGACTACAACTACGGAGCAATTCTTTTTTCAGATGGAAACCTCAGGGGAAGTTGTTCATATGTTTTAAATAGTATTAATGATTTAAATTCTGCTAACGGAGGAGAGAATAATCCCCCGATAGGCAACAACATCCTTTCTTCCATACAACTATTTAAAACACTTAATGGAGCCCCGACCATCATGATATTCAATACGGTTAATTGCGATAAAAGGAGTGAAGAGTATGGAAAAGTGGAAGAAAGCACCAGTGTCTGTACCATAACGGGGAAAAGCGGATTTGAGGACATAAAAACAGCCTGTCCCAACTTTAAAGGCAGCATTGTTTCAATTAAGGCAACCACAGATACAGGAGTTCTTTTGAAGTCAGTTAACAAGGACGCTGCCGGAAAATGTCAATTTTTCGTTGCTGGCAACTCCCAATGCATCAATACTGTAAAAGAAAGCTATATTTATACTCGCGATTCGAATAGTACCAATTTGCCAGGTTCTTTCATGCTCTTCCCTCTTTACACCAAATGAAAATAATCTTAGCCTCAACTTCTCCTCGTCGAAAAGAGCTCCTGAATAAAACAGGGCTGATTTTTGAAACCAAGGAAAGCGGATACGATGAAGAAATGCATTTGCAGATGAGTCCGGAAGAACTATCCGAACACCTATCTTTCAATAAAGCCAAGGCGGTATTTAAAAACAACAAAGATGCCATTGTCATCGCTGCCGACACCTTTGTCGTTTTCAACGGTAAATACTTGGGCAAGCCTAAAACAAAAGAAGAAGCCAGAGATATGCTTAATATGCTAAGCGGACAAGAACACGAGATAATAACCGGAGTGACTGTTATGAGTAGCAATAAAACAGTTTCTTTCAACAGCAAAGCCAAGGTCTATATGAAAAAGCTTTCTGCCGAAACAATTGATAACTATATTAAAACAGGCGAACCGCTGGACAAGGCCGGAGCGTATGCCATCCAAGAAAAAGGAGCTGTCTTGATTGAGAAAGTTGACGGAGACTTTTTTGGAGCGGTCGGTCTTCCCATCGGCAGACTATCGGAAGAGCTTAAGAATTTTGGGATAAATGTTTTGTAAGATTAATCCACTGTTCAACAGATAAAACCTCCGCCCTCTCCCCCGGCTTAAGATTATTATCGCTAAGCCATTTTTTAATCATCTCCCTCTCTATTCCCAACTCACCGGATAGATTGCCGATTAATTGTTTTCTCGGATGAGAAAATCCGGCCTTAACCGTTTTAAAGAATTGTTCGTCTTTTTTAATTCCTTTCGGCGCTATCCTTATCAATACGCTGTCTACCTTGGGAGAAGGAATAAAACAGCCCCTCGGGATAGCCATTAATATTTTCGGTTCGCTGTAGTACTGGACGGCAACAGAAAGAATAGACATCTCTCCCGGCTTAGAACAAATCCTCTCCCCCACTTCCTTTTGGATTATCAAAAAAATGTCTTCGGGAAGGTTTTTGATTTCCAACAAGTTCCTTATCAAAAAAGAAGTCAGGTAATATGGAATATTGGCTACGACTTTGTATCTTTTAATTCCCGGGACGTTTAATTTACCGCTATTGAATAAAGAGAGAATATCGTCATTGATGATTTTAACGTTTTTAATGCCCTTTTCTTTTAAAGCGGCATTTAAAGAAGAAACCATTTCTCTGTCTGCTTCCACGCAAACAAGCTTTTTGACTTTGGGAGACATTTCCAAGGTCAAAGCTCCCAGTCCCGGCCCGATCTCCAAAACCACATCCTTCTTATCAATACCTGAAAACTCCACAATCTTTCTGATTTGGTTCTTGTCTTTCAAAAGGTTTTGGCCGAGAGATTTTTTAAGTTTGACTATCATTATCTTTTTCTTTCTCTATTTTCTAAATATCTTTTAAGAGCTTCTTTTGAAGAAATCCAATTTCTTCCCTCTTTATGGGCCTCCAATTTGCCGTTCCTGGCAAGAAGATTAAGATATTTAGAAGAAAAATCAGTCCCCTTGCTCAACTCATTAAGAGGAACGAATTCTTCTTTTGTTTTTCCCGTCGGAGTCAGTACTTTCAGATATATATCTAAAGATCTCTCAACTGATTTGGCCACAAAAGAGATAAAATCTTCCAGATTTCCTTTATCGGCCTTAGCCAGGGCGTTGTAATATCTCTTTCTGTCATTTTTCAAAATTATAGCCAAAGGATAACCATTTTGCATTAATATAATATTCATTGCCAGCCTAGCGGTTCTCCCATTGCCATCGAAAAAGGGATGGATATAAACCAGCTTGTGGTGAATAATGGCCGCCAATTCAATGGGATGCAATTTGTTTCTATTTTCTTTTATAAAATTCATCAAATCATTCATTAATCTGGGCACATCCATTGCTTCCGGTGGTTTGTGCTCAGCTCCTCCGATTACCACGGAACTATTTCTATATTTCCCAGCCCATTCCTTGTCAATGCTTTGTATCACAATTTGATTCAATGACCTTATCAGGGTTTCCGATATCGTCGGTCTGTTTTCTTTAGCGATTAATTCGTATAAATAATCTAAGGCTTCTTTGTGGTTTTTAGCTTCCAAATGGTCTTTTAGCGGTTTTCCTTTTATGGTAATTCCTTCGTTTATTACAAGATAGGTCTCTTTTAGGGTTAAGCTGTTTCCTTCAATGGCATTGGAATTATACGTCATTTCTATCTCAAACTGCTCTCTTATTTTTTTAACAGCTGATTTCGGTAAGGGTCTATAAGAATTTAATTTCCTCAACTTTTCATCTATTCGGATTTCAATTTTCGGGTTTAAGTACGGCATATTCTTAATATGGTTTGTTTATATTTTTTATATATACCATATTAACACGACCCTATCGTATTTACAAGTGGCCTCTATCAGGCGATAAAGACCCAATTCCATTATAATGGCATTATGTCCAATATAATGGAATGTGGATTTTCGCCAATTTAAGCTTAAAAATGGTGTGGACAATTACCTTGACTTATCCATATATGGGGCTAAAATATAGAGTATCCAGACTGAAAGCCTGGAATTAAGAACTGACTTAATCTATAGGATTTTTAACAGAAACCCTGTAATCGGACTATTCTTATTAAAGACAAACTTACAACCGTCATCAATAAATTAGGCAAGAAAAGGCTATTTTTGGCTTTTTTCGTTGTTTTTTGCATCTGGGGCATGATTCCCGCAATCCACGGTGAATCAAGCGCAGAACAGGGCATTTCCAGCCTCCAGAACAGCTTTTTAAGCATTGACTCGGCCTTTCAGCCGATTACCAACAATTTGATTCTTCAGCAAGGAAATATTTTGGCCGCTTTACCCTCTCCCCTTTTTGTTTCTTCTCAGACCCTGGGATCCTTGTTCGATGAAGAAACGGACAGCAAAGACATTATCAAGCACGTGGTTGCGAAAGGAGAAACCTTGTCAACTATCGCCGACGAATACAATATATCGGTTGAAACCATTCTCTTGGCCAACGAATTGGACAGCACTAAAATCCAAGTCGGCCAGGAGCTTTTAATTTTACCGGTCAATGGAATCATTCACATGGTGGAGAAGGGAGAAAGCATTAATAGTATCGCCAAGAAATATAATGCCAAGAGAGACGAAGTAATCAGCTATAACGACCTTTCTTCGGAAGGGACCGTGTATATCGGAGACGTTTTGATTGTTCCCAACGGAAAGATGCCCAAGCAGGTTGTTCCTTCAACCGGCACCGGTTCAAGCTATGCCCAGGTTACCCTCCCCAATTCATACTTCATCGTTCCCACCATCGGAACGGTTACCCAGGGAGCCCACTATTCATATACCTCGAACGGCAAGGCCTACTATACCGCCATTGATATTTCCAATGCCATCGGAACACCGGTTGTGGCTGCGGCCGGAGGAACGGTCCAGATTGCCAAGAACAGATGGCCCTACGGCAACTATATCACTATTCTTCATCCCAACGGAGTTGTCTCTCTCTACGCCCATTTAAGCTTCTTTGGCAAAGGGATAGATGCCGGGACGCAGGTTTCCCAAGGCCAGATTATCGGCTATATGGGCAATACTGGAAGGACGGTAAGGGGTACGGGCGGAACAGGCTCGCATCTTCACTTCGAAACCAGAGGAGCTTCCAATCCCTTGACTGCTTTATTCGGCAGAGGAAGCAAAATATCATACTAAAAAACAGCTGAACGGAGGTTCAGTTTTTTGATACAAATATGGAAAATTACGCAACTAAATTTATAGGAAAAGATGTAAAAATAGAAATAGACAGAGTGATTAATTCAAAACATCCCAAGCACGGATTTATTTATGAAGTCAATTACGGTTTTGTCCCCGGAACTGTTGCTCCGGATGGCGAAGAAATCGATGCCTATCTATTAATGGTTGGAGAGCCAGTTGAATCATTTAGGGGAAAATGCGTGGCTGTTGTTCACCGCTTGGAAGAAGATGATGACAAGCTGGTAGTCATTCCCAATCTTAACAATATCTCCGACAAAGAAATTTTGAAAATGACTAATTTTCAAGAAAAGTTTTTCACCGTTGAAATAATAAGGAAATAAAAAAGAAGGGTTATTCCCCCTCTTCTTCGCAATCGCACTCTTCGCAATCGAGACAAGTTTTGGCTTCAGGCAAAGCAATTAATCTTTCTTCGGGAATCTCGCAATCGCATTCGCAATTGTCGCATTGTCCGTATGTTCCCTCTTCTATCTTCTTTAAGGCGATATTCACATCCCTTAGGCTTTCTTCCAAAGAGTGTTCAACCGGCAAAAGGTTTTCGTATTCTTCCACCTCATCCACCTTATCCTCGGGAGACACATTCATCTCCGGGAATTTGGTTTGATAATCATCCCCCTTCCCCTTTTCGGTGAAGGTTTTTAATTCTTCTTCCAGCGCCTGTTTCTTTTTTAACAAGTCCTGTTTTCTTTGTTCGATGAATTCTGGTGTCATATGATGTTTGTCATCTTTAAAAGACCAAAAACAACCAATAGCAGTATCAATACTATCACCGTCCTTACCAATGCTTTGGAAAGAGGGGTTGGTTTTTTAGTCATGCTAATTATTTTATCTTTTCTTCTATCTCGGTTAATTCGGCTTTAATCTGCTTTACCTGGGCAGCCACTTCCTGGTATTTTTCCTTGATGAGCTTTCTTTTTTCTTCAAGGTCGCCCATTTTGTCTTCCACGTCCCAGCGATCCTTTTCCAATTGTCGCCTGCTTTCTTCAATGGTCCTTCTTCTGGTTTCAATATCCCTTAAGATGACCTCGTCTTTGGCTTCGGCTTGTCTTCTTTCCAATATCTTGATTTCGTCTTCGACCGCCTTTTCCCTCATCTTTATATCATTCAAGCCCTTGTCAGATTTATCCTTTAGCTTGGTGTTTTCAAACATCTCTCTTTTGATTTTCTCTATCTCCCCCTCCAAAGGCTCCAGTCTCTTTAACAAATCCTGCTTGGTCTGGCCGAGAAGGATTCGGTCCCTGTCTCTTCTCAGTATTTCCAATTCCTGATTGATTTCTTTTTCCTTGACCAAAACTTTTTCGGAATTTAATTCGCATTCCCTCATCTGCAATCTCAAAGATTTTATCTCGTCTTCTTTTTCGTCCTTTTCTTTTTCAATGGTGTTCCTGTCGTCTTCGACTTTCCATCTTTCTTTTTCGGTCGCCCTCTTTTCTTCCGGTGTCTGGGCTATCGATTCTTTGGCTTCCAAGTCTTTCTTTATTTCATCAACCTTGGCTTTTCTTTCGAGAATCAAATCCAACTTTTTCTTGATGTTGTTTATCTCTTCATCGATTTCCATCCTTCTTTTTTCAAAGGGGGCCTTCTCTTCGGTCACCTTTTTTAATTTTTCCTCCAGTTCAAAAGCAGTCTCGGCAATCTTTTCCAGCTTTACCTCATTCTCATCTATTTTTTTCAATTCCTCGTTTTCTTTTTCCTTGGCTGCCTCTACCAATCCCAATTCTTCGGCGGTAGGAATTTTTTCCGTTTCGGCTTCTTCCAATCCCAGCTCTTTCGCACTCGGCAATTTTTCTTCAACTGGCAACATATCGGGAACTTTTTCTTCTATCTTTATTTTTTCCGGCATCGGTTCCGGTTCAGAGAAGACAGGCTCTTCTTGAGGGATTTCCATGAAACCAAATTCTGGCTTCGGGGCTACTTCCTCGATGGGAGCGATTTCCGGTTCGGCAAAAATAGCCTCATCTTTCTTAACGGGTTCTTCTTGGAGCACTTTTTCTTTAATATTGTCTCCGCTTTCTTTGGTTGAAAGGGCCAGCTCGTATGCCAAATCCTCGGCTTTCTTTCTTTCTTCTTCAACGGATTCTTCTTTATCTATTTCGGGAGCGCAAACCTCGGAAGTTATTTCTCCTTCTTCATTTTTTTTCCCGACAAAGCATTGAGTTAAATCAACCGATTCCTCTTCTCGAGGGTAAATCAGGATTCCTTCGGCCTCCTGCATGTCTTTCCTCATTGTCCTGATTTTTTCTTTGTCTAAAAGAAGTTCTTCCATGATTTGGGAATGAGTTAATAAACGAAAGGGCGAAAATCAATTGAAACTATTTCCTCGCCTCTTTTAATGATAGATTAATCCTGCCCTGTTCGTCAATAGAGATGACTTTTACCATGACGGTATCTCCGATGTTAACCACGTCGGTTACCTTGTTGACCCTCTGGTTGGACAATTGCGAGATGTGAATCATGCCTTCCTTGCCCGGAAGAATCTCGGCAAAGGCGCCGAACTCAAGAATTCTTTTCACTTTTCCCTGATATATCTCCCCCACTGCAACCTCTTTGGTCAAATTGGTGACCCAGTCCAAAGCTTTCTTGGCTTTTTCTTCGTTGTCAGCGGTGATATACACTTCTCCGGTATCTTCAATGTCGATTAGAACATCGCATTCATCAATGATTTCATTGATAATCTTTCCGCCGGTTCCGATGACGTCTCCGATCTGGTCGGGTCTGATTTTAATAATGTAGATTCTCGGAGCATTGGGAGAAAGTTCTTTTCTCGGTTCGGGAATGACCGCCAGCATCTTTTGGAGTATCTGCATCCTGGCTTTTTTGGATTGTTCCAATGTTTCTTTTATTATTTTCTGAGTGATTCCCCTTACCTTCAAGTCCATTTGCAAAGCGGTAATGCCGTAATCGGTTCCGGTGGCTTTGAAATCCATGTCTCCGTAGTGGTCTTCTTCTCCCTGGACATCGGTCAATATCAAATACTTTTTGTCTTCGGTGGTTTTAGAGTCGTTCATTTCCATCATCAAGCCCATGGCGATTCCGGATACGGGCTTTTTAATCGGAACACCTCCGTCCATCAAAGCCAGACAAGCGGCACAGGTCGAGGCCATTGAGGAAGATCCGTTAGAACACAAAACTTCGGAAACAACCCTGACCGTGTACGGGAACTTTTCAGCTTCGGGCAACATGCTGCGCAAAGCTTTTTCTCCGAGCATGCCGTGGCCGATTTCCCTTCTGCCCGGGCCCCTCATCATTCCCGTCTCTCCGACGCAAGAAGGAGGAAAGTTGTAGTGGTGCATGAATCTCTTTTTTCCGTCCAATTCCATTTCTTCATATATTTTTTGGTCTCCCGGAGAACCCAAGGTTAAAACAGAAAGAACTCTGGTTTCGCCTCGGCAGAACAATCCGCTTCCGTGGACTCTGGGAAGCATGCCAACCTCGCAGGAAATGTCTCTCAATTGGTCGGACTTTCTTCCGTCGAATCTGACTCCTTTTTCAATCACGCTTTCGTGGATAAGCTTTTCGGTTTCCCTTTCGAAATAAGCAAATCCGTATTTTGTCTTTGTCGGATTTTCGTGTTTTTTCAGAATCTCGGCCAATTCTTCCCTGATTTTGTGCAAATCTTCTTCACTGTCTTTCTTCAACAGTTTTTCGATTTTTCCTTTTAACAGTCCGTCGACTTCTTTTTCCACTTCTTCGTCTTTTTCCATTGTTGACGGCACTATTTTCTCTTTGCCCATTTCTTTGATAATCTTTTCTTCGAAGTCAAGAAGGTCTTTGTGATACTGGGCAGACATTTCAACCGCCTTCACAACTTCTTCTTCGGTTATCTCTTTCATGCCCGCTTCAATCATATTGATTAAGACTTCTTTTTTTGATTCTGATTTCAATCCGGATAACAACAAATCGAGAGAACCTTTTTCTCTTTCTTCGAATGTCGGGAAAGCAACCATTTTATCATCTCTCATTCCGATTCTAACCGGAGCAACCGGTCCGTCCCAGGGAATGTCCGAGGTGGAAAGGACGATGGAGGCGGCAAGCAAGCCCAAGCAGGCCAAATCGCTTTTCTTGTCCCAAGACAAGCAAGTGACGATTACCTGCACTTCCCTTCTGAAGTTCTGAGGGAACAACGGTCTGACCGCTCGGTCGATTAACCTCGAAGTTAAAATTGATTGTTCGCTGGGCCTTCCTTCTCTTTTTAGAAATCTAGAACCAAGTATTCTTCCCACGGCGTAGAAGCGTTCTTCATAGGCAACGGTTAAAGGAAAAAAATCGATTCCCTCGATTTCATTCTTGCTCATGACCGCTGTCGCCATGAGTACTGTTTCTCCCATTTTTATAAAAATAGAACTGTTCGCTCTTTCGGCGAGATTTTTGAATTGGACTTCCAACTCCTGACCGTCAATGTTTAATTTAAAAGATTTATTCTCCATGACTATGCTTTTAATCCCGATTTCTTAACGGCTTCCTTGTATCCTTTCTCATCTGTTCTTTCAAGGAATTTCAAAAGCTTTCTTCTTTTGCTGACCATTTTCAAGAGTCCCCTCTTTGAGCTGACGTCCTTTTTATGCTTTTTCAAGTGGTTTAAAAGTTTTTCTATTTCTTCACTCAATAAAGATATCTGGACTGAAGCTGAGCCGGTATCTGTTTCGTGAATTTTATTCTTGCCGATTATTTCGGTCTTTTCTGCTGTTGTTAACATATGTTTGTATTATTACTGTGTATATCTCGGGTGCCCCGTGAGGGATTCGAACCCACGACCTTGAAGTTAAGAGCTTCCTGCTCTACCAGCTGAGCTAACGGGGCAAGCGTCAATTACTGGAAAAATTTTAACGTCCATGCTTGGCCTCCCAAAAACTGGATGAAGCTTTTGACAATGGCCCAGGAGAGATAGATTATTATCAGTCCTATGCCGATGGTCATAATGGCATCTCTTCCCTGTTTGAATTTCCCCGGGTCTCCGCCTGAGGTCATCATGGTGATCGCGGCCATAACTATTCCGAAGACGGCCAAAACCGGAACAATGTACTGAAGAACATAATTAATTACATTGCCTAATGTCGTGAAAATATCGTTAAAGGTGCAGGCCGGCTGTCCTTCGTTGCCGCATTGGACCAGTCCTTCAGCGGCTAAAACCGAGGAAAAACCCAAAAACAAAAAAAGCAGTGAAGCAAAGATTAGTCTTTTTGTCTTTGTTCTAAGCATGTTAATTGACTTTGTTATGTGTTTGGAGTATATACTGTTTTTTAGAAAAAATCAAGTTGCCTGGTGCCCCCGGCAAGATTCGAACTCGCACCACTGGTTCCGAAGACCAGCACTCTATCCGTTGAGCTACGGGGGCTCTCTACTTCTTCCTTATCTTCAACCGTATCGGCGGAATGGTATCCTGGTCGAAAATGAGGCGATTTTCCATCAATTCCCTGTATTCGGGATTGTTTGACAGGTCTTTAATCGGGCTCAATCTTTTGATTAAGACCGGAATTAAGGAAATCAGCATCAATAACCCGGCCATTTCATATCCCTTAAAAGAGAAGGAGAATATGATTCCGGTCAGGAACGACAAAAGGGTCCCGATTGAAGCAGTCCAGATTATAGTAAATAATAGGCAAGGAATCAAGGAGATGATTAAAACCGTGGGAGAAATAACCAAGAGTGCTCCGATCAAAGCGGCTAATCCCCTGCCTCCTTTTAATCCCAAAAAGATGGACCAGTTGTGCCCGGCCACGGCCAAGACTCCGCAAAACACTTGGAACAATTCGGAAAAACCGAAATATCTGGCCAGATAGACGGCAAGAAACCCTTTGCCGACATCAAAGATGAAAGTGAAGATGCCTTGCCACAAACCGACATTTTTGAAAACATTGGAACCAGAATTCTTTTTCCAGCCTATTTCCATCAGATTCTTTTTGGTCGTGTATTTGGTAATCAAATATCCGAAAGGAATGGAGCCTAAAAGATAGGCAAGGATTAAAAGAAGAATGGCTTTAATCATTTAAGTATTTCTTATTTTTTATCTTTTCAATTTGATCTAAAACTCTATCCTTGTGAGCATAGATTATCAGAATAGTTGCAAAAACAGTCGGAAAGAAAAGAGATGGAGCAAAATAATAAATCCATAAAACCGCTACAGCTTCTCCGATCAGTCTTCCAATTATTTGGTCAGAAACAGCAGCTTTGAATAGTTTGCCAGAAAACTTTCTTCCCATCAAAGCTTCAACGATGATCATAAAGAAAAGAACGATTCCTAACCAGCCTAAGAATACTTGCCAGTTTAAGTATAATAATATTCCTAAGAATGTTGCAGCTCCCCTTCCCCCCTTAAATTTAAGAAAGATAGAATAGTTATGTCCTAAGATTACAAAGAATGTGGCAAGAGTTGTTAGTAGAACGGCGTTTCCAGGAATTAAATTGTTTGCCAAAATTACAGCTAATACACCTTTAGAAGCATCAAGAAGAAAAACGATAAGAAAGGAAATTATACCCCAGGCTTTTCCTTTTTCATGAGAAACAATTCTTAAAGTATTGAGAGCTCCGGTGTTTTTAGAACCGAAAGTTCTCATATCTTTATTCAAGAATAATTTAACATATAAAAGAGCAAAAGGAATAGAACCTAAAAGATATGAGATTACAGAAACTAGAATGTGGTTAATGTTTAACATAGTTTATTTATTATTATGGACAACATATGCCGTATGTCGTAATAGGCCAAGTTCCCCAAGTAAGCGCTGATCCGACATATTCATGACAATACCACCCCTGTGCGCCTGAAGTTATAACAGAAAGAGGTACTGATGCAGCCATATAGACATTATTGGCTTGACTAGGAACTCCATAACAACCTCCCCCAACAATATATGTTGAAGTTGGGCATATAGCTGATGCTGTGCAATGAGTGCCTCCAGCACAACTCGAACTAGCAGTTACTTGAGTACAATTAGCAGCAGAAAAAGTTCCAGCTTTAGTTGTTTGCACTGTTCCGTCGGGAAACAAGAATCCTCCAGAGGTGGATTGCACCGTTCCTGCAACGCTTAATTTTTGCTGGGGAGAATCTGTTCCTATTCCCACCTTATTATCCGAGGTCACGCAAAGTCCCGTAGTGCATTCCATTTCAGACCAAGAGTGTCCATTAGCCGGCTTTATTGTGGAATAGGCATCGACTATTTCTGACTTTAAAACATTAACATATTGGAATGATGTTGCCAGTATGGTTAATACCAGTATTGAGCAAATGATTGTTAGGTTTTTGTTCATATGCTTTTATTATAATACATTATGCCTCAGTTGAGCAACAGATAAGGGTTCCCGGACCGACATGGCAGCCGATGGCCATACTGGTGATACTGATAAACTCTATTTTGATTTGCGGATACTTTTCTTCAATCAATCCTCTTAATCTCTGGGCCTGTTCCAGATTATCGGCATGCGATATGCCGACTCGGCATCTCTTTCCTTCGCTCAAGGGCTTCTTGACAACCTCCTCCATTTGCTTAAATAAAGCGTTGGCGGTATCTTGAGCCTGCATTTTAAGATTGGCCGGCTTTACCACGCCGTCCTTTACCGAAAGAATCGGCCTCATTCCTATTTTTTGCATTTGAGATAAGATTACGGATAAGGCATGATTGATTCTTCCTCCGGCTTCAAGCCATTTGGGGCTTTCAATCATTCCGAAAAGGAAAGTTTTGGGAAGAAGTGCTTCCACTTCTTTTTTTATTTCTTCCAATGATTTTCCTTCTTCGCTCATTTCGGCAGCCTTGAGAGCCAAAAGACTTTCACTGGCGTCGGCATTAAAGGAATCGATAACGAGGATTCTTTTTTGTTTTTCCTCGTCAAACATTTTTTGAGCTTGTATTGCCGAATTGTATGTTCCCGAGATGGCCGAACTGATGGTTATGCAAATTACGTTTTCAGAATTATTCAGAGCTTCTTCGAAGGCTTTCTTGAACACTCCCACTGAAGGTTGAGATGTTTTAGGAGTTGTTTTTATCATTATTCTCTCTGCCTCCCTCATTTTTTCAAAAACATTATTGCCGGAAAGTTTTTCTCCTTCCGGCCAATCGATTACAAACGGAACAACTACCATTCCGTACTTATCAATCAGTTCTCTTGTGATTGGAGCACTTTCCCCGATGACGATTGTTGATTTTTTCATATGTTTTTTATTACTCTTCTAATGTTGCACACATTAACGTTCCCGGACCGACATGGGCGCCGATAAACGGCCCGGTCATGCTTATAAAGTCGACTTTGATTTTATCTCCGAACCTGTTTAATAAAAGAGACTTCAGTTCGTTCGCTTTTTCTATGTTGTCGGCGTGGGAAATGGCAACCCGGTATTTTTTTCCTTCCTGCATAGCTTTTTTGGTAACTTCTTCGAAGTGTTTCAAAAGGGCTTCGGCAATATCCTTGGCATTTATGCTTAAGTTGGCCGGCTTCACTTTCCCGTCTTTCATATGCAGTATCGGACGTAATCCGATTTTCTGCATTTGGGCCAAGATAACGGCCAGAGTGTGGCTGATTCTTCCCCCGGCTTCCATCTGATTGGGGTTTTCGGTCATTCCGAAAAAGTATGTTTTATTAACATAGTTATTAATCGTTTCGACTATTTTTTGTATGTCCTCTCCCCTTTCAGATAGCTCGCAGGCCTTAATCGCCAAAAGACTTTCCGCCGCATCAATATTGTTTGAATCAATGATGTGAATCCTTTTCTGCATTTCTTCGCTGAACATTTTTCTGGTTTGAATTGCCGCATTATATGTTCCCGATATTTTTGAACTGATGGTAATCACAATTGTGTTTTCGCTTTTCGACAGCGCTTCATCGTATGCTTTTTTAAAAGCTCCCATCGGCGGTTGAGAAGTTTTAGGAGTTGAATTGACTCCTTTCTCAACGGCTTTTCTCATTTTTTGAAAGATATTGTCCCCTTTTAATCCTTCTCCTTCCGGCCAATTAAGGCTGGGAGTCAAAGCAATTATCCCGTACTTATCAAGAATATCTTTAGTTGTTGAAGCGAAGCTGCAAACGATTACGGTTGCTTTTTGCATATATTTTATTGATTCCAAGAAAGAATTAATGTATCGGGTCCGATATGTCCTCCGACCGGAAAGCAAACCAGATTGATAAAAGAGATCTCGGTGTTTTTTAAGCTCAAGACCATTTCTTTAAGTTTGTCCGCCTGTCCGATGCTATCGGCATGGGTAATGGCAACACTTACTTTTTTACCGGCATCTCTAATCTTTTTAGTCATCTTTTCAAATTCTTCAAAGAGAGCAGTGGGAAGATCCTTAACCCCTCTTTTAATGCCGATAATGGTTAGTTTGCCGTCTTTTATTCCGAAGAGCGGTTTTATATTCATTTTTTCTGCCTGATTAATTACGGTTGGCATGAATCGCGGGACTCTCCCGCTGGCTTCAACCCATTTCGGACTTTTGTACATTGCAATCAGTTTGAAATTAGGCAACTCTTTTTTTAATCTTTCGATTACTTCTTTGATACCAAGCTTTTCTTTGATTAGGGATATTGCCTTTAAGCAAATGAGTCCTTCCGATCCGCTTCCGTGAGTTGAATCAAAAACATGGACTTTGTTTTGCAGTTCTTGAGCCAGGAATTTTTTGGCCTGCATCGCCGAATTGTATGTTCCGGAGATTTTTGAAGAAAAAGTGATGCACAAAACCTCTTCAAATTCTTTGAGTTTCTCTTTAAAAGCGGAAAGGAAATCGTTGATTGAAGGCTGGGAGGTTTTGATCAAGCTTTTCATTCCTCTTCTTTCCCCTTCCCTTACCTTTTCATAGATGTTGCCGGGAATGTTGGCCAATTCCTGAAAATCAAGCTTGAATCTGACAATTCCGACCTTATTGCTTTCTATTATTTCTTGAGGCAAGTCACAGACTTCGTCGAACACCAATCCTATTTTGTTTTGGTTTTCCATATTTTAAAAAGTTATGACTTCTTTTTTTGAACTATTTGACTATCCAGCCCACCAACAAGCTTTGCGGACAGGCATTGATGCTGGTGACCGGGTCGGTAACATTGATAAAGGAGATGTCGGTCTTCCTTATCGTCTTCAGTTTTTGCTTTAATCCCTCGGCCATTTCCAGATGGTCTCCGTGACAGATAACCACTCTGATTCTCTTCCCTTCTCGGATGTCTCTTCGCGACTCTCTTTCTATTTTATTAAACAGGGCCGTGGCGAAATCATTGGTTTTAAAGCTTTCGGTGGCAACTATTTTTCCATGCCTCATTTCGCCCAAAGCATATCGAACCTCTTCCTTTTTTCTAAACCAGAAAGGAGTATTTTTTTCCTTGTTCCACCAGTCTGATTTTTCGGCGATACAATACAGGTTAGTTTTAAGAACGGTCATTTCCATTCTTTTCAATATTTCTCTGACCTTTCTTTGTTCGGTTATCATTTCCAGGGCTTCAAGGACTACGATTGATTGGCCGGCACTGACGTTTTTCGAATCAATGATAAAGACGTGTTCCCTCTCGACATAGTTGAGCATTTCCCTCCCTTTAACAGCCGCTTCGTAGTTTTGGGAAAGCTTGGAAGAAGAAACGATGCAAAGAATGTCTTCGAATTTTTCCAATTGTTTTTTGAAAGATTCCATGAAAAATTCGGGATGAATCGGCTCTATTTTCGGCTGGGAAACCACGCCTTGTTTTTTGGCTTCTTTAATTCTCTGGCAAATATTTTCTCCGACGATATTTTCACCTTCCGGCCAGCTGATTCTCAAAGGAATCACTTCTATTCCGTAGTGGGAAATTATCTTGGCCGACAGCCCGGCTCTTTCATCGACAACGATTCCGATAGAAACATTCTCAACCGATTTTTCTCCGGTAACTTCTTTGGCCATATCCTCGATTCTTAAGCTTTCAATCGTTCCCATTTTTTTGACAATGTCTCTCACCTCATACGGGTCGTCGGTATGGATATGGATTTTAGTCCTATCCCCCACTTGGATGACATCAAGGCAGTTGCCCAGGTAGTGCAATTTTTCTTTGATTTGTTTTTCCGAATAATCTCCGTCTTCAAGCAAGGCCACTACTTCATATCTGTTGGAAAGAATCTGAACGAATCTTCTCGGCCTGTTCATTTCTTCCTTTTCGTATGACTTAATGGTGAACGGCTCGGACTGTTCTTTCAGTGTATCCAGATATGTTTCCAATATCATTAAAAAGCCCAATCCTCCGGCATCGACTACCCCCGCTTTTTTCAGCACTTCCATTTTGTTGGGGGTATCCAATAACGCAGCATTGGCTTTTTCTAAGGCGTGATAGAAGATTTTGACAATGTCTTTTTCTTCGTCCGATTTTTCTTGTATTCCCAAGGCGAAAGCTTGAATGACATCGAGCATGGTTCCCTCTTTGGGGTTTTGGATAGAATCTTTGGCTCTTTCATATCCTTTGTTAAAAGCTTCGCCCAGCTTCTTTGCGTCAACCGTCGATTCTTTGCTGATAACGGGAAGGAAGCCGGCCAAAAATCCCGTATAGATTATGCCGGTATTGCCTTGGGCGAAAGTCAGAGCTCCGTCCAAAGCATCGTTGCCCAGTTCTTCAATTGAAGAATATTCTTTGTTTTCAACCGCGTCTTTAATTCCCTTAAGTGTTGCGGCCAAGTTGTTTCCCGTGTCCTGGTCAGGTACCGGAAAAACATTGATTTTGTTTACCTGCTCTTTATCTCTCTCGATTCTTTCGTAGGAGAAAAGCAGCATTTTCTGTAATTCTTTTTGCGATAGTTGGTCCATATTAAAAACAATCTACTGATAATGGTAAATTCTTTCTTATTTCACTCTCCTTTCCACGTCTTCTAGTATCTTTTTGGCCAGGTCTTTTCCGCCCAAACCGAAAGAGATTCCCAAGGTGATGACTATTATTGCAACAAATCCGATAAAGATGGTTAAAATCAATGTCTGGACAATCTGCAATTGGTAAAGAATGGCCAAGATTGCCAAAATCCAGGCGCCCGAAGAGATGATGTCGCCCAAGAAATTGGAATAGACCATTTTTTCTTTATCCAAGCTGCCGACAATGATTTTCTTGCTGAAGTCGGCAATAAAAACGGTAAAAATGAAGATAACGATTGAAATGAAGATATTGGGATAGTACCCGATTATGTCCCCCACCAATCCGCTGATGGTTTTTAAGTTCAAGACATCGAGGGAGATGACCAAGAAAAGCAGGAAGAAATAGACTTCAACGATGATTCCGAAGAATTTGGGAACGTTCAATTTGGCATCAAATCTGTCAAAGAAACTTTCCCAGCCCAAGGCCTTGAGCATCTGGTTTAGTCTCAGTCTGTTTAAAAAATTGATAACAACCGCCCTGATTCTTCCGGCAATAATCCAACCGAAGAAAAGAATGATCAGAGCCCAAAAAAGATCGGGAACGCGGACCAATATCTCTTGATAAAACGCTTCAAAAATGTTTTGCATAGTTATTATTGGTTATTTTTAAACCTTTTTAATCTTATATTACCACTTGGCTTTGTGCAACCCTAAGTTATACCCAACTCTATTGCATAAAATATGTATCAAAAATGTCAAGACAAAGAGAGTTATCCAGAATTCCAAAGAAAGGCGAACTAACGGCTGGATAAAGATAAATGCTCCGATGACGTAATTGGTTTGGTCAAAAGGGATGAAAGCAACTCCGGGCCTTAATCGCAATCTTCTTTTAAGAAAGGCGAAACCGATATCCCCTGCTATTATTCCGATTGATAACAGTAACCCCAAGGCCCAGCCGTTTATGCTATTAATGTCCAGCTCGATGGTTTGGTAGAACGAAAGATTATAATAGTTATGAATAAAGATGAATAACGGAGTCAAAAAAGTGCAAAGGATGATTTCACAAATCACCCCCCTCCAAGTTTTGTGGCTGCCGAAAACAGGCATTCCGTTTATTGTCCTTCCCCCGTCAATAGGCTTATTCAAACCATTCAAAATATTAAAAGTGTTGGCTAAAGGAGGAGAAGCGTTGGCTAACAGCGCTGGCATGAAGAAATATATAACCGATAGTATATATAGGTAGTTAATCACAAAATTTATTGAATGATATATTCATTAATTAAATTATATAATAAAAGCCGAATATGTTCAACCGTTTTTATGATTTCCACCCCCTTGGTTTTTAGGATGTCTTTAATATATTATAAGAATATAAATAGGTCCGAGTGTCAAGTGGTGGTGTGAATACGATCAGCATCAATTGACCAGATGATATATAGATATAGTTGTTTCGAAAAATTCGGCCAAGGCGGCATTCTCGAAACACCACTTCCCTATCCATACCCCTTAGTCTTTTGCAATCAAAAGGAATAAGATTAAGAAGTAATCTAATAATAAAGATTGCTAACAAGATATGTTAGTTCTATGTATCTAGACTAATAATAGTCGGGATGCCGGGATTTGAACCCGGATTACAGACTCCCGAAGCCTGCATAATGCCATTATATGACATCCCGATATGTGTTTCACGTGAAACATTTACTAAACGTGTTTCACGCGAAACATTTTAGAGGTTTTGATTCTGGACACGATTCTGGACATTCTGGACACGATTCTGGACAAACTGTGGATATTCTGGACAAATTGGGGACAATCTGGACACGATTCTGGACACGTGTGGACCTGATAAGAATCGGACTTATATTACTACCGTGTGAAGGTAGCGTTCTACCATTGAACTACAGGTCCGGGAATGTTTCACGTGAAACATTTAAGATATTTCACAGCGCATACTCTTCCCTACCTTGCTTCAGACTATGCGATTATATCTCTTTTTAAAATAATAATCAATCGTATGTGTGGACCCGATGAGAATTGAACTCATATCTCTGCAATGCGAATGCAGTATTCTACCGTTGGACTACGGGCCCGAAGATGTTTCACGTGAAACATCTGGTAGGACATCCAAAATGTTTCACGTGAAACATTTGGAAGGAGTGTTTCACGTGAAACACTTAGCTGACCCAGTACTTTTCTTTAGTCATTTGATCTTCCTTAATAATAACATTATTTCTCTCTTTCTTGGCTTTTTCAGCTAAATCTTCTAATTCCGCTTCACTCAGGCCACCCAATTCTAATAGTTTCTTCTTTAAATAGGTTTTAGTGTTGTTTTTAGGGTCCCTTAAGACATCTTCAAATAATACATCTAATATCATGCCTACCTTGCGAGAAGGTTTAATATCCAATGTTTTCATTACCTCTTCGCCATTGATTTTAAGCATTTTGACGGAAATAGGGTCTTTAGACACCTTTTCAATCATATATTTGAAGTGCCTTAGTTTGTATGGTTCGGCTTTGGGGCACCCAGAGCCGATCCTGTCAGCCATCCTTAATTCCAGCAAATCTTCCATGTTTTCGGCTCCGACGTTTCTGACCAGTCTTCGAACCGAAGCTTCTCCAACTTCGTCAACATTGTAGTAGAAGAGGTGATATCTGACTAAATTGACTATCTTGTCCACATCTTTTTTGGGAAATCTCAATCGATTGAGTATTTTTTCGGCCATTTGAGCCCCAACCACCTCATGGTTATAGAAAGTGGCATCATTGCCTTCGCCTCTTTTAGTCTTCGGTTTTCCTATATCATGGAGCAGGGCAGCCATGCGAACTTCGAATTTATAAGCTTTATGACTTGCGAAATTGAGGCATTCTAAATTATGCTTGTAGCAATCATAGATATGATGCTTATTTTGGCCGACCTCATACCCTTCTTCCAATTCCGGTATTATATAGGCTAATAGCCCTTTATTTCGCAATGATTCTATTCCGGCAGCCGCATTTTCGCTATTAATGATCTTAATCAATTCATCCCGGATTCTTTCTTGGGATATTTTTTTCAATAATGGGGCATTATCCTTAATAGCTTGCTTGGTTTTCTCTTCAATTATCCAATCATTACCCAGAGTAGTCTTTAATCTGACCGCCCTCATCATTCGCAGAGCATCTTCTTTAAATCTTTCGTTCGGATCGCCCACAGCCCTGAGGATATGGTTCTCAAGGTCGTTTTTTCCATCAAATAAATCGATAATCTGCATCTCCGAGCCGTTTTTTAAGGATATTGCTATCGAATTGACGGTAAAATCACGCCTTTTCAAGTCTTCTTCGATGGTTTTTGACCAGGAAACCTTGTCCGGATGGCGACTATCAGAGTAAGTTGCTTCGTTTCTATAGGTAGTTATCTCAATCACGTCGAACTCGTCTTTCTTGATAGGAAAAGCGACTCCGACCGTTCCGAAGTCATTTTCATAGAAAGTTTTGATTTTCATCTTTTCAAAAATCTTTTGGGTTTCTTCGGGCAGGGCATTGGTGGCCACATCCCAGTCGGCCGGGATGGCGTCCCTCAAGAAATCTCTGGTGCATCCTCCGACAATATATGCCTCAAATCCGCTTTTTTGCAAAGCGTCTATACAGAATAAGACATTCTTGGGAATTGATTTCAAATCAATTTTCATGTTTCTATAATATAATATATTTCCTGACTTGACAACTGGTTTTCTTTTGCTAAAATGGAATTAAGAATAAGCAGTTTTTTGATTGGTCGGATTGGTCCGACCTTTTTAATAACAATTAAAGATAAATAATAAATAAAAAATAATATGGATTTTCAATCATTTTTATCAGCCATGACTCAGATTTCCGACGAGAAAGGACTGTCTCCGGAAAGAGTTTTAGACACGGTTGAGCATGCTTTGGCTTCGGCATACAAGAAAGAATACGGCAAGAAAGGTCAGGTTATCAGAGCCAAGATAAATCCCAAGACCGGCAAGGTTGATTTTTGGAGAGTCAGAGGCGTTGTTGATGACACCATGGTCTATATCCCGGAAAAAGTTGAAGTAGAAGGCGAAGAGGGGACAGAACCAACAGAAGAAATCAAGGTTAAGGTTAAAGACAGTTACCGACCGACTGAAGCCGAATTAAACACTGAAGAAATTGAAAAAGAAGGGGAGGCTGCCGAGAGAAGAGTCAGATACAACCCGGAAAAGCATATGTTGATAGAAGAGGTTGAAGAAGAGGGATTGAAATTGAAAGCAGGCGAAGAGGAAGTCGTTACTTTGGAAAGCAGGGATGATTTTGGCAGAATTGCCGCACAAACAGCCAAACAAGTGGTTCTTCAGAAGATCAGGGAGGCTGAAAAAGAAACCGTTTTGGCCGAATACAAGTCAAAAGAAGGAGAAATCGTCTCGGGAATCGTTCAAAGAATCGAAGGTTCCAACATTTACTTCGATATCGGCAAATCATTGGGAGTTTTGCCCAAAGAAGAGCAAATCAGAGGGGAGTTTTATAAGGAAGGACAGAGATTAAAATTGTATGTTTTACGTGTTGATACAACACCCAAGGGACCGATTATTCTCTTGTCCAGAAGCTATCCCAAGCTTATCTCCAAGCTATTCGAATTGGAAGTTCCGGAAATATCCGGCGAACAGGTAGAAATCAAAGCCATTGCCAGAGAGGCCGGGTCAAGAACCAAGATTGCCGTTGAATCATCAGCCGAAGGGGTTGATCCGATTGGAGCCATGGTCGGGCAGAGAGGAGTTAGGGTGGCCGCGGTCATGTCCGAACTGGGAGGAGAAAAGATTGATATTATCGAATATCATCCCGAACCGACCAAGTTCATTGCCAATGCTTTGTCTCCGGCTAAAATCATCGATGTTCTACCTCAAACCAAAAATACCGCCATCGTTGTTGTTCCCAAGGACCAGCTGTCTTTAGCCATCGGCAAAGACGGACAGAACGTCAGATTGGCTGCTAAATTAACCGGCTGGAAGATTGATGTTAAGAGCGAAGACCAGATTAATGAAATCAAAAAAGAGGAAGAGGAGTTGCATGTCGACGAAGAAGAATCAACTGAAAAATAATCTATGAAATACGAAATAAAAGAAATATCGGAAATTAAAAGAAAAGCCGAGGTTGAGGTAACCGCCGAAGAGTTCGACAATTACTACAATCAGGCTCTTTCCGAAATAACCAAGGGTGTGGAATTGCCCGGTTTCCGCAAAGGCAAAGCACCGGAAAAAATGGTGGAGGAAAAGATGAATCCGGCTTCTGTTTTGTCCGAAGCGGCTGAAGCGGCCATCAGAGATAATTGGATTAAGATTCTCAAGGAAACCAAGGCGGAAGCCGTGTCTCAACCGGAAGTGGAAATAGTTAAAATCGCTAAAGGAAATCCTTTTACTTTCAATGCCAATTTCGAAGTTTTGCCTGTAATCAAATTGCCCGATTTGAAAGCAATCGCCAAGAGTATCAAAAAGGAAGAAATCAAGGTTACCGACAAAGAAGTTGAAGATACTTTAAACTGGCTTCAGCAATCAAGAGCCAAGTTTTCTAACAAAGAAAGCGCTGCTGAAAAAACAGACTTGGTTGAGTTTTCTTTTAATTGTTCGACCATCAAAGACGACCCGATAAAGAAAGACAGAATTGTTTTGGGCAAAGGCCATTATATCAGCGGAATGGAAGACGCTTTAATCGGCATGAAGAGGGGAGAGGAAAAGGATTTTGAAACCGAGAATCCCCAAGACAAAAAAGAAAAGATGACCATCCACATTAAAATTGATTCGGTCCAGAAAATGGAGTTGCCGGAAATCAATGATGAGTGGGTTAAAACCCTTGGCAATATTACCAGTGTCGAAGGATTAAAAGCCGATATTAAAAAAGGAATAATTCAGGAAAAAGAAATTGCCGAAAAGCAGAAACAGAGAGAGCAAGCTATAAAAGAAATATTGAAAGATGTCAAGTTTGAGGTTCCTCATATTTTAGTTGAAAGAGAGGCTGAAATGATGGTTGATAATGTAAAATCAAGGGTACAAACAGAAATCAATATGTCCTTTGAAGAATACCTTAATCAAATCAAGAAAACCGAGGAAGATGTGAAGAAGGAATTCGAGAAGATTGCCGAAGAAAAGGTGAGGGGATTCTTAGTCTTGCATCAAATAGAGAAAGATGAGAAAATAGAGATAACAGACAAGGAAATTGATGATAAGATAGAAGAAATAATTAGTCAGTATCCGGACAAGGAAAGCGCCAGAAAGAATATGGATATCGAGCATGTGAAAATGCACATTGAAGACGATATGAAAAGAGAAAAAATATTCCAAGTCCTCGGATGTTAAATAATATAAAAATATGCTGATTCCAACAGTTATTGAAAAAACACAAGCGGGGGAGAGGGCATACGATATTTATTCCCGCCTTTTGAAAGACAGAATTATTTTTTTGTCGGGCGTAGTTGATGATCATATCGCCAATACCATTGTCGCCCAGATGTTGTTCTTGGCTTCAAAGGACCCCAACAAGGATATCCAATTATATATCAACAGTCCCGGAGGTTCGGTTACCGCCGGTCTGGCTATCTACGATACGATGCAATACATCAAACCCGATGTTTCCACGGTTTCAATCGGAATGTCGGCTTCGATGGGAGCAATGATTCTGGCGGCCGGAGCCAAAGGAAAAAGATATGCTTTGCCCAACTCGGAAATCCTTCTCCATCAGGTGATGGGAGGAGCGAGAGGACAGGCTTCGGAAATAGAAATCACGGCCAAGCAGATATTAAGGATAAAAGAAAACATCAACAAAATTTTATCCAAGCATACTAATCAGCCTTTAGCAAAAATAGCTAAAGACACAGATAGAGATTTCTATTTAACCGCCGACGAGGCAAAAGAATACGGAGTGATTGACGAAGTTATCTATCCTAAAAAAAACTAGAAGACAAGCAGGCGAACGCCTGTTTGTTTTTTAATATTTTTCTTGACTATAGCTTATAAAATTGAGATAATAAATTCAATAAAATCAACAAACATATTCATGCCTCAAATATTTAAAGATAAAAGGTTCGTTATATTATTTTCCGCAATTTTGTTTTTAATTATCGGAGGTTTTTGTTTTTGGAATGTAAATTTCAACAATGATGTTTCTGCAGCAGGGGAGAGTTGGCTTACCGGATGGAGCTACAGAAAGCCGATAACTGTAACCTCTACATCCGCAGCAACTGATTATCAAGTAAAACTAACCGTTTCATATATTGCTTCAAAAATGAACGCTGATTTTAGCGATTTAAGATTCACTTCGTCGAACGGTTCAACCGAACTTTCTTACTGGATTGAATCATACACCGCTTCAACTTCTGCCATCGTTTGGGTTAAGGTTCCTTCTCTTGCTTCAGGTGCAAATACAATATACATGTATTATGGAAAATCTTCGGTAGCCACTACTTCTAACGGAACCAATACTTTTATTTTCTTTGATGATTTTAACGGGACTCTTAGTAAATGGATGTCTGTAGGCTCAAATAGCCAGTGTTCCCCATCGACAAATTCTATTGGTGGAGGAGTATTTACAACATCAAATAATTATGGTTCTGCTAATACCGTTGGACTGACGAGTGCAAGTCCTCTTTCCGTCACAGACAATTTTATCGTTGGAACGAAATTTAAGATGATGCCAGCGTGTACCTATGCAGACGTTCGCTTCTTTCTTAATGTTAAGGCTTCGACTCAAGCGGCCATTAATGGTTCGTGTATTTTTTATAGAGAAGGGTCAACAATGTATAATAGACTTTATGTGGATTATAATACGTCGTCATATACTTCCGTAAGTTCTCTTGCTGATAATACGTATTATAAAACAGAAATTTCTTATTACGGTGGCAACGGTAAAATAAATCTATATACATCAGACGGGACCTTATTGGGAACCAATAGCGGGACTATTCCAAACGGCGGTAATTACATTTCCGTTGGGAACGGCGGTCATAATTATGGATCAGTTGATTGGCTTTATGTCCGTAAATATGTTTCTTCTGAGCCGACAATATCTTTCGGAGCCGAAGGAGAGCCGCCCTACACTTTTTCCTACCGCACACCGATAATGATTAACAACACTCCCAATTCAAGTACGCTGACCAATTATCAAATTTTAGTAACTGTCGACACCGCTTCTTTGGTTAGTGCCGGAAAACTTCAAAGCGATTGTGACGATATTAGTTTTACCGACAACTCAACTTCATATAATAGTGGAGACTGGACCAATAAATATCCCTACTGGATAGAATCAGGATGTAACACCCCCACAACTAAGATTTGGGTCAAAGTGGATTCTATCGCCGCTTTGTCGTACAAGTCTATTTATATGTATTACGGAAATTTATCGGCAACCATTGCCTCAAGTGGAACTAACACTTTTGTTTTCTTTGATGATTTTACCGGAACAACCATTAATACCAGTAAATGGATTAAAACCGATTCGGGAGGATATATAAGCCAAAACGGAGTTTTAACCATTAGTAATGGAACTGCAACTTGGGGCCAAACAGAAATGCACACGGTCAGTGATTTCAACAGGGCTGATGGATTGGTGGTCCAAGGCAAATACAAATCAACAATGGTAAGAGGAGCATCCTATACAGATACTACTATGCTTTGGATCAAAGATTCGGGAACAGGAACCAATTATACGGATTATATTTATGCTTTATATCCGTATGAATCCAGTGGGGCAGCTTTTGCTATGTATGAAGACGGTAACTCAAGAGGTACTGCAACTGGAACCTTTACCGCCAACACTCAATACAACATTAGACAGATAATAAAGAGTGCGGGGGCATTAACTCAAATAAGTACGGATGGAGGGGATACGTGGACAGATAGTTATAATTCAACTTATTCAACCGAAACACCATTTAAGGTTGGCTTTACGCATTATCAAGGCGGAGATGTTATCATCGACAATGTGATTGTTCGTAAATATACATCAACTGAACCGACGGTGACTGTGATTAATGAATCCCTTGATGGTTGCTCTGCTACTGGAGGAGTGATAACCAAAATTAGCGGTTATTGTATTCATACGTTTATTTCCAGCGGAACTTTTTATCCCAATAGTATTGCTTCCGTCGAATACCTTGTAGTTGGAGGCGGAGGGGCGGGTGGAAGAGAGGCGTCTACAGCTGGTTCCGGTGGAGGCGCTGGTGGATTGTTAACGTCTACGGGACTTGCCATTACACCCGGGTCATCTATTACAGTTACCGTAGGTGCTGGAGGTGTAGACGGCGGTGGCGTGGCAGGCACCAACGGTGGCAATTCTGTATTTTCAACAATTACTGCAACTGGCGGAGGCGGCGGAAGTTATTATTCTGGTGCAGATGGTGGTAGCGGAGGAGGATCAGGTCCGGGCGGTACTGCCGGAGGGACTGGTACACAAAATAACAATCCTGCGGGAATTGGTTTTGGCCACGATGGAGGATTGGGGGCATCAAATGGTGGCGGTGGAGGCGGCGGAGGCGGCGCAGCTGGTGGAAACGCTTCATCAGGAGTCGGAGGAAGTGGAGGGGCGGGCATTTCTTCATCTATTACAGGAACAGCTACTTATTATGCCGGTGGGGGAGGAGGATCAGGTTCTTCTACAGCTGGCTCCGGCGGAAGCGGCATAGGAGGAGCTGGTAATATTGGTAATGGAAACGGAGGTAATGGAGTCGCAAATACTGGCAGCGGCGGCGGCGGCGCAAGGATTGGGTACATTGTTGGCTCCGGTGGTTCCGGTATCGTTATTGTCAAATATTTGATTGACAGCACGAGTCCGGTGATTGCTCAAGTTACAGCCGTACCCAGCCCTACAAGCGACACTACTCCCGATTATACTTTCAGTTCCACCGAAGCGGGAACCATCACATACGGTGGCGATTGTTCCAGTTCCACAACTTCAGCTGTATCTGGAAATAATACAATTACATTTAATATTTTGGCCGAAGGAACTCATAGTAATTGTACAATTAAAGTAGCCGATGCTTCAAATAATAACAGCAACACCTTAACCGTTAATTCTTTTACCATTGCTTCGCATGTATCCACAGTATATTCCAACGGTGTTTTTTCCTGTTTTGTTTCCGGTGATTGCGGTACCGGAACAACTATTTTGAAATTGTCTGATTATATGGGCGGCCATGCCGAACTGTCCAGCGGAAGTGTTTACGAATACAAAGTTTGTTGTAGCGGAACAGGAATATCTAATTCATGTTCTGGTGGTTCGACTGTTTTGAGATTATCCGCTTCTACCGACGCTCACGTGGAACAAAACAACAGAAGCAACAGTGCATATAATTCAAATAGCGTCTGTATCTCCGGAACAACCGGAATGACTTGCAGCTATGCAAGCAGCTGTTCTTCTCTCGGTTCTAACTATGTTTGTTTGGCATCGATTTCCGGAGACACCAATGCCCATGTTGCCGAGTGCGGTGTTTATTCGACTCAAGTTTGCTGCCAGACATCTGTTCCCACCAATTCGTGTATTGCAAAAATATCCGCTGTTCCATCGGTGGATAAGGCGGGAAGCGTTCAACTATGTTCCGATGCTGATATTACCAACTCTTCCGACCCTTGTTATTCCACCTGCTGGACGGGAACGGGAACACCTGTTGTGACTGATTCCGATTGGAAATGCAGTACCTGCAAAGATACAAGTAACAATACTATTCCTTGCTTTAATTCGGGAGCCACCTATAGCTGGACCTTATCGGGCGGTCATTCATCTTCTTCCGATTACACGATTACCTCGGGCGGCTTATCCAGTGCCAATCTAAATATTAATTTTATCGTTGCCGACAAGACGAGAAAAGCGACTTTAAGTATTAATAGCAATCTTTGCAATGCGACAACTGGTGCCTTGTCGCCGGTATGGAAGGAGGTATCGCCATTTTAAGAAAAGATGTGATTGAATAAAGAATAAAAATATGTCAAAAAATAACATTTTTATCTTAATCCTTTCGGTGATAATTCTTTTGACCTCCGCTTATTTTTTCTATCTCAGCAGAACGGTCGATTCATATTATGCGGTATATTTAAAGACCGGCGATTTGTATTTCGGACACCTTTCAACTTTTCCTTCATTCAAAATGACCGACGTCTATTACATCCAGAAGAACGAAACAGACAATAGTTTGGGATTGCAAAAGTTCACCGATTCTGTTTTTGCTCCGGAAAATCAGATTACTTTAGTTAAAGACAACATCGTCTGGACGACCAAACTGAAAGAAGATTCTCAGATTATCAAGGCGATAAAACAGGGAATTACCACTACAACTAACGATCAAACACAAACAAATAATAATCAATCTAAATAATATGAATAAACAAAAATATCTAATTATTTTTATAGTTTTATTCCTCGGTTTAGGTTTTTGTATCTACCAATATTTGGAAACATTCAAAACAGAAGTTGCTTCTGCAACTTCAACCGTTCCCAATCCGGGACACCTTTGGAGTTCCATGGAATGCAATTCCGATACTTTGTGCGTTGATACGGTCAACAACAGATTGGGAATAGGGACGGCGAGTCCGGCGGCAAAGATAGACATAGTTGGTAGCTTACGACTGGCATCATCAAGTACATATAAGAGATTTATCAATGTAGCATCGTATGAAGCTCAGGGATTCACTAAAACTGGTACCATAGTTATTAAAGTTGGACGCACGTCTACGCATTTTATGTCAAAAATTAGAATTTCTGGTTGGTCATATACTAAATCTTGGGACGTAACGGTTTCTGGCTACGCCCAGCCGACACAGTGGTATCATACGGGAAATGTTGTTATTACTGGTAATCCTCCGTTTAGTGCATCTGATGTTAGGTTAATAACAGACGCTTCAAGTAATCAATATATTCTTCTGGGCAAGACGACAACTTCTCACAATTATTACACGATGATTGGTGTCGATGCCGAGGAAACATATAATAATGCTTTGAATTCCGCCGGATGGACTATTGATATAACCACAACTGAGCCAGTTGCGGCCTCTACTGTTACCCCGGTCGTGTCTTTGTTCGGCGGAACCTCGGTGATTCCCGGATATCTCGGTATTGGTACAGCAACTCCCGGTTATGCCTTAACCGTCGCCGGAACCGCCTGGGTCACCTCCGGTTCTTGGTCCGGCTCTGATGCAAGATGGAAAAAGAACGTTTCTACTCTTTCAACAACATCCTCTCTTGATAAAATATTAGCTTTAAATCCGGTTAACTATGAATGGAAAACAGACGAATATCCGGAAATGAAGTTCTCAAAGGATGCCCAACTCGGCTTCATCGCTCAGGATGTGGAAAACATCATCCCCGAAGTCGTCACCACCGATAACAACGGATACAAGGGAATATCATACGAAAAGATAGTTCCCGTCTTAACCAGTGCTGTTCAGGAGCAGCAAAAGGAGATAAAGAATCTTTCAGATGAGAACAAGTCGTTGAAAGAGCTTGTTTGTTTGGACCATCCATTGGCCGATACTTGCAAATAATACTAGAATTTAAGCGACTCTTGCTCCGGCAAGAGTTTTTTGTTATA
Source organism: Minisyncoccota bacterium (assembly GCA_041651685.1). Lineage (GTDB taxonomy): Bacteria > Patescibacteriota > Minisyncoccia > Minisyncoccales > Minisyncoccaceae > UBA2211. The sequence goes on from JBAZIU010000001.1 coordinate 329,786, forward strand.
CTGACAATGTAAGTATATTAACGTTAATTTTGAATTTTTGGTAATTATTTAATAATCTTAAAGAATGGTAAAAAGCTTTAAAATTGAAAACTGATTATTTTTTGTGTGCCAAATTTTCATATATGAAAATATGGAAATACTATTGATTGTTGCAGCAATTGTTGCATTATTTGCTGGTGGCGTCGTCGGATATTTTATCCGTCAATCGATTGCCAGAAAAAGAGCCGGTTCAATTGAAGCAGAGTTGCAGAAAAAGATTACCCAGACCAGGCAGACGGCCGAAGAGTTGGTTAGTAAGGCCAAAGAGAAGGTTGAAGAGATAGAAAAGAAAAGCTACACCGATATTGAAGAAAGGCAAAAGGTGGTTATCAAGGCCGAAACTAGGATATTTAAGAAAGAAGAAGAGCTTGATTTAAGAGAAAAGGAGACCAAAGACAAGGAAAAAGAAATCACAGACAAGGTTGAAAAGCTAAAAGAGATAAAGAACAACCTTGAAGAACTGAGACAGGAATCAATTAATAAACTGGAAAGAGTTGCCGGGCTTAGCAGGGAACAGGCTAAATCCGAGCTTTTGGATAAAGTTGAACAGGAATACAGCGTCGAGGTTTTGGAAAGAATGAGAAAGCTGGAAGCAAGAGGAGCGGAACAGTATGAAAAGAAAGCCAAGGAAATCATAGCTACGGCCGTCCAGTCATATGCTCTTCCTCAAGTTCAAGAAATTACAACCTCGTCGGTCGTCCTTCCTTCGGAGGAAATTAAAGGAAGGATTATCGGAAAAGAGGGAAGGAATATCCGGGCTTTTGAAAAAGCGGCCGGAGTTGAATTAATCGTTGATGAAACGCCCGGCTTGGTTATTATTTCAAGCTTTAATCCGGTCAGAAGGGAAATTGCCAAGATTGCTCTGGAAAAGTTATTGAGAGATGGCAGAATTCAGCCGGCCAGAGTTGAGCAGGAAATCGAAAAAGCTGAGGAGGAAGTTAACAAAAAGGTGAGGGAAGCCGGAGAGGCAGCGGTATACGAAACCGGAGTTCTTGATTTGCCGGAAAAGTTGGTTCAGGTTTTGGGAAGACTTCAGTACAGAACCAGTTACGGTCAAAACGTGCTTGCTCACTCGATAGAAGTGGCTCATTTATCAGCCGCTTTGGCCGCAGAAATAGGCTTGAATGTCGCACTTTCCAAGAAAGCCGGATTATTGCATGATATAGGAAAGGCCCTTGACTATAAGATAGAAGGGTCTCATACTGATATTGGAGCGAAGATATTGGAGAAATTTAGCATTGACCCGGTCATTATTTCAGCCATGAGGTCGCACCACGAAGAGTATCCCTATGAAAGTCCGGAGGCGATGATTGTCCAGGCCGCTGACCAGATTTCGGGAGCCAGACCGGGAGCGAGAAAGGATAGTTTGGAAAACTACTTGAAGAGATTGGAAGACTTGGAAGATATTGCCAATTCATTTAATGGAGTTGAGAAATCGTTTGCCATTCAGGGGGGCAGAGAATTGAGAGTGTTTGTTAAGCCTAAAGAGATTGATGATTTGACGGCTCATAAATTGGCTAGGGAAATCGCCCAGAAGATACAGCAAGAATTGAAGTATCCGGGTGAAATAAAGGTAATGTTGATAAGAGAGTCGAGGACAATAGAGTACGCGAAATAAGAAAAGGTCGACAATATATATAAAAAATAATATATACACTAAAATGACAAAAGAAGATTTAATCGAAGCAATCGTTAAGAAGACAGCCATGGCCAAGAAAGATGCTGCCGAGGCCTTAAGCACAGTTATCGAAGAAATAACAAAAACTCTATCAAAGGGTGGAGAGGTTACATTAACAGGATTTGGATCATTCAAGGTTGGACACAGAGCCGCCAGAGAGGGAAGAAATCCTAAAACAGGAGAAAAGATCAAGATTCCCGCAATGAAGACACCCAAATTCAAGGCCGGAAAAGGATTGAAGGACGCTGTTAGATAAACTTAAAAACAAAAGCCACCCGTGAGGGTGGTTTTCTGTTTGACTAATTGTTGGACCAATAATTATACTAATTGTTGTACTAATTATTGTACCAATTTTATACTGATTTTCTATTGAAATTATATAGATAAATTGTTATTATAGAAATAATGTTAAGGAAAAAAGCTTTGTATGATAAGGCAATATCCTTGAGGAAGAAGGGGTTATCGTATAACGAGATTTTAGCTATTGTTCCTGCTGGACAGGGAACTATATCTAGATGGTGTCATGACATAGAGTTGACAGAAAAACAAAAAAATAGGATAAAGGACAAGAAAAGAAGCACTTTTCTCATTAAGAATTCGATAGAGTCTTCGCTAAAGAATAAAGAAAAAGATAAAATTTGGGCAGAAACAGCAATAAGTAAAATAAAGATAGATGATAGTAAGTTGTTACTATCAGGAATTATGCTTTATTGGGCGGAGGGGTTCAATAGTGATAAAAGCCAAAACGCAGTTTTTACAAATACCGATTCGGAAATGGTGAAAATAATGATGAGATTTTTTAGAAATATCCTTTTAGTCGATGATTTAAAAATGAAGGTTATGGTAAGAATAGGAGAAAGGGGAAATGTGAATAAAGCAGAAAAATACTGGTCTAAGATAACTGGCTTGCCAATGGGTAGTTTTCAAAAGCCAGAAATTTTAAAATTAAAAGAAAATAGTAGAAGTCTCGAAAGATTTCCTAATGGAATATGTAGACTTTCTATTTATGATGTGACTGTGAGAAGGAAGATAAGTAATTGTATAAGATTAATAAAAGATACAACAAGTCCCCGTAGCTCAATGGACAGAGCCTAAGACTCCTAAGCTTAAGATAGAGGTCCGATTCCTCTCGGGGACACAGGCGTTGAGGGCCCATGGCGAATTTGGTATCGCGCGCCCATGGCATGGGCGAGATGGCGGGTTCGAATCCCGCTGGGTCCACATAATAAGCACCATTCTCTAAAAAAGAGAGTGGTGTTTTATTTTACTTTGAGATATAATATGCTCATGAGCAAATCACCGATTGTAGAAATTGCAAAAAGAGTTTGTCCGGCAGTAATCACTGTCGTAGCTTCTCGCGATTTGCCCCAGATAGAAGAATTTTATTTCCTTCCCTTCAAAGGGGAGAAAGTTGCTTTTCCCAAGAAGATGAACAGTGACAAGCAGAAGACGAAGATAGGGGGAGGCTCCGGCTTTATCGTTTCCAAAGATGGATATGTTTTAACCTGCAATCATGTAGTCGAGGAGCAGGATGCCGATTACACTGTTATCTTGGAACCGGATAAGAGGTATCCGGCCAAGGTGTTGTCTCGCGATCCTTTGACCGACACGGCTATTTTAAAGATAGAAGACGGAGCATCTTTTCCATTTTTAAAATTAGGAGATTCGGATGCGGTTGAATTGGGAGAATCGGTCGTGGCTGTCGGCAATCCTTTGGGAGAATTTGAAGATACTCTCTCGGCCGGAATAGTTTCCGGCTTGAGCAGAAGGATAACCGCCTATTGCGGAAGCCAGACAACTTGCAAGGCAACTAACCTGAGAGGTTTGATTCAAACCGATGCGGCCATCAATCCCGGAAACTCCGGTGGTCCTCTTGTAAATATGAAAGGGGAGGTGATTGCGATAAACACGGCAATGATTATGGGTGCGGAAAATATCGGTTTTGCCTTACCGGTCAATTATATTAAAGAAGATTTGAAAGAGGTTAAAAAAGATGGCAAGATTAAGAGGCCGTATTTAGGAGTGAAGTATATTATTTTGAATGAACAGATCGCCAAGGCGAATAAAATAGACTGTCATTACGGAGCATTGATTGTGAGGGAAATGTTCGGGGAGCCGGCTGTGGCCAAAAACTCCAGTGCCGAAGATGCCGGATTGAAAGAGTATGATATTATTTTAGAAATCAATGGAAAGAAAATAACTCAGGACAATAGCGTCAACGATGTCCTTTCGGAATGTGCGGTAGGGGAGAAGGTATATCTTTTGGTTTTGAGAAATGGAGAAGAAATTGATTTGGAAACTGTTTTAAAAGAAAAAAAATAGACAGAAAAGATTCTTTAAGATAAGATACAGATATGTTTAATAAGAATAAAATTACATTGGCTTCAATCATTTCCTTTCTCGGGATTTTTTTCGCTCAGACCGCTTCGGCTGTATGTCCGGTTTGTGTTGTTGGAGTTTCGGCCGGACTGGGCTTGGCGAGATGGCTTAAAATAGACGACACTATTACTGGTCTCTGGATAGGAGGATTGACCATTGCCATGGTCATGTGGACTATCGAGTGGTTTAACAAGAAAAATATCAAGTTTTGGGGAAGGGATATTTTAACGGCTATTGTTTTTTATGCCACTGTAATCTGGCCGCTTCGCTCAATTGAAGTTATCGGCAATGAATACCACACCATTTGGGGAATGGACAAGCTTATCCTAACTATCTTTATCGGCAGTATTGCTTTTTTCGGTTTTGAAAAATGGTACAGATTGATGAGATCTAAAAACGGGAAGTCACTTTTCCGTTATCAAAAAGTTGTTTGGGCCTGGCTACCATTAGTAATTCTTTCAATTATATTTTTCTTTTTAACAAGATAAAAGAAAAGAAGGACTACACCTTCTTTTTCTTTTTGATGTTTTTTGTTTGCACATTTTTAGCTTTACCTTCCATCCGAGGAGGTCTGGTTAAGCGTTCTTCGTGCCTTATGTCGTATCCTGTTTTTTTGGCCATATGTTTAATTATATTTTGGACTAAAATATAATTATCGTCAAATGGGTGACTAACGGGATTTGAACCCGTACAAACACCTCCACAGGGTGTTGTGCTACCATTACACCATAGCCACCATGAAAACCAAACCTGTGTCCTCGGTGCGAATCGAACGCACAACCTACGGATTAGAAGTCCGTCGCTCTGTCCTATTGAGCTACGAGGACGTGATATATATTTCATACCAAAAATACAGCTAAAAAGCAAGGAATATTTTTGACTGGAAAAGAGAAAGATGATATAAAAAGTAGGTAAAGCCGGGGCATAGTGAAACGGCTATCACGAGTCCTTTGGGAGGATTTATTCTGAGTTCGAATCTCAGTGCCCCGAAAGGATAATTGCGAGTGTAGCTCAATGGCAGAGCGATAGCCTTCCAAGCTATACATGAGGGTTCGATTCCCTTCACTCGCTCCAATATATGCTTACTCCCGAACAAGAAAAATGGATATCTCATTTATCCGACAAGGATAGGATAACTATTGTTCCTTGGGATAAGACATGTTCGGAAAAGTTCGAAAAAACAAAAAATAAGATTCAGGCCATATTAGGGAAAGATGTGGAAGTTTTTCATTCCGGGGCTTCTAGTTTTGGTATTTCTGGGCAAGACGAAATAGATATTCATGTTCCCGTATCTCCCGAAAATTACGATTTATATGTTTCCAAGCTTAAGAATGTTTTCGGAGAGCCAAGAAGTAATTATCCCCTAAGAAGGACTAGATTTAAAATAAATAAAAATGGAAAGAAGATAGATATTATCATTGTTAATAAAGAACATTTTGATTGGCTTAATGAGATTAAATTTAGTGAATATTTAAAGGCTCATCCGATTGCACTAGAAGCATACAGGATTTTAAAAGAACAGGGCAATGGTTTTTCAGTTAAAAAATACTATCGAAGAAAAACAGAATTTATTAACCAAATACTGTCTTCCAAATTAAAAGTCGCTGTCATCGGCGGGGGAGTGATGGGTTTATATATTTCTTGGAAATTGGCGGAAGCGGGACACGAGGTCTCTCTTTTCGACAGGAAGAAAGAAGATACGATAGGAAAGAAATGTTGTTCAGCTTTGGTTTCGGAAAGAATCAAGCAATTTATCCCTTTGGAGGATAACTGCATAGAAAATGAAATATCTTCTTGTTTAATTAATTTTCCCAAAGGAAAAGTTAAACTTAACTTCAATCCCAAGCATTCGGCTTTAAATAGAGAAATGTTGATTAGTACTCTTCTTGATTTGAATAAGAAGGTTGGAACGAGAATCGTTTTGGGGCAGGAGATTAAAAAAGTACCGCCGGGCTTTGACCGGGTTATCGGATGTGACGGCGCTTTTTCTATCATCAGGAGAAGCTTGGGTTTGCCTGACCCGAAGATTAAAAATGGGATTCAAGCATATTCTTTGATAAAAAACAATTCTCACATTACCGAAACATATACTGATTACAACATTTTTGGTTTTTGCTGGAAGATTCCGAAAGGGGACAAGACTGAATACGGAGCACTGGGAAACCAAGAAGAAATGAAAAAGAAAGTGGATAAGATAATGGGAATAAAAGATGTCGAGAAAGATTCTTTTTCGGCTGCGGCCGTCCCTGCTCCTCATTTTCCTTTCTTCAATGCCGGATTGATTTTTCCCAAAGAAAAGAATGTCACCCTTTGCGGAGATGCAATGGGATTAACCAAGCCGTGGAGCGGGGGAGGTATAATCTGGGGTCTTCACGCCGCTGACATTTTAATCAAAACGTTCCCCGATTTCAGGAAATACAAAAAGGAAACAGTCAGATTTTTTAAATTCAAAATATTAAAAGGGCAGATATCCAATTTTTTGGTTCAAACTATCGGCAAAAGATTCACTAATCTTCTCCCTAAAGAGATGGAATATGACAATGACTTTCCGTCTTTTTCAATTGCTTTTAAGCGGAAAAGGTGATAGTCTTTAAACATATTTGGAGAGATGCCTGAGCGGCTTAAGGGGATGGTTTCGAAAACCATTGTGGGATAACTCCTACCGTGAGTTCGAATCTCACTCTCTCCGCTTTAATTTATAGAACTATATGGCAGAAAACATCAAACAATCTGATGTGGCAACACGTCCGCCGGTGGTGGTTGTTTTGGGGCATATCGACCACGGCAAAACTTCGCTTTTGATGGCCATCAGGGATTTCAAGGTTTTGGAAAAAGAATCGGGAGGAATAACCCAACATGTCGGTGCCTATCAGATTGAGCACAATAATAATAAAATTACCTTTATCGACACTCCCGGACATGAGTCATTTTCAGCAATTCGAAGCAGGGGGAGCAAATTAGCCGATATCGCGGTTTTGGTTATCGATGCGGCCGAGGGAATCAAGAAACAAACCAAGGAGGCCATAACTCACATTAAGAGTGCGGGAATTTTAACCATTGTCGCTTTTAATAAAATAGATAAGCCGGGGGCCAATCCGGAAATGGTCAAACAGCAATTGACCAAGGAAGACATCTGGGTGGAATCATTCGGAGGCAAAGTTCCTTCAGTTGAAATATCGGCCAAGACCGGACAGGGCATTACCGATTTGTTGGATATGATTCAGTTGTTGGCCGAAGTTGAAGAATTGAAAGCCGAATTCGGAGTTAAGGCGGAAGGAACAATCATTGAATCATATCTTGACCCGAAGAAAGGGCCGACTTCAACCGTTTTGGTTGAAAACGGAACCTTAAGACAGTCCGATTTTGTCGGAACCGATTCCGCTGTTGGAAAAGTTAAGAATTTGGGAGACTTTCTGGGAAAAGAAATGAAAGAAGCTAATCCTTCCGACCCGGCAATCATTATCGGTTTTGAAAATGTTCCTGCCGTTGGAGAAAAGTTTCATGTTTATTCTTCATACGATGAAGCCAAGAGCAATATGAAGGTGAGGGAACTGAAAACCGAGATTCTTGAAGTTGACCCAACTAAGAAATGTTTGAATTTGATAATCAAAGGAGATGCCCAAGGTTCGCTTGAAGGAATCGGAGAGGTCTTGAAAACTTTGCCCCAGGAAAATGTTTGCGTTAGGGTTCTTAAATCGGAAGTGGGGGATATAACCGAAGCCGATGTGAAGATGGCCAAGACCAGCGAAGCGGTTATCATTGCTTTTAGAGTCAAAAAAGACAAGGTGGCCGAGATTACCGCCGAAAACAACAAAGTCAAAGTATATGATTTCAGCATTATTTATGAACTGGCTCAAAAGGTGAGGGAACTGATGGAGAGAAAGCTGGTTAAAGCCAAAGAAAGAACCGATTTGGGCAAGATTGAAGTTCTGGCTATCTTCAGAACGGAAAAGAACAGGCAGATTGTCGGAGGCAATGTTATCGAGGGCGAAGTGCAAAAAGGAGCATCTTTGGAAATATTCAGGAATGGAGAAAAGGTTGGGCAAGGAAGGATTGTGGAGCTGCAATCCAATAAAAAGGATTTTGATGTAGTTAAAAAAGGGAGAGAGAGCGGTATTCTCTATCAAGGCAGCGAGAGGATAAAGGAAGGGGATGAGTTGGTGGTATACAAGGAAGAGTATATTCAAGAAGAATTGTAATATGTTCAGAATAGAAAAAGTAAACAGCATAATACAGCAAGAGCTGGGAACGATAATATTAAGGGAAATAGATTTATTTCCCGGGACGCTTTTGACCATTACCAGAGTCGAGTGTTCGAACAATATGTTTCAATGCAAAGTATACATATCTGTTATCCCCGAGGATAAGTTTGAAGAGGTTTTGGCCCTTCTCAACAGGCATATCTATGCCTTACAGCAGATGTTGAACAAGAAGATGCAGATGAGGCCGGTGCCGAAGATAGAGTTTTTCAAGGAAAAGAAGACAGCCGAGGCGGGAAGGATAGACGAGTTGTTGTTTAAGATAAAGAAGGAGGATATTGAAAAAAGCGAATAATCTTGTTATTGTTTCTTTGTGACTGGGCGTGGTGGCCAAGCAGTAAGGCAAGAGTCTGCAAAACTCTCATACGCGGGTGCAATTCCCGCCCACGCCTCACACATGCCTCGGTGATGAAATTGGCAAACATACAGCACTTAAAATGCTGCGGGTAACACCCTTGTGGGTTCAAGTCCCACCCGAGGCACAATTTAAATAATCGTCTTTTGAGTGCTTGACACATATGTATAGATATGTTATTTTTTGTTTGGTAAAGAGGAAAGGATTATGGTTTGTCCAATTTGTGGTAGGTATTACTGCGATCACACCGCAGCTGAAAGGCACCAGACCGATGATCATGTGACGGCTGATGCACTAGGAATGTCAGTCGACGAATATCGTCAGAGGAAAAACGCGCAGGAAAAGAAGGCATAATTAATTTGCCAGCACGAAGCCTTGATAGAAGATTAATTTCTTTATCAAGGCGTATTTTTTAAATAAAATAAAAACACACCGATTTCTCGGTGCGTCTTTATATCTCTAGAACTTCGATGTATGTTTCCTTGACCCCGAAGGCCTGGGCCTGTTCAAGAGTGGGGAACCATATGTCGATTTGGTATTTGCTTTTTCTTGAATGCATCCTGTCTTCTACCGTGAATACTTTGTTTCCGTATAATTCGGGCAATTTGATTGCTGTTCCGAAAGGCAACATGTTATTGGCTACGATGCCGTCCCTGACTTCAGAACCGTTTGCGGTAGTGAAGGGAGTATCGTCTGTCTGCCAAGGCGTAGAAGAGTATGCTGTAACGATAACCTTGATTTTTCGATACGTCTTTTGATCACTGCCTCCGTCTCTGTCTTCCTTTTCTGAAAATAGCGCTAACGCGTTATTCTCCAAGGAATAACTCTTTTCTGACTCATAACCTTTAGCCAAGTTAGTATTATCCGCTTTGGCATCAATGGTTAGAACCAGGGCCGAGAAAGAGAAAACAATGGCCGCCAGAAGTACGATTGTCAAATTTTGCTTTTTAAGCATAAATAAAATCCCGCCTAACGGGATAGGCATATCCTAACCCATAAAGGCCTTTTTGTCAACGAGTTTGTCCACATCAAGTTTCTATTGTTTAAGGGTTGATTATTTGACTTTTGGGGATATTTTGAGGTAAATAATATATAGAGGGAGTCGCCTTGACAATCAAAGAATATACGGTTAAGGAAGTCCTTGCTATGAATCAAGCAATGATTTCGGTTGGTGCACTGCTGTTGATTGACCCCAAGAAGAAAAAGGGCGTTAACAGGCTCGACAACACCTGCAACGTCCTAGTTAAGGAGGTTTTCGAAAGAGGAGACAAGGTGTTTGTCAGGGGCAATCACATACCGTCGAACCGGTCGATGGTATTAGACCAAGAGACCAGAGTCATCCTGGTCTAGTAATTTTTGTTTTCGACGCTCATTGGAGCGTCCTTTTTTTGACTTGATAATCTTAATTCTTTGTGATATAAGGATGATATGCAAAACGAAACATTACAAAAACTAACCGATAACGTTCAGATTCCCAGAAATGGTGAAATCGTGGACGGAAAGATTCTCGCTATAGAGAATTCTGCCATGTATTTGGATATTGGCCCGAGAAAAACGGGAATTATCTATGGTGCGGAATATCAAAACGCTAAGAACGTTTTGAAAAACATTAAGGTAGGGGACACTATCTCTGTTAAGGTTGTCACTCCTGAAAACGAAGAAGGATTCGTTGAATTGTCTTTGAGAGAGGCTGAGAAAGAATTGGCTTGGTCTACAATCAAAGAAAAGAAAGACCAGAATCTGGAATTTGCGGTAAAGATATCAAAGGTGAATAAGGGAGGACTTATTACCGAAGTTGCCGGCATTCCCGCTTTCTTGCCGACTTCTCAATTATCACCCGACAATTATCCCAGAGTGCCCGAAGGAGACAAATCAAAGATATTAAGGAAGCTGCAAGGCTTTATCGGACAAGAAATCAAAGTTAAGATTCTTGATTTTGACGAAAAGACCGGACAGGTTATCTTGACCGAAGAATCCAAAGAGAGTGAATCTTTGCAGAAAGCCATTAAAACTATTAAAGTGGGGGATATTGTTGAAGGCAAGGTTTCGGGAATTGTTAATTTCGGAGCTTTCATTAAATTCAATTTACCAGACTCAAAACCTGAAGATGCAGCCTTGGAAGGATTGGTTCACATTTCCGAATTGGATTGGCAGCTGATTGAAGACCCGGCCCAGGTGGTTGAGGTCGGCCAGGATGTCAAAGCCCAGGTTATCGATATTTCCCAAGGCAGAGTCTCTTTGTCTCTCAAGAGTTTGAAGAAAGATCCTTGGCAGAACTTGAACTACAAAACCAGCGATACTATTAAAGGAGTCGTTGTTAGATTCAATCCTTTCGGAGCTTTTGTTCAGGTGGTTGATGGGAACAAGGACAACGATACTAAAATACAAGGACTTATTCACATTTCTGAATTCGGTTCCGAAGTCAAGATGAAAGAGAAGCTTGAATTGAACAAGGAGTACGAATTCCAGATATTGAGCTTCCAGCCTCAAAGACATTGGATGTCTTTAAGAATAAAATAAAACACATATGAAAAAGAGCCCTATCTCAGGTCTCCTTAAGAATATCTTTTTAGTTATTATCGTTTTTTTGGTCCTCGGACTGGCTTTCGGCATGTTCAATGTTCCCAAAGAATCAATCAATAGCATTTCTATCACTCAATTGGCTCAGGATGTTAACGACGGAAAGGTCAAGGAGATTAAGATATTGAACAATGATATTTCAATTGAGTATATTGATGGAGCCAAAGCCGAGAGCAAAAAGGAAACAGGGGATACCTTGGGTGCTGCCTTGCTTGATTATGGAGCCAACCAGGAAAGCATTAAAAAAGTGTCTTTTGTTTTCAACGAGCCGGATACTTCTTGGGACTGGGTGGGAACCTTTTTATTGATGGTTATTTTCCCTTTGGTTTTAATGGGAGTGTTTTTCTTTATGATTTTCAGAAATGCCAAAGCCGGAGCAGCCCAAAGTTTTGATTTTACCAAAGCTAAAGCAACATTGTTCGGAGCCGAAGGCCATCCCAAAGAAAAGATTACTTTTAAAGATGTCGCCGGATTAAAGGAAGAAAAGCAGGAATTGGAAGAAATAGTTGATTTCTTGAAGAATCCTCAGAAGTATTTGAAAATGGGAGCGAGAATCCCCAAGGGAGTGTTATTGGTTGGTCCGGCCGGGTGCGGCAAGACATTATTGGCCAGAGCGGTGGCAGGGGAGAGCAATGTTCCTTTCTTTTCCGTGGCCGGATCTTCTTTCGTTGAAATGTTCGTTGGAGTCGGTTCGGGCAGAGTGAGAAGCTTATTCACCGCCGCCAAGAAACAGCAGCCCTGTTTGGTCTTTATCGATGAACTGGACAGTATTGGAAAAGCCAGGGGTCCGGCTATAACCGGAGGGCATGAAGAAAGGGAGCAGACCTTGAATCAATTGTTGACCGAAATGGATGGATTCGAGAAGAACGACAAAATAATTGTTTTGGCTGCCACCAACAGGCCCGATGTTTTAGACCCTGCTTTATTAAGGCCGGGCAGATTTGATCGAAAAGTTGTCATTAATCTTCCTGATATAAAAGAGAGAGAAGAGATATTGCAGATACACTCAAGAGGGAAGCCTTTGTCTGTAAATATTAAATTAAGAGAAGTGGCGGAAAGAACCCCCGGATTTTCCGGAGCCGACTTGGAAAATGTTTTTAATGAAGCGGCGATATTGGCAGCCAAAAAGAATGTCAAAGAAGTGGTTCAGCAGGATTTGCTTGATTCAATCGAAAAGGTTTTATTGGGACCGGAAAGAAGAAGCCATATCATGACTGACAAAGAAAAAGAAATCACCGCCTATCACGAAGCTGGACATGCTTTGATTGCAGCCAAGATTTCTCACGCCGAACCGGTGAGGAAGATTTCCATTATTTCCAGAGGTATGGCTGCCGGGTACACTTTAAAAGTTCAAAAGGAGGAAAGAATGCTCCGAACTAAGAAAGAATTCGAAGCCGAATTGGCCGTTCTTTTGGGCGGCTATTGTTCCGAGAAAATGATATTCGGAGATATGACTACCGGAGCTTCCGACGATTTGAATAAATGTTCACAATTGGCCAGAAGTATTGTTAAGAAATACGGAATGTCTTCTTTGGGTCCGATTGTGTTCGGAGATAGGAGCAGAGAGATATTCTTGGATTCAGAAAGCGAGAGCAAGAATTATTCCGAGGGAGTGGCGGTAAAGATTGATAATGAGGTGGAGAAGATAATATTAGAAGCACAGAAAGAAGCTGAGAAAATATTGAAAGAGAATAAAGATTTGTTGGCCAAGATTGCGAAGACTCTGATTGAGAAGGAAACAATCGAAAGAGAGGAATTTGAGGAGTTGATAGGGAAGTAACTCCTGCGCGTGTAGCTCAGTTGGTTAGAGCGACCGACTTATAATCGGTAGGTTCGATGGTTCGAGTCCATCCACGCGCACAATAGACAAATCAATCGTTTTCTGGTAGTTTATTTTTGTTGACTAAAAGCCCCAAATCACCTATTATAAAAAAGAGCTCTTCCACAAAAGGGGCGTATAGCTCAGTTGGTTAGAGCGTTACGTTGACATCGTAAAGGCCCCCTGTTCGAGTCAGGGTACGCCCACAGTTTGAGTAATAAAGATAATAAACATATGGCAGAAGAAATAAAAAAAGAAGAAAATGCCGCCGAAGTTGTTGAAACTGAAGTTGCAGAAGTAAAAGAACCCGTCGAAGAGAAGGGGATTATTGAAGCTAATTTGAAAGATGGCTTGCCTGATATCAAACCGGGAGATATGGTCAAAGTTCACCAGAAGGTTAAAGATATATCGGCTAAAGATAAAAAAGTCAAAGAAAGAATTCAGATTTTTGAAGGGCAGGTTTTGGCCAGAAAGCACGGCAAAGGAGTTTCCGCTACAATTACCGTCAGAAAAGTTGTTGATGGAATCGGAGTGGAAAAGATTTTCCCGATTCATTCTCCTTCAATTGAAAAAATAGAAATTGTCAGAAGCGGAAAGACAAGAAGAAGTAAGCTGTATTATTTGAGAACCGCCAAAGGAAGAAAGGCGAAGTTAAAAACAAGAGAAGGAAAAGAAGCGGCAGAGTAGGGCGAGTGATGAAATTGGCAGACATCTATGCTTGAGGTGCATAGGGGATTATTCCCGTGCGGGTTCAAGTCCCGCCCCGCCCACATAGATGCAGCACGGGCGATTAGCTCAATTGGTAGAGCACTTCGTTTACACCGAAGGGGTTAGAGGTTCGAGTCCTCTATCGCCCACAGGACGCCGAGGTAGCCAAGTCGGTCACGGCGAATGTCTGAAAAACATTAGATTCCGGTTCGATTCCGGACCTCGGCACAGATAAGAATCGCGCGGGTGTAGTACAATGGTAGTACGTATGCTTGCCAAGCATAATACGGCGGTTCGATTCCGCTCACCCGCTCCATAATTATTTAAAAAGTATGAAAATAACCTGGTGTGGAGATTCTTGTTTCGAAATAGCGAGTGTTTCCAAGGACAAAGATAATGTCTTGACTGTTGTCGACCCGATTGGAAAAAAGTCCAATAAAGCCGATATCATACTTGAAACTCATCCCGAGAAGAGCGGATTTGAGACGGACGAACAGTTCGTTATTTCTTCTTGCGGAGAATATGAAAGAAAGGGAGTTTTCATTCAGGGAATAGATTCTTTCCAGCCGGACAAGAAATCAAAAAATATTATCTATGCAATCGAAGTTGAAGATGTGAGAATTGTTCATTTGGGTTATTTCGGGGAAGGGGACATCTCGGAAAAGCAATTGGAAGAAATGGGCAATGTTGATATTTTGATTGTTCCGGTTGACGGAGACAAAACCGTCAGCTATGCCGAAGCGGCCAAGATTGTCTCCCGCATTGAACCTGCAATAGTCATTCCGATGTGCTATGATGGTAAAAAGAAGGACAAGGGATTGGCACCTTTCTTGAAAGCACTGGGACAGAAAGATGTTATTCCTCAGGATAAATTAAGCATACAAAAGAAAAACATTTCTGTGGGAGAAAAAGCGGAAATAGTAATATTAGAGGAAAAGTAAAATGGCAAAAAAAGAAGAAAAAGAAATTCAGGTCATCGGCAGCGTTGAAGAAAGAGAGATTTCTTCGGAGATGAAGGAGAGCTATATCGACTACGCCATGTCGGTTATCGTCTCAAGAGCCCTTCCCGATGTGCGAGATGGATTAAAGCCGGTGCAGAGGAGGATTTTGTATGCCATGTATGATATGGGCGTGAGAAGCGACGCCAAATTCAGAAAATCAGCAGCCGTTACCGGAGAAGTTTTGGGAAAATACCATCCGCACGGAGACAGTTCCGTCTACGGAGCTTTGGTCAGAATGGCTCAGGATTTTTCTTTGCGATACCCCTTGGTTAAAGGTCAAGGAAATTTTGGATCGATTGAGGGAGATCCGCCCGCCGCTCAAAGATATACCGAATGCAAATTGTCGAAGGCCGGAGAAGAGTTGTTGAAAGATATTGACCGGGATACGGTTTCATGGACCGACAACTATGATGCGACCAGAAAAGAACCGGCCGTTTTGCCGTCTCCTTTGCCCAATTTATTATTAAACGGTTCTACCGGTATTGCCGTTGGTATGGCTACCAATATTCCTCCCCACAATTTAAAGGAGGTTTGCGAAGCCTTGATTCATTTGATTGACAATCCTAAGGCGGAAACAGAAGATTTGTTCCAATTCATCAAGGGACCGGATTTTCCGACCAGCGGAATAATCTACAACAAAAAAGATATTTTATCGGCCTATTCCCAAGGCAAGGGATCATTTTTGACCAGAGGAAAAGTTGAGGTGGTTGAAAAAGAAAAAGGATATCAATTGATTGTTTCCGAAATTCCTTATCAGGTGGATAAATCGGCCTTGATTATTCAAATGGCCAATTTGGTTCAGACCAAGAGATTGGAAGGGGTGAGAGATATCAGAGACGAATCGGACAAGGAGGGAATGAGGATTGCAGTTGATTTGCAGAGAGGAGTCGCCCCTAAGAAAGTATTGAATATCTTATACAAATACACCGATATCCAGAAGACATATCACTTGAATATGTTGGCTTTGGTTAACGGAATCGAGCCGAGAGTGTTGTCCTTGAAAGATGTTTTGGAATTATACTTGGTTCACAAGCAGGAAGTCGTTGTCAGAAGAACCAAGTTTGATTTGGAGAAAGCCAAAGAAAGAGCCCATATTTTGGAAGGTATTTCCAAGGCATTGGATAATGTTGATGCGGTGATTAAGACGATAAGAGCTTCGAAAGATAAAGAAGATGCCAAAGTCAATCTAGTCAAGAAATTCAAATTGACCATAATTCAGGCCGAAGCGGTCGTCGAAATCAGATTGCACCAATTAGCCAAATTGGAAAAACAAAAGATTGAAGACGAACTGGCTGAAATAATGAAGCAGATAAAATTCTTAACTAAGATTTTAGATAGCAAAGCTGAACAGAAGAAAGTGATGAAAGCGGAGATAGAGAAAGAAGTTGAACTGTACGGAGACGAGAGAAGGACCGTGGTCATGGCTCATTCACCGGAAACAATTTCCGAAGAAGATTTGGTTCCTTTGGAAGACACTATCGTTACCTTGACTTCCGGCGGATACATTAAGAGAATCAATCCTTCCGAATATAAGAAGCAGAACAGGGGAGGACAGGGCATGCTCGGAATGAAAACTATGGAAGATGACGAAGTCTATCATTTCTTCACCGCCAAGACCCACGATTCATTATTCTTCTTTACCGATTCCGGAAAAGTATTCCAGACCAAGGTCTACGAAGTTCCGGAAGGACAGAGAGCTAATCGAGGCAGGGGACTGATGAACTTCCTTGAGATTTCAACTTCGGATAAAGTTTTGTCGGTTTTGAACTTGGACAAAAAGGACAAAGAAGATAAGATAAACTCCTTGGTTATGGTTACCAAAAAAGGAGTAATCAAAAAGACTCCCTTGAAAGATTTTGAAAATGTAAGAAAGGGAGGATTGATTGCCATCAAATTGAAACCCGATGATTCTTTGTGCAATGTCAGAAAGATTGGCGACGGGGATGAGGTGATTATTGCCACCAAGAACGGACAATCAATTCGTTTTTCCGAAAAAGAGGTCAGGCCGATGGGCCGACCGGCTTCGGGCATCCGCGGAATCAAATTAAAGAAGGGAGACGAGGTTATCGGAATGGAAGTCATTAAAAAAGAAAGACTTAAAGAAAAAGATTATTTATTGGTTTTGACCGATAACGGCTTCGGCAAGAGGACGTTATCTTCGGAATATAAGACTCAGGGTAGGGGTGGCTCAGGCGTCAGAATAGCCCATATTACCTCTAAAACAGGCCAATTGGCGAAGATTGAGGTCATTACCGATAAAGAGGACCTGATTGTCATTTCTCAGAAAGGACAGGTTATCAGGACTAAGATTTCCAGCATTCCCAAGCTGGGCAGAGACACCCAGGGAGTGAAGATTATGAAGATGAAGCCAGGAGACAAGGTGGCTTCGGCAACCTGTTTGACCGAGAAAGAAGAGGCCGAGTAATTTACATTTCTTAAATTATCTTATACAATATTCTTATATGAACGAAGGGTTCTTAAATCCCCAACAGATTCTTAAGAATATTCCGTTGAAGGAAGACATGATTGCCTGTGATTTCGGTTCGGGCTCGGGAGGATGGGCGATTCCCTTGGCCCACGAACTCAAGGCCGGAATGGTCTATGCCATCGATGTTTTGGAAAGTGCAGTTTCCGCTTTAGATGGAAAGATTTCCGCCCAGCAGTTATTTAACATTAAAACGATATCGGGTGACATAGAAAAGGGAGTGAAGATAAAAGACGGGTATTTTGATTTAATATTAATGACCAACCTCTTGTTTCAAGTTGAGAACAGAGATTTTGTCATGCAGGAAGCGAAGAGAGTTTTAAAGCCGAACGGAATGGTTTTGATTATCGACTGGAAGAAAGATGCTCCGGTCGGTTCTAAAGAGGGAAGACTGTCCATTGAAGAGGCTGTTTTGTTGGGAGAGAAAAACGGATTCAAAAAAGAGAAAGAAATTGGTTCGGGTAATTTTCATTGGGGTTTATTATTAAGAAAAATATGAAAAAAATATTTATTCTATGTGCGTTATCTATAATTTTTTCGGTCGTTTTGCCATTATCAGCAATGGCAGAATCATGTCCTGGTGGTAAATGGGAAGATAACATAACGTCAGATGGTCGTAATTTAGGAAAATGCGTTTGTTATGTTGCGAGTGAAACATACCCTAATTGTAGTGGTAGTTGTACTAATGGCAGAGTCCTTTCTGCAGGAGAATGTGTTTGTCCTCAAGCTAACCAATATTGGAATGGAAGTTCTTGTGTTGTTACAACCCATACTGATGCTACAACTAGGAATAATTGCAGTGCTATTGTTTGCGAAGCTCTTTCTTATTGTAGCGGAAGCAACTGTCAGGGCAGTACAGATAGAGAACAAGGATATTATAGCGATTCTTTAGGCAAGTGCGTTTGTCCTACAGGATACTATAGTAACGAAGCTCCGACTGTAGGTGGATCTAGTAGTGGCTCCGGTGTTACTTCTGGTTCAACAGGGAGTGGCTCATCAACTATATCCAGTACTTATACCCCAGGAAATGTTGGGGGAGGTTCACTTAGCTTACCAACAGTGACCAGCACGGGAGTTTTAACCAATCCCATTACTTCGGGAAGCTTTGCCGATTTACTTAACAGGATAATTGATTGGATTTTGAATATCGCTTTGGTCTTGGCTCCATTGGTTATTGTCTACGGAGGGTTCATTTATATGACTGCGGCAGGGGATACCGGTAAGGTTACCCAAGGAAAGAATATCGTCCTTTATGCCGTCATCGGATTCATTGTGGCGCTTCTGGCCAAGTCCCTTATTGGCATTTTTACAGATTTAGTGGTAAAATAGTTTTAAATTAAAATAACAAAAATATGAAAAAGCAAACACTAATTCTTATCTGTCTCTGGGTAGCCGTGTTGTTTGTCCCGTTTATGTCTTTGGCTGATGTTGTTGATTACGATGAAGATAACGCCATTGCGCAGACGATAACCAACATTACCAAGTGGGTTACTAATATATGTCTGGGCATAGCCATTCTGATGTATGTTATCGGAGGATATTTCTGGGTGATTGATAATGGTAACTTGGAAAGCGTTAAGATGGCCAAGAATATCATTCTGTCGGCAACAATCGGATTGGCCATCATCTTAATCGCCAACAGCCTAGTCAGCGTAGTAAAGACATTAGTTGTAACAAATGATTAATAACCATATAAAGGTCGGATAATAATTAACAAACATGACTATGAAGAAAAAAATATTAGCCTTGATTGCCTGCGCAATAGTATTATCGTTTATCGGAACAGGCTATGTTGCCGCTGCAGAAGACAATTTGGATGGTTGCAGAATTACAAGAACAAGCAGATTGCCCACCACATTGGACTGTGAGACAACGTCAAGCAATGGAACGCTTTACTGTTATTATGATGACGGAGATTGCGGAATGTGCTGCTTATTGAACGGAATCTACAACATTACCGATTGGGTATTCGTTGTTTTGATGGCTATTTCATCACTAATGATTATTTGGGGTGCTGTATTATTCACCACTTCTTCGGGAGACCCGAAAAAGACAGGCAACGCAAGACAGCTCATCATCTATGCCGCAGTTGGTATTGCCGTAGCTCTATTTTCAAGAGCGGTTCCTCCGGCAGTCAAGATGATCATCGGAGCTTAATATGTTTGAATATTGACACCCACTTGTTTTTGTTATACAAAGTGGGTGTTTTATTGCCGAGGTGGCGGAACTGGCAGACGCGTATGCCTTAGGAGCATATGCCCTTGTGGTGTGAGGGTTCAAATCCCTCCCTCGGCACTCATTTAAAAACTGCCCCTTGTGGGGCAGTTTTGTTATTCAACTTCTATTTTTTTGTTTTTGGCTCTTTCTATCTTCGGCATCCTCACTGTCAGTATCCCGTCTTTGACTTTGGCATCTATTTTTGAGGTATCTATTTCTCGGGGAAGAATTATCTCTTTAGAAAACGGTCCCCAGTAGCACTCTTTGAGAAAGTATCTTTTGTCTTTTTCTTTGCTCGGGTCTTCTCTCTCTCCTTTGATAACCAAAATATCGTTATCAAGGGCAACGTCAATTTGTTCGCTTTTGATTCCGGCGATGGCTGATTGAACAATCAGTTCTTTGTCGGTTTCGTAGACGTCGACAACCAATTGGCCGTGCGGAGCGTCCCATCTTTTTTCTTCTTTTGGTTCGATATTTTCTTTTGCTTTTGCCATATTATATTTTAGAAACACTTTTTAATTTTTTAATCTTTTTAAAGGCGAACGACAAACCGATGAAAAGAATGAAAATAATGAAGAATGAGTAGAGGACGGAAGATCCCTCAACTGTTTCTTTTATTATAGACGGTTCTAAGAAAAAGTTAAAGAGGGCATGGGTCATAATTCCCAGAACGAAGCCGATGAAGATTAAAACGCGTCGCCATTTCATATTGTAGATGGCCAAAGCGATGAAGAGCCCGATTGTTCCCGAAGATAAGGCGTGAAGAAGGGTAGACGAAACAAATCTTCCCAGACCCAAGATCAAAGGATCGGATAAAGTTACAAATCCTTGCCCAAAAAAGGCTAAAATGTTTTCCGCGGTGGCGAATCCCAAAGCGGCGATTATCATATATAAAGGGATGTCTATCGGTTCGTCAATGTGAGAGCTTTTCATGATGGAATATCTGGCGGCTACGTATTTGAACATTTCTTCAACCAGAGCGATAACGAATACGGCTTTAATGATTAGGTAGGTTTTGGTGGGCAAATTAAGAGTTTGCAATTCTTGCCTGAGGCAGAATTCAAAAATAACAACAGGGATACAGACCAAGAAACCGCAAATGAACACTTTTATCACTTGTTTTTTTGGCTCGGGCAGAACATCTTTTTTTAAAAAGAAAAAAAGCCAAATCAGTCCGGGAAGAATCGCCAATATTAAATAAAGAAAAATATAGTTATCCATTGATTTTTAAATTAGAGTCCGGTTTTAATTTTTGCCAGGTTGTTTTTTTAACGTTGGGAGAAATCAAGGCGGTAAGACCGATCATTGAAGCATTGTCTCCGGTAAACTTGGTCTGGGGAACGATGCAGTTAATTTTTTCTTTTTTGCAGAGTTTTTTAAACTCTTTGATTATTTCTTTATTGGCCGAGACTCCGCCTCCGATGATTATCGATTTGGCTTTTAATTCTTTAGCCGCCTTCATTGTTTTGGAAGTCAGAACATCAATGATAGAGCTTTGTATTTGATAAGCCATTTCATTTATATATTCTTTGGAGGTTCTGTCTTTTTCCTTTCTCTTTTTGAAATCGTAAAGGACGGCAGTTTTCAATCCGGAAAAACTGAAGTCATAATTTTTGTCATGAATCATGGGTCGGGGCAGAGAAATATTGTATACAGCTTTTTTAAAATCTTTGGCTCTTTTACTGATGGCCGGACCGCCGGGATAGGGGAGGCCCAATATTCTCGCAGTTTTGTCAAAGCATTCTCCGGCCGCATCATCTCTGGTTTGACCGATTAATTTGTATTTGCCGATATTTTGCATTTCGATTATTTGGGTGTTTCCTCCGGAAACAACCAAGGCTATGGCCGGAAATTCTATTTTTTCAATCGGAGAAAGCCAGTTACTTAAAATATGACCTTCCAAGTGATTAATTCCGAAAACGGGAACGTCCCAATAGAAAGAAAGGGCTTTGCTCAAATTGACTCCGGTGTACAGGCAGGGCTCCAATCCCGGTCCGATTGTCACGGCGATTTTGTTTATTTCCGGCGCCTGGTATTTTTTGAAGAATTCTTTCAGGTCTTTGAAGATATCGGGATTCCTTTCCAGTATTTTTTGCAATCGTAATATTTTTTTATTATCCACCCCTTTTTTGTTTTCCTTGAGCAGCCCGGAATTTTTCAATGATTTGATTAAGAGGGGGACGAGGGCTTTCTGGTGTTCTCTCTTGGCGATGGCCGGAAAAACTCCGCCGTAGGGGGAGTGAATCAACGATTGCGAAGAAACATTATCGGAAAGGAGTTCAAAATCGGAGAAAGAAATCTTCTTTTTTTTCAATCCCGATTTTATGACGCTCACTCCCGTATCGTCGCAGCTGGTTTCGATTGCAAGTATTATCATATTGACATTAATTCAAGTATTGTCTAAATTGTAGACGAAAAAGAAAGTTTCCGCAAACCCCGTTGACTAAAACGATTTTTAAGTTTATATTATAACTATACTTTAAACGATATGACTAATAAAAACACAGTATTTTCGCTTATTCTAATTTTGATTCTGGCTGTTATTGCCGGAATCTTTTGCTATCCCAATCCATATAACCAGATGGTTGACAACATCAATTCAAAATATAATTGGAAGATTTGGCATTTCCCCGAGACAGACTTTAAGTTGGGCCTTGACCTGAAAGGGGGAGTTCACTTGGAATATCAGGCTGATTTGAGTAATATTGGGGATCAGGACAAGGCAGATGTGATGAACGGATTAAGAGATGTTATCGAAAGGAGGGTAAATATTTTCGGAGTGACCGAGCCAGTGGTTCAGGTATACGGTTCTGACAGAATTGCCGTTGAATTGCCCGGAGTGGAAAGCATTGATTCGGCAATCAGCTGGATTGGAGCGACTCCTTTGCTCGAGTTTTGGGAACTGAGGCCTCAGGAAGAAATAGACAAAATTAATGCCAAGAGGGAAGAGCTTAAGGATATGACGACCATCGAAGAAATTCAAAAGGTGGCCGACTGGGAAGTAGCCTTCGAAAATCCCTATCAAAAAACCGATTTAACCGGAAGATATTTAAAGAAAGCTTCTTTGAGCTTCGACCAGACAACCCATGCCCCGATTATCGACCTTCAGTTTAATGACGAGGGAGCTAAGATATTTGAAACTATCACCGAAAAAAACGTCGGGAAGACATTAGCCATTTATTTGGACGGGAAATCAATTGTTGACACCAATGGAGATGGGAAAATCGACGATTCCGATTTATACGCTCCGAGAGTGGATGAAAAAATCAGCGGGGGAAAAGCAGTCATCAGCGGACAGACCGATGTCAAAGCAGCTAAATTATTAGTTCAGAGATTGAATCAGGGTGCTTTGCCTGTTCCGTTAGGTGATCCGATTGTCCAAAAGAAAGTCGGACCGACTTTGGGAGCCATTTCTTTAAACAATGCCGTTTGGGCCGGAGTCTACGGTTTGCTCGGAATTATTATTTTCTTGATTTTATTCTACAAGCTTCCCGGATTGTTGGCTTCTTTTGCTCTATTATCTTATTGTTTGATATTCTTATCGCTGGTTAAATTAATCCCGGTCACCTTGACTTTGGCCGGTATCGGCGGAGTCATTCTTTCAGTCGGCATGGCTGTTGATGCCAATGTCTTGATATTTTCCAGAATGAGGGAGGAATTAAAAGCCGGCAAGGATACTTTAACCAGTATTGTTGAAGGATGCGAACGTGCCTGGCCTTCAATCAGGGACGGAAATTTCACCACATTAATCGTTGCTTTCATTTTGTACTTCTTGGGCACCAGCTTTATTAAGGCCTTCGCCTTTGCCTTAATACTCGGTATTTTAATCAGTATGTTTTCGGCAATGGTTATTTCCAGAATATTCCTTGAATTCGTTGCCAAGAGCAGATTAGGAAGAATTAAGTGGCTATGGTCATAAACATATGAATTTTCTAAAATACACAAAATTATATTTCGCTTTGGCGATAGTGATGGTCGGATTATCTCTTTATAGTATTTTTACTTACGGACTGAAGATGGGAATCGATTTTGAAGGAGGCAGTTCCATCAGTGCCACCTACAAAGCCGAGAACATAGATTTGGAAAAAGTGAAAGCAGCTTTATCCCAGATTCCGGAAATGGAAGGAGTGCAGATTCAGCCCTTGGACAACAATGAAATCGTTTTAAAGGTTAACAAGAAAGACATTTCCGCAGAAGCTTATCAGAATGTTTTAACTCAGTTGAAGACAGTGGGAGAGATTGAAGAGAATTCAGTCAGCGTCGAAACCATCAGCCCCTTAATCGGAAAGGAATTGAAAGACAAAACAATTATTGTGGTCATTGTTGCTTTGTTGGCCATGTTGATTTATATCGCCCTGGCTTTCAGGAATGTCGGAAAGCCGATCAGTTCTTTCCAGTACGGATTTTCTTCAACCTTGATGCTTTTCCACGACATTATTATTCCTTTGGGAGTTTTAGCCTATTTGGGAGCTCAGTTGAGTATTCCGGTAGTCACCGCTTTGCTGACCGTAGTCGGTTATTGTATCAATAATAATGTTGTTGTTTTCGACCGAATCAGAGAGAATTTGCAGAAAGACAGAAAATCTTCATATGCTGAAATCGTTAACAAGAGTTTGAACGAAACCATTGTCAGATGTATCAATACTTCTTTGACTGTAATCATTGCTTTGATACCTTTGTACTATTTTTTCCACAATGAAGAGAGCTTGAAGTACTTCACTTTGACCATGGGAATCGGAGTCATCGTCGGTATTTTTTCTTCAGTCTTTTTGGCCAGCCCCTTATTGGTCGCCTGGAACAATTACAGGCAAAATAAGGGGAAAAGGTAGTTTTGTTGACAAACATCGTTTTAAATGTTATAAGTAACCAATATGGAATTTGATTACAAAAAAATAACGCAAAATATATTGAAAAGCCTTCCGGACAGAACGAAAGCGGTCATCTCTCGCAGATTTTCGTTAAACAAATCCGGCAAGCCGGAAACTCTTGAAGCCATCGGCAAGAGCTACAACATTACCAGAGAAAGAGTGAGACAGATTGAGAACGACGGAATGAAGAGAGCCAAGAAGATTTTGGAAAGCACCGAAGTCAAAGATGAGTTTAAGAAAATTAAAACATATTTTGAAAAGAAGATTGATTCATGCGGGGGAGTGAGAGAAGAAAAGAAACTTTTGGAAGAAATTGCTTCAATTGAACAGAAAGACAATATTTTATTTTTATTGAGCTTGTCCGACTCTTTGGTCAGAGAAAAAGAAGATGATAATTTTCACGCTTTTTGGGCGCTGAACAAAGATTTGGTTTCGGGAGCCAAGAAAGTTTCCAATGATTTTGTTAAGTCATTGAAAGAGAAGGGAGTTCCGGAAACTTTGGAAAGTTTGTATTCAGAATACAAGAAAAACGGAGGCAAGGTTTCTTTTGAAGCTTTCTCCTGCTATTTGGAAATCTCCAAAGATATTTTTAAGACTTTGGACGGCAGCAAGGTTGGATTGAAATCATGGCCGGAAGTAAATCCGAGAACGGTTAAAGACAAAATCAAATTGATTTTGAAAGAAAAAGAAAAGCCGTTGCACTTTAAAGAAATCGCTGAAATGATTTTTGATTTGAATGAGACTTTGACTACTGGGAAGAATAAAAGATTGCACCCTCAGACGGTTCACAACGAATTAATCAGAAATACCGACTTCGTTTTGGTGGGCAGGGGATACTACGCTTTGAAAGATTGGGGATACAACCCCGGACAGGTTAAGGATGTTATTTATCAGGTTTTGCAGGCTTCCGATAATTCTCTTAATAAAGAAGAAATCGTTAGCTCGGTTTTGAAGCAAAGGATGGTTAAGGAATCAACAATTCTTTTGAATTTACAGAACAAAAACTTCTTCCTAAAAGATGGAGAAGGAAAGTATAAAGTTCGAGAAGCATAAGTTTAAAATTAATCAATGCCAGAAGAAATACTGTACGTAATTAAAGGGCTTTCCACTCTTTGGAAAATTAGCGTTCCCTATCTTTTGGTCTTGAAAACTATTATCGTTCAATTTTGGTGGCTTCCACTGCCTTTTTATTTGAAACATCACATCGATTTCATCTACAATCTTTTTATCGGCGATGATTGGGATTCTGATAAGATAAGAAAAAGGGTTGTGGTAGAGATAAAGATTCCTCAAGTCATTGTCAGGCCGTTAAGGGCCATGGAAGCGGTTTTCGCTTCTTTTTGGGGAACGTATGACCCGCCCAGTAGCTGGAAAGAAGGTCATTTCAAAGGGAAAAGAATATTGGGAGCTTCTTTTGAGATAGCCGGAATTGATGGCGTTCCTCATTTTTTTGTGAGATTGCCGGAAAGCAACAAGAAATTGCTTAAGGCGGTTATCTATTCGCAATACCCCGAAGTGGAAATTATCGATGTTCCCGATTATACCAAGCAAGTGCCGCAGGATATTCCCAACAAAGAGTGGGATTTGTGGGGTTGTGATTTTGAGGTTATAAAGTCCGATGTTTATCCGATTAAAACTTATGAATCTTTCTATGAAGAAAGACCGGATGTTTTGAGTGAGGAAAAAAGAATAGATCCACTTTCTCCGTTATTTGAAACTATTTCTTTGACAGTCCCTGGTGAGCAGTTGTGGTTTTCCATTTTTGTAACACCTCGAGGACCCAAGGAAACCGATTTTTTTGACCGAGCCAGAAAAGAAATCGATAAATTGGCGAAGAGACCGGAAAAAGCCAAAAGCAATCCCTTGTGGTTAGATTTTTGGAATCTTTTGATACACGGCACAGATCCTTTGGGCGAAGAAGCCAAAGAAGATACATTTCTTCCTCCCGAAATGAAGTTGACCACCGGAGAAAGGGATGTTGTTGCAGCCATCGAAAGAAAGAAATCAAAAAATGTCTTCCTTTGCTACATCAAATATGTTTATGTGGCCAAAAGAAAGGTATTTTATAATAGTGCTAAAGGATTCGGAACCAGTTTCTTCTCCCAGTTTGGAACTCAGAATTTAAACAGCACCAAGCCTTGGAGCATGACCACCACCAAAGTCCATTCGCCGACTTTTTTCCAAGCCAGAAAGCTTTATTTGAGAAAAAGAGATTTGATAGAAAATTACAGAACCAGAGACCCGGGATTCGATCCTTTTCCTGTTGAAGGAGCGTGCTATCATTTAAATACCGAAGAATTAGCCACTTTATATCACTTCCCGAGCTATGAAGGTGCTCCGTCAGCCGCTTTAAAGAGAATGGAAACCAAGAAGGGCGCTCCGCCTTCTCAATTACCAGTGGAATAATATATATGGATAAATCAGAAATCATATTTTTCGGACAAACGACCTTTAGGGGAGAAATGAAAAGGTTCGGAATCAAAACAGACGACAGAAGGCGTCATATTTATGTCGTCGGTAAAACCGGTATGGGTAAAACCGAGCTTTTGAAGAATATGGTTATTCAGGATATCAGGAATGGCAACGGAGTCGGCTTTGTCGACCCGCACGGAGAAGCTTCCGAAGAAATATTAAGGTTCGTTCCCAAGGAAAGAATCAAAGACGTGGTCTATATCAATCCGGCCGATATTGAAAATCCGATTGCTTTTAATATCATGGAAGATGTTGACGCCGAATACAGGCATCTTATCGCCGGTGGACTGATGGGTGTTTTTAAGAAGATTTGGCCCGACGTCTGGTCTTCTCGAATGGAATACATTCTAAACAATGCCATTTTGGCTTTGCTCGATATTCCCGGTTCGACTTTATTGGGAGTCAATAGATTATTGTCCGATCCCGAATGGAGAGCGGAAGTGGTTGAAAAAGTTAAAGACCCGGTGGTCAAATCTTTTTGGTTAAAAGAATTCAGCCGATACAGCCAGAGATACGAAGTCGAAGCCACCGCCGCCATTCAGAATAAAATCGGACAGTTTATTTCTTCTCCTCTGGTCAGGAATATTATCGGACAGGAAAAGTCAACGATAGATATCAGGAAGATTATGGATGAAAAAAAGATTCTGATTATGAATCTTAGTAAAGGAAGAATAGGGGAGGACTCTTCGAGGTTGTTGGGAGCACTATTGGTTACCAAGCTGCAATTGGCCGCCATGTCGAGAGTTGATACGGCCGAAAAAGAAAGAAATGATTTTATCTTGTATATTGATGAGTTCCAAAATTTTTCAACTGATTCTTTCGCCAATATTTTATCCGAAGCCAGAAAATACAGACTGTCTTTGGTCTTGGCCCATCAGTATATAAAGCAAATGGAGGAGAAGGTTATGGACGCGGTGTTCGGCAACGTGGGAACGATGATTGTTTTTAGGGTGGGAGCCGAAGACGGAGAGTTTTTGGAAAAAGAGTTTTCTCCCGAATTCTATACCCATGATTTGGTTAATCTTCCCAAACAGAATATCTATGTTAAATTGATGATTGACGGTTTGACTTCCCGACCTTTTTCTGCGGAAACTCTTCCTCCGGCAATACCGACCGAAGATGACCACGAGAAAGAGATTATTGAATTCTCAAGGAAGACATACGGAACCTTAAGGCCGATTGTTGAAGAAAAGATATCCAAATACGCAGGAGTTGAAGATCTTCCCAAGATGGAGGCAAGGGAAAACAGGCCGCAAAAAGATTTGTATGATGCCGAGTGCGGCAAATGTGGAAAGAAGGTCAAAGTTCCTTTTAAGCCGGACGGAAAAAGGCCGGTCTATTGCAAGAGTTGTTTAGGCAAGAATGGGGGAGAGCAGTCCAAGAGTGCTTTTGAAAAGCTTCCTTTCATTTCTTTAGAAGAAACGGCCAAGGAGTTTACCCCGGTTCAGAAAGAAAGGAAGAAAGAAAATATTGTTAAACCGGAAATAATTGATTCAAATAAATCCAAAAAGAAAATTGACTTTGAAGGATTGAGGAGTGTGATAAAAGAAGCAAAAAAGGAGAAAGAAGAAAAGGAGGAAGCTCCGAAAGATAAAGGAACCATCAATCCTGGAGAAGTGATTAAGTTTTAAGCTTGTCTTTTTGCCTTCTTTTTGCTATATATAATCTATCTTTGGCCCCATCGTCTAACGGTTAGGACACCAGATTTTCAATCTGGTAATCAGGGTTCGATTCCCTGTGGGGTCACAATGGAAGAAAAATACTACTTAAAAGTCGGAAGAGCGGCAGACTTGAAGGACAAAAAAGAAAGAAGGGTTTACCGTTTCTTGGAAATGTTAACCGGGCTCATCACTCTGACGATATTGGTTTTGTCGGTTGTTTTTTCATACAAGCTGCCCATTTTGGTTTCTTTCTTTATCATAGTTTATGATATTTATTGGTTTTTAAGAACAATTTATTTTTCTTTTTATCTGAAGACCGGGTATGAACAGATGAAGAAAAATGAAAAGGAAGATTGGATTAAAAAATTGAACGAGTTGGGGCGTCCGAAGAACGGAATCAATATTGATTCTTGGAAAGATATTTATCATCTGGTAATTTTTCCGATGTACAAAGAGCCCTTAGAAATAGTTGAATCAACGTTTGATTGTTTGATTAATACCGATTATCCCAAAGACAAAATGATTGTGGTTTTGGCCTGCGAAGAGGCAGACAAAGAAAACGCCAGAGAGATTGCTTTAAAGATTAAAGAAAAATACGGAGATAAATTTTTCAAGTTTTTGATTACCTGTCACCCCGAGGGATTACCCGGTGAATTGGCCGGACACGGAGCCAATGATGCCTGGGCTTCGCAAAAGGCAAAAGAATTAATCGACTCTTTAAATATTCCTTATGAAAACGTCATCATTTCTTCTTTTGATATTGATGCCTGCGTTTATCCCAAACATTTCAGCTGTTTGGCTTATTATTATTTAACAGTTGAAAAACCATTAAGAACCAGCTATCAGCCGGTGCCTTTGTATTTGAATAACGTCTGGCAGTCGCCTCCGCTCTCAAGAGTGTTTTCCTTTTCTTCTACTTTTTGGCACACCATGAATCAGGAGAGGCCGGACAAGCTGATAACATTCTCTTCTCATTCAATGTCTTTCAGAGCCTTAGTCGATGTGGGGTTCAAGCAGAAGAATGTTGTTTCTGACGATTCGAGGATATTCTGGCAGTGTTTCTTTGAATACGACGGAGACTATAAGGTCCAGCCGATGTATTATCCTATTTCCATGGATGCCAATTGTGCCGAAACATTTTTAAAGACAATGAAGAATGTTTATAAGCAGCAGAAGAGATGGGCCTATGGAGTAGGGGAGGTGCCTTTCTTTATTTTCGCTTCTTTGAGGAATAAAAAAGTTTCTCTCAAAAAGAAGCTTTCAATGGGTTTTGATTTGATTGAGGGACATGTTTCTTGGGCCGTTTCTTCCGTCCTTATTTTCTTGTTGGGCTGGCTTCCTTTATGGCTGGGAGGAGCTGCATTTTCTCAGTCTCTTGTTTCTTATAATCTGCCCAAAATCACCAGTCTCATTCTGACCGTAACCATGTCCAGCTTGATTATTAGCATCTGGGTCTCTATGTTGCTGTTACCGCCCAAACCGGTCAATTACGGCCGTTATAAGTACGTTTTAATGGCTTTGGAGTGGATTCTGATACCCTTTGTGATGATATTCTTTTCTTCTTTGCCGGCTTTCCATGCCCAGATGCACTGGCTGTTTGGTAGATACATGGGATTTTGGGTGACGCCAAAGGTGAGAAAATAGGGCGTATTGACAATTAATTTAAAATGCAATACAATACAATTGTAACTTAATATACAAAAATATGGCTTCTGCAAACAACGAACAAATTCAAGTTCGCATTGATTCTGAAACTAAAAATGAAGCAAAGAAGATTTTAGATAGTTTGGGCATGGATATGAGCTCGGCAATTAAAATTTTTTTTCGTCAGATAATAAATGCTAAAAATTTTCCTTGCGAATTAAGAGGGGAGAACGGATTTACCTTGCGAAATGCCGAAATTTTACGTGAATCAATCGCGAGTGCAAAAAGTAGCAGCAAATTTTTTAAAAAGGGACACGATCTTATTAAAGATGCTCTAGAAGATTAAATTATGTTTATTTTAAAATATTCTAGCCGATTTAAGAAAGATTTAAAGAATTATAAACATAATAAGAGTGTCCTTATCGAATTGGAGAAAGTTTTAGATGTTTTAATTAAGGACAGTGAACTGCCGATTAAAAATGTTAATCATCGCTTGTCCGGAGAGTTTAGGGATTGTTTTGAATGTCACATAAGACCGGACATTCTTCTTGTTTATAAGATAGAAAAAACAGAAATAACCATTTTGTTATTAAGAATCGGCTCTCACTCGGATATTTTTTAATTATTCCAAATGAACCTTTTCTTCAAATGCTTCCAGCCTTCTTTTCAAAAGAGGGTATTTTTCTAATTGAGGGAATACTTCTTCAGCCGCCTCTCTGGCCAGTTTAGTTTTTTTGATATCCTTTAAGGCATTCATGGCAAAATCGGGAAGTCCCCATTGGCGCACTCCGAAGAAGTCACCCGGGCCTCTTAATTTCAAATCCATTTCCGAAAGCTTGAAACCGCTATCGTATTTAATCATCGCTCCTAGTCGTTCCCTCGTTTTTTTACTTTTAGAATCGGTAAAGAGAAGACAATATGATTGTTGCTCTCCTCTGCCGACTCTTCCCCTGAATTGATGCAGTTGAGATAACCCAAACCTGTCGCTTCCTTCAATCATCATTACCGTTGCGTTGGGAACATCAATTCCGACTTCTATAACCGAGGTTGAAACAAGAATATTGTATTTTTTGCTTCTGAAATCTTTCATCGTTTTGTCTTTTTCTTTACTTGTCATTTTTCCATGAAGCATGGCTAATTTAAATTCCGGAAAAACTTCTTTAGAAAGATAGTCGTATTCTTTTTTGACGTTTTTCATTTCTTCATCTTTCTCATCTGATTCTATTCTGGGACAAACAACAAAAACTTGTCCTCCTTTAGTTATTTCTTTTTTAATGAATTCATATTTTTTTTCTCTTTGGTTATCCGAAACTATTTCGGTGATGATTTTTTTTCTGTTTTTTGGCATCTCGTCGATGATTGATAAATCAAGATCGCCCCAGACGGTTAAAGCCAGAGAGCGGGGGATAGGGGTGGCGGTCATGGAAAGGAGGTGGGGAACTTTGTCCCTGTTATTTTGAAGAGCGGCTCTTTGCTTAACTCCAAAGCGATGCTGTTCGTCAACAATTACCAGTCCCAAGTTTTTGAATTTTACCTTTTGTTCTTCCTTTTTCTTTTTATTGCTGACGATCAAAGCCTGGGTTCCGATTAAGATATCGATATCGCCATTTTCAACTTTTTCCAATAGTTTTTTTCTCGATATCTCGATAGTATCTGAATGGAGTTTCTTTGAGTAGTATTTATCTTCTTTTCCGGTCAAAAGACCCACGTTCAGATTGAAGGTTTTAAGCATTTGAAAAAATGTCTTGAAGTGTTGCTTGGTTAATATTTCTGTCGGAGCCATCAGAACGACTTGAGCTTTGGCTTTAACCGCATTAATTGAAGCCAATGCGGCAACAGCGGTCTTTCCCGAGCCGACGTCTCCTTGCAATAATCTGTTCATGGGATTAGGCCTTTCCATGTCTTTCAATATCTCATCCAAGGTTTTTTTCTGGGTTTTGGTTAATTCAAAAGGAAGAGAATTTTTAACTCTTTCTATCAGTTCTTTGTTTGTCGGAATCGACTGCGAATTTTCTTTTTTGATTTCCGATTTCTTTTTGAGATTGAAAAGAGAGATGAAGAATATCTGTTCAAAGGAAAATCTTTGTTCGGCTTTTTGGGCCAATTCAAGAGAAGAGGGGAAGTGAATTTGTTCCAAAGCTTCTTTTAAGGGAAGCAATTCATATTTATCAATTATTTCTTGAGGGAGTGTTTCCGGAATCTTGTCCTTAATTGCTTTTATAATCGGTTTGATTATCCACCTTAAGTATCTTGAAGAAACCCCTTGGGTTTCGGGATAAACAGCCATTATCCTGCCCAGGTGAGTCGTTTCTTTTAATGATGTTTTTTCAAAAATAGGTGATGAGATTTGAAGACTTCTGTTTTGAATGACAAGTTTTCCGGCCACTATTATTTCGTCTCCGATTTTTAAAATTTTATTTAAATATGGCTGATTAAACCAGACGAGTTCTATTGCTCCGGTATCGTCTTGAATCAGAGCCGTTGTGACAATCATTTTTTTGACCCAGGTTCTTTGCTGCTCCAAAGAAATTATCTTTCCTTGGACGCAGGCCTTTTCATTGATTTTTACATCAGCTATCTTTGATATCTTGGAAAAGTCTTTGTATTCGCGGGGAAAGTAGTATATTAAATCAGCCATGGTTTTTATCCCCATTCCTTTCAATCTTTTGCCGTAAACTGGACCGATGCCGGGAATTTCTTCTATTTTGGTTGAGAAATTCATAATTTTTATGGTATTGTTTTACCATGATTATGGTATAAATCATGCCATATGATTGTGCCCTCGAGAGGATTCGAACCTCTATCGCAAGCTCCGCAAGCTGGTATTCTATCCATTGAACTACGAGGGCGTTGTTTATATACTATACAAAAAAACAATTAAAAACAATGCCTTATTGCCTGTTGTTTTTTTCTTTTGTATAATACACTAAAGATAATAATTATTAAAAATATGGATAAAAGAGCATTGGGTGTTATTATCGGAGCAGTCATAATTGCGATATGCGGTTTTGTTTATTACGGGCTGAGAAGCAATAGTGCTCCTAAAGCCAATGAAGAGGGAGGGTTTAACGGAGTAATTGAAAATCCGGTTGAAAGCATGCCGGAAACCAATCCTTTTGAAACAACGGTTAATCCGATGGACGGCTATACCAATCCCTTTGAAGAATAATCATTAAAAATAAAAACATGAAAAAGATAATTTTTCTTTCAATAGCTTCTTTCTTCTGTTTTTTGGGAACAGCTTTCGCCATTGACGCTCCGGCATATCCCATAACTGAACTGGGTGATTGCGCCAATAAGGCCGAGTGTGCAAATTATTGCAATCAAGCGGAAAACATGACCGCCTGTATTTCCTATGCCGAAAATAATAATATGCTTTCCAAAGAAGAAATCAGTCTTTCCAAGAAGGTGGCGGAGAAGGTTAGGGAAGGGAAGATGCCGGGAGGATGCAAGGACAAAAACAGCTGTGAGACTTTTTGCCAGAACAATATTGCCAATCTTGATGAATGCTTGTCTTTTGCCGATGAAATCGGAATTTCCGGAACAAGCATTGAAGAAGGAAAGAAGATTGCCAAAGCCTTAAAAGAAGGGGCCAATCTTCCTGGCGGGTGTAGCGGTAAAGCCGAATGTGAGACTTATTGCGCCGAACCCAGCCACATTGACGAATGTCTTGATTTTGGAGAAGCCTCGGGAATTATCGGGGCCGGAGAGATAGCCGAAGCCAGAAAGATTTCAGAATTTATTAAAAACGGGGAAACTCCCGGAGGATGCAAGAGAAAAGCCGAATGTGAGACTTATTGCCAAATTGAATCTAATTTTGATGAGTGCTTGGCTTTTGCCCAGAAGGCGGGCTTCTTGAGCGAGAAAGAAATGGAAATGGTTAAGAAGACGGGAGGGAAAGGGCCCGGCGGGTGCAAAAGCGAAGAAGCCTGTGCAACTTATTGCGCCAATCCGGCTCACTTGGACGAATGTGTGGAATTCGGAGTTAAAACGGGAATGATTAGCGAAGAAGAAAAAGAGAACATAGAGGGTGGAGTTGAAAAGTTGAAAAACGGACTGGAAGAGATTCCGGCAGAAGCGAGAGGCAATGCCGAAAGTTGTTTGAACGAAGTTTTTGAAGGGAAATTGCAGGAAGTTTTAAACGGAACCGTTACAATAACCAAAGAACAGGGAGAGAAAATCGCACCATGTATGGAAGGGGCTGTTAACAAATATATTGAGAGCCAGATGCCCCAGGGCGGCGGGTCTTCTGGCGGAGGCATGCCAAGTGGTACCCAAGGATCGCCTGAAGAAATTCCCACTATTCCCAGTGGAGTTCAGGGCCCGCCTGAGAATATTCCTACCGCTCCCGGCGGAATTCAAGGGCCTCCGGCCAATATACCGACTGGAGCACCTTGTTCCTCTCCTGAAGAATGTATGAAAATGTTCGGACCGCAGCAATAATACAAAAAGAGGCCGTTAAGGCCTCTTTATCTTATGAGTATAATTTACTATGGCTTCCTATAGCAATGAAATAAATAATTTTTCCATTATTTATTTCTTCGAAAACAGCCCTCCAGTCGCCAGTTATATTTATGCTTCTGAAATTTTTTAATTTTCCGGAAAGCTGGTGGTTATTCAAAATAGGAGAGTGTGCATCATTGGTAAGTATTTCAAGGCGAGACCTAAAAGAATTTTTAATATTTGGAGGGCATTTTTTAAATTCTTTTATGAATTTTTGAGAATATTCAATCAGCATGCTTATTTACCTTTAAGAAAATCAATGGCTTCTTTGTTATTCTTAAAAGCATAATATGCTTTGCTTTTTCTTTCCTTCCTGGATTCGTTTATTGAGTCCAATAGGTACTTGCTGGGGGACCCTTCATCCATAGTCAATAGAAATGTTTTATCTCTGACGAGCTGTTTTAGGAATCCATTAATAGCTCCGCTTAATGTCAGCCCCAAATCAGAGGCTACCTTTTGGGCCTCTTTTTTAACCCTTGAATCGGTCTTGATGTTTATAACAGCTGTTTCCATATTTGTATATACTTAGTATATACATTAAATAAATTGCTGTCAATACAAAAACCCTTTAAAAGGGTTTTATATGAGGAGGGAGAGGGATTCGAACCCTCGGTGAGTTGCCCCACAATAGTTTTCAAGACTATCCCTTTCAACCGCTCAGGCATCCCTCCGCGATAGGGAAATGATATATAAAAAGAGGGTGATTGTCAATTTGATTATTTGTGGAATCCCAAATCGGCCGGATTGCTTCCCCCGGAGATATGTTCCATTTCTCCACCTCCTTTTTCGAATTCGTATCTCAGCTTCTTAACTTCATTGCTTAAATCAAGAGTTTCTTTGGGCATTTCTTTTTTTATATATCCCTTTGACCAATAATCAAGAATTAATTTACTGTCCCCAAATGCCTTTTTAATGTTTTCTTTCAAGGCAATCTGGAGGGCATATTTGCAGGCCAAGAGTTCGCCGAAATTATTGGTGACGTTTTTAATAATCAAATGCTTGCCTCGGTGATTGATATCTTTCTTTTTTAATATTTTATCCAAAAGGTCGTTTCCGTTTTCGTCGGTAACGCTGATTTCAACTCCAGTGCCCGCTCCGGTTCCAGCATCAAAATATATTCCTTTTTCAGCGGCGGTATTTTTCGAACCATATTCGGCTCCGGCGTCCAGCCATCTTTCGGCCTGGTCTTTGGTTTCAAATCCTTTGTATTTGGCACCGACCATTCCCGAAACAATTTTCTGGCATTGAGGCCAGCTGTCGGTTATTCCGTTTTTTCCATTGATTGAATAGGCGTAGTATTTTTTCTTGGTCATATCGGTATTTTAACATTTAAAATCCATCGAATCAATTTTTCTTCTTAATCAATCCTACCGCTACCGGGATGATTGATATTATGATTATGCCGATGACGATGAGAGAGAAGTTTTGTTTTATCAAAGGAATGTTTCCAAAGAAATATCCCAAGCCGACAAAGAGGGAAGTCCAGACAAACCCTCCGACGATGTTATAAACAAAGAATTTTTTGTATTCCATTTTCCCTAATCCGGCGACAAAAGGAGCGAAGGTTCTGATGATGGGAATAAAGCGGGCAAGGAAAATGGTCATACCTCCGTATTTTTTATAGAATTCTTGGGTTCTATCAAGGTACTCTTGATTAACCTTATTGGATAATTTTTTCCCAAAGAATTTTCCTATGAAGTAATTTGCCGTGTCTCCTGCGAAAGCGGCAAGCCAGAGAATTGCAATCAGGATATAGATATTGAGAGAGTTGATTGCGGCAATGGCTCCGGCAGCAAAGAGTAGGGAATCGCCGGGCAGGAAGGGAACGAAGACCAGCCCGGTTTCGATAAAAATAACGGCGAACAGCAAAAGATAGGATAATGTTCCGTAGGCATTAACAATTTCGGCTAAATAGATGTCTATATGAAGAATTGTATTAATTAAATCCATGATAAAATTATAATAGTTTACCGAAGCTTTGTCCATTGAATAATTGACACAATAACTGGTTAAGGTAAAATATAAATAAACAAATATGAAAAAACAAACAATATTTACAATCTTCGCAGTGGTATTATTGGGATTAGCTTTCAGTCTCTATCAATATTTAGAAACCTTTAAAACAGAAGTTGCTTCTGCCACTTCAACCGTTCCTAATCCGGGACACCTCTGGAGTTCCATGGAATGCAATTCCGATACTTTGTGCGTTGATACGACCAACAATAGATTGGGGATAGGGACGGCGAGTCCGGGAACTAAGTTGGATGTTAACGGAGGCATAAGAGCAATTGGTTCAGGGTTTACGGGAGCCACAGGAAAAAGCGCCGAGATCCAATTATATAGCAATACAGCTTATTTCCAGGGATATGATAGAACGGGGGATGCCTTTATACCAACCTATTTCCGTGGCAATCCAATTATTTTAGAAGGTGGTAATGTCGGCATCGGGACGACAGTGCCAAAAACTCAATTACATTTAGGTACAGAGCTCCCAGTTTTATCTATTGGAGCTATTACCACTTACGGTGGTTCCAGCGGCAACGCTATGGCTGCTATTACAAGTACTCTTACTGCTGGAGGTCAAACTGGCGGTTCATTAAATTTCCAAACTAACCCCTGGGGAGTCATTGATAGTTCTTATGTCCCTGTTACTATGATGACTATTCTTCCACGGGGCAATGTCGGCATCGGCACTACTTCTCCTGGCTATAATCTAACCGTTGCCGGCACCGCCTGGGTCACCTCCGGTTCTTGGTCCGGCTCTGATGCACGATGGAAGAAGAACATTTCAACTCTTTCAACAGCATCTTCTCTTGATAAAATATTAGCTTTAAATTCGGTTAACTATGAATGGAAAACAGACGAATACCCGGAAATGAAATTCTCGAAAGACGCCCAACTCGGCTTTATCGCTCAGGACGTGGAAAACATCATCCCCGAAGTGGTCACTACCGATAACAACGGATATAAGGGAATATCATATGAAAAGATAGTTCCCGTTTTGACCAGTGCCATACAGGAGCAGCAAAAGGAGATAGAGCAATTAAAAACAATGGTCTGTTCGGACCATCCTTTAGCGGAGATTTGTAAATAGGGCGGGCTACTCGGTTTAAGTACTCACGAGCGCAATGTTTATAAGGTCTAAAAATGATAGCTATTTCAGTTTTTTCTCTTTAAGAAACTCCGGATCATAGATTATTTTTACATCCTGATAGAAAGTATATTCGCATTTATTTCCAGTATTTTTCTCCCATTCTTCTATGATACGAATTATAGATTGCATGGATAGCAACAGACATTGCAAATCATCTATACCGCAAGAATGGTCGTGCTTTTCAAAACCTGGGGCGCAGATTGACCATGACACTCTTTTATTATTAGGAGGCAGGTCTTCAGGAGTATCTATGGTAACAGTGATAAATTCGGATGTATCTTTAATTGGATATTTTGCAATAAGCATATTTTAAACAAATGGGTTATGGCGGAGAGGGAGGGATTCGAACCCTCGAGTCGCTTTCGCAACTAACACCTTAGCAGGGTGCCCCATTCGACCACTCTGGCACCTCTCCAATAATGAGGTCATTCTATACAAAATAATGCTGTTGGTCAACTTCTCTTGCGACGGTTAGCCCCCAGACTTCTTTGGCTCCGGACTGTTTTAATGCCTTGGCGCATTCTTCCATAGTCGATCCGGTGGTATAGACATCGTCCAGGAGAAGTATAATTTTGTCTTTAATTATTTCTCCTTTTTCGATTTTAAAACAATCTTTAATATTATTAATTCTTTCTTCTCTTTTCAGCTCCATCTGCGGAGCGGTTTCCCTTATTTTTATCAGCATATTGGATAAGAGGGGAATGCCGGTGGATTCGGAGATTGTTTTTCCCATCTCTTCCGATTGATTGAATCCTCTCCTCCTTTTCTTTTTGTCAGTCATGGGAATCGGGATGATGATAAAAGACTTATTTATTTCCATTCCGATAGCTTGGAGGTGGGTTAAAATAAGTATTGATAACGGTTGGCAGAGGTCTTTGATGTATCCGTATTTGAATTTATGAATGGCTTCTTTTAGTATTTTGTTTTTAAAAGAAGCGGCCGAGAATATTTTATCCAGATATCTGTTTTTACATTTATCGCATTTGTCTCTTTTTTCCAGTTTTTCGCAAAGGCAGTATTGATAGGGGTTTATCTCTATCAAAGACAAACAATCTTCGCAGAGATAGGGCCCTTCTTTTTTGCAATTAATGCACTTTTTAGGAAAAATCAAGTCCCAGATTTGTTTTAGATATTCCATTGCTTTTTAAAAGGTGTTATTATATCAGTATAGCATTTGTCAATGCATTTAAAAATGCTATAATATTTTTAATTATGATTTTCGCCAAAAGAAAAAGTCAAAAAAGCCTGGGCGTCGATATCGGAACCAAGGTTATCCGCGTGGTTGAGATTTCGGGAAAGAAAGGAAAATTGGCCTTGGAAAATTACGGGGAGGTGAATCTTGACGTGGCCTGCAAAGAATTCTTCAGGTCTTTTGACAAGAAGAATCTTAATCCGTCGGTTGATAATATTTCAGCGGCCCTCAAGGCTATAATCGAAGAAACGGGGATTAAAACCAAGAAGGTTGTTTTTTCTCTTCCTGATTTTGCCACCTTTTTTACCACTTTTGAACTCCCTCCGATGAGCAGTAAAGAAATAGCCAATGCTGTCGGATTCGAAGCGAGGAAATATATTCCCTTGCCTCTATCGGAATTAGTTTTAGACTGGCAATTGATGAGCAAGGAACCTTCGCCGAAAGAAAACAGCAAGATTTTGGTTATGGCTGTTCCGAAGATTATCGTCGAACAATACAAGACCATTGCCGAGCAGGCCGGACTGGAACTGACCGCTCTTGAGGCCGAAGCCATGGCTTTAAAAAGAGCGGTGGTTAATGAAAACGATCCAACTTCTTGTTTATTGGAAATAGGATTTCAATCGACGAATATAAATATCGTTGAAGACGGTTTTATGAAAATGAGTTTTAGTTTTGACATTGCCGGAAAAGATTTGACTTTTAGCATTTCCGAAACATTGAATATCTCGACCGGCGACGCTGAAATAATAAAAAAGAAGCAGGGATTATTGGTTAACGAGGAGGGAAACATTTCTCATATTTTGACACCGATTCTTTCGGTTATCTCCGAGAGGACGAGAAAGGTCATTAAAGATTTTGAGTCAAAGGAAGGGAAGACAGTGGAAAAGGTAGTTATCGCCGGAGGGACTTCGCTTTTGCCGGGAATATTGGAATACTTTACCGAGAGTTTGAACCAAGACGAAGCACAGCCAAAGATAGTGGAAATTGCCAAGCCTTTCGTTAAAGTCGCTTATCCTCCTATTTTAGATAAAAAAATGGAAGAAATTAACCCGACCTATGCCATAGCGCTGGGCGAGGCCTTGAGAAAGTTTGAATAAGAAAGTATAATAGACTTCAAGGATAAAAAACATTTATGGCTATTGAAATAGCACCGGTTAAAAAAGAAACTTCAAATAAGGAAAATATCGCCTTGCTTTTTTCGATATTGATTTTAATTGTTTGTTTTGGATTATACTTTTATTTTTCGCAAGTCCTTCTGGCCCAAAAAGAAACAGAAACGATTAATCTCAATACGCAGTTGTCGGCCCTGGGCCAAGAAGATATCAAAACCAAGGAAGCAGAATTGGCTTTGGCCGGAGTGTATATCAATGACTTTAAG
This sequence comes from Minisyncoccota bacterium, assembly GCA_041651685.1. Taxonomy (GTDB): domain Bacteria; phylum Patescibacteriota; class Minisyncoccia; order Minisyncoccales; family Minisyncoccaceae; genus UBA2211. Next base: position 370,178 of record JBAZIU010000001.1, read on the forward strand.
ATTCTTTTTGAAAATAATCCAAAGGCATCCAATTTTTTTGGAACCTTCCAGAAATGGGCCCACCCCAAGGTGGTTTATTCCGGATTCAGTTTTGACGTCTCCGGGAAGATTAGCATGGCCGGAAGAACCAGCGGATTTCAAAATGTGATGCAGCAGCTGGCTCTTCTTAATCAAGAGGGTTCGATTCAAAGTTATCAGATTTCCAATGTCGGGATGACGGAGAATGGGGGAGTCACCTTTAATTTAGATTTGGTTTTGAAACCGGAAGTTTTAAAATAATATGGAAAAAAGAAATACAAAAATTTTAGCGATTGCCGGCCTTATTCTCTTACTTTCCATCGGAGTGGTTTATTTTCTGGTCTTGCCCGCGTATAAGCAGATGGGATTGCAGGACGACCAAATTAGGCAGATAAAGGAACAGATTGAAGCCAGAAATAATTATTATTCCACCGTTGAAGCGAAAGTAAAGGCACTGGAAGATTCGGGATGGGCCGAGAAGAAGAAAACCATTGAGGTTAACTTCACATCTTCTCCTTTTTTCGTTCCCAAAATGAATGTTTTTTTCAGAACCATGGTTTCGGGCAGCGGAATGACCCTTTCGGGAATAACAGCATCTCCCGCCGTTTCGGTCAAAACTGTTGCCCAGACACCTACCAAAAGCGAGGAAACGGTTCAGGTAAGCTCAGGTTCTTCGACAGCAGACTCTCAACAAACCGTATCGACTACTTATTTTGATAGGTTGCAGGGCCCGGTTAAGAAGGTAACTTTCAATCTTTCCGTTTTAGGAACTTATAATTCTTTCAAAAAATTATTATCCGACTTGGAAACGCAGACAAGAATAGTTACGGTTAAGAGCGTTTCGGTTTCTTCTTCTCTGCAAGGAGCGGGAAAGAGCGCTTCCAATTTATCGACTTTTAATTTAGTAGTAGATACTTATTCTTATTAATATGGAAGAACAAGAAATAAAAAAAGAAAAAAGTGTTCTTGAAAAAGCGGCTCCGTTTATTTTAATCGTTCTCGTTATTTTTATCGGCTATTTCGGGTTAAGCAAGATTAATTTCGGCGGTAATGCTGGCACGATTTCCAATTCTTCTACGCAGAATAACGTGTCGGTTGAGGTCGATATAGATTTTTTGAACTCAGAAATCTTCAAGGCCTTGAAATTCATTCCTGACTCGTCGGTTTTTAGTCCGGCGACGGGAATCATTCCCGCAGGAAGGGAAGATCCGTTCGCTCCGGTCAACTAATTTAAAACAAGATGTTTATACAAAAGCTTTTAGAAAAAAAAATAATAACCGAAGAGCAAAGCAAGGTTCTTTCGGCCGAATTCAAGGAATTCAAAGGGACGGAAGAGCAGTTTTTGCTGTCTAAAAAAGTAATCAAGGAAAACCAATTGAACGCCATCAAGGCCGAAATATACGGCATGCCCTTTTTTGAGAATGCCGAGATTTTGGAAGTGCCCAGCAATGTCCTTTCGATGATTCCCGAGGAGTCGGCCAGAGTGTATAAAATAATTCCTTTGGGTCTGCGGGGCACTGTTTTGGAAGTTGGATTGGTTAATCCCGACGATATTAAAGCAAAGGAGGCTCTTAATTTTTTGTCCCGACAGAACAAGATAACATACAAGACTTATTTAATCAGCGAGAATTCTTTTGAATTGTTTTTGAGGCAATACAGAAACGTCAGGGAAGAGGTGGGCAAAGCTCTTTCCGCTCTTGAAACCGAACTGGGGGGAGAAGAAAATATCGAACTTTACTCCACCGATTCAAAGCCCAAAGCTGAGCGTCTTTCCGAAGAGGCCCCGATTATCAAGATGGTGGCGGTTATCTTGCGTCACGCCGTTGATGGAAATGCTTCCGATATTCACATTGAACCGGAAGAAGAACAATTGAGAATCCGTTTCCGAATGGATGGCAGCTTGTACTCTTCTTTGTTTTTGCCGATTCATACTCATCCTTCAATTGTTGCCAGAATTAAAATCGTTTCCAATTTAAGAATTGATGAGACGAGAATCCCTCAGGATGGAAGATTTTCAGCCAAGATAGACGGCAAAGATATTGACTTCAGAGTTTCAACTTTCCCGACTAAATTGGGAGAGAAGGTGGTAATCAGAGTCCTTGACCCGAATGAAGGGTTGAAGAGCTACGAAGAAATAGGTTTAACCGGGTATAATTACAAAACAATCAAAGATGCGGTGTCGAAGCCATTCGGTATGATTCTGGCCACCGGTCCGACCGGCTCCGGTAAAACCACAACTTTATATTCCATGCTTCAGGAATTGAACAAGCCGGATGTTAACGTGGTAACCTTGGAAGACCCGATTGAGTATTTTGTTAAGGGGGTGAATCAGTCGCAGGTCCGTCCGGAAATAGAATATGATTTTGCTCAAGGGCTAAGGTCAATTGTGAGACAGGACCCGGATATTATTATGGTCGGTGAAATCAGAGACGAGGAATCGGCTTCGCTGGCCACTCAGGCCGCCTTGACTGGTCACGTTGTTTTGTCCTCTCTGCATACCAATAATGCGACCGGAGCGATTCCCAGATTGATTGATATGAAAATTAAACCCTTTCTTTTGCCGGCAACTTTGAATATCGCCATTGCTCAGAGATTGGCCCATCGACTTTGTCCTTATTGCAAAGAAAAGACAAGGCCCAACAAAGAAGTGGAGAAGATTTTAATGAAAGAATTATCAGCTCTTCCCGAGGAATCCAGAAAGTTTTTTACCATGCCAGCGCAATTGTATGTGTATAAGGCCAAAGGCTGTCCCAAGTGTAACATGAAGGGAGAGAAGGGAAGAATCGGTGTTTTTGAAATATTAAAAATGACTCCTGAACTGGAGAAGATAATTCTTGAAGATCCGAGCGAACAAAAAATAATCCTTGAGGCCAAAAGACAGGGAATGGTGACGATGAGGCAAGACGCTGTTTTGAAGGCGATTCAAGGAATGATTTCTTTGGAAGAAATCTTTAGGATTACCGAATAATCTTAAACAATGAACTATCAACTTTATCTCAAACAGCTTTTAGAAGCGACCATAAAGAACAATGCTTCCGACCTTCACATTTCTGAAGGCCATCCTCCGGTGATGAGGATAAGCAGGAAGCTGACTTTTTTGACCAAAGAAAATCCTTTGACTGCCGAAGATGCGCAGGGGATTTCTTTCGCCTTGATGTCGGAAGAGCAGATTAATGATTTCGTCAAGGAAAAAGAAATTGATTTTTCATACAATTTTGAAGGAAGAGCTCGTTTCAGGGTTAATATTTTTTATCAGATGGGAACGGTTTCGGCCGCTTTAAGATTGGTTCCGGAAAGAATCCGTTCATTGGAAGAATTAAGAATGCCGGTTCGACTGCATCAATTCTGCGAATATACTCAGGGGTTTGTTTTGGTGGTCGGACCGTCCAGCCACGGAAAAAGTACGACTCTGGCGGCGATGATTGATGAGATTAATCATACCAGAGCAGCCCATATCCTTACCATCGAAGACCCGATTGAGTATGTTTTTAAAGACGATAAGTCGATGATAAACCAGAGAGAGCTACATTTGGATACTTTATCTTTTGCTAAAGCATTGAAATCTACTTTCAGAGAAGACCCCGATGTTATTATGGTCGGTGAAATGAGAGATAACGAAACTATGGCTACCGCCATTACCGCGGCTGAGACCGGGCATTTGGTTTTTGCCACCCTGCATACCAATTCGGCCGGCCAGACCATTCACAGAATCGTTGATAATTTCCAAGGCGACCAGCAGTCGCAGATAAGGGCGCAACTGGCCAGTTCTTTGGTCGGAATAATTTCACAGAGATTGGTTCCGGCAATCGGCGGGGGAGTGGTTCCGGCTTGCGAAATCATGTTTAACACCCCGGCTATTTCCAATTTGATCAGGGATAATAAAATCTACGAAATACCGTTGGTGATAGAAACTTCTTCCGAGGCGGGCATGGTTTCCTTGAATCGGTCATTGTCGGAGCTGGTCAGAAAAGGTATAGTGGATATTGAGAATGCGGTAAAGTATTCAAATAATCCCAGAGAACTGAGAAAATTAATTTAATGAAATATTCTTATCAGGCAAAAGATTCAAAGGGAGGTGCCCAAAAAGGAGTAATCGAGGCGGCTAATAAAGACGTCGCTTTGGAGATTTTGAGCAAAAACAATCTTTTTCCTTTAGAAGTTAAGGAATTCGGAGTCAAGGAGACCGGGGAAGCGGCAATGAGTAAAAAAATAACCATATTTGGAGGGGTGTCAATGAAAGATGTGGCTATGTTTTCCCGACAATTGGCCATTATGATTGACAGTAATGTTCCTCCGGCCGAAGCTATCGAAGCTTTGGGCGACCAGACCAAGAACGCGACTTTTAAAGAAAAAATATATAAAATTTCCAAAGATGTGAGAGAGGGAGTTCAGCTTTCCAAAGCTCTCGGGCAGTACCCCAATATTTTTTCCGTCTTTTACGTCAACATGGTCAAGTCCGGAGAAGTATCGGGAAATCTTCCCAAGATTTTGGAAAAGATTGCCGATCATTTGGAGAGTGAATATGAAATTCAGTCTAAGATGATGGGAGCGATGATGTATCCGACGGTGATTTTGATAATTTTCGTTTTGATTTTCATTGTCATTATGATTTTCGTCATTCCCGGATTAGTCGAGGTTTTGAAGGGGACGGGACAGGAGCTTCCTTTTGCCACCAAATTGATTATCACCCTTTCCGACTTCTTTGTCACCTATTGGTATTTAGTTCTCGGAGTGTTGATGGCTATTGTCGGCTTCTTTATATATTTTCCCAAAACAGTTGTCGGAAAAGACATCTTTGACAGAATAGCTTTGAAGATTCCCGTTTTCGGACCTTTTTTGAAAAATCTGTTTCAGGCTCGTTTTGCTGAAAACTTTTCCACTCTTATCTCCGCCGGCATTCCCATTAACGAAGCCTTGGAAGTGGTCGCTGATCTGGTCAGCAATAATGTTTACCGAGATGCTATTTTATTGGCCAAAGAAAAGGTTATTAAGGGTGAGACCGTTAGTCACGTTTTTGCCCAGCAATCGGGAATAATTTCTCCTCTTTTCGTCCAGATGGTGGCGGTAGGAGAGCAGACTGGAAAACTTGACTCCTCATTGATGAACGTCGTCAGGTTTTATAAGAGAGAAACAAGTATTTTTGTCGATTCGATCAGCAGCATCATTGAGCCAGTTCTGATTATCGGTTTGGCTTTAATGGTCGGTTTCTTGGTCGCCGCGGTATTATTGCCCATCTACAAAATCAGCACCACCTTGCAACAGTAATTATTTGACAAGAAAGCGGATGAAAGATAAAATGGAAACATAATAAGTAGGTAAAGGTCGCACCTTAAGTGGTGATTGTATCAAAAATAAAAATATGCAAAAAACAAAAGGTTTTACTCTAATTGAGTTATTGGTTGTTATCGCCATTATCGGTATTTTGTCAGGCTTGATTATAGTTAGCATGAGCGGTGCTCAGAATGCAGCCAAGGATGCAAGAATCAAAGCAGCCATGGATCAATTAAGATCAACGGCCGAGATTTATAAATTGAACAGTGCTACGGGAGTTTATTCTACCGACCCCATTGCCGCCGTTACGGATTGTCCCGCAGCGGGAGCGACTAGTTTCTTGTCTGCAGCCGATGGAGCCGCATTGTGCGCCGATATTGTATCTCAAGGAGGAACATTGGTTATTAGTGTTAACGACAGCACCTCTGCTCCTAAATATTGTATCAAGGCGGTCCTGCCCGGAGCAACATCGTGGTGCGTTGACAGTACCGGAGCCGTAGGAGCAACAAACGTTGACTGCGAGGCTACCAATTATAATTGTGCTCCGTAATTTATAATGAAGCTGACACCCCTCTGGGGTGTTTTCTTTTATTTAATATGATAGAATATATTCAATGATTGAATATATTTTTATCTTTATATTCGGATTGATAATAGGCAGTTTTTTAAATTGTGCTATTTGGAGGCTGTATAAGGAAGAAAGTTTCCTTTTCGGGCAATCGTATTGTCCTTCTTGTCGTCATAGTTTGGGTTTTTGGGACTTATTTCCTTTATTAAGTTACCTTTTTTTGGGAGGGAAGTGCCGATATTGCGGACAAAAAATATCAATTCAATATCCTTTGGTTGAATTATCTACCGCCGTTATATTCTGTTTTGTTTATTTTTATTTCGGCCCGATTGATATATTGTTTTCCTTTAATTTTTTCCAGGTTATTTTTTGGTGGATAATGATGTCTTTTTTGACGGTTATTTTTATCTTTGATTTAAAATATTACATTATTCCCGATGAAACCATTTACCCGGCTATTTTCTTTTCCATGATTTGGATTGTATATTTGTTCTCTTTCGGGGCAATCGGAAAAATGGATATTGTTTATACTGTCTTTTCGGCTCTCGGAGCCTCTTTATTTTTCTTTTTGATCTGGTTTTTTAGCAAGGGGATGGCCATGGGGTTCGGAGACGTTAAATTGGCCATATTAATCGGCCTTCTTTTGGGCTTCCCCAAAATTATCCCCGGACTCTTTTTGGGTTTTCTTTTTGGTGCTATAATAGGCTCAGTATTGATATTGTTTAAAAGGAAGGGCTTTAAATCGGAAATACCTTTCGGGCCGTTCCTGTTAATGGGTTTGTTTGTTTCCCTTTTTTGGGGAGAAAAGATAATTAATTGGTACCTGTCTTTATCTTTTTAACATGAATAACAAAAAGGCGTTTACCATAATCGAGCTGCTGGTAATTATGGGTGTAATAGTTATCTTTACCTCGCTTTTTTTCGTTGATTACGGAAGAGACAGCAATACTTTCGCTTTGGAAAGGGTTTCTAATAAAATGGCTCAAGACCTGAGGAGAACCCAAGAGATGAGTATGAGCGGCCTTATCGGAGATGTTAATACCAATGCCTACGGAATATATTTCAACAAAGGTTCCGGCAGCGAAAGACAATACATTATATACAAGAATAATGATGCCAATATGTATTATGAATCTTCTTCTGTCGATTCAATCAAAGAGACGGTAATCTTTGAAAAGGGAGTCAAAATATGCGATATTTTAATAGATTCGGGCAGTGTAAACAGCGTCAGCGTCTCTTTCCAGCCGCCCGACCCCATTAATTATATCGACAGTTATTATTCCGGACACGAAGCATCAATTGTTTTGTGCGCCGAAGATGATGCTGCAAAAACCAGAAGGGTAAAAATTAATAATACGGGGAGAATTGAAACCGCCAATCCATGATTAATTTGAAAAACAAAGGATTTTCATTGTTGGAAACATTGATTGCCGTGACAATAGTCGTCATCGGCGCTTTGGGTGTTTTTTCAGCGGTTGCCAAGTATTCAACATTAACTCAAAACGAAAAAGACAGTTTGGTCGCAGCTTATCTTTGTCAGGAAGGGATAGAAATAACTAAAAACATTAGAGATACCAATTGGATTGAAGGTGCGGGGAGCTGGAAAGACGGATTGACTGGCTGTTCTTCCGGTTGCGAGATTGATTTTAATGACAGTGCATTATCAGCGTTTTCAGCCGATGATTACTTATACATAGATAATTCAACGGGATTGTATGAATATAAAACATCGCCCGGCTCGGAAGACATTGAGACTTTTTATACCAGAGAGATAACGATTACCGAAGTAGGTGATGACGAATTGGACATACAAGTCAGTGTTGTTTGGCCCGGACACAATATGATTGTTAAACAAAATATATATAACTGGAGATGATTAACAAGATTAAAAATTCAAAAGCTTTTACCATGGTCGAGACAATGGTCTCTATCGCCCTTTTCGGTTTTATTTCAATAGTTTTGATTAATGTTTTTGTTTCGGCGATAAAGGGACAAACGAGAATTTTGCAAAATCAGGAGTTGATGGACCAGTCAACCTATGTTTTGGAATACATGGCGAAAATTTTAAGAATGGCCCAGAAGGACACCGCGGGGGATTGTACGGGAACAGCCGGAGCAAATTATGGAGTGGGAATAAATTCAATAAATTTTGTTGCCTATGACACCATGGAAGAAGATTACCGTTGCCGCCAGTTTATTTTAGAAAATGATATTATCAAAGAAAGAAGATCGACCGATGAAAGTGCGGCTAACTTGGGAGCATCTCAAGATATGACATCTTCAAAAGTTAAGGTTGAAGGATTGACCTTTGGCGTTACTGGCAATGTTGTCGGTGACTTGGTCCAGCCCAAAGTCACTGTTATGGTTAAAATGGAGAGCAATATTTCCTTAAATCCTCCCGAGATTACAGTTCAAACAAGCGTTTCTCAGAGATCGTTAGATATTTAATGAATATGTTTAAAGAAAAACAAAAAGGTATTTCAATATACTTGGTGATAGTGATGATATCGGTTCTTTTGGCGGTTGTTTTGGGTCTGGCCAGCCTTATCATCGGCGGTTCAAAACTGTCCAGAAATTTGAATTATTCGGTTAAAGCTTTTCATGCGGCCGATACGGGTATAGAAAAGGCTTTGTATAATATCAAGATTAGTGGCGGGGTTTGTGACAATTCTTCTTCCGATGGAAGTTTTGATACGAATTATAATTACGACGTGACCATGTCCACTTCCGGTGCAGATTGTTCCAGCTTGGGAACCTCGATTACTTCTCTGGGGCAGTATTTGACTGTTAAAAGAAAGATAGAAGTTTCCTATTAATATGAAAAAGGAAGAAGCGAAGAAAAGAATTGAAAAATTAAGAAAGTTGATCGATTACCACAGGTATCTCTATCACGTTTTGGACAGGGAAGAGATATCGGATTCGGCTCACGACTCATTAAAAAATGAGCTTTTTGAACTGGAAATGCAGTTTCCCGATTTGATAACTCCCGATTCTCCAACTCAAAGAATTGGAGGAAAGCCTTTGGATTTTTTTGAAAAGATTGAAAGGCAGAAAAAGATGTATTCGTTCAACGATGCTTTTTCGAGAGTCGATATGGATAATTGGGAAAACAGGAATAAAAAGCTTTTGAGTGAAAAAGATTTTGTTGAATATTATTGCGAGCCGAAATTGGACGGGCTGGCGATTGAGTTGGTTTACATTAAAGGTTCCTTGGAAATCGGTTCAACCAGAGGGGACGGGAAAATCGGGGAGAACGTGACCCAGAACATTAAGACGATAGAACCGATTCCTTTGAAAATCAGGGAAGAAAAGGAAATCATTAAAGATTTGAAAAAAGAAAAGCTTTTTGACGTTGCCAAGTTGATTGAAAATAAAGGCCTGAAAGAGGTTATCGTCAGAGGAGAGGCCATCATTACCAAAAGGGAGTTTATCAAAACAAACAAAGAAAGAGAAAAACAAGGATTGCCCTTATATGCCAATCCGAGAAATTTGGCCGCCGGTTCAATCAGACAGCTTGATCCGAAAATCACGGCTTCGAGGAAATTGGATGCGGATGTTTATTCTTTGGCTTCCGATTTCGGGCAAAAGACACACGAGGAAGAGCACAAGATTTTAAAAACTTTAGGTTTTAAAACAAACAATAAATACAATCGTTTGTGCAAGAACATGAATGAGGTTTTTGATTTTTACGCTTATTGGCAAAAAAACAGGGAAAAGCTTCCTTACGAAATAGACGGGCTGGTTGTTTCGATAAACGATAATAAAGTTTTTGAAAAATTGGGAGTGGTCGGTAAGGCTCCCCGGGGAGCGATAGCTTTGAAGTTCCCCTTGAAGCAATCGACAACGATTGTCGAAGATATAAAGGTTCAAGTCGGGAGAACGGGAGCGATGACGCCAGTCGCCCTTTTGAAGCCGGTTGATATCAACGGTGTTACAGTCAGTCGTGCCACTTTGCACAATGAAAAAGAAATCGAAAGGTTGGGCTTGAAGATCGGTGATACGGTCGTGGTCGGGCGTGCCGGAGACGTTATTCCCGAAGTTATTAAAGTTTTTCCCGAATTGAGAACCGGCAAAGAGAGGAATTTTCATATGCCGGAAAGATGCCCGTCCTGTGAGACCAAGCTGGTCAAACCGGAAAAAGAAGTTGTCTGGAGATGTCCCAATCCCCAATGTTTCAGCAGAAAGATTCGCTGGTTCGGACATTTTGTTTCACGCGGAGCTTTTAATATTGATGGCTTGGGACCGAAAATAGTGGAAAAATTCATTGAAGAAGGACTTCTATTAGACCCATCCGATTTATTTGATTTGAAGGAAGGAGACATTCTTCCTTTGGAAAGGTTTGCCGACAAGTCGGCTAAAAAAATAGTTGAGAATATTCAAAAGAGAAAAGAAGTTTCTTTTTCTCGATTTATCTATTCTTTGGGAATCAGGAATGTCGGACAGAAAACTTCAATCGATTTATCCAAAAAGTTTAAATCGATAGAAGATTTGTCGAACTCGAATATTGAAGAATTGGAAAATATTTCCGATGTCGGTCCGATTGTATCCAAGTCAATCGTTGAATGGTTTAAAGATAAGGATAATATTAAATTTTTAAAGAAATTAAAGGAAAGGGGAGTCAGCTATTTTTTTGAAAAATCGGGAAACAAGTTTTCCGGTAAAACATTTGTTATCACCGGAACGTTGAATAAAATGAGCAGAGAGTTAGCCAAAGAAAAAATTATTTCTTTGGGCGGAGAAGTCTCCGAAGCAGTTTCCAAGAATACCGACTATTTGGTTTTAGGAGATAGTCCCGGGTCTAAATATGAAAAAGCCAGAGACTTGGGAGTTGAGATAATTAAAGAAGACAAGTTTTTAAAAATGATAAGCTGATGTCTATTTTAAACCAATTAAGAAAGATGGATTGGGTTTTGATAATCGCTTCGATTATCTTGGTTGCTTTCGGATTGGTGGCGATATACAGCACTTCTTTAAGGGGAGGGGATTTTTCCAATTTGTATAAGCAGATAGGATTTTTTGTTTTGAGTCTTGTCTTAATGTTTTCGGTCAGCTTCATCGACAACAGAACAATCAGAGAAAATCCGGCAATCATTCTTTCTTTATATTTTTTATGCATTTTATCTTTAATCGGAGTTTTCTTTTTTGCTCCGGAAATCAGAGGAATCAGGTCTTGGTATGACATAGGGGGATTTTCCTTTAATCCGATTGAGCCGACTAAAATAATATTGATTTTGATTCTGGCGAAATATTTCAGTAAGAGGCACGTGGAATTGTACAGGATAAGGCACATTGTCTTATCCGGTATTTACGCTTTGATTCCTGCAGCTTTGATTTTCATGCAGCCCGAATTCGGTTCGGTTATGATTTTAGGGGCTATCTGGATAGGGATACTTCTGGTCTCGGGGATAAGAGTGAGGGACTTTCTTTTATTATGTCTGGTTTTTGCAATTGTTTTTTCTTTAAGCTGGACTTTTATCCTCAAAGATTATCAAAAGAACAGAATATTCAACTTTGTCGCACCTAATGCCAGCGACCCTTTGGGCGAGGGATGGAGCCAGAGTCAGGCACAGATAAGTATCGGTTCGGGAGGACTCTTGGGGAAGGGAATCGGGCAAGGGTCTCAAACTCAGTACGGTTTTTTACCCGAACCGCAAACAGATTTTATCTTTTCGGTAGTGGGGGAGGAAACTGGATTGATTGGTACGACTGTTTTGTTGTCTCTTTTCGGAATTTTATTTTGGAGGATTTTAAAAATTGCTCTTGATGCCAATTCCAATTTTTCCAGGCTCTTTGCCACCGGCCTGGCTTTTTCCATATTTTTTCAAATGATAATTAATGCGGGGATGAATTTGGGTTTATTGCCTGTTATCGGGATTCCTCTTCCTTTGGTAAGCTACGGCGGAAGCAACCTTTTATTTACTTTTATAGCTTTGGGAATATTGCAGAATATGAAAATTACAGAATCATAGCTTTACAAATAAGACATTAAATTGTAAAATTAGTAAAACATATGAAAAAAGCTTTTACCTTAATAGAACTGTTGGTCGCCATATCAATTCTCGGAATCATTTCGAGTTTTGTCATTATTCAAATGGTTGGGGCGGCTAATGCGGCCAAGGATGCCAAAAGGAAGGCCGATGTCGAATTAATTAAAAATGCCCTGATTCAGTATCGTTCGGAGAACTACAGCAAGGGTTCCGTTCAACCGGCTACTTGTGAAATAGGAACCAATTGTTCCGAGTTTGATTCGGACATCGTATCGTTTTTAGAGTCATTGCCCAAGGATCCGGACGGGGCATCTTATACCTATCGTTCAGCTGACGGCAGCGATTGTTCTATTACGGCCACTCTTTCTAACGGCAGCGCTTACACTTATAGCTGCGATACCGAAACGATGGATGTGGGGGAGAGCGTCAACGGTATTTGCGGAAACATCACCAGTGCCGCTTCTTTGACTTCAAGCACTTCCGGTCTTTGCAATCAAGGATTGGCCGTTTTATTTACTGGCGAAGGTCCGTGGACATGGACTTGTTCGGGAACAAACGGGGGAAGCAATGACACTTGCCTGGCTTTTGTGCAGTTGACTTGCTCGATATCAAGCAGCGACTGTTCATCGGAAGCAACAGAAGTTTTGAGGATGTATAGTCTTGCCGGAGGCCATGCCGAACTTCCCGGCCAAACCAATTTTACACAAAAAGTATGTTGTACCGGTCCGGAAATTGGTAACAGTTGTTCAGCTACCAAAAAAGCAATTATCCTTAAGCTGTATTCGGCAACCGGCGCTCACGTGGAGCAAAACAATCTTTCTAATTACACATTTGATGCCTGCTTATCCACTGTCGATAGTCACAATGTAACGTGCAGTTACGCTTCTGACTGTTCTTCAATCGGTCCGGAGTACCAATGTTTGGGTTCGATAAGCGATACCACTAATGCCCACGTTGGGGGATGCAGTGATGCCTTTGCGACAAAGGTTTGTTGCAACGTCTATTAGAGCCCTTGACAATACTTTAATATATTGATAGGATAGGTTTAATTTGCAAGATAATCACTTGTTATTTTGATTTCATTACAAACATCAAGACATTAATTTGCTTTTCTTAACCCGACATAAAAAATAATTCAGGGTATTTTTTTGTTTGAATGCCGAAGTTTTTAGTCTTTAAATATAATAAAATATGAAAATCAAAACCAAAAGCTTTGCAAAAAGCAAAATATCCTATCTCTTGCCCAGCTTAATTTTCATGCAGCAGGAGAGCGGTAGACAATTTTGGGAAGAGGAGTTGAAGGACCTTTTCGCAGAGGTGTCTCCCATTAAAGACTATACCGGCAAAGAATTTGAATTGCATTTCCTTGACTACAAACTCGGTAAGCCCAATTATCTGACCGGTTTTGATGCCAGAGAAAACAATGATTCTTTTGTCGCTCCCTTAAGAGTGACAGTCAAGTTGACTAATTTAAAGACCAAGAGAAGCCAGGAGCAAGAAATATTCTTCGGTAATTTTCCTCTATTGACTGACAGAGGAACTTTCATTTTGAACGGAGTTGAGAGAGTCGTGATTTCCCAGTTGATTCGTTCTCCCGGAGTTTTCTTCCCTTTGAATGTTAACAGGGGAAAGAGATGCTTTGCCGCCAAGATTATCCCGAACAGAGGTTCATGGCTTGAGTTTGAAACCGAAGCGACCGGAGTTTTGACTGTTAAAATCGACAGGAAGAGAAAGGTTCCGGCCACAACACTGTTAAAAGCTTTGGGCGGATTCAATGATGACGACATCAGAAACATGTTCGTCGGTTTTGACAATGGCGAAACCAGTTATATCGAAGAAACTTTAAAGAAAGACTTGACCCATAGCCAAGAAGAAGCTTTATTGGAAATCTATCAGAGATTGAGGAGCGGGGAAATGGTTAATCCCGACTCAGCCAGAGAATTGATTTTCAATATGTTTTTCAATTTTGAAAGATACGATTTGTCTAAAGTCGGAAGATGGAAGATGTGGTCAAGAATGTTTGAATTGAAGCCCAAGAAAGACAGGGAAATCACCAAAGAAGACAGAGTTTTGTCGGTTAATGATTTGGTGGCGGTGATGAAAGAAATCATCAAGATGAACAACAATCCTATGGCCGTTGCCGATATGATTGACCATTTGGGGAATAGGAGGGTGAGAACAATTTCCGAACTGCTTTCCAATAAACTGAGAGTCGGTATCGCCAGAATGTCCCGAATCATCAAAGACAGGATGTCGACTTTGGACTACGAGAATTTGGTTCCGGCTCAATTGATTAATCCCAGGCCTTTCGTCGCTCAGGTTACCCAGTTTTTTACCGCTTCTCAATTCTCTCAATTCATGGACAATACCAATCCTTTGTCGGAATTGGAGCACAAGAGAAGATTGACCGCCACCGGCCCCGGAGGTTTAACCAGAGAAAGAGCGGGATTTGATGTGAGAGACGTGCAGCCTTCTCACTATGGAAGAATTTGTCCGATTCAGACCCCTGAAGGTCCGAATGTGGGCTTGGTTACTCATTTATCATTATACGCCCGATTGAACCCCTACGGTTTTATCGACACTCCTTATTTTAAAGTTGTTAACGGAAAAGTGGGGAATGATGCCTATTATATGGATGCCAACGAAGAAGAGAGATACAATATCGCTCCGGCTTCCATTGTTTTGGACGACAAAGGAAATATTTTAAATGAAAGAGTCGAAGCCAGAATTAAGGGAGAACCGGGAGAAATTGAGAGAGAAAAGATTGACTACGTTGATGTTTCTCCCCAGCAGTTTATTTCCGTTGCCACCGGTTTGATTCCTTTCTTGCAGAACGATGATGCTAACAGAGCCCAGATGGGTTCAAACATGCAGAGACAAGCCGTTCCTTTGGTCAATCCGGAAGCGCCGTTAGTCGGTACGGGCTTGGAAGCCATGGCTGCCAGAGACTCGGGACAATTGATTACCAGCGAAGAAGCGGGAAAGGTTGTTAAGGTTGATGCCAAGATTGTGGAAGTCAAGGGAACAACTTCGGGAAAAACCATTTCATATCCGGTCAGGATTTTTGACCGAACCAACCAGTATTCATGTTTCCACCAGAGGCCTGTGGTGAACAAGGGAGACATTGTTAAAAAGGGAGATACTTTAATTGAAGGAGGTTCGATTAACAAAGAAAGATTGGCTTTGGGGAGAAATCTTTTAGTCGCCTTTATCTCTTGGAGAGGAAATACCTTTGAAGACGCCATCGTCTTATCAGACCGATTGGTTAAAGAAGATGTTTTCACTTCCGTTCACATTGAAGATTTTTTCTGCGATGTTCGAGAAACCAAGCTTGGACCGGAATTGACCACTTCGGATATTCCCAATGTCGGAGAAGACAAATTGAAAGATTTGGATGAAGACGGAGTTGTCAGAATCGGAGCCGAAGTCGGACCGAATGATATTTTGGTCGGAAAGATTTCACCTAAAGGTGAAGCCGATTTGTCAGCCGAGGAAAGATTGTTAAGAGCCATCTTTGGAGAAAAAGCCAAGGAGGTCAAAGATACTTCTTTAAGATTGGAACACGGCAAGAGAGGAAGAGTGACCGATGTCAAAGTATTTAACAGAAGCGACGGCGTTGTTTTGGAACCGGGCGTTATCAAGAGAATCAGAGTCAGGATTTCCGAGGTGAGAAAGATTCAGGTCGGTGACAAGCTGGCCGGAAGACATGGAAACAAAGGTATTATCGCCAAGATTTTACCGGCTGAAGAAATGCCGTTCTTGGAAGACGGAACCACCGTTGATATTATTTTGAACCCGTTGTCAGTCGCTTCGAGAATGAACCTGGGACAGATTTTGGAAACCCATTTGGGCTTGGCCGTTAATAAATTGGAATACTTGGCCGAGACTCCTTCATTGGCCGGAGCTACCGAAAAAGACATTAAAGAAGAATTGAAAGCAGCGGGCTATCCCGAAGACGGAAAGTTGAAATTGGTTGACCCGGAAACAGGAGAATTCTTCCCCGAGAAGATTACCGTCGGATACATCTATATGATTAAATTGGCGCACATGGTTGAAGACAAAATTCACATGCGTTCAATCGGACCATACTCTTTAATTACCCAGCAGCCTTTGGGAGGAAAAGCCCAATTCGGAGGACAGAGGTTCGGTGAGATGGAAGTCTGGGCATTGGAAGGATACGGAGCAGCCTACACTTTGCAGGAAATGCTGACCATCAAGTCCGATGATGTTGCCGGCCGTGCCGCTACCTATGAATCGATTTTGAAAGGAGAAAAGATTAAGAGTCCGAACATTCCGGCGTCGTTTAATCTTTTATTAGCAGAGTTGAAGGCCCTTTCCTTGAACATGATTATCAAGGGAAAGACTGAGGAAGAAGACTAATTAAATATACAAAAATATGTTTGTCTCCAATTTAGAATCTATCAAAATCAAATTGGCTTCTCCTCAAGAGATACTTAACTGGTCTAATGGGGAAGTGACCAAGCCGGAAACCATCAACTACAGAACGCAGAGACCGGAAAAAGACGGTTTGTTCTGCGAGAAGATATTCGGACCGACCAAGGACTACGAATGTTACTGTGGAAAATACAAGAGAATCAGATACAAGGGAATCGTCTGCGACCGCTGCGGGGTTGAAGTTACCAAGTCATCGGTTCGAAGAGAAAGAATGGGCCACATCAAATTGGCCACTCCCGTTTCCCACATCTGGTTTTTGAAAGGAATTCCCTCAAGATTGGGAATGGTTTTGGGTTTGCCCCTTCACAAGATGGAAGAGGTGGTTTACTTTGTTTCATACATCATTACCAAAGTTGATGAAAATTTGAAAGCCAAGGTTTTGGAAGAAATAGAAGAGGAATTCAAGACCAAAGGAAAGGAAATCAAGGGCAATAAAGAAACCGAAAAAATGCAGGCCAGCGCTTTGGATGATTTAAAGAAAGCCAAAGACAAGGCCAAGCAGGAAGTTGCTTCAATTAAGCCCTTGGAGATTTTTAATGAATTGGATTACCACCGATTATCTTTGAAATACGGTGAAATATTTGAAGCCGGAACAGGAGCGGAAACTTTGAAAGACTTATTCATCAAGGTTGATTTGGACAAGGAGATTGAAAAAATCAAGAAGCAGATGGAAGAAAAGAAATCAACCGAAGAAAAGAAAATTGTTTTAAGAAGGCTGAAGCTATTCAGAGACATGAAGCATGCCGGAGTCAGGCCGGAGTGGATGTTTACCGAAGTTCTTCCGGTTTTGCCACCCGATTTGCGTCCGATGGTACAATTGGATGGAGGAAGATATGCTTCTTCTGATTTGAACGACCTCTATAGAAGAGTCATCAATAGAAACAATCGTTTGAAATATTTATTGGAGATTAATGCTCCCGATGTTATCGTCAGGAACGAAAAAAGAATGTTGCAGGAAGCAGTCGATGCTTTGATTGATAACAAGATGAGAAAGAGTACAACCACTCAGGCTTCAACCGGAGGCAGAAGGCTATTAAAGAGTCTGGCTGATATGTTGCAGGGAAAGCAGGGAAGATTCAGGCAGAACTTGCTTGGAAAAAGAGTTGATTATTCAGGCCGAAGCGTTATCGTCGTCGGACCGAACTTGAAGTTGAATGAGTGCGGTGTGCCGAAGAAGATGGCTTTGGAATTATTCAAACCTTTTGTCATCAAGAAATTATTGGAAAAGGAAATGGCCTTTAACGTCAGAGGCGCTTCGAGATTAATCGAAGAAGAAACCGATGAAATCTGGGCTGCTTTGGAAGAAGTGGTTAAAGACAAGTTGGTATTATTGAACAGAGCCCCGACCTTGCACAGGCTCGGTGTTCAGGCTTTCCATCCGATATTAATTGAAGGAGAAGCAATCAGATTGCATCCTTTGGTTTGTACCGCTTTCAATGCCGACTTTGACGGAGACCAGATGGCCATCCACGTTCCTTTATCCGAAGAAGCTCAACAGGAAGCAAGAGAGAGAATGATGTCTTCGGTTAACTTGTTGAAGCCTTCAACCGGAGACCCGATTATGGTCCCGACCAAGGATATCGTTTTGGGTTGTTATTATTTAACCAAGATTATTCCCGGCTTGGAAGGGGAGAACAAGTATTTCAGCTCAAAAGAAGATGCTTTGATTGCCTATAACTCAAAGAAGCTTAATTTGAAAGCTCAAATCAAAGTCAGAATGGAAAACGATGAGTTTGTCGAAACCAGCGTCGGCAGGATTATTTTTAACGATGTTTTGCCTGAGAATTTCGAATACCAGAATGACATGATGGATTCAAAGACTTTGAAGAAAATGATTAACAAGGTTATCGATATCTACGGCAACAATGCGGTTGAAACATTGGATAATATTAAATTGTTGGGATTCAAGTATGCCACTCGCTCGGGAATCACCTGGGGTATGGATGATTTGAAGGTTCCGACAGAGAAGCCCGCCTTGATTGCCGAAGCAGAAAAGAAAATCAAGGAAATAGAAAAGTACTACGAAAAGGGTTTGCTTTCCAGAGATGAAAAAACCAGTCAGGTTATCGAAGTCTGGAAGAAGGTCAAAACCGAAATCGAAAAATTGGTTCCCAAGGCTATTTCTTCAGCCAGTCCGGTTTTCTCAATCGTTGACTCGGGTTCGAGAGGTTCCTGGTCTCAGCCGGTACAGATGGCCGGTATGAAAGGTTTGGTTGCCAACCCATCCGGAGAAATTATGGAATTGGCCATCAAGAACTCTTTCAAGGAAGGCTTTGATGTCTTGGAATATTTCATGTCTACCCACGGTGCCAGAAAAGGTACTGCCGACACCGCTCTTAGAACTTCGACTTCAGGATACCTAACCAGAAGATTGGTTGATGTCGCTCACGATGTCATCATCAATGAGGAAGATTGCGGAGACAAAGAGGGATTGGTTGTTTATAAAAAAGACGCCGAAGACATAAATCAGGACTTTGTCTACAAGATTTTCAGTAGAATTTCCATGGAGAAGGTTACCGATGAAAACGGTGAAGTCATTTTGAAGTCAGGCCAGCCGATTGATTTGAAGACCGCCCAGAAAATCAAAGAATTGAAGAGTGTCGAAAGTTTGAAAGTCAGGTCTCCCTTGTCATGCAAATGCATGAGGGGAATCTGCCAGAAATGCTACGGTCTCGACTTGGGTTGGAAAGGAATGATTAAGATGGGTGAAGCGGTCGGAGTTATCGCCGCTCAAGCCATCGGTGAACCGGGAACTCAATTAACTATGAGAACCTTCCATACCGGAGGTGTGGCCGGCGAGGCTGATATTACCCGTGGTCTTCCCAGAGTCGAAGAAATCTTTGAAAGAAGACCTCCGAAAGGTGAGGCCGAGATGGTAACCAAGGACGGAGAAGTGATTGAAGTCGACGAGAAGAAAGGATTGATCAGGGTGATGACCATCAAAGATGGAAAGAAAAAGGAAGACGATGTTAACGAATACAGAGTTTCTCCCAATGTAGAGTTATTGGTCAAGGAAGGACAAATGGTCAAGAGGGGAGAAGCTATCTGCGCCGGTTCGCTTGATATGAAAAAAATATTCAAGCTTTTGGGAGCCAAGGCTGTTCAGGACTACATCATCAAAGAAATTCAAAGAGTGTATGTCTCTCAAGGTGTATCGATTAACGACAAGCACGTTGAATTGATTGTCAGGCAGATGTTCTCGAGGGTGAAGATAAAGGATGCCGGAAGTAGCAGGTTCTCAGCCGACGAGATTATTTCCAAAGCTCGCATGCTTGAAGAAAATGAAGAATTGGAAGGCAAAGAACCGATTAAAGCCGACGACCTATTGCTCGGAATTTCCAAGGTTGCCTTGAATACCGACAGTTTCTTGTCAGCCGCTTCCTTCCAGGAAACATCGAGAGTATTGATTGAAGCATCGCTCCGAGGAGAAGAAGACAAACTCCGAGGATTGAAAGAGAATGTCATTATCGGTAAGCTTGTTCCAATTGGTACCGGTTTGGGGTATAATAAAGGAGATAAAAAATAATCTTTTAAGATACCATGAAAAAAAAGAAGGGAAAGAGCGCAAAGAAAATTGAAAATACCAAAAAGAAAGCTGAAAGAAAAGAAAGAGAGGGCGGATTTAGTTTCT
The DNA here is from genome assembly GCA_041651685.1 of Minisyncoccota bacterium. Taxonomy (GTDB): domain Bacteria; phylum Patescibacteriota; class Minisyncoccia; order Minisyncoccales; family Minisyncoccaceae; genus UBA2211. Next base: position 390,108 of record JBAZIU010000001.1, read on the forward strand.
CTCTGCCGGAAAGAACCAAAAGGTATTTGTTGTGCTCGTTATCATTCCTTCTTACCGTCGTGTTCTTGTTCTCTTTTTCGGGAAAAGCCGGAGCTATCGGCAATTCTTTGAAAAACATTTTCGATACTCTAATTGGAAACGTCATTTATATCGTTCCCGTTATTTTCTTGATTTACGCTATCGTTCTTTTGAAAGATGACGAATCTTTCAAGGAGCACAAAAATTCCCTGATTATTTCAACCGTTCTTCTGGTTTTAAGTTTGAGCGGGATTTTTGCTTTACTTGAATTGAGAAATGTTCCCGAACTGGTTTCTGAATTCGTTTGGACCAATACCGGCAACGGGGGATGGCTGGGATATGCCCTTGCCTGGCCTTTATTGCACGGTTTCGACTACATCGTTTCCTTTGCTTTGTTCGGAATAGTTTTGGCCGTTTCTTTGTGGATTATCATCCAGCCGTTTAGGCGTGCGATTGAAGAATACGAAGAAGAGGAAGAAGAAGTGAAAGTTGAGGTCAAGGAAGAAAAGAAAAAATCTCCTCTTTTGAATTTGGAGAAAATAATTCCCAAGAAAGAAGAGCCGAAGATTGAAGAAAAGAAAGAAGACAAGAATTTGAAAACTTTTGAGCAGAAGAAACAGGAAAACAAGGAATACAAATATCCTCCGCTTGATTTGCTTTCTAAAAAAGGAGGCGCGCCCGAAGGAGGGGACATTACCTACAATTCTTCCGTTATCAAAAGAACCCTTCAGACTTTCGGCATTCCGGTAGAGATGTCGGAAATCAATATCGGACCGACCGTGACCCAATACACCTTAAAACCGGCCGAGGGAATCAAGCTTTCCAAAATTACCACCTTGCAGAATGATTTGGCCCTGGCTTTGGCCAGCCCGACCATCCGTATCGAAGCCCCCATTCCGGGAAGGTCTTTGGTCGGAATTGAGATAGGAAACAAGAAAAGGGCCGTTGTGGGCTTGCGTGAGATTATGGACACCGAAGAGTTTAAAACCTCTCCAGCGCCCCTTTTAATGGCTTTGGGAAAGGATGTAAAGGGCATGCCTTCGTTTGCCGACCTGGCTGAAATGCCCCATTTATTGGTTGGTGGAACAACCGGTAGTGGAAAGACCATTTGCTTGAATTCCATCATTTTGAGCTTATTATACAGGAACAGTCCCGAAGAAATGAAATTGGTTTTGGTTGACCCGAAGAGAGTGGAATTCCCGGTCTATGCCAACCTTGAACATTTGTTATGTCCCGTCATTTATGACGCCAACCAAACCTTGGTTGCCTTGAAATGGCTGGTTGGAGAAATGGAAAGAAGATTCACTGTTTTGGCCGCTGGTCACAGCAGAGATATCGGTTCGTATAACGAGAAGCAGGAAAAGAAAGGAGAGCAGAAGCTTCCATACATTGTTTTGATTATCGATGAGTTAGCTGATTTGATGAGCGTTCGAGGAAAAGAAATCGAATCATATGTCGTCCGCTTGGCCCAGATGTCTCGTGCCACCGGAATTCATTTGATTCTGGCGACACAGAGACCGTCGGTTGAAGTCATCACCGGTTTGATTAAAGCCAACATCACCTCAAGAATCGCTTTGAAAGTCGGCTCGTTAATCGACTCAAGAACCATTCTTGATTCTTCCGGGGCTGAAAAATTACTAGGAAGAGGAGACATGCTTTTAATGAGTAAAGAGGTTTCTAAGCCGAGGAGAGTCCAGAGTCCGTACATTTCAGAAACGGAAATCAAAAAGGTGGTTACCTGGATTACCGATTCCAATGTCGAGGTTAAAGAAAAGACCGAAGAAGAGCCGTCATTCATTGAAACGGAACCGGAAAAAGAAGAAAATTCTTTGGTCGGTGAATTGACCAAATCAATGGAAACTCCCGAAGCTCAGATGGATACTTTTTTCTCCAAGGAAGATCCGATGTATGAAGAAGCCAAGAGAACGGTTATCCAATCAAAAAAAGCATCGACCTCATTATTACAAAGAAGGCTGGGTGTCGGTTATGCCCGAGCGGCCCGCTTGATGGACATTCTTGAAGAAAGGGGAGTGGTCGGTCCGCAAGACGGAGCCAAGCCCAGAGATGTATATATGAGCGAAGAATCTCCTCAAGATTCCAATAATGGAGAACAGGAACTTTGATTCCTGTTTCTTTTTTTGGTATAATAAAGAAAAAATATGGCAAGAAAAAAAATAGAAGAAAAAGAAAAGATAAACTTGGCCGAAGCAATTTCCGAAATTAAGGAGAAGTTCGGAGAGGGAGCGATAATGAAATTGAAAGACGCCCCGAAAGTGAATGTCGATGTTGTTCCGACCGGATCTTTTTCGCTTGATTTGGCTTTGGGAGTGATGGGAATTCCGAGAGGAAGGATTATCGAGATATACGGAGGGGAAAGCACGGGTAAAACAACCTTGGCTTTGACTATTTTGGCGGAGGCTCAGAAAATGGGAGGTGTTACCGCCTTTATCGATGCCGAGCATGCTCTAGACCCCGACTATGCCAAAAGAATTGGAGTCAATACCGACGAATTGTTGATTTCCCAGCCCGATTCGGCTGAGCAAGGATTACAGATAGTCGAAAGTTTGGTCAGGTCGGGTGAAGTTGATATTATTGTTGTTGACTCGGTGGCCGCTTTGGTTCCCAAGGCGGAAGTAGCCGGAGAAATGGGCGAGATGCAGATAGGTCTTCAGGCGAGATTAATGTCTCAGGCTTTAAGAAAACTTTCGGGAATTGTTTCCAAAACCAAAACTATTATTATTTTTTTGAACCAGACCAGAATGAAAATTGGAATCATGTTCGGCAATCCGGAAACAACTCCCGGCGGTCTGGCCCTAAAGTTCTACAGTTCTGTCCGAATCGAATTAAGAAGAATCGCCCAGATTAAAGCCGGAGAGGCGATAGTCGGAAACAGAATCAAAGCCAAGGTGGTTAAGAATAAAGTGGCGGCTCCTTTCAAAACAGCCGAATTCGATATTTATTACAATGAAGGTATTTCCAGAGTTGCCGAAGTCATCAATATGGCCGTTAAAGAAGGAATAATCAAGAAATCGGGAGCACATATGCAGTACGGAGATGTGAAGTTGGGAGCGGGAGTGGAAAAAGCCAAAGAGTTTTTGAAAGAAAATCCAAAGATAGTCAAAGAGATGAAGGAGGAGATAATGAAAATAGAAGAAGCTAAATAAAACAAAACAACCCCGAAAGGGGTTGCTTTTTTATCTCGCTACGAATGGCATTAAGGCCATTATTCTCGCTCTCTTGACCGCGGTAGTCAATTCTCTTTGGTGTTTGGCGCAAGCGCCGGTTTTTGTCTTGGGTTTTATCTTCCCCGACTTGGAAATATACCTTGAAAGTACTTCCGTGTCGCGGAAATTGATTTCCTGGACATTTTTTTTGCAGAAATAACAGTACATACTTTAATTAATTAAATATTAAAAAGGAATATCTTTGACGTCGATTTCGTCTCCGTCTTCAATAATCGGAATGTCCTCATCGACAGTTTGTTTCTTGGGGGCGGGGAATCCTTTTGATTCACTCGATACTCCTTGTGCTCTCGGTCCCATTTGCATGGATTCTCCGATGATTTCAGTGGTGTATCTTTTAACACCGTTTTTGTCGTCCCAGCTTCTGTTTTGGATTCTTCCCTCAATCATGACCAAAGAGCCTTTGGTTAAAAACTGTGAAGCGATTTCAGCCAGTTTTTGCCACAAGACGATGCGGTGGAATTGAGATTCTTCCTGCTTCTGTCCGTCTTTGCCTTTCCAGGTTCTGTTGGTGGCTAAAGAGAAAGTGCAGACGCTTTGCCCGGAAGGAGTGGTTTTCATTTCAATATCCGTTGCCACTCTTCCGATTAGAAACACTTTGTTTAAATTCATGTTTTTGCTAATTATTTTTTATTATTAGCGATTAAGTGTTTATTTTCCTTCCAGCATTTCATCCAATTTTTCTCCGATTTCTTCCAATTGGACTTTCGGCTTCTTGGGTTTTTCTTCGATAGCCGGTTCTTCTTTGATTTCTTCAACCTTAACCGGTCTGGTTCTCATCGGCTTGATGGGAGCCTCGGTTTTCTTGGTGTCTTTTTTGATAATCAAGGAGCGAAGAATGTCTTTGTTTTCCTTGAATGTTTTTTCAACAGAATCAAGCAGTTCTTTTTTGTCTCCGGCCTCGGGCTTTAGATTGAAGAAGTAGAACCAAGCTTCAATTTGGTTTGAAACAGGGTAGGCGAGCTTCTTTCTCTCGGGAACCGCATTTCCTTCTATTTTTCCGTGCTTTTGCAGTTCTCCTTTCATCTTTTCAATGAAAGAAGAGATTTCGGCCTCGGTAAAATTGGGCGAAATCAGCAAATTTATTTCGTAGAATAACATTTGTTTTTACTTATTTATAATCCTTATCTTACTTAGCGAAGGCAATTTAAGGTATTAACAATATACCAATTTTAGGGGTTTTGGTCAAGGTTTATTGTTTTTTGATTTTTATTTGTTATAATATGTATATATTAAAATAATTGAAAGATATGAAATACAAAGCCTTTACCTTAATCGAACTTTTGGTAGTTCTCTCCATCGTCGGAATCTTAGCCGGCTTTGTCTTCGTCCAGACGAACAATGCCGTCAATTCAGGCAAGGACGCCAAGAGGAAATCGGACATTGCTCTGCTGGCTTCGGCCGCGGTCGGCTATCAGTCGGAAAGTATCAGTATGCCGATCAGTTCCGGCTGTTCCATCAATGTCGATTGTCCGACTGCAATCAACGAAGCCTTGGAAGGTCAACTGGGAACTCTTCCCACCGACCCCAACTCCGGTTCCTCATACAAATACCAATCAGACACCGGAACCGACTGCACCATTTCCGCCGTTCTCTCGACCGGGGAAACATATCAGTATTCCTGCAACGGCGATGAAATGAGCCAGTCTGCTCCTCAGGATGGTGTTTGCGGCTCCAGAGCTAATAATTCATCTTCCGGCTATCCCTCTTCTCAAACTGATTGGGGAACTGACACCACCTATTGTGCTTCAACTATTCCCTCAACCACTCCTGCCTATCCTTCGACTCCCGGTTCTTCCGTTTCCTGGACTTGTCCCGGAACATATCTTGGAAGCTCAACAATTTGTACCGCCTACCATGCCTTAGATGGTGTCTGCGGTTCGGGAACTGCCAATACCTATACCATTCCCACAAATAACTTCTGTTCAACCGGAACAGCTTCTTCCGTTTCCGGAGAAGGTCCTTGGAACTGGACTTGTGCCGGAGTATACGGCGGAACAACCCCGACCTGTGTTGCTAACAAATCAATTGATGGCGTCTGCGGCACTTCCAACAACGGCAACTACTACGATACTTCTTCAATCGCCGCTCCCTGTTCCATCGGTGCCACTTCTGCCTATTCCGGTTCCGGTCCCTGGTCTTGGACTTGTGCCGGGGTATACGGCGGAACAACTCCGACCTGTACCGCCAACAAGAAGGTTGATGGAGTGTGTGGAACATCCAATGGCACCAATGTATATACCATTCCCACTGTTAACTTCTGTTCAACCGGAACAGCTTCTTCGGTGTCCGGTTCCGGACCTTGGAACTGGACTTGTATAGGACAAAATACCGGTTCGACGGTATCTTGTTCGGCTAATAAAAAAGTTGACGGGGTTTGCGGATCATCCAGTGGAGTATATCTATCTTCTCCTCCCACCTCTAATCTTTGTTCGACCGGAACAGCTTCTACTTCTGGTTCTTGGTCTTGGACTTGTGCTGGAGCAAACGGCGGAAGTTCTAGTGGTGCTTGCACGGCATATCAAAAACAATCTTGCTCTGCTGTCGGAGGAACTACGGCTACTTGCGGAACTCAGACATGCTGTGTTGTTAACGGGTCATCGTGCCCTACCGGTTATTCTAATTCTGGCTATACTACAACGGCAGCAACTAGATGTGGTGAGCACTGCTTTAGTGATCCCCCCTCGGCCCCTTGTTATGGAGGTTATTGCTATGGTTATTGTACGACAGGATCTCATACATTTGGAGCAGTAGGGACAGAGAATTGTACGGCTTATGCACGGCACAGGTTGTGGCATGGAGGCGAAAACAGCGATGACCCTCTTTTCTATTTATGTATTCCTTTTACTTGTTATGCCAGTGTTACCCAAACCGGATGTTACTAAAATGAATCCAAAAATATTCAAAGCATACGACATTAGGGGAGTTTATCCCGAAGAATTAAACGAAGAAGCTGCGTATAATATAGGGGCCGCTTTCGCTTTGTTTATCAAGAAAACCAGTGATAAGGAAAATCCTCAGATAGTTGTCGGAAGGGATAATAGAAAATCTTCCGATTCTTTGTTTGAAGAATTGAAAAGGGGAATAATTGAACAGGGGGCCGATGTTATTAATGTTGGATTGTCGACTACTCCAACCACGTATTTTGCCGTGGCTGAGTATGGGTATGACGGAGGAATCAATATTACCGCCAGCCATAATCCAAAACAATACAACGGTTTTAAAATGGTCAGAGAACAGGCAATCACTTTGAGTGAAACCAACGGGATTCAAGAAATAAAAGAGATGGCTTTGAATAATGAATTCGTTAAAGCGGAAAAAGAAGGAAAGGTTACAGAAAAAAAGGTTATTAATGAATATGTCTGCAGTAATTCGGTTCCCGATAAATTTAATTTGAAGGTCGTGGTTGACACGGCCAATAGCACTTCCGGAGTCTTGGTTCCCCAAATGTTTAAAAATGTTAACCTTATCCATATTTTTAGCGAGCTCAACGGGGATTTTCCCAATCACGAGCCCGATCCTTCAAAAAAAGAAAATATTGCATTATTGGAAAATAAAGTCATTGAAGAAAAAGCCGATTTGGGAATAGCTTTTGACGGAGACGGAGACCGAGTTTATTTTGTTGATGAAAAAGGGGAAGCGGTTCCTTCAGACTTAATTTTAGCCTTTATTTCTTCAATCATTTTAAGAGATTTTCCCGGCGGCAAGGTTCTTTATGACATCCGTTCCAGTAATATCATCAGGGAAACCGTTGAAGCGATGGGAGGGATAGCTGTTCCAAGCAGGATAGGCCACTCTTTCATTAAAGATAAAATGAGAACCGAAGACATCTTTTTCGGGGCTGAATATTCGGGACACTATTACTTGAAATACGAAGGCAATTATTTCGAAGCTCCTTATTTTGCTGTTTTTTCAATTATGAAAGAAATGCAAAGCACCAGGAAGACATTGTCTCAACTGATCAAACCTTTTAGGAAATATTTTCATTCCGGAGAAATTAATTTCAAAGCGGAAAATAAGGATCAGGTGATAGAAAGAGTTAAGGATAAATATAAAGAAGGGAAGGTGTCATATATTGACGGATTAAGGGTTGATTTCGACGATTGGTGGTTTTCTTTAAGAGCTTCCAACACCGAGCCGGTTTTAAGATTGGTTGTTGAAGCTAAACGTGAAGAATTGATGAGGGAAAAGGTTGAGGAGATAAGGGCCTTGACATTATAATACGATTTGATATTATATATTTGTAATATAAAATATGAGCACGAAAACAAAAAATAAAAGAATATCGGTTTTAATTCCTCAGCATATCGCAGATGAAGTCGGCAGGATTTCTAATATGGAAAGTAAAACTCAAAGTGAAATAATAAATAAAATGTTCGAAAATTGGTTCAATGAAAAACTTTCCCAAGATGCTAAATTTTTATCGGGCATTAAGTTTGACGATATTCCGACAGAAGAAGAGTGGATGGCGATACAGCCTAAAATTAATGATTTATGGAAATAAAGCAAGGAGATATTCTTCTATGTAATTTAGATCCAGTTAAGGGTCACGAACAGGGTGGTTATCGTCCTGTTTTAGTTATACAAAATGATATTTTAAACCGTGACTTGAGTACTATTATAATTGCTCCCCTTACCACCAACTTGAAAGGCATAGGAAGAACAACGACGGTTTTCATTCCCAAATATTCGCCCCGTTTAAAAAAAGATTCCCTTGTTTTGTTATTTCAATTAAGGGTTTTAGATAAATCCAGAATTAAAGAAAAGGTTTGCAATATTGGACAAGATAAATTTTTTGAAGTAAAAAAACAACTGGGTTATTTATTTTAATCCCATTTTTTTCCTAACCTCAACCATTTTATTTTCGGCTATTTCTCTGGCCCTGTCTGCCCCTTTTTCCAAAACCCTATCAATATATTCGGGCTTTTTTTGAAGTTCTTTTCTTTTTTCTCTGATCGGTTCTAGTTTTTCAATCAGTAGATCGGATAGAGATTTTTTGAAGTCGCCGTAACCCTTTCCTTTAAAATCTTTTTCTATTTCCTTTGTTTCTTTTCCCGAGAAGAGGGAATAGATGGTTAAAAGATTGGAAACGCCTTTTTTATCAGTTAAATCGTATTTGATTTCCTTTCCCGAATCGGTAGTTGCCGACATTATCTTTTCTTTTATTTCTTTCGGTTCGTCGAATAAGCCGATACATCCTTTGGTGTCGTCGGTTTTGGACATTTTCTTTTCCGGATTCTGTAAAGACATAATGTTCGCTCCCTGTTTCGGGGTTAGTGGTACGGGCAATTTGAATGTCTTGCCGTATTTTTTGTTGAATTTTTCAGCGATGTTTCTGGTCAGTTCAACATGTTGAATTTGGTCTTTGCCGATAGGAACGATATCGGCGTCGTATAACAAAATGTCGGCAGCCATTAAAACAGGATAATTCAAAAGTCCGGCATTGATGTATTCTTTGTGCTTTTTGGATTTGTCTTTGAACTGGGTCATCCTCTGCAATTCTCCCAAAGAAGTTATCGAGCCCAAAAGCCAAGCCAGTTCGGTATGCTGTTTAACTTGTGATTGGATGAAAAGGGAACATTTATCGGGGTTTAATCCGACAGCCAAATATGTCGTTGCCAAATCGAACATTTTCTTCTGGAGAGTCTTTTCGTCGTAGGGAGTGGTGATGGCATGCCAGTCAACGATACAGAAAAGGCACTCTTCTTTGTCTTGAAGTTCAATCCACTGCTTTACAGCTCCCAGATAATTTCCTATATGTATATCGCCCGTGGGCCTGATTCCTGAAAATACTCGCATATTATATTTGATTTATTATCTTTAGGAAAAATTCCTTATCTTTTGGGTGGGTTAAAAGTTCAGCGATTTGTTCTTTTTCCACCCATCTTGCTTCGGGATTTTCCGGATCAATCGGATTTAATTCTATTTCCGAAGTTTTGAATAAAAACAAAGTTTAAGTATTAATCCGTCATCATTCAAAACAACTCCTCCAGCGCTTTCGGTTTTTATAACTTCCATACTATCCTACTTCAATTATAACTGGCAGAACCATGGGTCTCCTTTGAGTCTTTTGGAACAAGAAGTCGCTCAAAGTGTTCCTGACGTTGTCTTTGATATATGTCCAGTTGACCACCTGTCCAGAAGCAGTCGCTTTCTCTATCGTCACAATGACTTTTTTTCTGGTTTGGTACAATAAGTCTTTCGATTCTCTCAAGTAGACGAATCCCCTGGAAATAATATCGGGAGAATCCTGGACTTTTCCGGTTTTTCTGTTGACTACCGCTATTATAACAAAGATTCCGTCTTTTGCTAACGCCTGCCTGTCTCGCAAGACGATTTCTCCGACATCGCCGACTCCCAAGCCGTCAACCATGACGTATTCGGAAGGAACCTGTTTCTTTTCAATGAAGGCTTTTTGCGGAGTAATATTGATAATGTTTCCGTTGTCGGCCAATATCACATTTTCTTCTTTGAATCCGCATTCCTGCTGGGCCAAGTTTGAATTGGCGAAAAGCATGGAGAATTGTCCGTGAACGGGCATGAAGAATTTGGGATTCATCAACTTGATCATCTGCTTCAATTCGTCTCTCTGGGCGTGTCCTCCGGCATGAATATCAACCATTTTGTAATGGAAGACATTGGCTTTTTGTCTCAGCAAATCATCTTTTAACATCTGAACGGTTCTTTCGTTTCCGGGAATGACCGAAGAAGAGAAGATGATGGTGTCTCCGGGCTTAACCGATATCGACGGATGTTCTCCGGTCGCAATTTTCATCAGTCCGGCATTTTCTTCACCCTGGGCTCCGGTACAGAGAATAGTCACATTCTTGTCGGGCAAGTTATTGGCATCGGCAACTTTTTTCAAAAGAGTTCCTTTTTGCGATTTTAAATAGCCGAGCTTCTTTGTCAATTCGACGTTGCTTTTCATGCTGTGTCCGATGAAGCCGACTTTTCGTCCGTGCTTTTCGGAAATGGTAATAGCCTGTTGGACTCTGTTAATCAAAGAAGAGAAAGTAGCCATGATGATTCTTCCTTTAGCCGCTTCGAATATCTTATTCATGTTTTCGAAGATTTCTTTTTCGGAAAGGGAATGGCCCAATTCTTCGGCTCCGGTCGAGTCGGATAAAAGAAGAGTGATTCCTCTTTTTCCCATTTCTTCCAGTTTTTTAAAATTGGTTGCCGGTTCATTGACCGGGAAGTCATCAAACTTGAAGTCGGAAGTATGAACGAAATTACCAACAGGCGTTTTGATGAATAAGCCCATGTTGTCGGGAATATTGTGGTTCTGTCTGAAGAATTCCACATCGAAAGAACCCAGCTTGACCTTGCTTCCGTCTTTAATCTCGGTTATGTCCAATTTTTGGTGTTCGGGGAACTCATCCTGTCTTTTAATGATAATGCCTCGGGCAAGGGGAGCGGCATAGACGGGAGGGTTGCCGATTCGGTGAAGGATATACGGTATCGCTCCGATGTGGTCGTAGTGGCCGTGGGTTATCAATACACCGACAATATTCTTGTATCGGTTGTTTTCCAACAAGTATGAAATGTCGGGAATGATGTAGTCGATTCCGGGCATGTCTTCTTCGGGCATTCTAAAACCGACGTCGATAATCAATATCTCGTTCTTGTATTCCAAAAGCATCATATTTCTTCCCACTTCGCCCAATCCTCCCAAGGGTATTACCCTTAAGGATTCATCTTGCGGCTGGGGGGTTTTGATATAATCTTTTTTCGGCTTGGGGCGGGCGGGTCTTCTTCGGTTATCATTATGAAAAGACCTCTTTTGTCCGCTTCGGGCGTGATGCGGCGCCTGCGGAGCGTGTGCTCCCGGCGTTGATTGTGTTTGTGTTTTTGTTTCGTTAATCATATTATTTTACTATCGGATACTGTTTCGGAAATACTCCTGACTTGAGAACAGCCTCTTTATTTTCGGCGATCCAGGTATAGAGTTTTTCCACTCCCTCCTTGGGGGAGATTTTTGGAGACCAGTTGAAATTATTTTTAGCTTTAGTTATGTCGGAAATGTAGGCTTTCTGGTCTCCCGGCCTCCAGTCTCCGAACGAATATTTGAATTTTTTGTTGGAAAGTTTTTCCAAAATATCGAATAATTCCCAGATGGAAAGGGAATATTCCAATCCTCCTCCGATATTGAATGCTTTTCCTCTTGTTTCGTTGATGTTCATTAAGGCGGTATCATATGCTTCCAAAACATCGTCAACATATAATACATCTCTGACCTGTTTTCCGTCGCCGTATATTGTTACCGGCTTATCGAACAATAAAGCGTTGATGAACCAGGCCAGCCAGCCCTGTTCCTCAATTCCGAACTGATGGGGCCCGTAGATGCCTGATTGTCTGAAGACGACGGTTTTCAATCCGTAGATTCTGGCCCAATCAATAGTATATTCATCCCCAGTATACTTACTGCACCCGTAGGGGCCGTGCGGGTCAATAAGCCTCTCTTCAGAGATTCCTTTAATATTTTTGTATTCGTATCTTTTTTCTTTTTCTATTGTTTCCAAATCCGTCATTTCTCCGTACACTTTGTTGGTGCTGGTGTAGAGCAATGCCGCTTCGGGAGCTTCTTTTCTCAAAGCTTCCAAGACATTAAATGTTCCCATTGCGTTTATCTCAAAGTCTTCTCTCGGTTTTTGAACCGACGTGACCATGGTTACCTGAGCGGCCAAGTGCAAGACATAGTCGGGTTTGTATTTTTTAAAAGTCGATTCTATCTGCTTATTGTTTCTGATATCTCCCTTGACGAAAATTATCCCTTTTTTTGTCTTGAGATATTTGAGATTTTCTTTTGAGCCGACCCGGGAAAGATTGTCGAAAACCACAACTTTAAATCCCTTTTTGAGATAATATTCGGCGGCATTGGTTCCGATGAATCCGCAACCTCCGGTAATGATGATGGTTTTATCCTTATTCATATTATTTGAGGAAATCAAGATTTTCGGGAACCTCTTTCAATGGTTCTTCGAATCTCATTTCCGGTATGTTTTTGTAATTAGTGTTCTTAATCCAACCTTTGGTTGTATAGAAATAACCGGCCCCGTTTTTTTCTTTAATCGTGTCGTAATCGGAAGTGCATTCAACGGATACCCAGTTGGCCAATTCCAATGTCTCATTTGATGCATTTATGGTTACATGGGCGTAACCGGAAGGGATAATGACGCTTTGTCCAGCTTTTGCTTTGACGGCGTAGATGTCTTCAATGGCCTCTTTTCCTTTTTGCATAAGGAAAACAGCTTCTCCCTTGATGACGGTATAGATTTCTCCGTAATCGGCACAGTGGAAATGCCCCTTGGTTTTTACATATTCTTCGCCCATTAAGAACGGGGGAATGACGGTAATGTCGTACCTTAATCCGTTTTCTTCCTTCAGTCCGCGATACATGTAATAGATTTCCTGCTCGGGATTGCTTTTGGCAACCTCTTTATTGAGGAGGACGTCTTCCATGTCTTTAAGTTTTCTGATGTCGGGGTTTTTTAATTCTACTTCCATACTCTTTGTTCTTTAATATACCAGTTTTCTACATTGACGAATCTTTTTGATGCGTCGGTTATTTTTTGCGTATCAATTCCTTTGATGTTTTTCTTGGTCAGATAAAGATAGTCGGTGGTAAACAGGGGGATGGCCGGGGAATCGCTGATAATCAAATTCTGTAAATCGTCTAATGTTTTGATTCGGTCGGGATTGGTGTAGTCGTAGTATTTCCTGGCTTTCTCCATCAGTTCGTCGGCTTTGCTGCTGTTGTATGAGGAAAGATTCAGTCCCGGGTCGATTCTCTGCGATGAATGCCAGAAAGGAATCGGGTCGGGTATTCCTCCCATCTGTTCTCCGAAAAGAAGAATGCTGAAATTTCTTTCTCTGATAACTTTCTTGGCTTCGCTTTCGGTCAATGTCTGTATTTCAATTTTTATCCCTTGCTTTTCCCACTGCTCCTTTATCATCTGCGCTGTTTTTTGCAGTATCGGGTGGCTGGTTGTTTTTAAAACAAAGGATAGCGGTATTTCTTCATCGGGAACAACGAAACAGACTTCATTCAATTTCTTGATTGTCGCTCCGGCGACTTTTCCCGTTCCGGCGGTCAAATTATTGGGAGTTAAAATATCGTCTTTGTATTTTTCTTGGAATTTGATGACCGCGGCTTTGGTTTCCTGTCCGAAGGTTCCGGAAATGGTTCCCGAAGGATATATTGCTTCGTCTTGGGCCAGACATTCTTGGAGTTTTTTAACTTCGGCTCCGCTGCTTCCCGATTGCAACGTCTGGGTGAATTTAAAGCCCGATGATTTTTCAACGGTTTTTGTTCGGAGCCCGTCTTTTAATACGTATCCGTTCTTGTCCAAGATTTGCGTTCCTTTTGTTTCATCATATGACAATGGTGCTTCGGGATTATTTAATCCGTAGAAAGAGGGAATCAGGGGAGAATCAATGACTTCTCCTTTTCCGTTCAAAACATTACTGGCGACTTCCTGTTTATTGATTAAATAGGAGAAAGCTTGCCTCATTTCTTTATTATCAAACGGCTTTTCCAGATTATTCAAGAAGACGGCGAAGTAATCGGGAGTTTCAATGGAATTCAGGTTGTATTTTTTGAAATTCTTGTCGTTATAGTCGGTGGCTTCAACATTTCCGGAGTCAAGATTTCCTTTTTTTAAATTGTTCAACAAGTCTTCCTGTTTGTTGAAGAAATAGAAATCGATTCTCTGGAGGTGCGGCTTTTGCCCGTAATAATCATTGTTGACACTTAATATCATCGACTTCACGGTCTTGTCGCTTTTTTGGATGGTTTTCTTAACCAGATACGGTCCGCTGCCAATCGGGCTTAAAACATTCAACTGAGTGTTCGATGTTATCGATTGGACATTCACGTCTTTCCAGATGTGCTGGGGCAATATCTTTAAATTAACCAAAGATTCTTCAAATCCGCTGTACGTCTGTTTCAGTTTGAAAATTGCTTTGTAGTCGGACACTTTTTCGATTTCCACTCCTTGCCAGTTGGTTCTTAAGGGACTTAAGTATTCGGCATCCTGAACCAGGTCGATGGTGAAGATAACATCATCGATGGTTAGATTAACTCCGTCATGCCACTTGGCGTTTTCTTTGATTGAAAAATCGATTGTCTTGCCTCCTTCTTCGACATTGTATTCGCTAATCAGATCGGGAACGATATTCCCGTTGCCGTCATAGGTCATCAAGGAAGAAAAGATCAGTTCGGTTAAATCCCGGTCGATATCGGAAAGGGGAGCGTAAAGAGGATTGATGAACTGCGGCTGTCCCAATACCCCCTCTCTTATCCTCCCGTAGTCCGCCGGCACCACATTGGTGTTTCTGATGTAGAAAGACGAGACAAGGAAGATGAGAGAAGAGATAAATAGCGTGAAAAGAATGCCCAAGGCAATTTTTTCTTTCCTTTTCAAAACTTTAAAGAATTGCAACCATTGCTTTTTCGTCGGCCATCGGCCAACGGAAAGAGAATTTTTGTTTTTGGAAATCATTAAATTAGTCCACCAAGTTAAAGATGGCAAGGCCGATAAAGGCGGCGGTCAAAACTATCGTTATCCAAAGCAGGTTCTTCTGGAATCCTCTTCTGGTGCTGTATACTTCGCTGCCTCCTCCGAAAGCCGAACCCAAAGCGGTTCCTCTCTGTTGAAGAAGGATAGTGATTACAAGCAAAACTGAAATTATCGATTGTGCGATTAAATATGTCTTATTCATTTTATTTAAATGCCATTGAGGAAAGCCTTTCCGTTCCCCAGATGATTAATGTGGTGAAAAATAGATTGTTTATTCCGAATATTTCAAACATGTCGGCGGGGAACAAAGCGTCCACCAGCCAGACCAAGAACATCATAATAACTATGGAGAAAAGGTTTAAAGTGACTATTCTCAAAGGCAAGGTGATTAAACCCAATAATGGTCTTACAAAAATCATCAACAGGCCCATGACTGCGCCAACAAGTAGAATCGTTTTAAAGCTTCCGTCAAAGGTCACTCCATCGAGAAGATAGATGGAAATGCCCATTCCCACTATGCCGGAGAGCAGTTTCTCTACCAAGTTATTCATGTCTATATATTATCAGATTTGGATTTAAAGTCAATATAATGGTATAATATTTAAAAATATTAAAAATATAAATTATGAACAAATCTAAATTATTAAGTATCATTATTATCGTTTTCGCTTTCGCCACGGCCTTCTATTTTTATCCCTTGGTGCCCCAGCAAATGGCTTCGCACTGGAATATCAATGGGGAAGTTGACGGATACATGAGTAGCTTCTGGGGATTATTTTTAATGCCGATATTAATGGTTGTTTTTACCGCTTTGTTTTTCTTTATTCCCAAGATTGATCCGGAAAAGAAGAATATCGAGAAGTTCTACGGAGAATTCGATAGATTCATTGTCGTTTTCGATCTTTTCATGGCTTATGTCTATATCCTGACCATTCTTTGGAACATCGGATATAATATCAACATGACAGCATCTTTAATGCCGGCTTTTGCTGTTTTATTCTATTTCTGCGGTTCTTTGATCGGAAAGGCGAAGAGGAATTATACAATAGGGATAAGGTTGCCTTGGACTTTGGCCGATGATACGGTTTGGGACAAGACGCACAAAATAGGGGAAAAGTTATTCAAGATTACCGCATTGTTTATCTTTTTGGGAACTTTCTTCACGCAATACGCTTTCGCTCTCATGTTTATTCCCTTGATTGCTTCCATTGTTTATCTTTTTATTTATTCCTATCTTGAATATCAGAAAGTTAAAAAATAAAACATGAAAATAAGGCCGTTATCTAACAATATTGTCATAGAAAGAATCAGGGAAGAGAAAGCTAGGGCAACCCTGCTTTTTCAGCCGTCGGAAAAAGACGGTCCGCAGCAGGGAAAGGTGATTTCGGTCGGACCAGGAAAGAAAAACTCGGCTGGCAAGATAGTTCCCATGGAAATCAAGAAAGGACAAGTTGTTTTATTCAGCAAATACTCTCCTCACGAAATAAAGGTGGGGGATAAGGAATACCTGATTTTAAAAGAGGAAGACATTTTGTGCGTAATTGAATAATTTTTTATTAAAGAAAATACTTTATTTTTCTTTTTTGGTAGATTGAAAATTACTTAATTATACAATACAATAGAAATATGAATAAAATCATAAAGCTTTATCTGACAGAAGAAGAGGAGGCGATGATGAAAAGAGGAATGAAGAAGTTAAAAATTACCTCGCCTTCTTCGTATATTGAGTATTTAGTAAAGCTTGATAAAAAGAGAAGATCTTACGAAGAAAATTACAAAAAGGATAAATTAGCCAAGGCGTCTAAACAATAAACATATGGAAAGCATACAAATCATTTCTTCAATCATTGTTCTTCTTCTCCTTTTCTTGTTTGGAAATTTCCTCATCATCTTGAGAGTGAAGAGCCAGACCAAGAAGGCCTTTAAAGAAGTTGATGATTATTTAAGGAGAAAAATAGAATTGGCCAATCAGATTATTTCCGAGGTTTCCAAATACGTTTCATATGAAAAGGATTTTTTAAGAAACGTTTCCGAAGCCAAGAAGAAGGCCGAACAGGCCGAGACGGTTGAGGAAAAGAAAAAAGCCAGCAACATATTATCAGTTGTTTTCAATGCCGCTTTTTCCGCAGCCGACAAACACCCTGAATTGAAAGTTTCCCAGAAGATGAAACAGTTAAAAGAAGAATTCAAAGAGATTGAGGAGGGGATAGAGTCATTCAAGGATTTATTCAATCAAATAGCGGAATCTTTGAAAAAGCTCTTGAAAAGCAAGCCATTTGGTGTAATATATGATTTGTTCAAGAAAGAAGAGAAAATCGTCAAAAAAGAAGTTGAAAAAGTTAAGAAGAGAATAGTTAAAAATAAAAAGAAATAATATGTCTATAATAGAAATAGTTTTAGTTGTCATATTCCTAATCCTTTTGTACATTATTGTCATGTACAACGGATTGATTACCTTGAGAAACAGAGTCAAAGAAGCTTGGTCGGATATCGATGTCCAATTGAAGAGAAGGTATGATTTGATTCCCAATTTGGTCGAAACGGTCAAGGGCTACGCTTCCCACGAGAAGGAAACCTTTGACAGAGTGATTGCTGCCAGAAGCAAGGCCATGTCAGCTCAGGGAATTAAGGAAAAAGGAGATGCCGAGAATATGCTTTCGGGAACCTTAAAGAGTTTGTTCGCTTTATCCGAGAATTATCCCGACTTGAAGGCCTCGGTCAACTTTTTGGAATTGCAGAAAGAATTGACCGATACCGAAGACAAAGTTCAGGCTGCCAGACGTTTCTATAACGGCAATGTTTTGGATTTCAATAATAAATTGCAGTTATTCCCGACCAATATGATCGCCGGAATGTTCGGATTTAAGGTTTCGGAATTCTTTGAAGCGGAAGAAGGGGAGAAAGCAGCGCCGAAAGTCAGTTTTTAATAATTAAGATTAAAGAAAATGAAAAATATTTCCAAGTGCATTTTGAAGCAGAAAAAGAGGCAGAGGAGAAAATTCAACAAGCTTTCCGACAGGGACCTGAAAAGGAAAGGACTTTTGAAGAAGTAATATGTCTACTCTATATAATATAGCCGACTCTAATGTCAGGAAAACATGGTTTTTGATAACCTTTTTTCTTGTTTTTGTGATATTAATCGGATGGATTTTCAGTCATGCCTTGAACAGTCAGGCCATATTGTATTTCGCCGTTGTTTTCAGTGTCTTAACCAGCATTTCTTCCTATTGGTATTCGGATAAGATTGTTTTAATGACAACCGGAGCGAAACCGATTGAAAAGAAAGACAATCCGGAATTGTATCGAATTGTTGAGAATCTTTGCATCACTGCCGGCTTGCCCGTTCCTCAGATATATATCTTAAACGAAGCCCAGCCCAATGCTTTTGCCACAGGCAGAGACGAGAAGCATGCGGTTTTAGCGGTAACCAAGGGGTTGTTGGGAAAGCTGGAAAAATCAGAACTGGAAGGAGTGATTGCTCATGAACTATCACACATCAAAAACAAAGACATGTTATTAATGACAGTGGTTGTTGTTTTGGCCGGAGTCATTTCCGTTGCCGCCGATTTCTTTTTGAGAATGACCTTTTGGGGAGGACACAGAGACAACGATAATAATTCAAACAGCAATGTTGTCTTTTTGGTATTGGGAATTGCCGCTGCGATTTTGGCTCCCATTGCCGCAACTTTAATTCAATTGGCAATTTCTCGAAACAGAGAGTTCTTGGCCGATGCTTCGGGAGCATTATTGACCAGATATCCGGAAGGGCTGGCCAGTGCTTTGGAAAAGATAGCTGCCGATGGCAGTCAGTTGAGAACGGCCAACAGTAGTAATGCCCATCTTTTTATTTCTTCTCCTTTCAGAGGAAAAGAAACCAAAAGCTGGTTTAATAAATTGTTTTTAACACATCCGCCGGTTGAAGAAAGGCTGGCTAATTTGAGGGGGATGAAGATTTAATTGGAGAGGTACAAAAGCGGCTTAATTGGCAGTCCTGGAAAGACTGTGTGGGGCAACTCACCGAGGGTTCGAATCCCTCCCTCTCCGCCAATTTTCACTTTTTGTGAAATCGTAAGAAACAGCCTCGGCGCAAAGCGCCTCGGCATGGTATTTTTCCGCAATTTTAAAGGCATTTTTGAAATCCAAAACCAAAGTGCGGTCGGCAAGGCGGAAGTTCGAACCAATCTTTTTGAGAAAATCCCGAAAGGATTCGGGATTTTCTTGTTGAGCGTATTTTTCGGCTTGGTTGGCGTCTTTTAGAAAGGCAATGGCAAGTTCGAACCGATTATTGCTCTTTCGCCCAAAAGCGGTAATTTTTTCTTCCAAATCTTTTTTAGCGAGAATGAGCTTGTACTTTTTGGCGGTATATTCCGCTTGCGACAAATTGCCGTCCAGTTGTAAATCAAGCAAGCGATCAAGTTTTGTTTCTATCTCTACAAGCTCATTTCTCGCTTTTTGGGCGAAAGAGCTTTCCGCTTGGGCAATTTTAATTTTTTCGTTTTCAAAATAATTGATTGAAGCGTTTGCCCAAGCGGAAGACAAAGAAACTTTTTTGATTTCCTCTTTTATTTGAGAAGTGATGGCGTCCTCTCTGGCGTACCTTTGAGAGCAAGGATTTTTCCGTTTGGTACATCGCAAATAGTTGTGTCCTTTTTGTGTTTCGGTGGTAATAAAGCAACCGCACTCTCCACAACGGAAAAATCCTCTAAAAATGTAAGGTTTCAATTTTGGCGATTTCGGTTTGCTCTTGTTCGCCATCACTTCTTGAACGGAATCAAAAAGTTTCTTTGTGATAATCGGTTCATGCTTTCCGTCATACAATTCTCCGTTATATTCAATCATTCCGTAATAGATTTTGTTTTTCAGCATATATTGATAATTTGAGACGGAAAGCATTTTGCCTTTCTTGCCAACCAAGCCCAAGGAATTGATAATCTTTCGGATTTGAACGAGGGGATATTCGCCAGTGGCATACATTTCAAAAGCCCGCTTGATATACTTTGCCTTTTCCTTGTCCACAGCGATACAGCGGGCGTTCTTGTCGTTCACATAGCCCAGTGGCGCCCAAGCGGGCCATATTCCATTTCGCAATTTCTGGCGAATACCCCTCTTTATATTTTCCGAAAGATTATCCACATAATATTTTGATTGCCCAAAAGCAATGGACAACATAAATTTTCCCTGTGGTGTCGGATCAAACCAAAAAGTAGGAAATTTTAGCGTGGTTATTTTGCCAGTATCTACGAGATAGATTATTCTTCCGCCGTCTATGGAATTACGAGCAAGGCGGTCAGGGTGCCACGCTAAAATTCCCTCGGCTTCATTTTTCTCTATGCTCGCGATCATGTCGTTAAAAATTTCTCGCCCCGGCTCTTTGGCGGTTTTGCTTTCTACAAATTCACGGACGATATTAAGGTTTTCCTTTTTGGCATATTCTCGCAATTCAAACATTTGCGCTTCAATGGAAAGAACTTGTCGCTCTGGTTCGTCCGTGGATTTACGAGCATAGAGAAAAATCTTTTTGGTTTGTAAATTTATGTTGTCCATATTGTTTTTAGATTAGTTTTTGGGCAATCAAAGAAAAATACGCTCAACCTTTCGCTGAAAGCGAAAGAAAAAAGATTGGTTTGCAAAATTTCATTTTGCCCGTGCTTCGCACGGCGAACTTCCGCATTGCCGACCGCACTTTGGTTTTGGATTTCAAAAATGCCTTTAAAATTGCGGAAAAATACCATGCCGAGGCGCTTTGCGCCGAGGCTGTTTCTTACGATTTCACAAAAAGTGAAAATTGGCGGTGTTTTTTGATTGATGTTCGAACTTTTTTTGAGCAAAATCCTGAAAACTAATTTGGACTCGGCGGGGCAAACTATTTTTCTGGGGGAATGGAATTGCCCCGCCTCGGCTTTCTTCCCGCCCGCAGGAGGGGTCTGGGGAGGAATGCGGGCGGGATTTTGAACCTTTCCTTTTTCGCTTCCGAATTTCGTATTTTGCAAAGCAAAATGCGCCACCAAAAGAGATGTTGCCCTTGACCCACCCAACCCATTCGCGGGCAACGCCAAGGAACTCCCTAAAATTTTTGTTTGACTAGATGCTAAAAATTTCATATACTAACTATTGATAAGTGATGATTTTAATACTATACAACTATAATAGTAAAACTATACGAATATGTCAAACGAAAAATCCACAATTGGCGAGAATATAAAGAAATACCGAAACAAGCTTGGTATTTCTCAAGATGTGCTCTCAAAAAAAGCAGATTTGGCTTTTCATACGATTGCTAAAATTGAAGCAGGATCAACTCCTAACCCTACTATTGATACGGTCAAAAAAATTGCGGACGCTCTCGGCGTTTCGCTTGATGTTTTAATGAAATAAAAATATGAAAGGAATTATTTACATAATGACAACAGCCGTTTCTGGCTTAATAAAAATAGGCCAAACTGGCAACGCTAATTTTCAGGAACGAATGCGTTTTCTTGAGGCAAATGGCTACTATAATGTTTCTGGTCTTAAAAGATTTTTTGCGATTGAACTTGAAGATTACAACGACAAAGAAAATCTTTTAAAGGAAATTTTTAATAAACATCGGGTTGGGGATAGTGAATTATTTGCTCTTGATTATGATTTAGTGCGACAACTTTTGTTATCATTCGAGGGTAAAGTGATATATCCAAAAGATGTAAACAAAGAAAAGGAGTTTGACGAAGTTTCAAAAGCGAGAGAGCAAGGAGTACGATTTAGTTTTTATAAAAAAGGAATTAAGAACGGAGAAGAAATTGTTTTTATAGCTGATAAAGAAATCACTGCGAAAGTGGTTGGCGAGCGCGAAGTAGAATATGGCGAACAGACTTGGAAACTTTCGCCATTAACATACAAAATATACGAGCAAAAAGGTGAATTAAATTCTAGCGGTGCATACCAAGGGGCCGCTTATTGGCAATATAAAGGCAAACGATTAAAAGACTTGCCGGAGCACAATTAAATATAACTATGCCAAAGATTAAAGACATTCCAAAAGTTGATAGGCCTCGGGAAAAATTGATTAAGTCCGGGGTAAAATTTCTAAAAGATTATGAACTTTTGGCTATTCTTTTAGGTACTGGCACAAAAGGCAAAAACGTTCTGGAGGTTGCCCAAGATATTCTTTCAAATTATCCCAAGAAAAAGTTGCTAGGATTGAATTTTGATCAATTTAAAAAAATAAATGGCATTGGACCGGCTAAAGCTACACAAATTTTAGCCGCTTTTGAATTTGCGGGTAGAGTTTTAGAGGTTGATTCTTCAAACACCTTGCCCATAGTCCAAACCCAAAAAGATATAATTGCTCAAATTTCCTTTTTGCGTGAACATAAAAAAGAAAATTTTGTTGTTTTATACTTGAATTCACGCAACGAGCTATTGAACAAAGAAACTATTTCTGTCGGTACGCTAAATGCGAGTTTGGTGCATCCGCGTGAGGTGTTTGAACCGGCGGCGCGAATTTTCGCCGCTCAAATTATTTTAGCCCACAATCACCCTTCCGGGGACTCAGAGCCATCAGAAGATGATTTGGATTTAACCAAAAGAATGGTGGAAGCAGGCAAAATATTGGGGATTGAAGTCATTGATCATGTCATTATTTCAAATTTGAATTCGTTTAGTTTTAAAGAAAAGAAATTGATATAAAAATACTATGGAAAATAATCAAACACAAGAAAAACTCCTTGCCGAAATTGAACGGCTGAAAAAGGAATTAAAGAAAAAGAAGAAATACGGTTTAGTCTGGGAAGAAAAGCCGGAAGATGTTGTTGAAATGTGCAAAGAAAAATTGCCGGTTCTAAAAGAAGTAAAGGGCAAGGAAATAATTACGGATAAAAATAAGCCGATGAACTTGTTGATTGAGGGCGACAATTATCACGCCCTTTCAGTTTTGAATTATACACACAAAGGGAAAATTGATGTTATTTATATTGATCCGCCATATAACACAGGGAAAGCTAAAGAGTGGAAATACAATGATAAATATGTAGATGAAAATGACGGATATAAGCACAGCAAGTGGCTAAATATGATGGAAAAAAGATTGAAGCTTGCAAAAAATATTTTGGCAGAAAATGGAGTTATCTTTATATCAATAAACGATTATGAAGGATCACAATTAAAAGTGTTAATGGATAACATTTTTATTGAAGACAACTTCATAGCAAAATTAGTTTGGGAAAATAAAGAGGGTGGTGGGAGTTCTGATAGTGAATTTTTTAGAATAAAACACGAATATATCCTCGTGTATGCAAAGAAAAAAGAAAATTTATTTTTGGATGGTGAATATGCGGAGGAAGATTCAGCATATAATTATCAAGATGAATTTATTAAAGAGAGAGGCAAATATAAACTAATTAAGTTAAACAGCTTCAGTATTCAGTATTCTCAATCTTTGGATTACGAAATTAAATTACCTAACGGAAAAACAATACTACCATCAGAAAATGGTAAAAGGGGTTGTTGGAGGTGGTCAAAAAAGAAATTCGTATGGGGTGTAGAAAACGAGTTTATAGTATTCAAGGATAATCAGGATGGAGATATGTGGGTATACACTAAACAATATTTTAAGGTTGATGAAAATAATAAACCAATAAACAGAAAAACACCCTATCGCGGAGTTATATCTAAATGGTCGAGTACTCTGGCTACAAAACAGCTAGAAAAGATATTTAATAGCAAAAAATTTGATTACCCTAAGCCTTATGAACTGATTCAATTTCTTATAAAGCTTTATACAAATAAAAATTCCATTATCCTTGATTTTTTTGCGGGATCTGGGACAACTGGGCATGCTGTTCTAGAATTAAATAACGAAGACGGTGGAAATAGAATGTTCGTATTATGTACAAATAACGAAAACGATATTTGTGAAGAAGTCACTTTTCCAAGAATACAAAAAGTAATAAATGGTTATGATTTTAAGGGGAATGATAAAAAAATACTTTTTCAAAAAAAACTTACTTATAGTCAACTTGAAAAATTTGACGAAACTATACAAGAAATAAAAGAAGTAATCGAAAAGAATAAATCACTATTTGATAAAATAGAAAAAAAACTTGAAGATAATATAATCAAAATTATTGGCACAAGGAATATTAGTGATAAAAAAATAGGCCTTGGTGGAAATTTAAAATACTTCAAAACAAATTTTGTTGATTATAAAGAATCTACTGACAGAAATAAAATTAAACTAACAAAAGAAGCCGTAGAAATGCTCTGTGTCAAAGAAGGAGCATTTGAATCGGTATTAAATAATGAAGATTTTAAAATTTTCAAAAATCACGACCATTATGCCGGAGTAATTTTTGATCAATTGGCAATTGCAGATTTCAAAAAAGCGATTAAGGATATAAAAGGTAAAATCAGCGTCTATATTTTCTCTCTTGGTGATGATTCGTTTGAAGATGAGTTTGAAGATATAAAACAAAAGGTAAAATTATCGCCAATTCCCGAAGCGATTTTGAAAGTTTACCGAAGAATTTATAAATAAAGGAATAAAAATATGCAACTAAAAATATATCAAGAAGATGCTATAGCCGACTTATTAGATAAAGCCAAAAAGCTTTTAAGCGCGGACGGTGGCAAAAAATTGGTTTTTAAAGCACCGACTGGTTCTGGCAAAACAATAATGATGGCGGAGTTTTTAAAGCAATTGGTTGATGACAAAGAAATCAAACAGCCACTTAGTTTCATTTGGGCGGCGCCGAAAAAACTGCATATTCAGAGCAAGGAAAAATTGGATAATTATTACGAAAAAAGCCGAACTTTAGAATGTTCGTATTTTGAAGATTTGAACGATAGAAAAATAGAGGAAAATGAAATTTTGTTTTTCAATTGGTCTAGCGTGAATAAAAAAGGAACTAATACCATTGTCAAAGAAAATGAACAGGAATTTTATCTTTCAAAAGTATTGGAAAGAACACGCGAAGAAGGTAGAACAATCGTTTTGATTATTGATGAAGTCCATTATTCAGCCGGACAGATGGACAAAAAAGAAAAGTCGGCCGCGCTTCAGCTTCGCAAAGATATTGACCCAAGTTTAACAATTGAAGTTTCAGCGACCCCGATTCTTGAGGGTGATTATGATGTAAAAATTCTGGTGGATGATGTAAAAAAAGAGGCGATGATAAAAAAGTCGCTGGTTTTAAATGAAAATTTTGTAAATGTTTTTAAAGAAGGCAAAATAAAAACGGAATTGGGTGAAAAAAAGTATGACAAAGATAGTGAAAAAACAGTTATAGGTGAAGCTTTGAAAAAAAGAGCGGAACTAATCAAAAGCTACAAAAAAGAAGGTAGCAATATAAATCCTTTAGTCTTGATTCAGTTGCCAGATAGAAAAGGACAAAGAGAGGACGAGTTGAAGGACAAGGTAATTAAAATTTTAAAAGATGATTTTAATATTTCTACCGAAAAAGGAAACAATAAGCTGGCTATTTGGCTTTCGGGCGAGCATATAAACAAAGAAGATGTAGAAAAAAATGACAGCGAAGTAGAGGTTTTGCTTTTTAAACAAGCGATTGCTTTAGGTTGGGATTGTCCGCGAGCGCAAGTGATGGCGTTGTTTAGAGAATGGCATAGTCCGATATTTTCTATTCAAACAGTGGGTAGAATTATGAGAATGCCAGAACCAGATCGAGGTAATTATTATGGTGAAGAAATTTTGAATTATGGTTATATCTATACAAACATAACCAATGTCGTAATTGACAAAGATGTTGCTCCCGGCTATGTATCGTTTCTAACCAGCAAAAGAATAGATAAATACCAGCCAATCAATTTAGTTTCAGTTTATTCGAAGCGACATCGTGAAAAAACCAGATTATCTCCGCGCTTTATTGAAATATTTTTAGCTCAAGCGAAAGCAGATAATCTAAAAAGCAACATAGATAAAACGGCAAAAAAAGTTGATATTAAGATCATTTCTGATTATAAAGCCGGCGACATTGATACATTAGCCGGTTCAAAAATTGTGGGCGATAAATCAATCACCGTGAGCGATGCTGATTTGCAGAAATTATTTGATTATTTCGTGAGAAATAGTCTTCGGCTTTTCTATCCAGAAGACAGGTCTGTAAATAGAGTCAAGGAATCTATTTATAAATTTTTTGAAAAAGAGTTGAAAATGGATTATTCAGAAAAGTGGGAAGAAATTGTAAAGATAGTTTTGGGCGATAGTAATCCGCAGCGTTTTTTAACTGTTTTAGATAAAGCGCAAGTTGAGTATAAAAATGAAACTGAAATAAGAGAGGGAGAGCTTGCTAAATTAGACAATTGGAATGTTCCCGAAGTTTTATCTTTTGGCAGTGATTATGCAGAGGAAGCAAAGGACAAGTCAGCGATGAAGCCGTTTTACGTAAAATATTTATCCGAACTGGAAAAATCTTTTGCAGAATTTTTGGATAATTCAGGAAAGGTTGAATGGTGGTTTAAAAACGGAGACAGAGACGCGACATTTTTTGCCGTGTCGTATGATGAGGACAAAACGCCATTTTATGTTGATTTTGTAGTCAAATTTAAAGATGGAAGAATTGGTTTATTTGATCCGCACGGGACACAATTTTCTGACTTTGGACCAAAGTCTGATGGATTGCAAAAATATATTAAGGAAGAAAATAAAAAAGGTAAAAAACTGCTTGGCGGATTAGTTGCTAACACAGGGACAACAACAAAAAACGGTCGATGGGTTTATTTTACCGATAGCGGTGCTAAGTTCAAAAAAGGAGAATTTGGTAATTGGACAGATTTGGAATTTTAATTTAGGTGGCGCGCCAGTTTTCAACTGGCACGAAATTCGGAAGCGAAAAAGGAAAGGTTCAAAATCCCGCCCGCATTCCTCCCCAGACCCCTCCTGCGGGCGGGAAGAAAGCCGAGGCGGGGCAATTCCATTCCCCCAGAAAAATAGTTTGCCCCGCCGAGTCCAAATTAGTTTTCAGGATTTTGCTCAAAAAAAGTTCGAACATCAATCAAAAAACACCGCCATAAATATTATGAATAAGTGGGACGTAAATAAATACATTCAATTTATAGAAAATAGTACAGACCCTCTTTTAAAAAAATATATGAGGGCTGAATTAGATTATATTATTAGCACTGTTGAAAAACCAAGAGAAAAAATACTTGTTGACGTTGGTGCTGGATATGGAAGAGTTCTTCCTGTGTTATCAAAACTTTTTAAACATGTTATTGCTGTAGAAATAGATAAGGAAATGTTTTCTTATTTAGAAGAAAACATAAAACAATTTAATAATGTTTTATTTATTAATGGAGATGCTCAAAATTTACAGCAATTATTGGGAAAGGTGGAGAGGCCAGTCGTTGTTTCTTTGCAGAATTCTTTAGGCACTCCATTTGGTGATGCATATAAGATAATTTCAGAAATGGTGAAGATTGCTAATAATAAAGGAGAACTTATTATTTCTTTGTTTGTCCAAGAAGGGCTTAAAGATTACGGAATCCCTATATATAATAGAGCATCGGGGTTAACTGGTAGGCCAGATTTAGAAAAAACAAATTTTGGAAAAGGTTTATTTATTAGTGAGAATGGCTATCAAAGTCATTGGTGGAATAAAGACGAAAGAAAGAAAATATCTAATTTAGTTAAAGGAAAAATAATCACCGAAATTACTACAGAATATTTTTATTTACTTCACGTTAAATATTATTAAAAAATATGAGTAATTGTGAATATTGTTATAAGTACACAGAGGGATTTTTAAAGACTCCCGATTTAGATAAATTTCTTGCTGGTGGTGAATATCACGGAGATCTTAATTTGAGGTGGGAGAGAATGAACGGTATTATCGATGAGATTTTAAAAAAATATGACAGTCCTAAAATTATAGATTTAGCGACAGGATGTGGGTGTGATAGCATAGCTCTTCTCAAAAGAGGTTACAATGTTATATCTAATGATGTGAACGAATTTTTTATTCCAATTATTTTGGGTAATGCCAAAGAAAATAATGTTTTTCCACAAATAAGAATAGAAGACTGGAGGAATTTTTTAAACTCCGACAAATATAAAGACGAAGAATTTGACATCGCATTTATTTTAGGCAATTCTTTCCCAAATTACCTTATGAAAAAAGAAGAAAGAGAGGTTGCTTTAAGGGGTTTTTGGAGAATTTTAAAACATGGAGGGGTTTTATTTTTTGATACAAGAAATTACGATTATATTTTAAATGATCGAGAAGATATTTTAAAGAACCCAGAAGTAAATTTTAAATATTTAGGCAATACAACTTTTATAAAAAATAATAACTATAAAATTTTTCCGACTGCAATCGGAAAAGAGGCGGTTCATTTTTGTGTTAAAAATATTTTAGCCAAACAATATGATTGTAAGGATTTATGGCCAGCAACAGAGAATAGGGTCAGGGAAATGATTGAAAATTCTGTTGGCGAAGTTAATTTAGAAATTTTTTACGATTACAATAAAGAAAAGCCTGGTCATTATGATTTTATTCAGTATAAACTGACTAAGCTATAAATATTGATGTTAATAATACTTGACATATTGTAAAGTATAGATTACATTATAAATATAACAATAATCTATAATAATATGTCATACAAAAACTTTAAAGTGGCCAGAATGTTAATGGCTATGTTTATCGCCATGACCGTCTCAATAGCTGTCAGCATAGAAAATGTCTTGCTCGCTGTTTCAGCTATTGGTATTGGAATGATTTCAATGGTTTTAATAAAAAGAAGCGTCAAAGAGGTCTTGGTTGATGAAATGGTTAAAACCATTGCCGGCAAGTCGGCCCTGATGGCCTATACCATTACAGTTCCGGTTTTGGCTTTCCTTTCTTTGATTCTAATGTTCTCCAATTTGAGCAATAGAGGTTCGGAAATGTATAATCTGGGAATCATTTTGAGCTACGTCGCCTTATTTAACATGGCCGCCTATTCTTTGGCCTATTACTATTACCAAAAGAAATATGGCCGAGATAACGAATAACATTAAAATATTAAGAGCGGGAAAGGGAATGACCCAAGAGGACTTGGCGGAAAAAGCCAAGGTGACCCGCCAGACCATTATCGCCATTGAAAAAGGCAAATACGTTCCTTCTCTGGAATTGGCTTTTAAGATTTGCAAAGTTTTTGATAAGAAGATAGAAGAGATATTTAAAACCATATGACATTATTCGTCAGACATCCGATAAGAAACAAAGGCAAGCTCAATTCCTACGAAAGACAGATAGGTAAGTATAAGGAAAACAAAAGGAATAAAGAAGAGAAAGTGGAAAAAAAGAAAAAGTAGTTTTCATTGACCTGTTCTTTTCTTTGATATACAATTAGAGTATGAACAAGATTAAAGAATTGAAAAAGACAATATCGTCGGTTTTAAAAAGAAACAATGTTAAAAAATTGTCTGTTTTCGGTTCGGTTGCGAGAGGAGAAGACAAGAAGGGAAGCGATATCGATTTATTGGTTAAATTCAACGGTCAAAGAGGATTGACTGATCTGGTCGGTCTTAAGATAGAATTGGAAAGCAAACTTAATCGCAAGGTAGACATTAATACATATAATTCAGTAAGTCCTCTATTGAAAGAAAAAATAGAAAAGGACGAAGTTGTGGTATATGGCTAACAAAGATAATGCTATTTATCTCGAACATATATTGGAAAGCATAAAAGCCATCAAAAGCTATATTAGGGGTGTTGATAAAGCTTCTTTCTCTTCTTCTTTGGAAAAGCAAGATTCTATTATTAGGAGACTTGAAATAATCGGAGAAGCGGTTAGAAAGTTGGATAAGGAATTTAAAAAGAAATATAACAAAATTGAATGGGCGGAAATAGCCGGAATGAGGGATATTTTAATACATGATTATTTCGGAGTCGATATTAATTTAGTTTGGAATACTGTTAAAAAAGACGTTCCCAAATTAGAAAAGTATATTAAAGAGATTATTTAATGAACAAACTCAGTCAAAAAACAGAAGAAAACATTCTCATCGTTACCGCTTTTTTCGTTTTGATTTCTTCAATGATTCATGCAACGATTTCGGCGGGAATAGCCATTGTCAGCTTAATTGTTTTCTTCGGATATAATTTCCTGACTAAAAAATCATGATATTCGCTACCGGAAATCACCAAAAGCTTAAAGAGTTTGAGGAGATTTTGGGAATTAAATTAAATCACTCTGATTTGGATTTGGACGAAATCCAGTCAATTGAGGTTGAAGAAGTGGCTGAACACAAGGCCAAGCAGGCTTACGAAATATTGAAAGAGCCGGTCATTGTTGAAGACACCGGGTTGTATTTTGAAGAATTGAACGGAATGCCCGGAGCGTTTATAAAATTCTTTATCAAGAAACTGACCTTGGACAAAGTTTGTTCTTTGATTAAAGAAAACAGAAAGGCCAAAGCGATAACCTGCATCGCTTATTTCGATGGAGAAGAATTAAAGACTTTTATCGGAGAAACCAAAGGGGAGATAGCCAAAAAACCAAGAGGAAATAACGGATTCGGCTGGGACCCCATTTTTATCCCCGAAGGATATGACAAAACTTTTGCCGAATTGACCGACGAAGAAAAGACTTCCAAGTTTATGAGAAAGGAAGCTATCAAGAAATTGAAAAAGTTCCTTTTTGACAAAAATAAATAAAAGAGCGATAAGGGGGGCAGGAAGGTGATAGGTACGGAAAAATCCCTAAGTCTTATTTTGGCCATAGTGGCCATACTATCAGCCAGCTTGATAATTCCATTATTCCTTTGGCCTGAACAGACTACAGGATTCATTTCTCTTTTTATTGGGTTTATATAGCCCAATTATTTTTGGTAGAGGGTAGTTGACAGAATAGATATGATATTGTATGATATAAAATAAGATTATCATGATCGAAGTTGTTTCGGCTCAAGACAGAGCCATGTCCGCTCCCGTAAGAGAGCAAGAAGAGGCCCAAAAGGTTTCTTCTATGATGAGGGGATATACTTCCCTCTATGGCGAAGAAATTATCAGGATTATTCGCCAAGACGATCGGATCGATTTCAATTCCGTAAAAGGAATCGAAATCGAAACACTCTTCGGGCTGGCCGTTGGCTATTCCCGAGGAGCAAGTAAATTCATCTATCTTTCCGCAAATGCTGGAATGATAGACAAGCTCTTTCTTTTCTTAAGAAAGAAGGAGCCAAACTATTCTCTCTGTTTGGAGGGAATAGGCAAAAGGAAGATAACAGCGAATATCTTTCTTTGAAAACCCAAAACTTTTTAAGAAGAAAAAACTTAAATTGTGGCGGGTTTTTTCATTTGCATTTTTATCACTTTCGGTATATGATTGATAAGTAATAAGACATTTATTTTTTAAATATGGACGGCATAAATTTCACAAATAAAGCTCAAAAGGTTGTGATGCACGCTCAGAACTTGGCCAGAGACATGGGACAGCAGCACGTTGACGCTCTGCACGTTCTTTCGAGCATTCTTTCCGACCAGGACAACATCGTTTTAAATTATTTAAACAAGGTCAATGTTGACATTGAAGATTTGGCTAAGAGAACCAGGGGAGCGTTAAGTCAGATTCCGCTGTCTTCCAATGTCCAGCCCATGGGCCAGTTCTATTTGACTCAGGACATGGTCAATGTTTTGGAAAAAGCCAAAGAAGAAGCCTTTAATATGGGAGATGAATTTGTTTCTTTGGAACATTTGTTTTTGGGGATGCTTTCTATTAGAACCTTGGCCGGGGAAATATTGGCCAAAGCTAACTATTTAAAAACATTCGGCAGCGATGAAGCCAAAGAAAGATTGGATTATTATTCCGCCCAGAAAGTTTTCAATCAATTAAGGGGAGGAGAAAAGATAACCAGTCCCAATCCCGAAGCCAGATACAAGATTTTGGAAAACTATACCAGAAATTTAACCAACTTGGCCAAGAAGGGAAAACTCGACCCGGTTGTAGGGAGAGATGATGAAATCAGGAGACTGATGCAGATTTTGTCGAGAAGAACCAAAAACAACCCCGTCTTAATCGGAGAGCCCGGAGTCGGTAAAACGGCTATTGTTGAAGGGTTGGCCCAGAGGATAGTCAAAGGAGAGGTTCCCGAAAGCTTGAAAGACAGGGAAGTCGTTTCTCTTGATTTGGGAGCGATGATTGCCGGAACCAGATACAGAGGAGAATTCGAGGAAAGGGTGAAAATGCTTTTGAAGGAGATAAGGAAGGGAGAGGGAAAGTATTTGCTATTCATCGACGAACTCCACACTATTATCGGAGCCGGTTCGGCCGAAGGAGCGGTTGACGCTTCCAATCTTTTAAAGCCCGCTCTATCAAGAGGGGAATTGAGGGCTATCGGAGCGACAACCTTGAAAGAATACCAGAAATACATTGAAAGCGATGCGGCACTGGAAAGAAGGTTCCAGCCGATATATGTCATTGAGCCGACCATTGAAGACACCATTTCCATCTTAAGGGGAATTAAAGAGAAATATGAGCTGCATCACGGATTGAAAATCAAGGATTCGGCTTTGGTTGCGGCCGCCGAACTATCGGCCCGATACATTACCGACAGGTTCTTGCCCGACAAGGCGGTTGATTTGATGGACGAAGCTTCTTCATCTTTAAGATTGGAAATAGAATCCAATCCGATTGAATTGGAGGATTTAAAAAAGGAAATTCAGAAATTGGAAATTGAAAGAGAGGCAATCAAAAAAGAATTGCAAAGCGCCACTCCCAAAGAAAAAGAAATCTTGGAAAAAAGAGAAAAGGTGATTAATAGAACTTTGGCCGAGCTTTCGGAAAAGGCCAACACTTTTTCAGTGAGGTGGAAAACGGAGAAAGAAACCATTTCCAACATCAAGAGCTTGAAAGAAAATATTGAAAAAGAAAAATACAATTTGGAGAGATTGTTAAAAGAAGGCGATTTGCAGAAAGTGGCTGAAATTAAGTATGGAACTTTGCCCGACTTATTCACCAAATTGAAAAAACAGGAAGACAAGATTGTCAGGCTGCAAAAACAGAATCCCATCTTGAAGCAGGAGATCGGGCCGGAAGAGATTTCCAGGGTGGTTTCGCGCTGGACTGGTATTCCGGTAACCCGATTATTGGAGTCAGAGGTGTTTAAATTGGAGAACATGGAGAAAGAGATGGGCAAGAGAATTATCGACCAGGACGAGGCGATTAAAGCCGTTTCTAACGCCATCAGAAGGTCGCGGGCCGGCATTTCCGAGGAGTCCCGTCCTTTGGGTTCTTTCATGTTTTTGGGACCGACCGGAGTGGGAAAAACCGAGACTGCTAAGGCTTTGGCCGAATTCTTATTCAATGATGAAAACGCCATGATTCGAGTGGACATGTCCGAATACATGGAGAAGTTCGATGTTTCTAAGATGATCGGTAGCCCTCCCGGCTATGTTGGATACGAAGAAGGAGGACAGCTGACCGAGAAAGTCAGAAGAAGACCGTACAGCGTCATCCTTTTAGATGAAATCGAGAAAGCCCATCCCGAAGTCTTTAATATCTTGTTGCAGGTTTTGGAAGACGGCCGCTTGAGCGATGCCAAAGGAAGAATGGTTTCGTTCAAGAATACCATTTTAATCATGACTTCCAATGTCGGTTCGGAAATAATCGCCAAGGAAGCCCCCTTGGGTTTCGTTGATGACACTAAGTTAAGCCAGAAAGAGGGATTGAAAGGAAAAGTCCAGGCCGCATTGAAGGAAAAGTTCAAACCGGAATTCATTAACAGAATCGACGAGATAGTCATCTTTGATTATTTGGGAGCGCATGAAATAAAGCAGATTGTCGATTTGGAATTGAACAAAGTCCAGAAGAGATTAACCAAGAAAGACATTAAGATTGTCGTTACCGAAAAAGCCAAACAGTCTTTGGCCAGGCAGGGATTCGATCCCAACTTGGGAGCGAGACCTTTGAAGAGGATTATCCAGAAATTAATTTTGGATCCGATGGCCATGAAGATTGTCACCAATGATATTAAGGACGGCGACACCATCAGCATCGACGGGGAAAAGGACGAAATCATTTTGAGGACTATTTCCAGCAGCAAAAAGAGAATATTGAAACCGATTAAAGCAAATGCAGTTAAATAATTTTGTCAAAGCGATTTTATTGATAATGTTCGGAGTATTGTTCGGAGTCGTCTCCTCTTATTTCACCTTCAAGAATTCTTCAGTCAATCAGATTATCAATAAAGAGGAGAAGGTGTATATACAAGAGAATACGGCTTTGACCAATGCGATAAAGAATATTAAAAGCTCTATCGTCGGCATTAAAAGCGGAAACAAGATTAACGGCTCGGGAGTTATTGTCACTTCCGACGGCTTGATTGTTACCTTGGCGGAAAATGTTCCCTTGGGATTGGAATCCAATATTTCCATTGATGCGGAAGACAATATTACTTATCAGGTTTTAAAAAGAGATTTGGCAAACAATCTGGCTTTGATTAAGGTGGAGAAGAATAATCTTTCGACCAGAAGCTTTTTCGATTTGTCTAAAATCGAAGAAGGGATGAGAGTTTTTATCCTTTCCAAATCTTTCAACTACAGCGCTGTTAAATTCTTCTTCAGTGCCAACGAAGGAATAGTCAAAAGTTTTAACGAAGAAATAATTAAAACCAATATTGTTGAAACGGGAAGGGTGGAAGGCAGTCCGGTTTTCGATATCGAAGGTAATATTCTCGGCTTGGCTTATAAAGACGTCAATAATTTTATTAATATTATTCCGGTTTCAAAGATAAAGTCTTTTGCCGGATTGTGAAACTTTATAACGTATTGATAAGCTTTATAAAGTTTGGATTTTGATATTGTTGAAAAGAAAATAATTTGATATAATCAATTCATGGAATTTACCGTAAGACAATTTCTCGCTTGGGTTCTGATTATCATCGGCCTGGGTATAGTATTTTGGGACATTTCTTCATCCTATTTCTATTTTACCGCCCAAGAGAAATTCCCGCAGGTTTTTGCCGAAAATACGACGGTTAAAACAGATATTATTAACACGGGAACGACCATTCAGGACCAGGTAGGCAATGTCATCAAAGACCAGATAAAGCAGTTGGTTCCGGAAAACACGGTAACGCAATTATTAAATATTACTTCCTGGATTATTTTCGCCTCTTTCCTTTTGTGGGCGGGAGGGAAATTGATCGGGGTAGGCAGCGATTTTTTAAAGAAAAGTTAAAATGGAAACAGAAAGAACAATTGAAGAGTTGAATAAAAGGATCCTCGTTCTGGAGGACCGTCTTTGACTTGGTCAATGTTAAAAAAAGAGCGGCTGAATTGGAGAAAGAGGCGGAGAAGCAGGATTTTTGGAGTGACAAGGAAAGAGCCAGAGATGTTTCGCAAGAATTAGCCGATTTAAAGGAAACGATTGATTCGATCGGGGAAATTAAAAAGAGTATCAATGATGTTGAGGAGTTGAAAGAAATACTTGATAGCGATGGATTGTATAATGAAGTAGCGGATATTGAAAAAAAGATAAAGGAAAAGGAAAAAGAAACCTTTTTCAGCGGGAAATACGACAAAGGCAATGCCATGCTTTCAATCTATTCCGGAGCGGGAGGTCAGGATGCCCAAGATTGGACGGCCATGCTTTTACGAATGTATCAGAGGTATTGCGAAAAAAAAGGCTTTAAAGCGGAAATGCTGGATGAGTCATTGGGTGAAGTCGGGGCCGAAGGAAGAAAAGGGATAAAATCAGTCAGTGTTTCGGTGTCCGGTAAATATGCTTACGGATTATTGAAAAAAGAAACAGGCGTGCATCGATTGGTGAGGATTTCTCCTTTTTCCGCCCAGAAATTAAGGCATACTTCATTCGCATTAGTCGAAGTTTTACCGGAAATAAAAGAAGGGGAGATTGAAATCAAGCCGGATGATTTAAGAATCGATTTTTACAGATCATCGGGTCCGGGAGGCCAGTATGTCAATAAGAGGGACTCGGCAGTGAGAATTACCCATATTCCTAGTAATATCGTTGTTACCTGCCAGTCGGAAAGATTGCAGGGAAAGAACAAAGAAAGGGCGATGAAGATGTTGTTATCGAAACTGTATCTGTACAATCTGGAAAAACAGGAAAAAGAAATGTCGGATATCAAGGGAGAAAAAATATCAGTCAGTTGGGGCAATCAAATCCGTTCCTATGTCCTTCATCCGTATAAATTGGTCAAGGACTTGAGGACCGAAGTTGAATCAACCCAGCCCGACAAGGTCCTTGACGGGGAATTGGAAGATTTCATCGAAGCTGAAATAAAAATATAATGATAGAATTCAAAAACGTTACAAAAGAATACGCGCCCAATCTTTTCAAGGAAGCCAAGGTGGCCTTGCAGAATGTTTCATTTGAGGTTAAGACCGGAGAGTTCGTGACGCTTTGCGGGCGTTCCGGAGCGGGCAAGACGACCATTTTGAAACTGATTTCCTGTGAAGAAAAACCGAGTTCGGGAACGGTAATATTTGACGATATTGATACTTCTACCGTCAAAAAAAGCGATGCCTATTTGATTCATCAGAAAATCGGTTTTATTTTCCAGGACTATAAATTGCTTTCATACAAGACGGTCTATGAAAATGTCGCCTATGCCTTGGAAGCATTTGATTTTAATGAAAGATTGGTCAGAGACGAGGTAATGCAGGTTTTGGAATTGGTCGGATTGGAAGGTAAAGCCAACTGTCTTCCCAGAGAATTATCGGGAGGGGAAAAGCAGAGAGCTTCAATTGCGAGAGCCTTGATTCACAGGCCGGAAATAATCTTAGCCGATGAGCCGACCGGAAACCTTGACCCTTACCACACCAGAGATATTATTAAGATATTATTGAAGATTAATGAAGGAGGAGCGACGGTAATCCTTTCGACCCACGATAAGGAAACGGTCAATTCTCTGCATAAGAGAGTGATAACTTTGGAAAACGGAAGAATAATCAGGGATGAAGAAAATGGAGTTTTTTCTCTATAATAATATGATGAATTTTTTAAAGAAAATATTTAAAAGCGGATGGGAGGGATTCATGAGGCAGGGTTTTTTAACCTTTGCCACTTCTTTGGTTATTTTTATCGCCGTTGTTTTAGGAGTCGGACTTTTCTTTTTTCAGGGAGGAGTTTCTTACTTAACCCAGCAAATCCAGGACAAAATAGATATTTCGGTTACTTTCAAAGCAGATATCGCCAGAGACACCATTCTTCAAATCAGGGATGATGTCAGCAAGCTGGAAGAAGTGAAGAAAGTAGACTATATTTCTCCGGAAGACGCCTATAACACTTTTGTCGAAGCTCACGAGGGAGATCAATATATGGAGGCTCTGGGATTATTAAGCACCAATCCTTTTTTACCGTCTTTGAGAATTCAAACCAAAGAGCCCTCTCAATACAAACAGGTCTCGGAGTTTTTTCAAAAGGAAGAATACAAAGATTTGATTAGCGAAGTTAATGATTATAAAAGGGGAGTGACGATTGAAAGGTTGGGAGATATAACCAAGAGTGTCCAGATTTTAGGATTATTCGTTACGTTCCTTTTGAGTTTGGTCGCCATAATCATCACTTTCAACACTTTGAGATTGAGTATTTATTCGCAGAAAGAAGAAATTGAAATCATGCGTTTAGTCGGAGCCAAGAACAGCTTTATCCGTGGACCTTTCTTGGTCCAAGGAGCTTTGTGCGGATTCTTTGCGGCGGTGATTTCATTCATGATTTTCACCATCGTTTTGTTTATTTTTAATAATCAATTAACCACTTTATTTATCGGATTTGATTGCTTGGCTTTCTTTAAAAATAATGTTTTTGCGGTAATCCTGCTTCAATTGGTAGTCGGAGTCGGACTGGGCTTGATTTCTTCCTATTTTGCTGTTAGAAAGTATTTGAAGGATTGATATATTCGGAGGTCGTCTAATGGTAGGACACCAGGTTCTGGCCCTGGTAATTGGGGTTCGAGTCCCTACTTCCGAACAAATTTTTAGGTTCGAATCCTGTGGTCCGAGTTTTTACAGAAACCGACTTTTGTCGGTTTTTTGTTTTGTGATATAATATTATTAACTAATTAATAATATATTGTTATGGAAATTCGTTTAGCAAAAATAGAAGACGAAAAAAGCGTTTTAAAACTATTGGATGAACTAGGTGAAGAATTGAATAATAAGACTATTTATTCCGAACACAATATCGAAGCTCAGAAAATAGGTGGACCTATTTTTAAAGAAATTATCAGTCGCGAAGATACGTATATTTTTGTAGCAGTTGAGAATGAAGAAATAGTTGGCTTGGTAACTTTTTATCTTTTACCGAATATAAGACATGGAATGCATCGAGGACACATAGAGGATTTTGTTGTCAGCAAAAATATGAGAGGCAAGGGTGTTGGTACTAAGCTATTTGATGCAATCAAGAATTTTTGCAGGAAGAGTAATATTAAAGTTATCAAGCTTGATACCAATAATGATTTAGAAGCACATAGTTTTTATAGTAAAAATGGAGGAAAGCAAACAGAAGTAATGTATCGTTTCGATATAGATTAAGCGTTAATTTTTAATAAAAAGGTTCCGAGTTTGTTCCACCCTCTTAAGCAGAGACGGAAACCGACTTTTGTTGGTTTTTTGTTTGTGGAAACAACCTCTTTTCTTAATCTTCAAAATGGTATATTATGGTAAATAATAGTTAATTAAACAAAAACATGACCAGAAGAATCAAGTATTCGTATTTCGCCTTTTTCTTGGCCGTAATTTCGGCCTTGGTGCATAATTTAATTTTCGCCTTGATGAAGGAAGAAGAGTGGTTCTTTTTTGGCTTAGCCATATTGTCTTTCATCGCTTTCATCCTTTTGCTTTTTTATAACATAATGGAATTTATCATCACGAAAGAACCGGCTGATTTATGGAAGCTCGGCTTTTTGGGATTGTTCGGTCTCTTAGGGCTCATTCCCGGACTTGCCCCTCTGTTTTCAATTTTTAGCTTGTTCGCATTATTCGGGACAAGAGAATATATCTAAATTATGAATAGAGACATATTATTCATTGCTATTGTCTTTATCCTCGTTATTTCCGGAGTCTATTTGGTTGTTTTTAATAAAGAAACAATCAACTCGGATTCTTCTTTTAATGTTTTAAAATCTTTGAACGAGCAGACTCAGGCTGGTTTTTCTAATATTGAGGGAAGAGTTTTTGTCTGGAACTATGAAACCGACGGGGAAACAACCGGCTCGG
This sequence comes from Minisyncoccota bacterium, assembly GCA_041651685.1. Classification (GTDB taxonomy): domain Bacteria; phylum Patescibacteriota; class Minisyncoccia; order Minisyncoccales; family Minisyncoccaceae; genus UBA2211. The sequence goes on from JBAZIU010000001.1 coordinate 429,051, forward strand.
TCAATGTTTCCGGAAAAGGATTTACCGCTATCGGCACAACCAATGATCAGACTGGAATGGTTAAGAAGTACTTTGAAGAAAACGGATACAAAATAGACTTTTTCAATATTTCCGCGGGCACTCTTTCCGGTGTTTCCGGATACAAGAAAGACGGGAGCGTTTGCGTTGTCACAACAACTATCTGGAAAGACGAGCAGGGAATGCCCAGGGCCGTTGATAAACTGGACGTTGATGTTTCTTGCGGAGAATTAGAAGAATAATTCAAAACATATGGAAGATTGTATTTTTTGCAAAATCATAAATAAAGAAATTCCGGCCCATAAGATATACGAAGATGATTCGGTTTTCTCTTTTTTAGACAATCGTCCGGTAAGCAAAGGGCATGTTTTGGTGATTCCCAAAAAACACGCCAAAGACATTTTTGAATTGGATGAAGAAACTTTGAAGAAAATATCATCGGTTGCCAAGAAAATCGCTCAAAAAATGAAAGACAGCCTGAGTATCGATGGAGTCAATCTGTATCATGCCAGCGGAGAAGCTGCCGAGCAGACAGTTTTTCATTTCCATCTGCACATTATTCCGAGAAGAAAAGACGATAATCTTTGTTTCACCCGCGCCACAGTGGCCAAAGAAAACATCAGTCAGGAAGAATTGAAAGAAACAGCCGACAAATTGAAAATAGGGGAATAAGGGGATATAATATAAACAAATGAAAAAGAAACCAAAAGCAATTAAAAAACCGGTGATTGTTGAGAAAAAACCTTTGAAAAAGGACATTGAATCAACGGCCAAGAAGGTGAAGATAAAGGTAATCGGAATCGGTGGCGGTGGAGGCAATATTATTGCCGAGCTTTTGAAGAAGCTTAAGGATTTTTCAACCCAGAAAGTTGATTTTGTCGCGGTCAATACCGACAGCCAAGCTTTAAAATCGTTACCAAAGGCTTTAAAAACGCTTTCTTTCGGCAATAAATTAACCAGAGGGCTGGGGACGGGAAGAGATGCGGAAATCGGGGAAAAAGCGGCCAAAGAAGACATTGAAAAACTAAAGGAGTTGTTTTCCGATGATAAAGACCTGTATATTTTTATTTCTTCTTTGGGCGGAGGCACCGGAACCGGAGCCACTCCGGTTTTAACCAGGTTGGCCGACGAGATGGGTTTGAATACCTTGGGAATATTCACCCTTCCTTTTACCTTTGAGGGAAAGAAGAAGATGGATGTGGCTTTGAAATCGCTTGAGAAGATAAAGGAAGGATTGAATGCTTTTCTGGTTCTTCCCAACGAAAAGATTTTCACCTTAACCAAAGAAGAGATTTCTTTTGCCGATTCTTTGAATTTGTTGAATGACCGTTTGGCCGAATCATTGGAAGGGCTGTTGAGAACCATTTATTCTCCGGGACTGATCAATATCGATTGGGCCGATATTAAGACCATATTGGAGGGAAAAAGAAAGATTGCCTATCTTAATTTTTGCAAAGCCAAATCAAGCCAGAATGTTGAAGATATTGCCAAAGCCTTATTAAAGAATCCGATTCTCGAATACAAGTTTGAAAATGCCGATAACGTCATGTTTAATGTTGAGGCGTCAAAAGAATTATCATTGCAATTATTATCGCAGATAAGCGAAAGAATCGGGGAACTGGCTCCCAACGCCAAGATTATTTTCGGTTTGTCCCAGAATCCCAAATTGAGAAATGAATTAAGGGTGACCATCTTAGCCACTTCGAGCGAGGTGGAAAAAAAGAAATCCAAGAAAAAAGAAGAAAAAGTTGGAAAGAAGAAAAAAACAAAAGTTAAAAAAGCAAAAGTTCTGAAAGTTGAAGAAAAAGATGTTGAGGTGAGAAGAAATGCTTTGGAGATAAAAGAGGCGGAAAAGAAAGAGGAGGAGAAAGAAGAGGAAGAAGAAAAGATATTTGAAATCCCGGCATTTTTAAGAAAATCGAAAGACAAAAAATAAACTATGAAAAAAACAGTCAAAAAAGCTATTTTTCCCATTGCCGGAATGGCAACCAGATTCCTTCCTTTGAGTAAGGTTATTTCTAAAGAATTGATTCCTTTGGTTGATAAGCCGTTGATTCACTATATCGTTGACGAGGCGCTTCAATCGGGTATCAAGGAAATACAATTGGTAACCAGAAAGAACCAGAAAGATGTGGTTGAATATTTCAAATCCAATCCGGAGCTGGAAAAGATTTTGCACGACAAGAACAAGAAAGAAGATTTGGCTGTTTTAAAAGAAATGGACGAAGTTTTGAAGATGATAAAGTTTTCTTCTTCAATCCAGAAGAAAGCCGCCGGCAACGTTGATGCCATCTGCCAGGCCAGAGAGTTCGCCGGCAAGGATCCGGTCGGAGTTTTCTTCTGTGATGACATTATTTATTCCAAAGATATTCCCGGCTTTCAGCAATTGAAGGAAGTATATGAAACCTGCCAGAGGCCAGTTATAGCCTTGAAAAGAATGCCTCGCGAAGTTTTGTCCAAGTACGGAGTTGTCGCCGTGGAAAAGATTGCCAACAATGTATACAAAATTAAAAAGGTTGTAGAGAAGCCGAAAGGGGAAGCTCCTTCCGATTTGGTTATCGTGGGGCGATATATCATCACTCCCGAGGTTTTTGAGAAGATAGAAAGCAATAAATTAATGAGAATGAATGATTATTCCATCAGTCAGGTCTTGGGAGAAATGGCCGAAGAAGGCAAAGTTATTTACGGCTACGAGATAAAGGGAGAGTGGCTTGAGTGCGGAGACAAGATGACTTGGTTCAAATCATTTTTGACATTATTATTGGAGCATCCCGAGTTCGGCAAGAAAGCCAGAGAATTATTAAAAGAGGTAAAATGATCCACGATTTAATCATTATCGGAGGAGGTCCGGCCGGAATGACGGCTGGAATATATTCGGCTCGCCAGAAGCTTGATTCTTTGATTATAACCAAAGAATTCGGCGGACAGATGACGCACAAGGCGGTGGACATAGAGAATTATCCGGGATTCGACAAGATTTCCGGTTTTGAATTGATTGCTAAATTCGAAGACCAGATGAAAAGCAAGGGCGTCAAGGTTTTATACGACGAAGTTAAGGAATTAAAAAAAGAAGGAGATGTTTTTTCTGTTTTGACTGAAGAAGGAAAGACCCTTGAATCAAAAACGGTTATTATTGCCACTGGCGCCGAACCGAGAAGATTGGAAGTTCCGGGGGAGAATGAATATACGGGGAAAGGGGTCAGTTATTGCACGACCTGCGACGGACCTTTGTATAACGGCAAAGATGTGGCTGTCATCGGCGGAGGAGATACCGGATTCGAAGCGGCTATCTTTTTGAATAATTACGCCGATAAAATATATATTCTTGAATATGGAGAGACGGTCAAGGCGGGGAAAGACAATCAAGATAAGGCCAATTCAATTGAAAAAATACAAATAATCACTTCGGCGGAGTTGAAAGAGATAAAAGGAGATGGTTTTGTTAATCAAATTGTTTTTAAAGACAGGAAGAGCGGAGAAGAAAAGACACTCGATGTCCAGGGAATTTTCGTTCAAGCAGGATACCAGCCGGCGACGTCTTTTTTGAAAGATTTAGTTGATTTGAATGAGAGAAAAGAAATAGTTGTTGATTTTGAAACTTTTGAAACCAAAACTTCAGGATTATTTGCTGTCGGCGATGTTAATAACGGAAGGGTGAAGCAAGTTGTTGTTGCCTGCGGAGAGGGAGCGACAGCAGTCATCTATGTTTATAAGCATCTAAATAAATAAAAACAATGAGTAATGAAATCAAAAGCATCAGGGCGAGGGAGATACTGGATTCGAGAGGCAATCCGACTATCGAGGTCGATTGCGTCACCGAAAAAGGGAAGTACGTTGCTTCCGTCCCTTCCGGTGCTTCAACCGGGACCAAGGAAGCTTTTGAATTGAGAGACGGAGGGGACAGGTATGGAGGAAAGGGAGTTTTAAAAGCGGTGAGAAGCGTTAATGAGATAATCGGACCGAAGATTTTGGGAATGGATGCGACCAAGCAGAAAGAAATCGATGAGGCGATGATTGCTTTAGACGGGACCGATGGCAAGTATAATCTGGGGGCCAATGCGGTTGTTGCAGTCAGCATGGCTGTTTGCCGGGCCGGAGCCGATGCCAAAAGCATGGACCTATACGAATATATAGCCGAATTGTTCGGTAATAAAGAGATTAAAATTCCCGTGCCGGCTTTTAATATTATCAACGGAGGGGCTCATGCCGATAATCATCTTGATTTTCAGGAATTCATGATTGTCCCGCAAATGGAAAGCATGAGGGAGAATCTTCAGGCCGGTTCCGAGGTTTACTACAAATTGAAAAAATTTTTAAAAGAAGGCTATCCCGATTTTCCGGTCAATGTGGGCGATGAGGGCGGGTTCGCTCCGCCGATTGAAATGCCCGAGGTTGCCTTAAGCTTGATGGTCAAGTCGATTGATGATGCCGGATATTACGGAAACAAGATGAAAATAATATTGGACATTGCTTCAACCCAGTTTTACAAAAAAGAGAAAGGGGCGAGCGAAGGATACTATGGAATCAAAGCGGGAGTTCTTTCCAAAAGCGAATTGTTGAATTATTACTACGACTTGTCCAGAAGTTATCCGATTATCGGATTGGAAGATCCTTTTTCCGAAGAGGATTGGAGAGGATTCGAAAAGATTACCGAGAGGATAGGCAAAGACATGATGATTATCGGAGACGATTTGTTGGTCACCAATCCCGATATTATCAAAGAGGCGGTCATGAGGAAGGCCGTTAACGCCGTTATTTTGAAGATAAACCAGATTGGGACGGTTACGGAAACACTTGAGGCCGCCAGATTGGCCAAAGAGGCGGGCTGGAAAACGATTGTTTCCCATCGTTCCGGAGAAACTTGCGATAG
>JBAZIU010000002.1:0-135251 GCA_041651685.1 Minisyncoccota bacterium
ATATTTAAAAAACACCTCAAAAAGAGGTGCTATTACTGACTATTAAATTTGATATTATTAGACGCATATGTATGATTATTTGACCATGTCTCTAGGTCGCCTGACTTGTCACTAGCGTGCAGGGGCGACAGGATCGGAACCTTAAGGTTTTGCCCCGCACTCCTTATAAAATTCAATAACTCTGTCGGCCACTTTCTCCCAAGAGTATTTCTTAACTTCTTCCAGTCCCCATTCCCCCATCTCTTTCCTTAAGTTTTCATCTTTAATGAGTTTTTCCAATTTAGCAGTTAAGATTAAAACATCTTTCGGTTCGGCCAAGTATTCTTCTCCCTTGGTTCCTCTTAATAATTCCCTGTATCCCATATTGCCGAATCCGCAAACCGGCTTTCCCAAAGCCATGGCTTCCAATAAGACGATGCCGAAGCTTTCCCCGAAGATAGCCGGACTGCAATAAATATCGCAAGAAGAAAAGTATTGGGGAATCACTTCCCCACTCTGCGAACCTTCCCAATAAACTTCTTTAAGATTATTGTCTTTAGAATATTTTTCACACTCTTCGCGCAAAGGCCCATCCCCGACGATGATCAAACGGAGATTGTCATATTTTTCCTGCAAGTTCTTGTATGCCTCCAATAAATAAATCAAACCTTTTCTTTCTTCCAGTCTTCCCAAGAAAAGAATATTGATTTTTTTCTTATCAAACTTTTCCAATCGAAGAACGGAAGGATTGAATTCCGTCAAATCAATTCCATTGGGAATGACTTTTTTAACACCACCAAATCCTTTAAACAAATTGAGATTGAAAGAAGCCACTCCGATCACCCCAGCCACTTTCCTGTTAATTGTCTTTCCCAGAATTTCAATCATCTTTTCCATGACCGGATTGGCTTCGGTATTGGCATGGAAAGTCACCACATTCAATGCTTCTGACTTTTCTAAAATCTGCATGGCCGAGGGAACGATAAAGTTGTGAAAATGGAGAACATCGAATTTCTCCCTTTTCAAAACTTTACCAATCGACAAGGGATTGAAATTAATACACAAATCCCCTTGCGTTCCGGCAACGTTAACGGGAATGGAAGTTCCCAGCATTATTACATTGTCCCCGTACTTCTCTCCTCTCTTCCTTCGGGGAACAATTATTTTGGTTTCTATGCCTTTTTTTTCGAATTCCCGGGAAAGTCCTAAAATATGACTCTTCACCCCTCCGGGATTAGCAAAAGAATGGAAAGAAACAAAGCCAACTTTCATTGTTTGACGTTTATTTTGATGTTTGCTACATTATACTTAATGAGTGCAGAAATATCAAATACAAGAGTGCCTCCCCAAGACATAGAAGCGGAGAAGAGTCTTCTCGGTTCTTTGATGTTGGACAAGGAAGCAATCACCAAAGTTGCCGATATTTTGCACGACGAGGATTTCTATAAGAGGAACCACCAATACATCTATCAAGTCATTGAAGACCTGTTTGTCAAAGGAGAACCGATTGACTTGATTTCCGTTTCTTCAAAACTGAAAGAAAGGAATCAATTGGAAAACATCGGCGGAACAGCCTACTTAACCGAATTGATTAATACCGTTCCCACCGCCAGTCATGTCATGAGCTATGCCAAAATCGTCCAGAAGAAAAGAATTCTACGAGATTTGATTGCCGCCGGCGGAGACATTAGCTTGATGGGATACAAAGAAGAAGAAGAGTCAGATGAGCTGTTGGACAATGCCGAAAGAAGAATCTTCAGTATTACTCAAAAAAACTTGACCCAATCATTTCTTCCGATTAAACCCTTCTTGGAAGAGGCCTTTGAAAGAATTGACAGGATTTCCAAACAAAAAGGAACCTTGAGAGGAACAGCCACCGGATTTAAATCCTTAGACTCAATGCTTTCCGGACTGCAGAATTCCGACTTGGTTATTTTAGCGGCTAGGCCTTCCATGGGTAAATCAAGTTTGGCCTTGGATATCGCCAAGAACGTCGCTCTTCACGAAAAGAAGCCAGTCGGTATCTTCTCTCTTGAAATGAGCAAAGACCAATTGATTGACAGATTGATCAGTTCCGAATCAAACATTGATTCTTGGAAGATAAGGCAAGGAATGCTTTCAACTCAAGGAGAACAGAATGACTTTGTCTGTATTCAGCATGCTTTGGGAACCCTTTCCGAAGCCCCCATCTACATTGATGACGCTTCCAGTTGCAGTGTTCTGCAAATGAGAGCCATGGCTAGAAGACTTCAAGCCAGCCACGGCTTGGGCTTGATCATTATCGATTATTTACAATTAATCGATCCGGGTAATAAATTAGCCAGCAGTGTTCAGCAGATTACCGATATATCAAGGCAATTGAAAGGATTGGCCAGAGAATTGAATATTCCCGTTTTGGCTTTGTCTCAACTATCAAGAGCTGTCGAGCAAAGGACTCCCAAGATTCCCCGACTTTCCGATTTGAGGGACTCGGGTTGTTTGGCCGCTGAAACCTTGATTACTCTCGCCGATACTGGAGAAAGATTATCCATCAAAGAATTGGCTGAAAGAAAAGAACAATCACCTGTTAGCATTTTAGCCATGGATGAAAATTACAAAGTCAGACCGGCAGTAATGTCAAAGGCCTTTTATTCGGGCAAAAAGAAGGTCTATGAATTGATCACCAGAAGCGGAAGGAAAATAAAAGCCAGTGCCAACCACCCCTTCTATAAATTAGAAGGATGGAAAAGATTGGATGAATTAAAAGAGAATGATTGTGTCGCCTTGCCGAGAAGCATAAATATCAATAGCCCCAAGAATGAATTGAAAGACGAAGAATTGACCCTTCTGGCTCATCTTTTGGGAGATGGATGCATTCTTCCTAAACATCCCTTCCATTATACCAATTGCTATGAAGAGAATATAGAAACAGTCAGAAGTGCAGCTGAAAAACTATTCGGGATAAAAGGAAGGATTGTTAATCAGGAAAACTGGTATCATATCTATTTATCCAGCCCATACAGGTTGTCCCGCAATAAGCATCACCCTATAACGGATTGGTTTAACAATCTTGGTATTGGCTTGGTTCGTTCATATGACAAAGTTATCCCCGAAAAAGTATTTTCTTGCGATAGAAATAAAATAGCGTTGTTTTTAAGAAACCTATGGTCAACGGATGGAAATTTAAGCTGGAAAAAGATGAAAGGAAGAAGTCTTTCCGGCAGTATTTATTATTCCACAACCAGTAATATAATGGCAGAGCAGGTACAGCATCTTCTTTTGATGTTGGGAATTCAAAGCACGATAAGAAGTTCGGTTAAGAAAGGATATAGGCCCAATTACAATATTTTTATTGAGGGTTCTCAAAATCAATTGAAATTCCTTTCTTTTGTCGGTATTGCCGACAGGAGGAAAGAGATCATCCCTCAAATGATAGAAGAGCTTAATAAGATAGTTCCTAATCCGAACAATGACGTAATACCCGGAGAAGTCTGGTCAATGGTTATAAATCCCGTCAGAGAAGAGGCCATGGTAAGTTGGAGAGATTTTGCCGATAGATTGGATATTTCATATAACGGTTCGGCTTTGTTTAAAAACGGAGTTTCGAGAGAAAGAATGGGCAGAATTTGTTTCGTCCTTCAAAACGAAACAATGTCCAATTTAGCCGAATCGGATTTGTATTGGGATAAGATAGATTCTATTAAAGAATTAGGAGTTGAGGATGTCTATGATGCCACCGTTGAAGGCCTCCATAATTTTGTCGCCAATGATTTAATCGTTCATAATAGCATCGAGCAAGATGCCGACGTTGTTTTATTCATTTACAGAGAAGATGCCTATCAAGAAGAATCTCCCAGAAAAGGCGTGGCCGATATTATCATCGCCAAGCACCGAAACGGACCCATCGGAAGAGTTGAATTATTCTTTGATAAACAAAGAGCCTGCTTCAGAAACATTGAAACAGGCCGTGATTCGTTTGAGAATGATATTGGATTTTAGTTTTTGATGTCAATAATCTCGACTTCGGTAAAGGACTGTCTGTGTCCTTTTTTTAGTGTATATCTTTTCTTGGGTTTTTTCTTGAAGGTCATCACCTTGTCTCCCTTGGCTTGCTTCAAAACTTTTCCGGTAACGGTAGCTCCCTTAATCAACGGCTCTCCGATAACAACATCCTTTCCGTTTTCAATCAAAAGCACGTTGTCAAAAACAACCTCTTTACCTTCTTCAATCTCGATTTTTTCAATCTTTAATTTGTCTTTCGGAGAAACTCTGTATTGCTTTCCTCCTGTTTTTATTACTGCGAGCATGTTTTTTTGCTTAATTTTTACCTTTTGTTTATATCATTTTATGGCCCGAGAGTCAACCTATTTGAAGAAAAGCTCGGTCAGGATAAAAGCAATATATATGAATAAAAGAATCATCGCCTCTTTTTTGCTGATATGACTGTCGTTCTTTATAAACACAAAGAAGAATAATATGGCGACGAAGGTATAGATTCTGGCTACTCCGAAAGGAGAAAAATCGGCAATGTAGATGGGATTGATTAAAGCAACGATTCCCAGAACCAAGGTGGCCGGAGCGACGATTGTTCCCATCAGGTCACCCAAAACCATCCATTCCATTTTTTTCCTGGCTGCCGTTATGGCAAAGAATATTTCCGGAGCACAGTTTCCCAATCCGACGATAAAGAGACCAATCATGGCAATCGGCCAGTCAAAGGTTATGGCAAAGTATTTGGCCGATCTGACTATTCCTTCCGAGGCTACGGCGAAAACGGCCAAGCAGCCGATGATTTTAAAGATTCCGGAAAAAGAAGCTTTAAAACTTTGAGTAATCGAAGCCTTATCTTCACACTCTTTGCTGAATCTTTCTTTTTTGGAAAATAGCCAAGCGACATAAATGAAGAACGTTGCAATCATTATTATTCCGTCAGCTCTGGAAAGAACACTGTCCCAGATTAGAAAGATGGGCAATACCGCCGCAATGATTGTAAAAAGAAGAGTGTCGTGAACGGTTTTGCTTTTAGCCGGGATGCCGTTTTTGGCAAACAAAGCGGCTAAAGCGATGGCCAAAGTTAAATCAACCACATTCCCCCCGATAACATCTCCGAAAGATAATTGCGGGATGCCGTGCAAAGCGGAAGATATGCCGACAAAGAGATTGGGCAAAGAACCGACAAAAGCCATTACCAAGAAAGAAACCACAAACTCTTTCCATCCCAAGAATTTGGCAATTTTAATCAGGTTTTTAACAATCAGTTCTCCCGAAAAGAAGAAAGCGAGACAGGAAGCAAGGAAAACCAGAATATAGAGTAATGTGGTCATTTCTCGTGTTAAGTTTATTGTTTATCTTATTATATATTATTTAATTAAAAAACGGAAACCAATATCGCTCCCCCGACCATCAGAATAACTCCAATCAATTGCTGCCATTTTAAACTTTCTCCCAAAAACATAAAGGCAAGGATGGCGACAAAGACCAAACTCATTCTGTCTATGGCCACGACTTTCGTGGCATCTCCGCTTTTTAAAGCAAAGAAATAGAAAAGCCAGGACAATGCCCCGGCTACTCCAGCCAAGATAATTAAAATCCAGTCCTTTAAAATCATTGATTCAAAAGAAAAATTGTTGAATTTTTTCAAAGAAAGACTGGCAACAATTAAAAAGATAGCCATTACCATTGAGCGAATGGTGGTGGCCAAGGTCGAATCGATATTTTTTAATCCCAATTTTCCGAAAATGGCAACCAGTGCGGCCATTAAAGCGGAAAGAATTGAATATATTATCCAAGCTTGCATAATTTATTATATTATTAATTTTTCAATCTATCAATGACGGAATGGTAAAAACCATGAAGCGGGAGGAATACATTCTGCTCGTGGAAAGATAACTCTCCCCGTCTTTTTCAAAAAAGTATCCGGCCCCCATTTGTTCAAGAAATACAAAACCCTGCTCTTCCATTGCCTTAACAAGAGAATCGGAATTCTTTGTCAGATACTTTTCATTGTCTATTTTTGCCGCATTTGCGCCCAAGATTAATTTTGGCAAAGCCAAAGCTATACCGAGATGGTTTTCTTCCTGATTGAGAGCCCGGCCGAAAATCAAGAGATAAGTAAAACAGAGAAGCAGTATTATTCCGAATATTAAAGCTATAACTTTGTATTTCGAAAGACTATTCATATTATAAGCGGTCCTAACCGGATTCGAACCGGTGTTCTTAGATTGAGAATCTAATGTCCTAGGCCTCTAGACGATAGGACCAATACAATACTTAAATATCATATATATCACTTATTGTCCAAGGTTTCCGTATCGTAATCGGGAGGTATTTGCCAGTAGTCGAGGATGTATTTGGCCAGGTCGTGGAAAACCGGCACGGCCGAATATTCCGATGTCTTGGTTGCAGTCGGATTATTCAATTTAACCAGAATAATGAATTTGGGATCAAGAGCCGGGGCGAAACCCATGAAGGTTTGCCAGGTATGGTCAGAGTAGCCCGATTTATTGATTCCCAAAGAGGTGTACGGAACTTGGGAAGTTCCGGTTTTTCCTCCAATCCAATAACCTTCAACTTTGGCCAAATGTCCGAAACCCTTTTCAACCACATTAATCAGCATTTGCCTTAATTGAGTGGTTGTTTCTTTGGTAACCACGTTTTCCCTTATCACCTGGGGCTCTATTTCCTTTGTTTCCCCGGCTTTGGTTATCTTTTCGACTATATATGGCTTATACAGCTTTCCCCCGTTGATAACGGTGGAAAAGGCCCTAATCATCTGCAAAGGGGTGATGCCTATTCCTTGTCCGAAAGAAACATTGCCGAAAGTGACTTCGATTTTGTTGTCCAATGCTTTTTTAAGTTCTTTATTGGAAGAAGAAACTTCTCCGGCCAGATCAATTCCGGTGTCTTCAAACATTCCGAAGTTTTTGAGATAGCCGTAGAACTTCTGGTGGCCGATTTGGCTTTCGGCATACATCACTCCGGTATTGATTGAATTTTGGAGAACTTGGGTCATGGTAACCTTGCCCCAGATTTTATTAGAATAATTATATACTTTGTATGTTCCGAATTGTTTGTATCCCAAGGTGTCATCAAAAACAGTTTCAGGAGTGACGGCTTTTTCATTGATGGCCATACTCATGGTTACCGGTTTGAAAATGGAACCCGGTTCAAACAGTTTCTGAGTGCAGGAGTTCTGGAAAGAATCCATCTTTTCATTCTGGTAGTTATTGGGATTGAAATTGGGAGACTGGGCCATGGCGATTATTTTTCCGGAATTGGGGTCCATGACGATTATTTCCCCTCCTTCGGCATCGTACTTATCAACCCCTTCTTTTAAAACCTTTTCGGCTACGAACTGGATATTGTAATCAATGGTCAATTCCAAGTCCGATCCGTTGATGGAATCTTTTTCAGTCAGATTAAGAAGAAAACTGTACGGGTTCTTTTCCGTTTTTTCCAAAGTAGTCTTTCCTTGCAATTGTTCATCATAATATCCTTCAAGACCATACTGCCCTTCTCCGTTTTCATTGATAAAGCCGATTAATTGAGAAGCGGTTGTTTCCTGCGGGTAATATCTTTTGGTTTTGTATCCGATATGCACGCCACTCAACCCCAAATCGCTGACTTCCTCGGCTTTGTCGGCCGCAATTTTCTCCACGATGATTTCATAGAAGCTTCCCTCTTTGTTCATCAAAGCAAGAAGAGTGTTTTTGTCTTTATCGATAGCCGGAGCCAAAAGCTCGGCAGTCTGTTCTTTTTCTTTGATTTCTTCGGGAGAAATGAAAAGATAGGGCTCTTTCTCGGTCATGGCCAAGACTTCCCCGTTCTTGAAAGAAACTTCCCCTCTTTCGCCTTGAGTTTCAGAAAGAGATGTCTGTTGTCCCTGGGCCATGGCTTTATAGAAGTCGCCCTGGTTGATTTGTAAATAAAATAAGCGGGATAAAACTATCCCTCCTATTAAAAAGACGATGATAATGACAAAATTTATCCTTCCGTTATTCATCATAATTATTTAGCGGCAAGAGAATTTTCGGGAACGATAATATAATTGAATTTATTAACTTTTTCGTATCCTTCAGCCACCACCTTTTCTTCAATATTGACCAGATTCCTGTCTTTAGAGACAGCCAGCTTTAATTCGGCGGTTTCCTTCTTCAAATCCTTGATTAAGGATTCTCTTTCTCCTCTAATGTATCCTGCCTCCGTCAATTTTACTACCTGGAAGACATAAAAGCAAACCAAAACGAAAGCAAGTATTGTGGCAATTATGAAAAATCTTTGTGAATCGGTTTTGGCTATTGTCATATTTTTATTCCTATTCTTAATTTTGACGATCGGCTTCTCGGATTTGACTGGATTTCTTCTTCTCCGGGAACAATCGGCTTACTTGTTATTATCTTCACTTCTCCGCTTTTTTCTTTTTCTTTCAAGAACTCTTTGATGATTCTGTCTTCCAGGGAGTGGAAGGAAATGGCTACTAACCTTCCTCCTTTATCTAAGACTTCAAGAGCTTGCGGCAATGCTTTTTTAAAATTATTCAATTCATCATTGACAGCGATGCGTAAGGCCTGGAAGGTTCTGGTGGCAAAGTGTGTTTTGCTGTGGTGATAGAATCCCGGTGTCGCTTCTTTAATGATTTGGACTAATTGCAAGGTGCTTTTTATCTTTTCCCCTTTTCTTTTTTCAACTATCTTTTTACTAATCTTTCTGGCGAACTTTTCTTCTCCGTATTCTTTCAGTATTTTCTCAATTTCATCTTCTCTCCATTCGTTTAGTATTTCTTCGGCGGTTACATCCCCCGAATAACTCATTACCAAGGGTTCGTCTTTTTGGAAGCTGAATCCCCTTTTTGATGAATCGACATGGTAGGAAGACATTCCGATATCGAATAGCACTCCTTTTATCTTTTCAAATCCATTCTCTTCAACTATCTTTTTCAAATTGACATACGAATCATTGACTGCGATCAATCTTTCTTGCTTTTCAACTCTATCAAATATCTCTTTGTCTATTTCGATTCCCAATACTTTTCCATCGGGTCCGTTGTTTTTCAATATCTCTTTGGTGTGCCCTCCGCCGTTCATCGTGCAATCAACGTAGTTCTCATTTGGCTGGATATCTTCGGTTATTTCTTTTAATAATACTGGTATGTGCATTTTATATTCCCAATTCTTTTAATCCCTCGGCGATATCTCCGACTTGTGTGTCGGTTGTCTGTCCGTATTTCTGCCATCTTTCTTCATCCCAGATTTCAATTCGGTCGAACAATCCGGCAATCACCACGCTTTTTTTCAACTTGGCGTATTCTTTCAAATAATCGGGTATCAAGATTCTTCCCAAGCTGTCGACAGCTACATCCATGGCTCCGGCCAACATCACCCTTGCAAAGCTTCTGGCGTTTGATTGCGACAAAGGAAGCTTGCTTAATTTGTCAGCCAAAACATCCCACTGTTTTTGCGGGTACAAAAAAAGGCACCCGTCTATTCCTCTCGTTAAGACTGCGCCCTCAGCTAAAACACTTCTAAACTTGGTCGGTATGGTTAACCTCTTCTTTGGGTCCAAATTGTAGTTGTATTGTCCGATTATCATATTGTCCACGGTAATTTTGGGTTATCCACACTTTTCCCCACTTATTAACACTGTACCACCATTTTACACCACCGCATTTAACTTGTCAACCACTCGTCAACATATCAAAAAACCCTTTGTTTAAAAGGGTTTTGAGAGTTATCCACAGGGGAAACAAAAAACGCCGATTTCCCACCGGCATTCTTTTGATTAATGGTAAGATTTATGGATGAAGATATCGAACAATGACGATACCGCTACCACCCGCACCGGACGGAGCAGCAACCCCAGTTTCCCAACCGCTACCGCCGCCGCCACCACCACGCCCATTCATTCCTGCACCAGCCGCGGTTCCTGCGACACGCGATGCACCTACTCCACCCACACCAGACCCACCGTTTCCAGGCAAAGGACTTCCCGCACCATATGCACCGCCACCACCGCCACCAGAATAATATAAAGTAACGCCGGTTATTGAATTAGGAATACCTACTCCACCATCCCCAGCCTTACTATTCGTCCCCATTAATCCTGCGCCACCTGCGCCACCACCGCCAGACCCAGCAGCTTCATTTATGGGTCCACCGTTTCTACCTTGGCCGATAGGGCTTCCGGAAGCAAGACCAGGTGAGTTGAGATTAGACGCTCCACCGCCAGACCCACCGTTCGCTCCCGCGGCTGCATAACCAGCGCCACCACCGCCTCCCATAGCTACAAGAATTGCTCCGTCGTTTGTAAGAGAAGACTGTCCTCCATTATTGCCACGGGCATGAGCAGATGCCTGAGACGCACCACCAGCACCAACAACAATTGTTTTTATTCCAGATACGGGAAGTTCCGTTCCCGCAAGATATCCTCCAGCACCGCCCCCTCCCCCGTAAGATTGTCCACCACTCCCTCCTCCTCCAACCACAAGATATTCAACAGATGTAACTCCAGCAGGAACAGTCCATGATGTTGTTCCCGTCGTTGTTCCAGACAAAGTAAAAGTATTAATAATATATGAATCGTCTGTTGTTTCCGTACAGGTTACCTGACTATTTGTTGCTGCTACACAAGTGCTTTGATATGTTACCGAGGTTAAGCATTTTTCAGTAGCTCCGCTGCCAACACATATTTTATCGGTGGCACGAATTGTCCCTACAACATTCAGCTTATCTGTTGGTTCATTCGTTCCT
The DNA here is from genome assembly GCA_041651685.1 of Minisyncoccota bacterium. Taxonomy (GTDB): domain Bacteria; phylum Patescibacteriota; class Minisyncoccia; order Minisyncoccales; family Minisyncoccaceae; genus UBA2211. The sequence goes on from JBAZIU010000002.1 coordinate 10,704, forward strand.
ATTCCCACTTTTTTATTTATTGTATCGATGCATAATGAATCGGCACTGCATTCTAAATCCGATAAACGATGTCCGGGATTAGGAGTTCCGACCACGACCGCAGAAACAAACTCTTCTTTGAGTGTTTTTACGTATTGATATGCTTCGATGCTCACAAATAATACGAGAACAGAGAAAATAATGAACCAATGCCTTTTTTGTATTTTCATATTTTTTATTTGCATTAGTTATCTTTTACTTTTCCTATTTTTGTTTCATGTTTTTTATATATATTAAAACCTGCTTCTTATTGGGCAGGCTTTATACAAAAAGCCCACCACGAGCAGCGGTTGTTAGACCGCCCATACCGGTTTCCCGATACGACGCATCAAACGAGCCCATGATGGGTTTTTTGTGTTTGATGCGATTTCTGACCATGCCTCCAATTTCTTGAAAGTTTAGGCCACACTAACTATTAAATTGTAATGTAATTATATATTAATAATAAAAAGATGTCTAATTAAAATCTCCACCGTTACTCAAGGTGGAGATTGTAGTCAATGTTAGGCAATGTTTATCGTAAAACTATTCGGATCTATTTGAATCTTTCCTCCCCGAGGAATCGCATCATTCAATAATGCTTTGGCAACAGCATTTTCAACTTTGTCTTGGATGACTCTTTTCATTTCTCTCGCTCCGAAGACCGGGTCGTAGCTTAATTCCACTATTTTGTTTTTTAATTCCTCGGTGATAACCAAAGACATTTTCTTCTGAGAAAGATTCTTATTCAGCTTTTCCAAGTTTATCTGTGCAATACTCATCAAGTCTTCTTTGGTCAAAGATTTGAAAACAATCACTCCGTCAAATCTATTGATGAATTCCGGCCTGAACGTTCCTTTCTCAAAAATGGCATTTAACAGTTCTTTCTTTATCTCCGGCATTTCCTTATCCGCCGCTATCGCCTTTAAAATGGTCTGGTAGCCGGCATTACTGGTAGCGATGACGATTGTATTCATGAAGCTCACTTTCCTTCCCAGATTGTCATTTACATACCCCTCGTCCAAAACCTGCAAGAAGATGTTTAAGACGTCGGGATGGGCCTTTTCAATTTCATCCAACAAGACCAAGGCGAAAGGGCTTTCCCTGACCGCCGTGGTCAGTATTCCTTCTTCGTTTTCCGAACCCAATAATCTCGGAATGTCATCGATTCTCTGGAATTCAGACATATCGATTCGAATCATTTTGTCTTCCGAACCGAAGTATGTTTCGGATAATGCCTTGGCGGTTTCGGTTTTTCCCACACCGGTCGGTCCCAAGAACAAGAAGCTTCCCATCGGTCCTTTTCTGGTTTGGACTCCGGTTCTCGCTCTTCTCAAAGCCGATGATATTTCTTTGATGGCTTCGTATTGCCCGATGACTCTTTTGTGCAAAATGTTTTCCAGATTCAGAAGAGTTTCTTTTTCCTGGCTTCTAATCTTTCCCACCGGTATCTGGATCTTTTCCGAAAGTATCTTGTCGACATGTTCGGGCAGAACGGCCGGGCTGTCTATGTATCTTCCGCTATAGATAACAGTCTCTTCAAGAAGGTTTTGCGCCTTTTGCGGGAAAGGAAAATTATGAACATACTTTTCACAAACCTTGACTATTTCTTTTAAAGAAGTGAAAGGAATGAATTTTTCGTATTGGTTTTCCAGTCCGAAAACTTTGTTTTCCAAAATCTGCAAAGTTTCGTCTTTGTTCATTTCTTCAACTTCCACTTTTTCAAACTGAGCCAGCAAAGAAGGTTTATTCTCAATGTGATGATGCAATCCTTTTAAAGAAGTCAGGCAGATTGTTTTGAATGTCGATAAATTTAAATACGGTCCGATGATTCCGGAAATATCAACCACTCCGGCTTTCTGTTCTCCGCCCAAGAAGTCCTGCAAGTCGTTGATAATCAAAACAACGTTGCCGGCATAGGCGACTTCCCTAAAGCATTGGTCCAAAACCCTTTCCATTTGTTCAAAGGAAGAGATGTTTGATGATAAGGTGACAATATCCAGTTCAATGAAGCGGTTGTTGTTTAAGCTGGAAACAGATTGATTCAACAAAGTCTTCTTGATTAATCCGTGAATGATGTTTTTTCTGCCCGCTCCCGGTTCTCCGATAATCAAAACGTTGCCGGCATCTTTTTTGGAAAGGATTCTTTCCACTATCAAAACCAAGTCCTGGTGTCCGACAATGTCTTCAAATCCCCTCCTTTTGACTTCATCGGTCCAGTCGATTGAATAGCTATCCAGCGTCGGAGTGTATCCGGCCGTCCAATCCCTTCCGATTGAGCCGGCCTTCAAAAGATTTTCATAGCTCCACCAGCATTTGCTCTGCTGTATTTTCTTATACACTCTTTCCTGCCATTCGTTGACTTTTTCAAAATCTTCAGCATCTAAATCAGAATTGGTGATTATTTCCATTAAATTGGGTTCAACTTTGGCCAAGGCGGCGATAATATCCCCTTCCTTTATCTCTTCCCCGCTTCTTTTCAAAGCCATCTTCCCCGCTTCTTCGATTATCGCTTCAAAGTTTTCCTTAATTGTCTGTTCCGTCTGGGGATTGCTCTTCAATTGTTCTTTCAATCCCTTGAAGTCGATAAAGAGGCGGGAGAAAATGAAAATTATCCTCGGATTCTTTTCATCGAGGAAATGATAGAGCATGGTCGAGGGACTGGGATATCTCGAGCCGACTTTCTTTCCGTCTTTGAACGCTTCGCCCAGATACTTGGCCGATTTCAAGCTGAGATAAGAAGCCAGATTGTATTTTTTGTCCGATAGGGCTTTTTCCAGAGTCATTCCTCTTTTGGGACTTTTCAACGCTTCTTCAAAAAATAAATTAAAATTCTTCATTAAAACCCATAAAGAGATGAAGAGAATTATCGCTCCCTCAATTTGTTTCAAATCATTATTTTTGTAAAAGCTGTAGCCGAGGAAGATAATGAAACCGAGAGACAAAAAGAAAGAGATCTTCTCCAAGACCTTAAAGCACCAGAAAAGAGCTTCAACTTCAACCACTCCATATATTTCCGATTTTTCCAGATTAATCATAGGTATTTAAAGCTGTATATTAAGAAGTAAACGGCCAGGAACGGATAAACGATGGAAAGAACTGTCGCAGCTGTTCCGACAATCAGGATAATAACTTCGTAGACAATAAAGAAAACAATCAGGAAGAGGCGCATCACAAAACCGATTGCCCTGGTAATGATATTGGAAAAAGCAACCTCTATCCATTTGCCCGGATCGAATCCCCTCCCGTAATCCCAGATATATCTTCTCCAGGGAGAAAAGAGTGACCTTAAAGTCTCTTTTATCGAAAAGAATTCGGAGCCGAAAACGAGGTAATTTTTGGTAATGGTCAAAACCTTTTTAGGTGTGAGTATTAGTTGCCAGTATAGGTATTTGATAAAAATATTCATGTCCTTTGACAAAAATTTGAATGGTTAATATAATTATAACGGTTTTAATTAAAATGTCCACAAGAAAAGAACTTGACAATAATTAATCTACAATTATAATGATAGCATCATTTAAAAAGGTCGGCACTTTATAATAAAAAAAGAACCAAAAAGTGTTCACAATTAACCTTTAATAAACAGGTATGATTTTTGAAGAAACTAAATTGTTACTTAAAGAAGAAAACGAAGAAGAATCTTGCGAGGTCGAAGATGAAGTCGAAGAAGTGAGCGGAGAATTCGGAGAGGATGAAGATGAATTTACTGCCGATGACGACGATGATGACGATATCGACGATGACGACGATGATGACGATATCGACGATGACGACATCGATGACGATGACGTCACGCAAGATGAAGAATAAGATAAATCAACAGCCCCGCAGGAGCGGGGCTTGTTATTTGCCTTTTTCTTTTTAAGTTGCTATTATTCAATATATAACAATAAATAAAAAACATCATGGAAAAAAATACTGAGAGTCACGAGACTCATCATGAGCACCATGCAAGAAAACACACGGATATGAACAGGTGGAGAATTGCCACTTTGGTCTTGGCTGTTTTATCGGTTGTCATGGCGGTCATGCTTTCACAATCAACATTCGCTCCGTCCGAAAAACCGGTTAATGCGGCAGTAGACTACGTTAATAAGTATTTGCTAGAGCCTGGCTTCACGGCCAAGCTGGATAAGATTGAGTCGGAAAGAACAGCCCCCTTCCAGAAAATTACCGTTGATGTTAATGGACAGAAGTTCGCTTCATTCGTGAGCGTTGACGGAAAGTATTTATACGCCCAGGAGCCATTCAATATCAGCCAAATTCCGGACACAACCGGAGAGCCGGAAATGTTACAGAAAGAAGCTACTGATGTTGAAGGAAGCTTTAAAGAAATAACCGGAGTCGATGTTTGCAAAGAGAGCGACAAGCCGATAGTCTATTTCTTCGGTTCGTCGGGTTGTCCTCATTGCACATGGGAGAAACCGATTTTGCAGTCAGTAGTTGAGCAATTCGGTGACGCGGTTTCCTACCACGAGAACATCGATTCTCAGACAGACATAGACATATTCAATAAATACAGTTCAGGCGGAGTTCCCATGTTGGTTATCGGTTGCAAATACTACAGAAGTGGTTCCGGTGAGGGAATCGGAGAAGTAGCCGAAAAAGAAGCTTTACAGAAAGTAATCTGCAGAGCCACAGGAAATCTACCGGCCAGTCTTTGCCAGTAATTAAAATCAAGAGCCACTCGAAAGAGTGGTTTTTTGTTTGACAGAAAGTACGATAGAATATATCATATTAATTGTTCTTTTAAAATTATTGGTGGCTTACTTTAACCATATTATGTATTGTTAAAGTAGGTCATCAAGATGATGGCTTGCAGGAGGGATAAGCATGTGCATTGACTGCTTCTGAACCGGACTTCGTGCCCTATTGGGCACAAACTATTGTAACGACTACGACCTATCCTGTTTCATCATTCATTCTGGCTGAAGGGCTTACGAGCCCCAACCAACCCACTTTTATTTCGCCCTTACCTTTTGTGTAAGTGCGTTTTATTTTAGGATTTAAAAACTTGACAAAAATAAACAATGCTGTATGATATTGGCATAAGTTCTTTACATATTAGAAGAAGGTTTCTAATGGTCTATTTTAGCGATATTCTGTATCGTTTAAATAGGCCATTAGAAGAGAGCAGAAGCAATGATCCTTCGATGATATGGCCGTGTAAAGTATTGCAGAATTTTGACGAAGCACAAGTGTCCCGGGAGGGATGCCTATGATTGTGCAAGAGAATAACTGCGAAAACCACAAAATGAACTGTCCCAACTTCGGCGGCGGCGCCAAGAGAATCGAGACTCGCGCCACTTGCCCCGTTATCGAGACCATCGCCTGAACATCTCACCCGCCCCGGCAGGAGAAACAATTGTTATGATTATTCTTTAGTTGAGGGCGCGGGAAGCGTCCAACTCACGTTCGCCGAGCATGTATGCTACGGCGCACACATCCATTCAGCAATTACTTAAAAAGTAATTTCGGAAGAGGCTACCTATGGGAGTGATCCAACAGACCTGTATAGGCTAGGAATTTCCCAAAAGCCTCTAATCACCTTCTTATCAAAAACACGCCACATAGTATCATCTGTGTGCGTTTTGTTTTTAAGGAACAAAAAACTCCCCTTTCGGGGAGCTGATTTGTTTTATTTCAATTCTACAGTTGCACCGGCTTCGGTAAACTTCTTCTTCATTTCCTCGGCCTCTTCCTTCTTGGCATCCTCCTTGATTGTTTGAGGAGCTGTGGCGATTGCGTCTACCAAGTCCTTGGCTTCCTTAAGACCCTTCTGAGTCAAGTCTCTAACCACCTTGATGACCTCAATCTTCTTGTCACCGGCTGATGTTAGAACAACGTTGAAAGATGACTTCTCTTCGGCTGCTTCGGCTCCGGCTGCGGGAGCGGCTGCTGCTGCTACCATCTGGGGAGCGGCTGATACGCCGAACTTCTTTTCCAGGACCTTAACCAATTCGGCTAAGTCCAAGACTGACATTTTTTCGATTTCCTCGACAAGCTTTTTGAACTTTTCAGGAACTTCGATTGTTTCCATTTCTTCTGCCATATTGTTTTTTATTTTATTATTTATTATTATGCTTTCTTTTCTTTAATTTGAGAAAGAGCGAATACCAACTTTCTCATATTTCCGCTCAAGACTCCTACCAAGTTTGTTGCGGGAGCGGATAGTGTCCCCAACAGCATACCCAATAGTTGTTCTTTGCTCGGTAATTCGGCTAACTTGATTACGTCGGCCATTTCATAGAATTTGTTCTCCAGGAATCCTCCGAGGATTTTGGCCTTCTGGTTCTCTTTTGAGAACTGGTAGACCGCTTTACTGGGAGCAATTTCGTCTTCGTAACCGAATACCATTGCCACTTCTCCATCCAATTTCTTTGAATCAAGCTCTATCTTCTTATTCTTCAGAGCTATTTCCATCAAGCTTTTCTTGGCCACCTTCATCTCGCTTCCGTTTTCCTTAAGGTTTTCTCTCAATTTGGCCAGTTCTTTGACTTTGACTCCGGTGAAATCCATGAAAACAATACTTTTCTGCTTTTCAATCTTTGACTCGAGGTCAGTGATTATATTCTGTTTTTGGTCTCTTGTTAAAGGCATATGTATTAAAAAATCTGTGGTTCCACAGACAAAAAAGATGTCTATCCTCGGCAGGGCTTATCTATGCCTGCTGTCTGTGGATTATTTAATTATGTATCAATTATATCTATTTTCCGTATTTTGTCAACTCTTCAAGGATGGCTTCCCCGAATTCTTGACTAAACTCGGCATTTTCCCCGGTAATGATGTTTCCGTCAATGACAATCTCTTTTCTTTCATATTTAGCGTCGTTTTCCCTTAAAACATTGATAGCCGATTTATCCAATGGGGTTGACCAGACAGTCGCTCTTTTTCCTCTCAAGACGCCGGCTTTGGCCAAGATGGTCGGGGCGATACAAATAGCGGCCAAAAGCTTGCCACTGAATAGAGCCTTCTGGATTATGGAATAAGTCAGTTCATTATCCAATAATTCCACCGCTCCCTGTCCTCCCGGGAAGATAACGGCATCAAATTCGTCTATTTTGAGGTCGTTAACCAAAAGATCGGCCTCGGCTTCTCCGCCGAACTTCCCTACCGCTTTGCATTTGTCCGAAGCGGTTTTGACATATACCCCTCCTTTTTCCAAAACTTCTTTGGTGATGAAATATTCTTCATCCCGGAAATTATTGGAGGCGATGATCATTACGGCTTTTTTCATATGATGATATTATATAATATAAATAAAAAAAAGCAATCACTATATTGTTTTTGGTTTCTTTTTTTGAATGATTGCTTTATATGTTTTGCCAGTGCCCTTATATGCAAGGACTATCCCAAGCAGGTTTTCCATCGTATTCCTGGAGAGTATTTCTATATTTATTCTATAGCCCTCCTTGTGTCCGAAGATTTCTATCTTCCCCGCTTCGGAACATGCTTTCAACGTGCTGGTCAGAGTTTTTTTGGGGACCGGATAATTTAGACAAATGATTATTGCTCCGTAAATTTTTTTCTCTTGAAGCAATTCATTGGCTCTTTTTTCTCCACGGTCTCTTTCCATTTGATATAACAAATCCATGTAATCACCAAGTTGCAAAAGCAACTTAAGAATAAGTTATCACACAAACAAAAAAGAGGCAACCGCCTCTTTTCATATATTAGCTTTCGACTTCCTGTTTTTCTTTTCTGGCCAATCTCCAGTGAATCAGATAGAGAGGAAGGGCGATTAAGAACATCGTCGTCGCATCGACCATCTTTTTCTGCCTCTCCGCCCTTATGCAGACATCGCCGGTGTTTTCTTTTTTCCAGTTTTCATAGTCTTTGAGCATATTGTCTATTTGAGTCTTCTGATCTTCGGTTATGTCGGGTACTTTCTTTATGCTTTCCGCATCAAGTGTTGAAACAAAATAGGGATAGCTGTTGCATTGGCCGTAATCCTTCCTCTCCGCTTCCGGAAAGACATATGCCTTAAGAGTCGTGTTGACCAAGTTACCTATTCCTATGGCCAAGAATATCAAACTGATTAAGGCAACCGTGTATAGATAGATTGTCCTCACTATTTTTGTTGTTTTTGTCATATTTTTGATTTATTATTATGTTTGAATTATATCAAATAATAATCAAATTGAAAAACCTTGATTTATTTAATTTTTGTGTTATTCTGTTAAAGGTTATTTTATGGCACTGATTAAAGGATTGAGCGGTTCTTCTCAAGCGAGGAATAGTATATTGAACTCTCTCAAAAATGGGGCTCCGGTCAACATGACTCCGACCAATGGAAAGAAATCAGAACAAAGACGTCAAGCATCTGATCCTTATGGCGTTTATAGTAATATGCCGTCGCCCAAAGATTGGCGACATTAAAAACACTCTTATGAGTGTTTCGTTGTTTTTAGAGACGACACTTTATCAATTTCAATTTTTTGAAATGTTAAAAATATTTAGCCATCATTATAACATCTTCGTATTTACCGAAATATTGAGTTCCCTCTTTGATTAGTCCTATTTTTTGGAAGCCCATTTTTTTGTACAAGCTTAGAGCCACTTTATTTTTAGCATATACATCAAGGGTTATTATCCTCGGTTTGAATTTTTTAATGGCTTTTTCTATCACCTCTTTGAATAGTTTTTTTCCAAGGCCCAATCCTCTCGCTTCTTTCCTTAGCGAGATTCCCAATTCTCCAATATGGCTCATTGTTTTATCTTTCATCGATACTCTGGCATTACCCATCACTTCGCCATTGATTATAAGGAATAAATGGATTGATTTATCGTTTTTTATTATCTTTTCAAGATATTCTTTTTCTTCTTTTCGATTGACCTTTTTCTGTATAGTCAACATCGCTCTTTCTTCAACCAAAGAGTTGATCATTTTTAGACAAGAATCAAGGTCGGACATTTTGGGTGGCCTTATCGATATTTTGATTTTGGTTTCCATGTTTTAATTATACGCTTTAAAATAAAAAAACCAAGCTCGGATGAGCTTGGCTTCTTTATACATCAATTAGATGCGGCTAACGTTTACAGCGTTGGGTCCTTTGGGAGATTCTCCCTTTTCAAAAGATACTCTGTCACCAACTTTCAACTCGTCGTAGCTTACGCCCTTAAGTTCGTTGCTGTGAAAGAATAAGTCTTTCTCTTCTCCATCAACTGTGATGAATCCGAATCCTTTGTCTGTAAGGTTTTTGATTGTTCCTTCCATGATCGTGATTTTTACTTTATTATATTTTAAGGTTTTACCCTAAAGCTTAGTTTCTTTAATGATCTCGACTAAATATTATAGACACTACCTTATCCATAGCTTAACATCATTAGGTTAATTGGTCAACACGTTTGTGCATAAAAAAAGATCCATATTTTATATATAGGTCTTATTTCAAAAAGAAGATAGAATTGTTTATTAAAACGATTGTCCAAAAAATGGTTGCGACCCACAAGGTTAAATTGGTGCAATGACTAATCCATTTTTTCCCATCAGGACCTTTATTTTTCAGCCAACACTTTACAAGCTTCACAATTATAATTGCGAACAATATTGAAGAAATTCTTAATATTGTTAACCCAATTAGATTGGGCGGTCCGTTAAAAATATATGAAATTATAGGATTATATTCAAAGCCTCCTAAACTTATAATCACTTGAGTTGTTAGGTTGTCTGCAAAAGCGGTCAACACGATTAAAGCGATAAGAATTAACGATACAATGCTATTGTCTTTGGTTACCTCAAAGAAGGTGTTCGACATCGATGCAAACGGATTTTTAAAGTTCTTAAACATGGCTCATCTCCATGCACCTTTTATCATAATTGACAATTATTGTAAATATTGGAAATAAAATTAAATTCGTATTGTAATAATCATTAAAGAATAATATAATAGATATATATAATAATAAATAACTAATATGAATATTAAAAAAATATCGTGTATTATTTTTTCAGTAATTATTTTGGGATTTGTTTTTGCAATTAATGCAAATGCAGCTGTTAATGTCCCACAAATTACTCGTGATTTAGTTTTCGGTTCAATAGGAACTGATGTTAAAAGCTTGCAGCAGTTTTTAAACGATAATGGCTATGCTGTTGCTCCATCAGGAGTCGGCTCAAAAGGAAACGAAACTAACTATTTTGGTAATGCCACTCAAGCTGCTTTAAAGAAATTCCAATCAGCTAATGGAATTACAGAAAATGGTTTTGGCACTAAAACTAGAGCCTTGCTCTCTACTTTAGCTGGCACAACATCTACTACCACAACTACGACTGGCGATGTTACTAGTCAGATAGCTACATTAAGGGCTTTAATTGCCCAATTACAGCAACGCTTAGATGTTTTATTAGGAACAACAACGTCTACTACTACAACAACCACTAGCAGCGATTCTATCGCTCCATATATATCTTCAATTAAAGTTGAAGACGGCGGAGATAGTGGATATATTGATCAAGGAGATGTTATTACAATCAACTTTAGTGAAGCTATTAATCCTAAATCGATAAACAGCAGTCTTAGTGCCGGAAGTTCCGTTTCCAGTGTTTCTTATTCAGAAACAGGAGGAATTAGAATTTCTTTATCAGGATTAGTGACTATTGAAGAAATAGCTACATTTAATATGGGTGCAGTTGAAGACGCTGGAACCTTTACCTCTAAACTTGCTTTAAGTTCTAATGGAAAAGTTTTAACTATTACTTTAACCGATGGAAGTGATGTTAAAATCGAAGATGAAGATTTTGGAAAAGCTACCCAGATTAGCGGTACGATAAAAGATATTGCTGGCAATTCAATGGAAAAAAGTTCCAATATCAGCTACCCCACAGGAACCTTTGGTGGAACTAGCGATGATGAATCTCCTTATATATCTTCAATTTCCGTATATGACGGAGGAGATGAAGGGTATATTGATGTGAGCGATAAAATAACAATTACTTTTAGCGAGGCCATTGATCCAGAATCAGTTAATGATGACCTTGAGGAAGGAACAACTGTTACTGGAGTTGGATATTCTGATGTTGGAGGAATCACTGTTTCTTCTTCTGGAAAGGTTACAATAAAAGGAATTGCCACTTTTGATATGGGTTCGGTAGAAGATTCAGGAAACTTTACCTCTAAGATTGCTTTAAGCTCTAATGGTAAAGTTTTGACTATTACTATAACTAGCGGAACTGATATTAAGGTTGAGGATGAAGACTTCACTGTTGCTACTCAAGTTGGAGGAACTATTGAAGATTCAGACAACAATGAAATGGAAAGCGATTCTAGCATAGATGACCCGACTGGAACCTTTGGAGGAACTAGCAGTTCTGGTGCCCCCTATATTTCTTCAATTGTTCTTTCTAATAGTGGAGACTCTGGATATATGGATACAGGAGATAAGATTATTATTACTTTCAATGAAGCTATTGATCCAGAATCAGTTAATGAAGATCTTGATGAAGATGACTATGTTACATCAATTGCAGCATACTCAGAAGTTGGTGGAGTCAGTGTTTCTTCTTCTGGAGAAGTAACGGTTGAAGAAATAACATCATTTGATTTAGGTTCAGTTGCCTCTTCAGGAGCCTTTACATCTAAGATTGCTTTAAGTTCTAATGGCAAAGTCTTGACCATTACTCTAACTGATGGCAGTGATGTCCATATTACTTCCAGTGATCTTAGCGATGCTTCTCAAATTGGAGGAACAGTCGAAGATGCTGACAATAATTTGATGTCGAGTGATTCAAGTATTAACAATCCAAGCGGAAGCTTCTAATTTCAAACAAAAGACCGAGGAATTACTCCTCGGTTTTTGGTTCCTTGACATATTACTTAACTAATGGTTAGATAATGACAGTGCGCTCTTTTTTAAAGCGCCAATTGCCGAGGTGAAGGCAATGTTAGGAGAAATCATTGAATTGTACAAGCCACTTTTCATTGGGATGTTTCTTCTGGTCATGTTCATCGCAACATTGACGGAAATTTTATCCTGCAGAGTATTACAGGATATACCCAATGGAAAAGAGAACAATGGGAAGTCTTGGTGCGGACCAGCAAAGACTTCTTACGTAGTAGCCGTGGTAGCATGGCTGATATCATTATGTTCAGTATATCTCCTTCTGGCCAGTACAGGCAAAGTGATCATTGTATTGTGTATCGCAGCAATGTTTTCAGTGCTTTCAATGCTGATGACCACTTCGATTCTCGCCTCAATCGTCATATATATGATATTGAGGAAGAACAAGAAACTTTTGCCGACCCAAAATGGTCGGCAATCTAATTTTTAAATATTAATTAATAGCAATGGCGGTAGCCATTTTTTGTTTATAATTAAATAAAAAACAGAGATTCAGTCTCTGTTTTTATCTGCGTAATATATTTTGATTACTGGACAATTAATGTTTGACGTATCTTATCAAATTGATTAATTAAAGCTGTTTTATCAAATTCTTTAATTGTGTCTTGAGGGTAGTTTTCAATAGCTCCATAATGGATGAAATAGCGGATAGCAATACATGAATTATTGTTTGAAAGTGTCCAAACACTTTCTTCGTATCTATTGCCAGCAGCCGCATCAGTAGATGAGGCAAAAGAATATTCTGTATTGTTTTCAGTCACTGTTTTAATATTTGAGCTATCAGAAAGGAAAAGACCAGCATTACAGTTTTGAATATTAGGAATAGACTCTATAGAGATTCCACTATCATTTGATAAATTGGTACCGTTTTTTATATCTGAAGGAATTGTAAACTTAACTCCGTTTATTTCCTTATTTGGACCAAGAGCTTGGTATTGGTAATTAGAATTGACTGAATAGTTGTTTGGGTAGCGGATTGAAAAGACGACCGTGCCATCATGGTAGATATTTGGCAACCCTCCTAGATCCTTAGCTTCAATGATGCATCCAATATAACTTTTTTCAACATTGTTTTCTAATACAAGGGCGCCATTTCCTTTACCCCAGAAAACAAAAGATTCATCGCTATTAGCATAGCGTGTTCCGTCTGCCGAAATGGTTTGTTTTAAATTTAAAATACGGCCATCGCTTAAAACTATATTTACACTGCCAGTTGGAATTGGCTGTTCCCCTGGTTTTACAGTTTTAGCTTCTCCTTTGTAATAGGTTGCATTTATCGTCTTATCGTTATTACAAATATATATTACTTGAGATATGGGTTGATTCTGTTTTTCTTTGAGATTATTGAAATACATTAGCATTCCAACAAAAACTAGAACAATAATGATTACAAACACTAATATTTTTTTGTTCATATTTTTTAAATTATTATCTTTACTACATCATACTCTTTAAAACAAAAAGGCGCCATGAAGGCGTCTTGATTTGCAGGGGCGCTGGGACGTTATCGGAACCTTTTTAAGGTTAAATTATGTATAAAAAAAGAGGAAGTTTAATAGGTAAACTTCCAAACCTTTACGGAGTTTTAATCTTCTCCGTTAGCCGTGGGTTCGACATTTTGGATCTGTACGATCCATGTCTGTCCACCGTGGTCATTGATACTGGGAAGGATGTATTCCTTCTCGTATTGTTCAACCTCCGGCCTTGTTGGGTAGGTGCCGATGCATACCCGTGGCTCTTCCTCGTCTGCAAACCAGCAAACAATTCCGAAGAGCGATTTGCCTGGTGCGGCCACAGTACGGTGTACGTGGTCTATATACTCACCAGGCTTTGCATCGGCCGCCGCCTGTTCATACGTCTCATACACTTCAGGGAGAACAACGGCTCCCTCTTTTCCTACTCCAAACCGTACGTAGATCATTATGATTATATTATACAACACTATATTATATTTGTCAATAGTAAGAAAAAGGTTCCAAAGTCTTATCTCGGTTATTATAAAAAGCCTTACAGAATAAGGCTTCCTGGATTTGCAGGGGCGGAAGGATTTGAACCCTCAAGACCTCTTTTGGAGAGAGGCAGTTTACCGTTGAGCTTACGCCCCTAAAATAAAAGGGAGCAATCCCCTTCTATCTCTTAACTTCTTTGAAAGTTGTATGCTTCTTGCATCCTTTGCAGAACTTGCTCATTTCCAATTTTTCTTCAACCTGCTTTGTCTTGTTGGTGAAGTATGAAACCTTTTTGCAAGTCTGACAGACAATCTTCGACAATTTTTTCTTTTTTGTTGCCATATTATTATTTATTTATCTTTTCTGAGCCGATGGTGAGAATCGGACCCACGACCTTCCCCTTACCAAGGGGATGTTCTACCACTGAACTACATCGGCAATTCTCCCATCGTACTGGTGGGCGATGAGGGACTTGCACCCCCGAAGGCCGAAGCCATCTGATTTACAGTCAGACCCGTTTGACTACTTTGGTAATCGCCCAATGAAACAATGATAGCAAAAAGATGATTATTTTTCAATAACCTTCATTCTTTCCCTCTTCCACTCCTCGATTTTCTTCTGATGACCAGATAATAACACGTTGGGAACTTTCCATTTTTTTCCCTTGACCGGAACAAACTCTTCCGGTCTGGTGTATTCGGGATATTCGATAAAGCCGCCGGTTTTAGTCATTCTTTCTTTTAAGAATGAAGGTTTTCCCAAAACATCGGGAATCAAACGGGAAATTGTTTCAATCACAATCATGGCCGGCAATTCCCCGCCCATCAAATCATATTCTCCGATTGATATTTCTTCATCGGCAATATATTTAGCCACTCTTTCGTCCACCCCTTCATATCTTCCGCAGATGAAAATCAAATCATTGTATTTACTCAATTGAAAAGCCTTTTTCTGATTAAAGGTTTTCCCCCGGGGGGTAAACAATATCACTCTTGTTTTTTTCTTTTTTTTAATCGCCTTAACGGCTTTAAAAATCGGTTCCACTTTCAAAACCATGCCCAATCCCCCGCCATACGGACGATCGTCAACGGTTCTTCTTTCATTGTCTGTCCATTTTCTTAAATCATGAATCTTAATTTTAAGAAGGCCCTTGTCCTGGGCTTTCTTGATAAACGATTCATTCAAATATGAATCAAACAAATTAGGGAAAATTGTGATGATATCAAATTGCATTTTAATAATGTGAAATGGAAGTTATGTTTTTCTTATCTCCAGTTCATATTGTTGTATATTTGGATATTAGTCAAGAAACAAAAAGCCCCTTGCGGGGCTGATAATTTAATTAAATGCAATCAGCTCTTTCAATTCCTTAACTTCCATTTCCAGCTTTTCTATTCTTTCTTTGTGTTCAGCGAGAATCAATTTTTCTATTCTGTCAAAGCGTTTATCCATTCTATCCAAGCGTCTATCAATTCCATCAAAACGCTTATCAACCGATTGGAATCCTTTCCCAACCATTAAAGCCAAATCTTCAATTGTAATCTCTTTCTTTTTCATGTTTTTATTATATTCCAACGATAAATATTGTCAAACAAAAAGCCCCGTTAAGGGGCTGTTTGAGTTATTAAATCTTGAAATCTTCAAAGTCTTCTGTTACTGAAGGTTCTTTGGGAGCTTCCTGCTGTGCTGCAGGCATTTTTCTTCCTCCTTCGGGCTCTTCAATCTTCAAGTTGACTCTGGCGTGGTTCTTAAGACCAATGATTCTGACCAGATTTCTGATTGCTCTGGCGGTTGAACCCTGTCTTCCGATTAATTGACCCATGTCTTCGGGGTTGACTTTTACCGTCAGTAAAACACCCATTTCGTCAACTTTTCGGTCCACCTTCACATCGTTCGGATGATCTACTAGCGTCTTAACGATGAATTCAAGGAACTCGATGTCTTTTGCTTCTGCCATGGCTAGTTCGTTCTTTATTCTAAATACTTTCCTCCGGGTAGTTCGACCTTTCCTTATTTTATTGTATTCTTGCTACCCTTTCCAATATTATCGTAAAAAACAAGAATAGTGTCAATAACACTACTCTGTTTTGGGAGCTTCTTCTGTTTTTATTTCGGGTACGGCTTCTGCTTTGACTTCCGCCTTGGGAGCCGGTGCGGCTGCTTCGGGCTCAGGATTTTTCTTTTTCTTGAAAACGATTTTTTTCTTTTCCCCTTTAATCACGCCTTCGTTAATCAAGATGTTGTAGACCGTGTCTGACGGCTGGGCGCCCACGCCCATCCAGTAATTGATTCTTTCATTGTGCAAAGTCTTCTCTCTGGTCAAGGGATTGTAGAATCCAACCTGTTCGACGAACTTTCCGCCCTGAGGAGGATTGTTTCTGTCGGTAACAACAACCTTGTATGAAGGCTGTTTTTTCTTTCCTGTTCTAAATAGTCTGATTACTAACATATTCGGTAATTATTATTAACAAAGATATACTACACTATTTCTAAATTATTTTCAACCCTTGACCAATCCTCAATGTTTACATAGTATTGATTCAGGTGATTTACATGAAGTGCAATGGAACTTGTAACTGCGTAAGCAGAAAAGGATTAGGGCTAATTGTATTAATAGTATTCGGCATCGGATTCGCATCCGGAGCCGTTTATATGGCCTTGCGAGCAGGAGGGATATTGCCTTAAAGGAATGTCGCCTCTTTTTTTATTCCCAATCTTTTGCTTTTAATCCTTCCTCAGCCGCTTTCAATTCCGCTTCGTGCTTGGAAGAACCTTCTCCCTTAGCTATAACTTCTTCTTCCAGCATTACCCCGACCACGAAATGTTTCAAGTGATCCGGTCCGACTTCTTCCAAAACCTGATAGACCGGTGTAATTCCCACAATCTCCTGGGCTCTTTCTTGGAATAGAGACTTGGGGTCTTTGAATAACTTCTTTTCTATGATTTCGGGAAGCATTCTTTCGATAAGGTTCTTTACAATGAATTTTTTGGTAACATCATACCCCTGGTCTAAATACAACGAACCGATAAATGCTTCAAAGGTGTCGCTCAAAATATATTTTCTGGCCTTCCCTTTTTCTTTTTCTTCTCCCGAAGATAATAAAAGAAAATCTTCAAGGCCCAATTCCTTGGCCGTGTCGGAAAGAATATTGGCATTGACCAACGATGCTCTCCACCCGGTCATTTCTCCTTCGGGCTTGTCCGGATAGTTTTTGAATAGATATTCGGTGGTTATTAATTCCAAAACCGCATCGCCCAAAAACTCCAATCTTTCATTGTGGCTTAAGTAGAAGTCGGGATTTTCATTCAAATAGGAACGATGGCAAAAGGCCTGAGTCAAAAGGTCTTTATTTTTGAAAGATATGTTTATCGATTTTTCAAAAACGGAAAAATCTTTGGAATTATTTTTCTTCATTGTTTTTTTCTTTTGCTTCTTCGGTTTCGTCTCCGGCTAATTCACGATAAACGGTTCCCAATACCCCGTTGATGAATTTTCTTGAGTTTTCCCCGCCGAAGTTCTTGGCCAGTTCAATTGATTCATTAATGGCCACCTTGGGGGGAACCTCGTCCTTGTTCTCGTATAGAAGTTCAAAAATGCCGATCCTCAAAACATTCCTGTCTAAAATGTTTATCTGGTTAATCGGCCACTCGGGTGCGGTCTTTTCGATTATTTTGTCTATCACTTCGATATTTTCCTTGACTCCGTTGACCAATTGCCAGATGAAGTCATAGCTTTCGAGCCCGTGTCCGAACTCGTCAATATTTTTCTGAGTTATTTTTTCCAAATCACCTTCAACCTTTCCGTGAAAGTCCCATTCATACAAGCTTTGCATTGCTACGGATCTTGATAGGTGCCTTGAGGCCATATTATTTCTTTGTTTCCTTTTTAGTTTCTTTCTTGGTTTCCTTTTTGGTTTCCTTGGTTTCTTCGGTTTTGGTTTCGGCCATTTCCTTCTGTCTCTTTTTCTGTTCTTTCTTTTCCAGCTTGGCCATTACATTCACGAACTCGGTTCCCTTGTAGTAGCCGCAATATCCGCAGATGGTGTGGGGCAAAACCGGTTTGCCGCATTTGGGACATTTAACCAAAGC
Organism: Minisyncoccota bacterium; assembly: GCA_041651685.1. Taxonomy (GTDB): domain Bacteria; phylum Patescibacteriota; class Minisyncoccia; order Minisyncoccales; family Minisyncoccaceae; genus UBA2211. The sequence continues at coordinate 28,604 of JBAZIU010000002.1, forward strand.
CGGGGCCTTGATGAAAATGTTCCCCCTTCTTCTGTTTTTTCTTGATTGATTGTGTCTTTGTTTTGGTACTGCCATATTCTTATCTTTAAATCTATATAGCTATTATACATTTTTGGAGAGATTTGTCAAAAATCAGCAATAAATATCATGGTCTCCAACGGAAAGATACCAGACCTCTTTTTTATTTTTAAAATAAAAAATTATTCTATATTTATAATTTATAGACCATGACCAGTAATCTTTCATTTTTCCCTTTAGTTTATGAGTGTTAAGGGATGCGTCAAAGGGATTGTTTTGAAAAATGATTTGTTTTTGTTCGGCCAAATCTTTTACCTCTTCGGGTAAGTGCTTATACTCTCTTTCAAATTTAGAGGTATAAACAATAGTCATTATCGTAAATCTTTTAGCGATTTTAAGCTCTTGCCCTTCCCTTCCATTATTTCTTTTCTTCCTTCGTTAAGTTCTTTTATTAATTCGGCCTCTTTCCATTCTCTAAACAGATGCCTAAAGAACTCGCTGGTTGTCCCGTAATTATGTTTTTTAACGGCATTTTTAATGTCGGAACTCATATTGGAAGGTAGAGATATATTTAGTACGGTTCTCATATATTGTAATATTTTGTATTACAAACACAATATCATCAAATATTATCAATGTCAAGGACTTTAATTTTTTTTGCAAGTTAAGGTTCAAATTTCTTCAACTGCTCCAGCGATTTTTTGACAAATTGTCCGAACTTGCGGTCCTTCCCTCTTTTTTCAATATCGGTCATTTCGTAATGCTCGGCCTCTTTTTTTAATCTAACGTAATTGAGATATTTGTCTTTATCTAATTTTTTTGTTTGGACGGCTTTCAAAACGGCACAGCCTGATTCGTGCGTGTGGGTGCAGTCGGCGTATTTGCAGTTTTCGGCAAGGGCGATGATTTCGTCGAAGACATTGTCTATGCCGCTGCTTGCATCCGCTATTCCCACCTCTCTTGTTCCCGGATTGTCAATCACGATTCCGCCGTTTTCCAAAAAATACATTTCCCTGTTCGTAGTTGTGTGTTTTCCCCTGTCGGTTGCTCCGCTTATCTCTTTTGTTTTTATTTCATCCTTGCCGAGCAGTTTATTTATCAAAGATGATTTCCCCACGCCGGAGGAGCCGATAAGACAGTACGTTTTGCCTTTCTCTATGTAGCAGGTCAACTGATCCAATCCTTGCTCGGTGGCGACGCTGGTTGAAATAACGTCAACGCCGTCAAATCTTTCTTTTATCTGTTTTATCATAATATCCAGCTCTTCTTCCGAAATCAAGTCTGTTTTATTCAATATGATTACCGGCTTGATTTTTCCCTCGTTGGCCAAAACCAGATATCTTTCAAATCGGTTGAGGCTGTAGTCCTTGTTCGCCGATTCAACGATAAAAGCAGTGTCAATGTTGGTGGCGATGATTTGAATATCTTGCTTGTTGCTGTATTTCTTGCTGAGCACGGTTTTTCTGGGCAAAATCTCATGAATAACAGCCATTTCTTCATCCGGTTTAGTTATGGCTACCCAATCTCCAACTGCGGGGTAATCTTCTCTTTTTGTAGCATTGAATATTTGTTTCCCCGTTATCTTGGCCGGGCGTTCACCATTCTCGTCCTTTATCCTGTATAGTTCTTTGTATTCGGCAACGACTCTGGCGATAGAATATCCGGCCGATTCCAATGATTTTCTTTTTGATTCAAAAAAATCATCATAGCCCAGACTCTCCAATTTTATTTTGATTTCATCGGTCATTTTTTTATTATACTTCCAAAATCAAAAAAACGTCAACGAGAATGCAATATGTATGCGAACTTATTCAAATAAAAATAAAAAAGCAGATGTCTTTTTATGATGCTGCTTTTTGTGCCTCACCTGCCAACAGAGCCGTGATGCGACTTATGGTCGCAGCGGTTCTGACAGATAATTGGGAGCTCTTTGACGAGCTTTCTTTAATAGGTTCTGGAATATCTTTCCAGAAAGCCAATACCGCAAACTCTATGGCTCGCGGATCGTCATGGTTTATCAAACCGATGACGTCATGATTGCGTACCATGTTTCCCCATCCTGGCATCTTTTTACCCAGGGAAACAATTCGTTCATAATCCTTTTCGCGTACGGCTTTGGCTATTTCTGACCAAAGCTTTTCTTCAATGTCGTTGTCAAACATCATTAGTAATCACGGAGCTTTTTTGCTCACAATTTCTGACATTACAATAATTTTACTTTTTTGTCAATATGTTGAAAAAATTCTAATATTTTATTATGGCTATTATAAAAAGCCTTATAAATAAAGGCTTTCTAAATTGGCAGGGGCGGTGGGGCAAACTCAGAACCTTTTTAAGATTAATTTATAAGCGAAAAAACTTTATTTGATTTTGCGTAAGAGAAATTCTTCCATTAATTTTTTAACCTCAAGAGGATTTTTAACTTCCATTAGTTTATCTCTAAGTTCTTTGGCGCCGTTAAACCCTTTTGCGTATGCGTGAAAATGTTTTTTCATTACATTGAATTGCTTGGGATCATTAAAAAGTTTTACGTGTTCAACAATAGCTTTTAATCTTTCTTGAGTAGTGGGTAATTTATCAGAAAAAAACCAAGGATTTCCCAAGGTAGCCCTTCCAATCATAACTCCATCAATTTTACTTTCTTTAGCCAGTTCGTAGGCTTGTGTAAGAGATTTTACATCTCCATTTCCAATAATCAACGTTGTTGGAGAATACAAATCTCTTAATCTTACAATTTCTTTCGCTAAATCCCACTGTGCAGAAGAACGATACATTTCTTTCCTAGTGCGAAAATGTATGGTTAAAGCGGCAATGTTTTCCTTTAAGAGGGGTATAATCCATTCAGTGATTTGGTTTTCATCATATCCAAGACGAGTTTTTACCGAAACGGGTATTTTCTTTGCTCCTTCCTTTGTCGCTCTGATAATTTGTTTTGCCAAATCAACATCTTTTATCAATGCTGCACCCGCCCCTTTCTGTTCGATGGCTCTATCGGGGCATCCCATATTAATATCGATACCATCGAAACCAAGTTTTTCAATTTCCTTTGCTGCTTTTTTAAAATATGCCGGATCTGAACCAAAAATTTGGGCGACTATCGGATGTTCCCCCGGAGAAAACTTTAAAATTTTAAGACAGCTTTCCCGGCCTTTGGAAAATAACCCTTCGACAGAAACAAACTCTGTCCAAAAAACATCTGGTCGGCCATATTTTAAAAACATGAGTCTAAATGCATCGTCAGTAACTCCTGACATCGGAGCTATAACCAGGATAGGTTTTTTTAGTTTTTTCCAAAAATTAGATTGCATGTTTTTTCAATACAGAAAACTTTATTATGATATTGTAGTAAGTATAGCACATGCAGGGGCGGTGGGACGTTAATGGGTGGTGAAGTTAGATACAAAAAAAGACGATTTTCTCTTTAGCTGTAGGCTACAAGAAAATCATCTCCTATTTCCTTCGGAATCAGAGGTGTGGACAATGCTTCAAGCCCTTCCGGCGGGAGGAAGAATGGCTCTATGGTTTCGAGCAAATCTGTCGCCGCATCCGGATCAATGGGACAGATAAGAAGAAACGCGGCAAGGTGAGAAGCGATTAATGGCGGCAAATGCCCGAAAACAGTTGAGAGAAAATCTATGACTTGTTCATCTGTACCTTTCATCTCATTCGGTAGTTCTTCTCCAAGGCAAAACTCAAAGGTTACCTTGATTGAGCCAGTCTTTCCGAAAGGAGTTTTGTAGGCAATGAAAAATGGTTCAGTGTCATTCTTTTCTGTCATGTTGCACGCTCCGTGATTTTTAGAGCTATCTAAAGATTACGCCCATATTGATATTTAAGCAAGAGCTAGAAATTAAAGCTTTTCCTGTGTATTTTGCAAGCCCCATTTTTCTTTATCTTCTCCAAATGTTCTTTGGTTCCATACCCTTTGTGTTTCTTAAAATTGTATTGAGGGTATTTTTTATCGTACCTTTCCATTAATTCATCCCTTCTGACTTTGGCGATAATGCTGGCTGCAGAAATAGAAAAGACTTTATCATCCCCTTTCACAATTGATTTTTGATTAACTTTTAAATCAAGCTTCATTCTTCCGTCCAAAAGAAGAAAATCAATCTTGATTTTATTCTTCTTTTCCAAATTTTTAACCGCCTTAATCATAGCCAGCTTGGTTGCTTCCAAGATATTGATTCTGTCGATTGTTTTTTCCGAAACCATCCCTATCCCCCATTTAACCTTTTTATTTTTGACTAAATTGAGATAGACTTCTTTTCTTTTACCTTCTTTCAGCTTTTTCGAATCCTTGACCGACTTAATCTTTTTGGCTTCTTTAAAATCTTTTTCAAGGATTAAAACGGCTCCGGCCGCAACCGGTCCGGCCAAAGGGCCCCTTCCCGCCTCATCAATCCCGACCACGTATTTATACCCTTTCTTCCAAAGCTTCTTTTCTTCTTGAATCATATCCCGAATTGATATATTATTAACATATATTAAATACATATTAACATATGGACAATTTAAACAAAAACGGCAACGGAAGCATTCTCTCTCAAAAAGACCTTTTGGATGAGATAAAGCTGGCGGAATCCGAAAACCGGATAGCCGATTTCAGCGGCAAGACCATTTCCGATTTCTCGGTTATCATCGAGAAGATAAAGTTCGGCTTGAATTTGGAGAACGCCAAAATCATGGGTCCGGTCTTTTTGGGCGAAGTTGTCATTCTTGGTGATTTGAACATGAAGGGGGCGATAATCAACGGCTCCCTTTATCTAGGCAAAGCCGATATCAAAGAAGACTTGATTCTGGAAAACGCTCAGATTAACGGAGCCATCAATTTGGTTGGAGCGAAGATCGGAGGCAATATTGATGCCAAAGGATTGATTACCATCGGCTTCCTTTCTTTGACCAAGGCGGAAATAGCCGGGGATATAATTCTGGAGAATGCCGAAATAGCTTCGGCCAAGTATGATGACCTGATGGTTCGAGGAGACGCTTTCTTCGGGACGGCGGTCGTCAAAGGCAATCTCAATTTGGGAAAGATGAAAACCGAAGGAAAGATTGATTTGGAAGAAACCGAAGTCGGCAGCAATCTGGTCTTGACCGGAGCGGAAAGCAAGAAAGGAAGCATCGACACGACGACGGTTAAGTTGGGAGGAAAGAAGATTATCTAATTTAAATTCAAATGACTAAGTTTACCCACCTGCATTTGCACTCGCACTATTCCCTTTTGGACGGATTGTCGAAGATAGACGACATTATCGACAAAGTCAAAGAGCTGAACATGGATTCGGCTGCTTTGACCGACCACGGAACCATGTACGGGGCGATTGAATTCTATCAAAAAGCCAAAGCCAAAGGAATCAAGCCTATTATCGGTTGCGAAGTGTATGAAGCAATTCGAACCATGGATGACAAGACTCCCAATCAGGACCAGAAGCGATTCCATTTGATTCTTTTGTGCAAGAACGAAACAGGCTACAAGAATCTGGTCAAGATTGTAACTGAAGCCCATTTGAGAGGTTTCTATTATAAACCAAGAGTTGATTTGGAATTGTTGGAAAAGTACAGTGAAGGATTGATTGCTTCTTCGGCCTGTCTCCAAGGAAGAATCCCCTATCTTTTATTGGCCAATAAAAAAGAAGAGGCTGAAGAGATGGCTTTGAGATATGAAAAAATGTTCGGCAAAGGCAATTTCTATTTGGAATTACAGCACCATCCCGGCATTTCCGAACAGGAAAAGGCCAACAATCTGGTAATCGAATTAAGCAAGAAAACCGGAATTCCTTTGATTGCCACCAACGATTCCCACTATATCAATAAAGACGATGCCGAAGCTCAGGATATTTTAATGTTAATCAATACCGGAGCCGATATCAACGACAAAGAAAGATTGAGCATGCGCGGAGATGATTTCTCAATCAAAAGCACCGAAGAAATGGCTGAAGATTTTAAGCATGTTCCCGAGGCATTGGAAAACACTCAAAAAATAGTTGAAGCATGTAATCTGGAATTGAAATTGGGAGAATTCAAACTTCCCTCTTTCGATGTTCCCGATGGAAAGACCCCCGAAAGCTACTTGAGAGAACTTTGTTATCTTGGAATCGAAAAGAAATACGATATTCATTCCGAAGAATTAAAAATCATCATCGAGAATGTTTTAAAAGGAAAAGAAATCAAAATTGAAGAAATTAAAGACGAACAATTGAAAAAAGTGATTGAGAGAATGGAATACGAACTCTCGGTCATCAATAGAACCGGATTCTCCGGCTATTTCTTGATTGTTCAGGATTTCGTTAATTGGGCCAAGAATAACAGAATCGTTGTCGGTCCGGGCAGAGGCTCGGCCGGAGGTTCAATTGTTGCTTTCCTATCCAACATTACCAACGTCGACCCTTTAAAATACGATTTGTACTTCCAAAGGTTCTTGAATCCGGATAGAATCTCTCCGCCTGATATCGACTTGGACTTTACCGATAAAAGAAGAGATGAAGTCATCAACTATGTGGCCGAGAAATACGGAAGAAACAAGGTTGCTCAAATCATCACCTTCGGAACCATGGCCGCCCGAGGTTCAATTCGAGACGTGGGCAGAGCTTTAGGCTATGAATATTCATATTGCGACAGAATTTCCAAAATGATTCCCATGGGATTCAGCTTAAAAGACACTTTGGAAAAGATAGAAGAATTCAAAGATTTGTATGAGTCGGAAGAGAAAGCCGAAAGATTGATTGATTTGGCTTTAAAGATAGAAGGCTGTGCCAGGCACGCTTCAACTCATGCTTGCGGAGTGGTGATTTCAAGAAACCCTCTTGATGATTCCGTTCCCATTCAACACCCGACTCAGGATGAAAAAGGAATCGTCACCCAATATGAAATGCACTCGGTTGAATCAATGGGGCTTTTAAAGATGGATTTTTTGGGGCTTAAAAACCTGACCATCATTGAAGAAACATTGAAAAGAATCTATGCCGTTCACGGCATTAATGTGGATATGGACAGAATTCCTCTTGATGACCCGAAAACATTTAAACTTTTGCAAAATGCCGATTGTATAGGAGTCTTTCAATTGGAGTCCGACGGAATGAGAAGGTATTTGAAACAATTGAAGCCGACTGAAATCGAAGACATTATCGCCATGGTTGCCTTGTACCGTCCCGGACCGATGCAGCACATTCCCGAATATATCAAAGGCAAGAACGATGCCAATTATGTAAAATACATGCATCCGTTGTTGAAACCGATTTTGGAAAACACTCACGGCATCCCGGTCTATCAGGAACAAATCATGCGTATCGCCCAAGATTTGGCCGGTTTCACTTTGGCCGAAGCCGACATCTTGAGAAAAGCTATTGGCAAAAAGATTGAAAAGCTTTTAATGGAGCAGAAAGACAAGTTTGTTAATGGAATGAAGAAGAACAAGATTGATGAAAGGATTGCCATTGAATTATGGCACTGGATTGAACCCTTCGCTCGCTATTCCTTTAACAAATCGCACGCTGCCTGTTACGCCATTATCGCCTACCAGACAGCCTACCTCAAAGCCAACTATCCGGTTGAATACATGGCCGCACTACTCACTTCCGAAGGTTCTGATTTAGACAGAATCGCCATTCTGATTGAAGAATGCAAGAAGATGAAAATCGAAGTATTGCCTCCGGACATTAATGAATCTTTTTCTAACTTCAGTGTGGTTCCCAAAAAGAACCAAATCAGGTTCGGACTTTCAGCCATCAAGAACGTCGGATATAATATTGTTGAATTAATCATCAACGAAAGAAAACAGAACGGACATTTCAAAACCATTGAAGACTTTGTTTCTCGGGTTGATTCCAAAGTTTTGAACAAGAAATTTCTTGAAAGCTTGACCCGAGCCGGAGTTTTTGACAATCTGGGAGAAAGAAACCAGATTCTTTCCAATTTGGAAAAGCTATTGGCCTGGTCCAAGAATAATCAAAAAATGAAAGACAGCGGACAAAGAGGATTGTTTGATACGGGAACGTCGGTTAAATTCAACGGCATAACCCTTGATGCTTGCGAAGCGATGAGTGAATACGACAAGCTGACGTGGGAGAAAGAATTATTGGGCCTGTATGTTTCCGGCCATCCATTGGAAAAATACAGAGGGATGCTGGAGCAGCAAACGATGTCAATTCGAAGAATCGTTGCCGACTTAAACGGTACGGGAGCCGGAACGAGAAGCCCCTTTGAGAAATATGTCATTCAGGGAGAAAGCGTCACCGTCGGAGGAATCATTTCTTCAATCAAGAAAATACTGACGAAGAAAGGAGACCCGATGATGTTCATCAAGCTCCAGGATTTGACGGATACGATTGAAGTGGTGGTCTTCCCCAGTATGATTGAAAAGAACCCCTATGCCTTTGAAGCCAATAAAATAGTTTCCATCACGGGCAAGACGGACATGAAAGACGGAATGCCCAAAATCATCGCCAATGAAGTTGAAGAAATATTAGAAGCATAATATAAATTAACATGAATTTAGAAGAAATAAGACACTCGCTTTCCCACCTTCTCGCCTTGGCCGTCAAGGAAATGTATCCCGACGCCAAATTCGGCATCGGGCCATCGATTGACAACGGCTTCTATTACGATATGGAAGTCGAATTGAAAGAGGATGACTTGGGAAAGATAGAAAAAAAGATGAAGGAGCTTCTTAAAAAGGAAATTGTTTTTGAGAAAAAAGACATTACCAAGAAAGAAGCCAAGGAGTTGTTCAAAGACCAGCCGTACAAACTGGAGTTGATTAATGAAATCGAAGACGAAAAAGTCTCCGTCTACGCTTCCGGTAATTTCGTTGATTTGTGCAAAGGACCGCACGTGAAAACAAGCAAAGAAATAGATGCAAAAGCTTTCAAATTAAACAAGCTGGCCGGAGCCTACTGGAAAGGCAGCGAAAAGAATCAAATGTTGACCAGAATCTACGGTTTGGCTTTTGAAAACGAAGAAAAGCTGAACGAATATTTGAAGATGATGGAAGAGGCGGAAAAGAGAGACCACCGCAAACTGGGAAAAGAAATGGATTTGTTCCACTCTGAAGAAGAAGTCGGAATCGGATTAATCATGTGGCATCCCAAAGGAGCCATGCTTTGGAGATTAATCGAAGACTTCTGGTTTAAAAAGCATTTGGAAAACGGATACGATTTGGTTAGAACTCCGCACATCGGAAACAGAAGATTGTGGGAGAGAAGCGGTCACTGGGGCTTCTATTCCGGAAGCATGTATCCTCCTTTGGAAGTGGGACAATCTTTGGAAGAGTTGAAAAACAAAGACGAAGTCAAAGAATCGGAACAGTTCTTGTTGAAACCGATGAACTGCCCTTTCCATGTTTCGATATATAACAGCAATCCGAGGTCATATAAAGAACTTCCCTTCCGCTGGGCCGAAACAGGAACAGTATACAGATTTGAAAAGAAAGGAGAGCTTTCCGGATTGACCAGAGTTCGAGGCTTTACCCAGGACGATGCTCATATTATCTGCCGAAAAGATCAGGTGGAAGATGAATTGAAAAGAGTTATTGACTTCATCTTGTATATCTATCAAGCTTTCGGCTTTAAGCAGGAATCGGTTAATGTCTATCTTTCCTTGAGAGACCCAAAGAACAAGGAAAAATATGCCGGCAATGACGAGGGCTGGGATTTCTCCGAATCGGTTTTGAGAAACGTGGCCAAAGAAAAAGGGCTCAACTTCAAAGAAGAAGAAGGCGAAGCCGCTTTCTACGGACCCAAATTGGATTTCAAAATCAAAGATGTTTTGGGAAGAGAGTGGCAATGTTCGACACTGCAGTTTGATTTCAATCTTCCGGAAAGATTCCAGATGGAATTCACCAATGACAAAGGAGAAAAAGAACAGCCGTACATGTTGCACCGCGCCTTATTCGGTTCCTTTGAAAGATTCATCGGTCTTTTAATCGAACACTATGCCGGAGCATTCCCCTTCTGGCTCGCTCCAGCTCAAATCAAGATTCTTCCGGTCGGAGAAGGACATCATGAATACGCCAAAGAAGTTGCCGAAAAGTTAAAAGACTTCCGAGTTAGGATTGATGACGATAATCAGACTATCGGCAAAAAGATACGAGAGGGAGAAATGGAAAAAGTCCCCTATCTTCTGGTTGTCGGAGACAGAGAAAAAGAAAATGGCACTATCAGTGTGAGACAGAGAGGAAAAATAGACCTTGGAGAAATGAAAGTCGAAGAGTTTTTAAAAAGTTTGAAGAATAATAAATAAAAACATATGAAAAAAGCAATCTTTTTTCTCGCAGTTCTTTCTCTCTTCATCGGTTTTTCCGCTTTCGCCGCGGAACCGACCACCACGGCCGATGATTTGAACGTGGCTTCTCCGACCGTTCTCCCGACCAGCCCTTTCTATTTTTTAAAAGAATTGGGAAGGAATGTTCAAATGCTCTTGACTTTCGCTCCGATTGACAAAGCCGAACTTAAATTGAAATTCGCCAATGAGAAATTGGCCGAAGCGGAAAAGGTTTCCGAAACCGGAGACACAAGTCAAACCAACAATGCTCTCGATAACTATCAAAAAGGAGTTGAAGAAGTGAATCAGTATGTGAAGGTTCTGACCAAAGATAATCCCAACAGCGAGAAGCTTTTGGAAAATATAGTCGAGAACAACGTTAATCACCAACAGATATTGGACAAAATAGCGGAGAATAAGATTGATGTGGAAGGCAAGGTGGGCCAGGTGAAACAGATAGTTATTGATAATTTCACCACCGGCACTTTTGAGTTGGGTTCCGAAGAAAAAGTGAAACAAATCATGGAGACAGTCGTTGAACAAAATACCGGACAGACCTCCGACAAAGCGGAAATTCTTAAAAAAATAGAACAATCGGCTCCGGAAACCGGGAAAAAGATAATGGTTGAGGTTCAGAATACTGTCATCACCAACGGGATTAATAATGTAAATACAACCACAGAAGAAAAGCAGAAATTGGAACAGAGCTTGAACCAATTGAAAGAAAAGAATGAATACAAAGAAATAATGGTGGAAAACGTGGCCAATAAAATCGTTTCCGGGACAGAGGATATTCTTAAAACCATAGGTGTTCCTCAGGCGGACCAGATTAAAGTAAAAGAATATGCTCAGAGTATTCTTTCCGGCGGCATTATTAATTACGGCAAAGTCATCTCGGGCATTAATACACTCGATGTTTCCAATGAAACGCAAAAGAAGATTACAGAGATGATTAAAGAGGAAATCGCCGGCAACAAAGAGAATAATATCAATGGCGCCACTCCGGCTATGCCGGGAGTCAAATCGACAACCGGAATAACCGAGCCGGCTGTTCCGCAAGTGAAATCGGGAGGAATGGGAATGAGTAATCCCCCGACCACTTCGAATAATGTAGGAATGGCTAATCCCGCTTCAACTTTCTGCGTTAAAAACGGATACAAGGTGGAGATAAGAAAGAATGCCGACGGAAGTGAATACGGAATGTGTATATTTAGTGACGGAAAAGAGTGTGAAGAATGGAAATTCATGAGAAAAGAGTGCGGCAGTGAATATATAAAATAGCATGGAAAGGTACAAAATTATTCCTTCGGTCTATCTGATTCTCGAAAAAGAAGGGAAAATACTTCTTTCGAGAAGATTCCAAACAGGATATGAAGACGGCAATTACGGATTGGCTTCCGGTCACGCCGAAGAAAAAGAAACAATGCGAGAAGCAATGGCGAGAGAGTCGTTGGAAGAAATCGGAATCAATATCAATGCTTCAGAATTAAAGCATGTCTTAACCATGCACCGCTTTTGTGGAGACCATGAAAGGATTGACCTCTTTTTTACCGTCGATAGTATTAATGGAGAGGTTAAAAATATGGAACCGAATAAGTGCGATGACTTGAATTGGTTTTCCTTAAGTCAATTGCCTCAAAACACAATACCATATATCCGCAAAGCGATAGAGTGTTATTTGAATAAAATTGATTATTGCGAATTCGGATGGGAGGAATGTTGCGGAAAATAAAAAAAAGAAGGTTCCGAGGAACTCTTGTTAAGAAAGAGCGTGTGTTAATAATATGACAAAGATGGCGGCGAGTATTATCAGCCAGTCGCCAGAATCATTCATGTTGGCATCTCCAGCTTTTTTCTGACTGGCCTTCGTTCGCCGAATTCCGGTGCGGCATGTTGATACAGTAGATACATCTCTTTTGCAAGGTCGCAGATTGCTTCCCGGTCATTGGATTTAGATTTTCCGATGGTAATGGATCCGCCTAACACTTCTTCAATTTTTGGAATGTCACGAAGACCAATAATCAAAGCACGATTGCTTTTGAATATTATTTCCAGGCCGAAGTTCTGAGATAATGTGCCGTCCTTTTTGCCGGAACAGAAAAGAGTAATTTCTTCGGTACAGTTTTGAAGATTGCTCAACTCTCTTGCGACTGATTCCAGGTCGCGCAGACCATTACAGTCATGGAGCAAGTCTTTTTCAAAGAATACTCTTGGCTGGAGAGTTCGTTTATAAGAGAAGGTCAGTATTTTCTTCCTTATGTCACCGTGCTTCAATGTGTATTCGAAGCTTGGTGGACGAATGTCGGCAGAACAGCCGATGTGCAATAAACATTCCATGTCCGGAATTAATGTTTCCAGAAATGTAAATAAAGTCCCCTTCTCTATTTCGAGAGAAAAGCTCTTTTGGTCATGCCACCTTCTCGCTTGAAGCGATTGCATCAGTCCGGAGGAGCAGCTGTCTGAAATCTCAAAGTTAATCTTGTCGGTCATTTTCAACACCTTTCAATTTGTAAATAACTGTGGCTATACCATATAATATTCATTATATTTTGTCAAAACATTTCAGGTATAAAAAAAGAGGGTTAAAAGCTTATCACTATCTTTAAGTGAGAATCATTAAACCCTGTTGGGACGCCCGATGTTCTTGTCATCGTGGCGTTCCAGTTTTCGTCAATGCTGTAAATATACATTGACTTCAGTTTTTCTTGGAAGTTTGCTCCGCTTTCAAGAGACACCACTTCCTCCGGAGTCAAATCGTATGACAGCTGCAAGTTGTCCTTCCATAAAGGTGTCGATCCCCAAAGCCGAACAATTTTTATTTTTTCAAAGCTTGTCTGAAGACCGGGACCGTACCAGTTTCCGGTTTGGTCAATACCAATACTATCGTCCGGAATATCGACATTTATTTGGATGAAAACAAAGATTAGCAGTATGGCCATGAAAAAAATTAAACCTCCCACCACTCTTTTTTTCTTGAATATCAATAGCCTGAATCCTACACAAAGCATGACTACTAATATTACACACAGCGCAACCATTAAAGATCCTAAAACAATTGACGATTCAATGTACATTTGCGAACACCTCCAGACTTTGTCTGGTTGTCTATTAAATAACCTAATTATGACAATATGTCAAATCAAAAAAAAGCAGAGCTCTCCGATTAAGAAGAGCCACTGGAAATAAAAAGAAGGAACAACAAAAGTACAATTGTCAGCAGTAAGGAACCGTTCATTCCTACCGCAAAAGAAAAGTAATCTACGTTTTTCGTAATATCACCTCCGCGACCTTATTAATATTACATCTCTTTCTCATTGTCAATCAAGGGTTGAAACAGCTCTCTTTCTGTTGTAGGATAATCATATGAAATATCACATCGTCACCTTCGGTTGCCAGATGAACCGTTCCGATTCGGAAAGAATTGCCTCGGTTTTGGAAGGCATGGGATATGCGGAAACCCTTAACTTAAAAGAGGCCGATTTGGCTGTATTGAATATGTGTTCTGTAAGGCAATCGGCGGTTGATCGAGTTTACGGACTCACGCCCCAGATAACAGCCCTTAAAACGAAGAATAAGGGCTTTAAAGCGGTATTAACGGGCTGTATTTTGAAGCCGGAAAGAGCCAAATTGGAGGCTGTTTTCGACTTTATCCTTGATAAGGAGGATTTGACCAACTGGCCCCAATTACTCAAAGGAAAAGAGATAAAAACAAGAAAAACAGACTATCTTAAAATAACCCCCAAATACGGAAACAGTATTCAAGCTCTTGTCCCCATTTCCAACGGCTGCGATAATTTCTGCACCTATTGTGCCGTTCCTTTTACCAGAGGGAAATTGATCTCCAGAAATCCCAAAGACATTATTAAAGAAGTTAATGATTTGGTTACTAAAGGATACAAGGAAATCTGGCTTTTGGGGGAAAACGTCAACAGCTATAATTCCCATGGTTTTAATTTTGTAAAACTGATTAAAGAAATTGATAAGATAGAAGAAAAGTTCTGGTTGCGTTTCACCAGTCCCCATCCCAAAGACTTTTCCGATGAATTAATCAAAACATTGTCGGAAAGCAAGAAGTTTGTTCCCTATCTCAATTTGCCCGCTCAATCCGGAGACAATACGATTTTGAGAAAAATGAATCGCCCGTATACCAGAGAGAAATACATTGCTTTAATTAAGAAGATAAGAAAGGCATTTAAGAATAATATCAGCATTTCCACCGATATTATTGTCGGCTTCCCGAGTGAAAGCAAAGAACAATTCAAAAACTCGGAAAAATTGATGAGAGAAGTCGAATTTGACATGGCCTTTATCTCCGAGTATTCTCCCCGCCCCCAGTCCTTTGCTCATGAAAAACTGGAAAATGATGTTTCTAAAAAAGAGAAGCAAAGCAGATTCCAATCTCTGACTAAAATATTAAAGAAGACGGCTTTGAAAAACAACAAAAAGTTTCTCAACAAAGAAGTGGAAGTTTTGGTTTTGGAAAAAGACGGAGAATACTACAACGGAAGGACAGAACAAAACAAACCGATAAGATTCAAGTCCGATAGTGTTTTAAAAGGATTTGTTAGGGTTAGGATTAAGAAAGCAACCACTTGGAATCTGGAGGGAGAAGTCATCAAACCTAAATTGGTCGTGGTTTTGGGTCCGACCGCTTCCGGCAAGACTGACTTGGCTGTATCTTTAGCTAAACAATTCAATGGAGAATTGATTTCAGCCGATTCAAGGATGATATATAAAGGAATGGATATCGGGACTAATAAGCCGAAAGAACCTCATCAGATGATAGACATTGTTTCTCCTGACGAAGATTTCAATGTGGCTTTGTATAAGAAAATGGCCGTGGAAAAGATTAAAGAAATACAAGAAAAAGGAAAACTCCCCATTTTGGTCGGAGGAACCGGACTATATATTAAATCAATTGTTGAAAACCTCGACTTCCCTGCTATTAAAGCCGACAAGAAACTGAGAAAAGAGCTGGAAAAGAAAACAGCGGAGGAACTCTTTAAGATGTACCAGAAGATAGACAAGAAAGGAGCGGAGATAATAGACAGGAATAATAAAAGAAGATTAATCAGGGCAATCGAAGTCTGCCTTTCAACCAATGAGTCCTTTTTCAAAGAAAGAAAAGGAGAACAACTGTTTAATGTTCTTCAAATAGGAATCAAGGTTGACAAAGAGGAATTGGAAAAGAGAATATCAAAAAGAGTTGATTTGATGTTCAAGCAAGGGCTGGAAAAAGAAGTGAAGAAGCTATACAAGAAATACGGATTTAAGATATATCCCATGCAAACCATCGGTTATCAGGAATGGCAGGATTATTTCAAGGGCTTGATATCTAAAGAAGAGGTTAAAGAAAGAATCAAAATCAATACTTTTAATTTCGCTAAAAGACAGATGACCTGGTTTAAGAAGGATAAAACGATTAAGTGGATTTAGATTTTCTCTATTAATCTTATCATTCTTTCTATTTCTTCCTTATTCGGCTTTTTGTTGCGTAAAGTTCTAAAAAAAGCTGGTAAATGTTCAACTATGTCTTTTTCGGAAAGAATTTCCTTGGGAATCATGCCTTGGGCCACAATGGCTTGGTCTGTAAAGTCTTGAATTTCTTTTCCTTTTAATCCCAATACCTTTGCCCATTTGTTTAAAATAACAATATTTGAAGGAGGAAACATTTTCCCTCTTTCTATTTTACTCCAATTGCTCGGATCATATTCGGTTAATTTGCAAACATCCCTTAAACTTAATTCTTTTTTAATCCTCAAGCTTTTTAAAAGATTGCCGAAGTTGGTTTTAGCCATAATTGTTTTGTGGTTTAATTTTACCACAGTAGAAATATTTGTCAAGTTTTGTAAATATTAATTTAAATTATGTATAAAAAAGAGCCGGAAATTACTTTATTTAGGGATGCCAACAACGTTAGCAACGATAAGTAATTTCCAGCCATCATTGGTGGTTTCGATAAATAAACCTGTTCCTATCATATCGAATTTTTGACTTTCTGTTTCCGCTTTTTCCGGATCCATTAGGCAGGGGTCGCAATATTCAACCTCTTCCAGCCATCTTTTGATATGCTTAACAGATTCTTTGAAACCATTGGTCAGCAGTCCTTTATTCAGATAAAGCTCACCTTTTTTCATTTTTTTTCGTGAACCATCGCTCATGATGGCATCTTTTTCAATTAGCAATTCGAATTGTCCGTTTTGGGCAATACGGATGGTATGGTCGACGCTTCGTATGGCCTTGCCTCCGTCAACTTTGTCGCCGATTTTCACATCTTTTGAGAAATTCTCGCTCTTAATCCACCATTCAAGGAAGCTAAGAACGTTTTCCTCCTCAAATCCGTACGCAAATGCTTTAATCTGCATCTTCAAACCACCTTTTAAGGTTTGTGCCATATTACTATTTCAACTGTCTATTGTCAATTAACAAAAACCGACTAAAATAGTCGGTCGTTTGTTTGCAATATCGTCTTTAAGGCTTGGCCAAGGTGCTCACAAACACCCCGATATAGTATGGCCACAAGATTATCGCCAATACCCCGTTCCAGAACGGCAAGTGCAGGAACCCAATAGTGAAGAGCCATCCGGCAAACCACGAAAAGGCCAAAGGATTATTGGTTTCCACCTTTATTTTTTCCATATTAATTCTTTAATTTATTTAAAGTGTAATTGCTCAAACTGCTTAAAGCGACAAGCAGGATGATGAATTTGAACAGCCATCCGATGAAAGGTATGAATGATATCATTCCGAAGATGATAACGGAAAGAATGATAATCCACCAATTGAGCTCTCCTTTCTTGAAAACATTTATGCACAATTGGGCGAAGATAAGATTGGCTATGATTGAGGAGACAATCAGAAGGGCGACATACAATATCCCTCCGATTACTCCCAAAGGAGCTCCGATGATTGTGATAAAGCTGAGGATGACTGCCGCCGGGACGACGATAAGGATTACAAATCCTTTGCCGGCATTCTTCCAGAAGTTGGAAACACCTTCTTTAATGATTACTTCGGTTTGTTTTCTGAAAAAATAGAAGAATATCAGAGCTGCAAAAATAATTGCTGATAGTTTTGTAATAAGGGCGAAGGTCATAAAGCCCATCATCGGTTTAGTGTCCGAGCTCTTTTCAAAAGCTGTTGTTTTTGTGAATTCAACGGTTCCGTTGACTTTGGCTCCTTGTTCCAAGACAGCTTCCCTGGGAGAAGAATATTCAAAGTTGCCGTTAATCATCGCGTCCGGTCCTATCTTTATACTCTGGGCGGTGATTGACAGGTCTCCGTTAACTTTTCCGTTTATATATACGTCTCCTCCGCTTATAGACAGTTTTCCATTGCTTTCACCTCTGTAATTGATATTTCCGCCGGATATTTCAATGTCTTTTCCGATGGTTGAGCCGGGCAGAATAATCACCTGGCCTCCGGCAACCAGCAAATCCCCTCCTATGACATTGGAGATTGTAACGGTTCCTCCGGCCACCCTCTCATCTCCGGAAACCTTTCCGCTTATATTCAAACTTCCTCCGGCCGCCATCAGGTCTTCTTCAACCGGACCGGATACGGTTACATTGCCTCCGGCAGCGAACAAATCTCCTGTTACCGTACCGGAGATGTTAACGTCGGAACCGGCAACATATAGATTGTCGTTTATCGTCAAACCGGGAGCGAGATAGTAGTTATCTTCGGATTCGCCCGTGGCACCATTGGCCAAAAAAGGAGCAACGATTAAAAATGCTGCCAAGATACCAGAGAACAGTTTTTTATTCATATTATTTATGCTTATTTATTATAATCTGATTATATCACAAATAAAAAAATATAAAATAAAAATCGCTGTTTATTTAACATCATTTTCTCTTTTAGCTTTCTTTCCTTTTATTGCTCCCTTTATTCTATTACTGGCCAAAGAACCGCAATCAAGAGTGCCTATTGCAGTCACCATCGCTTCTTTTTCTTCGGCATTAAGCGAAGGTTTTTTCATTATTTTCATTAAAACACTGATTGCTTTTTTGTATTCCATGATTTTTGTTCTATTAAAGCCCCAGCTCACCGGCAATACTCTGCAGAGAAGATAATCCTATTTGCAAAAACTCTTCCAGTGGTATTAAAGCTTTTTCGCATTCTAAAACATTATCTCTATTACAATTAGAAGCAAATGATTTATTCTTGAATTTCTTTTTTAATGATTCAATGGTAACGCTTTGAAGCTTCTTATCCGGCTGGACAAGAGCGGATGCGATTATAATCCCGGTAAGGGTTTCCGCTGCAATTAAACAATACTGCACTCTATTCGAGCGTTGCTTTGTTAAAAGATCGGGAATTGATTCCAATCCATAGCCATGAGAAGCTATGGTTTCAATTAAGAAATCACTTCCTCCCGCATTTCTAAGTATTTCCTCTGATTTTATACAATGTTCGCTCGGATTGTCTTTGGTCAAACCCCAATCAATATCATGCAATAGGCCGATTATTCCCCAGGCCTCTTCATCTTCATTCAATCTCTTTGCTATCGCACGCATAAAAACCTCGGTCTCTCTGAGATGAAGCTTGGTAACGGGCTCGGTTATATACTTCTCAACTAATTCCTGAGCTTGTTTATATATTAAATTCAATTCTTCCATTGGGATTATTATAACACAAAAAACCAGAATTGACTTTTAATAAATAGGGTGTATTATTTACTCAGCCAAAAAACATTTTGGCGGGAGTGCAAAAATGTCTTTCTATGAGATTCCTTTAAAACAGAGATTCACCCGCATTTCTCAAAGAGGTCCTCGGCTGTTCGGCAAAAGAATTTTCAAAGAAGTTGACGGCATTGGGCTGATGATTGAGTATGACGACGAAGCAGAGCTTACCGTGGAAAATATCAGAAGACATATCCTTCTCGTCGGAGATAGTTCCTGCATTGTGGAGTCTGAAAACATCCAAGAAGCAATCAGAAAGTTCTATAAGAACTGGGAAGGGGCTAATGTCGGAGGCAAAGAGGAAACAGCTAAGGCCTTATGGATTGACAGGCTTGAGCCGATTATTGAGCTTCCCTATTGCCAGTTTTTGAGAACCTCTGACACCGGCCGATTTATCTGCGGAGAACAAGTTCGAGGCGAGTGTTATGGCAAAAGAGGAATGTGTGTCCTCGAACCAGATGTTGAGCCTCCTCCAAGCGGTAATTGTCCGATTGATGAACTCAATCTCAATCCTCGCTTGTCTCAGAAAGAGCTTGCAATCGAAAAGGTTGTTGTTGATGAAAGAGAATATCTTTTCATTAATACCAACAAAAAATAAACAACTTTTTAAAAATATAAAGCTGTTTTTTTGTTAATTAATATATAATCCTGTTTTTTAAATATGAAATGAGTTGTGTTGATAAATCCACAATTGTATTTAAAAACAAAACCAGTCTCTAATGGTGCTCCCCCATTAATTTTAATTCGTCGAACATAGCCATTTTATTTTTTAGATAACTCTTGTTGAATTTTTTGTAATTCTTTTTTAACCATTTCGTCTTTTTCCCTTTTTTGTATTTCTTCAATTTTCTGATCAAGGATTAATTCAATAGAAAGCTTAAGAGGCCCAAAATATTTAAGACATTCTTCTTCGGTAAGTTCGTGCACACCATTACTTAAAATAGAATAAATTCCCTTCATTTCAAAAAGTTGAGTGGGAAGAAATGATTTCAGTGCTTCAATTTTTTCCATCATTCTTTGTTTATTAAAGTCATTTTCTAATATTTCAATACTTGTAGCATTGTTTTTATATGCTTCAAATATTAATTTTTCAAAAATTCTTCTAAGATAAACAAACGAGCCAGCACCAATTCCGTGAGAGATTAGTCCAATTGCTTTTTTAAGGTTTTTTAAATCTTCTTCTGGTAAAACTTTATCATATTTTTTACCTATTTCTGAAAATTGCAAATCAGCAATAGATGGAAATTGTCCAATCTTTATTACAAACTCATGATCTTTATAGATAATAAACCTGAGAACATCGTTCGATTTTCTTTTACATCTTAATGTAACCAGAATATAGCCAACGGTTGCGATATTTTTATTATCCCACCATGTATCAATATTCTCTTCATCAATTGAGTAAGTGGTTTCGGTGTTATTTGTTGCACTGTATGCATCTACCTCGCCCACAAAGGGCTTTTTTTCTAATTGACTCAATGAAATACTTTCGTAAAGAGGGGTTTCGAAATAAAAATCGTGTTTACTTTTTATGTTTTCCTCCATTTCTTCGGTTGGCATATTTTTAAAAATTTAATAAATTAAATTTTAATCAATTATTTTAATTATTTCAATTTTTTCTTCAGTAACTCAGCTATCATCTGCGGATTTGCCTTCCCCTTTGACGCCGCCATAGTCTGTCCGATCAAGAAAGCGAAAGAATTCTCCTTTCCTGCCTTGAAATCTTCGACCGCTTTGGGGTTCTTAACCAAAACCTCCTTAATTATCCCTTCAATTTCACTCGAATCAGTTATTTGAGACAAACCTTTCTCAGATATAATATCTGACGGGTCTTTCTGAGTTTTAAACATTTCAATCAAAACCATCTTGGCAATGTTGCTTGAAATCTCCCCTTCCGAAACCAAACAAATCAGCTCGGCAAAGTTCTCCGGTGTGATTTTCTTCTCCAAATCAACAGTTTCTTTTTCTTCTTTCAATAAGGCCTGTAAATCAGTTGAAATATAGTTGGAACAAATCTTAGTGGCATTGGAACAACTGGTTTTAGCCCCTTTATCCTCCTGCCATGATTTCAACTCGGAAACAACTTTTTCAAAATAATTGGCTATTTCCATGTTTTGAACATAGAACTCAATTGATTTCGGGTCCAAACAATACTCTTCCTTGAAACGAGACCTTTTTTCTTCGGGAAGCTCGGGTAGTTTTGTCATAATTTTATTTATTTTATCTGAAGATATATTTAAAGGAGGCAAATCCGGCTCCGGAAAGTATCTATACTCAAAAGCATCTTCTTTGCTTCTCTGTTCCATGGTTATTTGCTTGGTATCGTGCCAGCCACGGGTTTCCTGAATCACCTTTTTCCCCGAATCAAGCAACTCCGCCTGTCTTTTAATCTCAAATTCGATTGATTTCTCAACCACTCTAAAAGAATTCAAATTCTTTATCTCCACTTTTGTTCCCAATTCATCAGTTTTACTCAAAGAAATATTGACCTCGCACCTCATCTGTCCCTTTTCCATATCAGCATCGGAAACATCAATATATCGTAAAATCATTTGCAATTCCTGAGCGAACTTCTTGGCTTCTTCCGATGAATTGATATCCGGTTCGGTCACCAATTCCATTAAAGGAACTCCGGCTCGGTTAAAATCAACCAAACTAGACCCTTCTGAAGAATGAAGCAGTCTTCCCGTGTCTTCTTCCATATGAATCCTGTTGATTCGTATCCTTTTAATATCCCCGTTATCCAAATGAATATCCAAATACCCATTCTTGCACAAAGGCATGTCATATTGAGATATTTGATACCCTTTGGGCAAATCGGGATAGAAATAGCTCTTCCTGTCAAACTTGGAATGGGTTTGAATCTCGCAATGCAAAGCCAGCCCGGTTAATATAATATTATCAATCGCTGATTCATTAATAACCGGCAGAGTTCCCGGATGGCCCATGCAAATGGGACAAACATTCTTGTTGGCCGTCTTTTCATCGGGATTGTTCAAGCAAGAACAAAACATCTTGGATTTTGTCTTTGACTCGAAATGTATTTCCAAACCGATCGTTGTCTGATACATATTATTTCTTTAATTCTTTCATTATTGATACTCCGGAAGAAGAGCCGACAATATCAGCTCCGGCCTTAATCATCGCTTTAATATCCTTTAATGTCTTAATGTTTCCCGAAGCTTTAATCAACAGCCCAGGAGCATTCTCTCTCATAATCTTCAAATGTCTGGCCTTTTCAACTAATTCTCTGTTTTCCAAAGGATCTTTGTCAGTCGCCGTTTTAACACAAATCGCTCCGGCTTTTTTAACGATAGAAGAAACCTTGGCAATCTCAGTATCGGTCAGCATTCCCGAAGCTATAATTACCTTGGTGTCCTGTAGTCTACAAATCGCTTTCAAGTCCTTTTCTATTTTTCCCCATCTCTCATGCTTCACATCAATTACATTAATGACAATATCCAAGTCATCAGCCCCGTCAACAACAGCTTTCTTGGCAATCTTTAATCTTTCTTCATGAGTACTATCTCCAATCGGGTCATCAATCAAGACAACCGTCTTAATTCCCGTTCCTTTCAATTGAGTAGCAACCAATTTAACAAATAATGGTCTAACACAAACTCCGCGGAAAGAATCCTCCTTGGCTTCATTGCAAGTTTTAATGATATCTTCCTTCTTGGACTCTTTCCTTATATTCGTATGGTCAATGTATTGGTTTATCTTCATATTCCGAATTTTTTATTTAATATTTCAACAATCTGATTAGAAACATCTTCAATTGATTTTTCTCCGTCAACGATAATCCAATCACAAAAAGTATTGTTGGCCGCTTCTTTTTCATATCCATCAGCCACGGCAGCTAAAAACTTCTTATCCTCTTCGTGTCTATCCAGATTTCCTCCTTTTTCCTTCAATTTTCTATTAAAGGAAGTTTCAGCCGATATCTTGATATATATGCAGATATCGGGCTTGGGCAGTTTGAACATTTCGGCCAATTCCAGCATCTTTTCCAAAGGAAAACCTTTTAGACATTGATAAACAAAAGTAGATGTGAAATACCTGTCCGCTATTATCATACTACCACTTTCAATCATTTTTTGCATATCCTCGACATCCTTGGTAAAGTCGGCGAAATACATCAAAGTTTCCGTACCAACCGGAAAATCATATTTCCTGTGAAGAAAATTATGAATCACATTCCCAATCGGCTTGTCATATTCGGGATATGACTTCAAAACAACCTTGTATCCTTTCTTGGATAAAAAATCAGACAAAAAATTTGTCTGAGTTTCTCCTCCACATCCATCAATTCCTTCGATAACGATGAATTTTCCTCTTGATTCCATTTGAATATGATTTAAGCTTTTTCTAATTTACTCTCCTGCGGATGTTGGGCGTTAACATACTTGGCATTCTTCTTCAAGCGATATGGATTGGTGGTTGGAGAAGATAAAGGTTCAAACACTAACTGACAAATTCTTGTTCCCGGATACAACAGTACCGGAATCATGCCGATGTTTTCCATTTCCAAAACAATCTTTCCTTGGAATCCCGGATCAATGTGTCCGGCGGTTGAGTGGATAACAATCCCCAATCTTCCCAAAGATGAACGGCCGTCAATTCGAGCGGCCAAATCATCAGGAAGAAGTATTTCTTCCGCAGTCACTCCCAAGACAAATTCTCCCGGGTGAAAGACAAAAGCTTCTCCTTCAGGAATCTTAACCGGCCTGGTCATTCCGTCCAATCCTTTCGGGTCTCTGGTATCAATGAAAGCTTTTTTAGTGTGTTCAAAAACAGCGAACTCATCACCCAGTCGTAAATCTAAAGAAGCCGAACCTAATTGCTCCTCAAGGTTTGGCTTCGGGGTAAGCTGAATTTTGTTTTCTTCTATCAGTTTTCTAATGTCTCTGTCTGATAAAATCATTTAAATTTAATCAATAACTTCTATTCCCAATGACTTGGCAGTTCCGGTTAATGTCTTAATTGCTTGGTCAACATCCTTGGTATTCATATCCTGCATTTTCTGCTTGGCAACCTCGATTAGCTGGGCCTTTGTAATCTTACCCACCTTCTTCTTGTTGGCCTCTCCAGAACCCTTTTCTAGGCCGATAATGGCCTTAATCAATTGAGGGGCCGGGGGCTGTTTTAGAACCATGGAATAGGTTCTGTCTTCATAGACGGTAATGTCTGCCGGAATCTTGAAGTTTCCCTTGTCTCTGGTTAATTCATTGAACTTGGAACAGAACTCGGCGATATTCACACCTTGTGATGCCAAAGCCGGACCTACGGGAGGTGCGGGAGTGGCCTTGCCGGCCTGAATATGCAGTTTTACGATCGCTTTTACTTTCTTTGCCATATTATATCTTTTTAATTTGTAATGAATCTAGCTCAAGAGGTGTATCTCGTCCGAACATATTGATCAACACCTTAACCTTTCCTTTTTCTTTGTCGATTCCGCAAACCTTTCCGTCGGAATCCTTAAAGGGTCCGTCGGTAATCTTGACCGCGTCTCCCTTCTTGAAATCAATCTTGTATTTGGGTTCTTCAGTATCGGTTCTCTTTTTCAAAGAAAGCATTTCTTCCAAAGATACCGGCAAAGGAACCGTTCCCGAACCGACGAATCCTGTAACATTCGGTGTGTTTCGAACAACATACCAAGAATCATCGGTAACAAGCATTTCCACCAAGACGTATCCCGGGTAAATCTTTTCTTCAACGGTCTTCTTCTTTCCGTTCCTGATTTTAATCTTCTTCTCTTTGGGAACCATCACATTGAAAATTTTGTCTTCCATGCCCAAAGATTCAATCCTTTGGGTCAATGATTTGGCCACCGCATCTTCATATCCCGAATAAGTATGCAAGACGTACCATCTTCTTTCATTTGTAATTTGTTGTTTTGCCATAATATTAGAATATGAACTTCTCCATCAGATACATGTATAATACGTCAAACAAACCCAAAAATGCGGCAACGACTATGCAAATGCCGATAACGACTAATGTATAATTGATAGTTTCCTTTCTGGTGGGCCAGGTGATTTTCTTCATTTCAGACCAAGCACCGCCAAAGAAATTGGATACTTTATTCTCAGATTTCATATATGGTTAGATTACCAAAAGAAGCACTAAATGTCAATTATTATACAACAAACGACCGCTTGGTGGGCCGTTTAAAATTATGAACTGGAAAGGTCTTCACAGACCATATAGTCGGTTGAAATATGATGGCCGACTGCACAGACCGTTTCAATCTCTTTCTTTGTCCTTTTGGATTTTATCAGCCGGTTAATGGCATCCGTCACGCATTGGCTGTTTATGAGCTTTGGCTCAATATATCTTTCCATGATCGGATCGTATATCGGAACATTTGAAAATGTGACATATCCGCCAATGTTTATCGTCGCCGTTACCGGACGCCCTGTCTCGTATCCGCACTGAATATTTTGCATCGTAATGTAATCAACGCTGAACGCAAGAGGGTCATTTTTCCAGCTTTCCGGAACAAAGGGCGGAGGGTCCGGAAACTCCTCTCCGGTTCCAGTCTTGTCCAAAAAAGAAGAAAGTTCTGCCATTATCGGTCCGTCGAAAAATTCCCGCAATATCTCCCTTAACCATATTTCCATGTCTAAGCCGAAACATATGCCCGGAAATGTTATCGGGAAAATCTTCTTTTGAATGGGACTGTAATGTATTCCCATGCTTCTTAGGTCGAGAACATCTCCGATTCTTAACGAACACTCGCCCGCTTGATAATGAGTTCTTTTGAAACCGTATAAATGAACTACTTCAATTGGATTCATGTTACAACTCCTGCCTTCTATCCAATGACAAAAAGGCTTGCAATCAAAATACTACAAGTCCCTTTAAAAATCAAGTATAAATGAAGTTGACTACCACTTGGTGGGTAGTCAAAATTAATGGAAGAATTGAAATTTTTGTCCTGTCGGTGTATCAACGAGACAAAATCTCCCATACAGATCAATTTCGGGAACCTTGTTCCGGGCGACCTGATACCAACGAGGAATGCCGCTACCGTCATCGAGGACGAGATAGGCATTGTCGCCGAAGATATAGGAATCAAGTACAGTGTACTCATTTCCTACTTTAAAAATGGTTGCTGGTTCGCCCTGGTTTATAGAAAGGGACGAAATCAGTAAAAGGGATACCCCAAGGAAAAGCAATACCGTGATAGGTATAACCTTCCACAAAGCGACTTTTTTAGCCATTTCATCTCCAAGTCCATGCAGCCATCCCACTCCAAATGCCCCAATGGCGAACATCACTAAGCCAACATAAAATATCATGTCAAGTTCCTCCTATGTCCCATAAGGTAAACTAAAAGAGATTAAATGTCAAGATTCTTCACACTCTTGGCCGAGGTCTGGATAAACCTCTTTCTCGGAGCAACCTCCTTACCCATCAGCATATCAAAAGTCCTGTCCGCCTCAATGGCGTCTTCAATCGTTATCCTCAACAAGACCCTCCTCTCCGGATCCATGGTTGTTTCCCATAATTGCTCGGGATTCATTTCTCCCAAACCTTTGTATCTTTGAATGCTGAATTTGGTGCCGTCTTTAAATCCTTTCAAGACAGCTTCTTTCTCTTCATCGGAATAGGCATACTTGGCTTCTTTGCCGTATTGAATCTTGTATAAAGGGGGCTGGGCTAAATACAGGTATCCCCGGTCGATAATCGGTCGGAAGTGTCTGAAGAACAAAGTCATCAAAAGAGTATTAATGTGGTTTCCATCGGAATCGGCATCACACATGATAATGATTCGGTGGTAGCGAAGCTTTTCAATGTCAAAATCATCGGCCACCGCCGTTCCCATGGCGATAATCAAATTCTTCACTTCTTCCGAAGCCAGCATCTTGTCCAATCTCACTCTTTCCACGTTCAAAATCTTTCCTCTTAAGGGCAAAATGGCCTGATACCTTCTGTTTCTGGCCTGTCTGGACGAACCGCCGGCTGATTCTCCCTCAACAATATATATTTCTGATTCTTCGGGAGTCCGAGAAGTGCAATCAGACAGTTTTCCCGGCAAAGACATTCCATCCAAAACACCTTTTCTCAAAACGGTTTCTTTGGCTGCTCTGGCCGCTTTCCTGGCTTTGAATGACAAGACGGCTTTTTCAATGATTATTTTGGCATCCTGAGGATATCTTTCCAAATAATCCTGAAGAGTTTCAGAAACAACCGCTTCGGTCGCGGTTCTGGCTTCCGGATTTCCCAATTTTGATTTAGTCTGTCCTTCAAATTGCGGTTCTCGTATTTTAACCGAAACCACGGCGGTCAAACCTTCTCTGATGTCATCTCCACTCAAATTGGGGTCAGCCTCTTTTAAAAATCCTCCTTTCCTCGCATAGTCATTAATCAATCTGGTCAAAGCGGCGCGAAATCCGGTCAAGTGCATACCGCCTTCGACGGTAAAGATATTGTTGGTGAAACTTTCTTCCGTAATTTCGTAATCATCCGAATACTGAAAAGAAGCTTCCACCACCACTCCTTCTTTTTCTCCCGTACCGTAGAAAGGATTGGGATGGACGACTTTCGATCCTTTGTTCATGTATTTCAGATAGGAAACGATTCCCCCCTCAAAATAGAAGTGGTATTCGGATAAATCATTCTTGTCCCTCTCATCGTAGAAATCGATTCTGATGCCTTTGGTCAAATAGGCCTGTTGTCTCAAATGGCTAATCAGCTTGTCTTTGTCATAAACAATTTCTTTGAATATTTCCGGGTCGGGCTGGAAAATCTGGGTGGTTCCCCTTTGTCGGCAATCCCCTATTTTCTTAACCGCAGCCACCGGTTTTCCCTGTTTGTATTCCTGGACATACCTCTTTCCTTCCCGGCAAACCTCGGCCCTCATATTTTTAGACAAAGCGCAAACAACGGAAACACCGACACCGTGCAAACCGCCGGAAATCTTGTAGGCATCGCCGCCGAACTTTCCTCCGGCATGCAAGGTGGTCATAATGGTTTCCAAAGCCGATTTCTTGGTCTTTTCGTGAATATCAACCGGAATACCTCGGCCGTTATCAGTGACTTTCACATAATTGTCAGGCATCAAAAACACTTCAATCTTGTTGCAGTATCCTCCCAAAGCTTCATCCAGAGCGTTATCCACCACTTCATAAATCAAATGATGCAAACCCTGGGGTCCGGTTGAACCGATATACATTCCCGGCCTTTTCCTGACCGGATCCAATCCTTCCAAAACGTAAATATCTTTAGCGCTGTATGAGCTTGCTTTTTCTTTTGCCATATGTGTTTAATTATTTTCTTTCTTCCCAATTAATGGTTTGTTTTAATTTATTCAATAAATCACTGACCATTGAATCGATTGTTTTACTATCAAGGGTCTTTTGCTCCGACTGATATATTAAATGGAAAGAAACGCTTTTTTTATCCGAAGCGATTCCCTTTCCTTTATACACATCAAACACCTCAACCGATTTCAACAGTTCGTTGCTGCTGTTCTCGATCGCTTCGACGATTTCCTCGATTTCCAAATCTTCGAACACGACTCCGGAAATATCTCTCAAAGCCGGAGGGTGGTATGAAATCTGTTCGTATTCTCTTTTGTCCGAACAATGTTTCTGCAATTCATCAAAATCAATTTCAAAGAATAAAGAATCTTCAATCATCAAAACATCCATCAAATTGGAAGAGAGGCTTCCCAAATAACCGACACTCTTTCCCGAAACTTTAATCTCGGCTGTTTTCTTGGAATTCCACCTTTCGCTTTTGGTCAAAGGAGAATAAGAAACCTTTTCCACTCCCAGTTTATCAAACAAAATATTCAAATATCCCTTAATTAAACTGAAATCTTCTCCCAAGATGGCTCCGGATAAAACCATTATTTCTTTCTGGTAATCAAAAATTCTTCCCAATTCAAACACTTTGATTTCTTTGAAGAATTTGGAATTCTCCTTGACTATTCTCGCCATTTGCGGAATCGCGGTCGGTCTCAAGTATTTGTAATAGTTACTGACCGGATTAACCAATTCCTCGCCTTTTAAATCAAATACAACTTTTTCTTCCTCTCCGACAAAAGAATAATTATATGCCTCGGCAAATCCCAGCTCTTTCATAATATCCTTGGCTTTATTCTGCCAATACATTTCCTTGTTCATTATGGCCGGTTCTGAAAACGGAGGCAAAATGGCCGGAACTTTGTCGTATCCGTAAACACGACCGATTTCTTCAATCAAGTTCTCGGGAATAACAACATCCTGCCTGCTTGTCGGAACCTTAACGTTTAAAATATTTCCGGAACCGGTAATAGTAAAGCCGAGCTTGGTTAAAATTTTAACCATTTCCACTTTAGGAATATCAATTCCGATAAGATTGTTGACGTTTTCAACATTTAACTTGATAGTCCAAGGTTTTAATTTGTCTTTGTATGAATCAATGACGATAGAAGCTATTTCCGCTCCCGATAATTCCTGAATCAATGAAACAACTCTTTCCAAAGCCACTTCGGTCAAATTGGGGTCTAAATTGTTTTCAAATCTGATTGAGGCATCGGTTCTCAGATTCAATCTTCTGGCCGTCTGGGAAATCAATTTGTGATTGAAGTTAGCCGACTCCAAAATAATCGTCTTGGTTTTTTCAGTAATTTCGCAGCCCTTGCCCCCCTTAATTCCGGCCAAAGCTAACGGTTTCTTTGAATCGGCAATCAACAATACTTTTTCATCTAAAACATATTCTTTTTCGCTCAAAGTCACTATCTTTTCTCCCTTTCTGGCTTTCCTGATAACAATTCCGTCATTAATCTTCTCATAATCGAAAGCGTGCAAAGGCTGCCCGGTCTCGAGCATGATAAAATTAGTGGCATCGACAACATTATTGATTGAATTCAATCCGCAAACAGTCAGTCTGTCCTGCAGCCATTTGGGCGACGGACCGATTTTAACATTGGTTAAAACCATGGAAGTGTATCTTTTGCAATCCTTGTCTTCCACTTTAATTGACAAAGGAATGCTTGTTTTGCCTTTCTTTAATTTAACAGCCGGGATAACCATCTTTTTATCCAACAAAACAGAAAGTTCCTTACTGATCCCCCAGTGAGACAAACAATCTCCGGCCCTGTCCGGCAAAACATCAATATTTAAAATGTAATCGGTTCCTTTCTTTTCAACAGATTCAACCTCAAAAGAATGCATAGTCAAAATCTCAGCCACTTTTTCCGGGCTTGGCAGAGGACTTTTGAAATATGTTTGCAGCCAATTATATGAAACTGTCATTTTAGAATTGTTTTAAAAATTTAAGGTTTCCCGAATGGAACAGCCTGATGTCGTTTATCTTGTGCTTCATCATAGTCGGACGGTCCAGTCCGATTCCAAAAGCAAAACCTTTGTATTTTTTGGGATCAAGTCCGCCATTCTTAATCACATTAGGATGGACCATTCCCGCACCCAATATTTCCACCCAGCCGGTTCTTTTGCAGGCCGAACATCCTTTTCCATTGCAAACGGTGCAAAGCATGTCTATTTCAAAACTAGGCTCGGTAAAAGGAAAATAACTGGGCCTTAATCGTATTTCAACTTTTCTCTTGAAGAATAATTCCAAAAATTTCTGCAGGACGGCTTTCAAATTAGCCACCGATGCGTTTTCGGCAACATACAATCCTTCAGCCTGATAGAAGTTGATTTCATGTGAAGCATCGGTTGTTTCATATCTGTAGACTCTTCCTAGAACAACAATCCTAATCGGCGGTTTCATTTTCTTCATATATCTCACCTGAGCCGAAGATGTCTGAGTTCTCAAAAGCCCTCCGTTCTTCAGATAAAAAGTCTTACCCAATGACAAAGCATCTCGGGCCGGGTGTCCTTCGGGAATATTCAAAGCATCAAAGTTGTGCCACTCATCTTCTATTTCCGGTCCCTCGACAATACTGAATCCCATCAATTCAAAAATATTCTCCACCTCTCTCAACATCTGAGTCATGGGATGCAAATGCCCTGTTTCAATTATTTTTTCCGGAGCGGCAATGTCTATCTTTTCTCCCTCTTCTTTCTTTTCTCTTTCCGCTTTCCTCATCTCTTTCTCAATCTCCGAAACTTTCTCTTCCAAAAGAGAGGCAAACTCATTGATTTCCTTGCCCAAAACCTTCTTTTCTTCCAAAGCCAAATCTTTGACAAAAGAGAAGAACTTTCTGATTTCTCCCTTTTTACCCAAATATTTATCGGAAAATTCCTTCAACTCTTTTGAATCAACAATCTTCTCCAACTCTTTTTCCGCGTTGTTTTTTAGTTCAGAAAAGTCCATATTCTTGCACCTCTATTTTACCTCAAAAACAGGTAAAAAGCAACCTTATTCCTCTATCAATCGGCCGTCCTTGATTACCAAATATTTGGAAACTCCGACTGACGGCTGAGCAGTCATCGGATCGTCAATTTTCCTTTCCGCATAGTTAATTAATATTTTCCCATTATCTATCGAAATATTCTCGGGAGCAATCCTATCTCCCAAAAACACCCCATTGGTTCCGATAATTCCCCTTGAAGAACTTAAGCCGGCAACGAGATAAAAAAAGGTTCCGCTGCCTCCCGAATTCTGAGTTAGAATCATCACATAATCATCTAATCCGTCCTCATTCAAATCTCCCTTTGTCGGAGTCCATAAAACCGAAGTAATCTGTTTTGAAGCAGAACCAGGGACTGTTTCTATTTCCGAAACCCCGTTTTTTAACGATATTTGCTGATTTTCAATAATATAGGTGGTATTCAGAGGATCTCCTAATTTATTTTCTTCGAAATAAACAAACAGTCCGGCTGCCAAAAGAATGGCAAAGATTATGCCAATTATTATCTTTTTCTTTTTGGTGTATTCAAACATGTCTTATTCGCTTGTTTTACCGTCAAATTCATCGGTTGTATCAGCGATAGCATCTTCCTTGGTTGCGTGTATTACTCCGTCTCGGTGATGAGATGGAGAATAAATGGTATACAGTTTCATTTCCTTGTCCGGAGAAGTATTAATGATATTGTGCCTTGTTCCGGCCGGTATGGTTACCGACCATTCGGCTTCAATATTGTGCTCAACTCCGTCCAAAACAGCTTTACCGGAACCGGATTCAATTCTGATGAACTGGTCGGTTACTTCATGGACTTCTTCTCCGATATCTTGGTTGGGCAACAAGCTCATCACCACCAACTGACTGTATTTGGCAGTATACAAAACTTTTCTGAAGTTGCTGTTTTCTTCCGAAGCTTTTCCTATATTGGTAACATATCCTTTCATATATTTTTATTTATTATAATCTTGAATATATTATATCTTAAAAAACAAAAAACGCCAATGAATGGCGCTGGTCCTTGCGGGCCCGACCGGACTCGAACCGGCAATCTCCTCCGTGACAGGGAGGCGCGATAACCAATTTCGCTACGGGCCCCAATGTATTCAATTGTGTGCCGGAGATGGGGATCGAACCCATGACAACTCGCTTATGAAACGAGTGCTCTACCACTGAGCTACTCTGGCCAAACTCAGTTTCATGCCAAACAAAAAATGTTGCGGTTCCTGGAATTGCACCAGGGTCTCCAGCTTATGAGACTGGCGAGGTACTACTCCTCTAAACCGCTAGGTATGAGTATTCTAACAAAAAATAGAATAAAATCAAGAGAAGTGAAATCTGCTCTTTATTTTTATATCATCTTATCTCCCCTGTCAATTTAAAAAAGGCTGGATGGCCTTTAGTTGAATGCGATTAATTCTTTCAATTCTTTGACTTGCATTTCCAGTCTTTCTATTCTTTCTTTATGGTCTGCAAAAATCAGCTTTTCTATCCTGTCCAATCTTTTTTCAACCTTATCTAATCGTCTATCAACTCCATCAAAACGCTGATCCATTTCAGATTTTTTAGCAGTTTCGTTAAAACCTCTTTGCACCATCATTGCTAATTCATCAATTGTAATGTCTTTCTTTTTCATGATTCTATTATATTATAGCCAAACAAAATGTCAACAAATCAATCAATAACCTCATCGGTTATAACTCCAAACTTTCTCAAGGTCTCTTCGAAAGATTCAAGCAGATTGTCCAGCTCCTCAATATCAATACTGTAATTCTTGTCTTTTTTCAACCCTTCGGCTATTTCAGCCAATCTTTTCAAGTTTTCTCCGTTGGGCACGCTCGGGTCTTCAACCATCTGTCTCAAGTTCTTGCCCGAATAATTGAATCTCTTTAACAGTTCGTAAAACAATTCTTCCATTCGCAAGACGGCCCTTCGGTGGTCCCCCTTGTCAAACATGTTATTGATTTCCTTGCAGCGGGTGGAAAAAGACCGGGGCGGAGTATATCTCTGAAAGCTCAAAAAATCCTTGGTTCTTCTTTTAACATCCTGCAGAATAATTCCCTGTCTGATATAGTAATAAGCTATCCCGAATAAAAGCATCAAAATAACCAAAATGAAAACCACTTTAAAGGGATAAAAGAAACCGACTACTTCTTTCGACTCCAAGACTTGAATAATTTCATTTGTTGTCATAGTTTTTTTCAAATAAAGAAGCGATTGCTAATAATTTTTCTTCTTCAAAAACGTTTCCGATCAATTGCATCCCGATCGGCAGTCCGTTCGACGAACCGCAAGGAATGGAGATGCCCGGCAAGCCGGCCAAGTTGACCGAAACGGTATAAATATCAGCTAAATACATTGACAGCGGGTCATCAGACTTCTCCCCTATTTTCCATGGCAAGCAAGGAGAGGTCGGCCCCAGAACAACATCGACTTTTTCAAAAGCTTTCAAAAAATCATCTTTAATCAAAGTCCTCACCTTCAAAGCTTTTTTGTAATAAGCGTCGTAGTAGCCGGAAGACAAAGTGTATGTCCCAAGCATGATTCTCTTTTTGACCTCTTTGCCGAATCCCGAAGTCCTGTTCTTGAAATAAACATCTTTGATTTCCCCTTCTTCGTCTTCCAATGATTTTCCGTATCGAAGTCCGTCAAAACGAGCCAAGTTGGCACTGGCTTCAGCCGGAGCGATAATGTAATAGCAGGCCAGGGCATATTCAGAATGAGACAAATCTATTTCAACAATCTCCGCTCCTTGATTTTTAAAAATCTCGATTGCATTCTTAACCGCCCTCTCAACCTCTTTATCCAATCCTTTGGTAAAATATTCTTTGGGAACTCCGATTCTCAATTTATTCAAATCGTTTTTCTTTTTCAAATCGGTACTGGTCGAGTCCATCTTGTCTAATCCTCGAATCGCTTCAAAAACAATCTCGGCATCAGAAACATTCTTGGTTAAGGGTCCGACCTGGTCCAAAGAAGAAGCGTAGGCAATAATACCGTATCTTGAAACCGCTCCGTAGGTCGGCTTCATCCCGACAATACCGCAAAAAGATGCCGGCTGACGAATTGA
Organism: Minisyncoccota bacterium; assembly: GCA_041651685.1. Lineage (GTDB taxonomy): Bacteria > Patescibacteriota > Minisyncoccia > Minisyncoccales > Minisyncoccaceae > UBA2211. Next base: position 62,934 of record JBAZIU010000002.1, read on the forward strand.
ACCGCCGGTGTCGGTACCCAAAGCATAGACGCACAGGTCGGCGGCTACAGCTGCAGCCGAACCGCCGGAAGAACCTCCGGGGACTCTTTCCAAATCACGAGGATTTTTGGTTGGAAAGAATGCCGAACTTTCGCAAGAAGAACCCATGGCAAATTCATCCATATTGGTCTTTCCCAAAAACACCGCTCCCAACTTTTCCAATTTCTCAATTACCGTCGCATTGTATGTTGCAATGTAGTTTTCCAAAAACTGAGAACCGGCCGTACATTTAATCCCTTTGATCATTATATTATCCTTGATGGCACAAGGAATACCGGTTAAAACACTCATTTCCCCTTTTTTTATCATCTCATCAGCCCTTTCTGCCTGTTTCAAAGCCATGTCTTCTGTAATGGAGATATAGGCCTTGATTTCAGGGTTTTTTTCCTTGATTCTATCCAAAAAAGCGCGAGTTAATTCAACCGAAGTGAATCCTCCGTTTTTCAATCCTTCGTGCGCTTCTTTGATTGTCAGCTTGGTTAAATCAATCTTCATTGTATAGAATCTTCTTAACTTCCAGATAATTATCCTTTCTTCTGGGCAAAGCTTTCAATAAATCTTCAGAATCTCTTTCTTCTCCAATATCTTCCCTAAAAACATTTTCCGATTGAGAAAGATTAGCGGTTTCCAAAACAGAAGAAACATCCAGTTCCTGAAGCTTTTTAACATATTCTAAAATCGAAGAAAACTTTTCCCTCATTTCATCAATTTCCTCATCCTTTATTTCCAAATATGACAACTTGGCTATTCTTCTGATTTCTTCTTCCGATATCATATGATTAATATATACCAATCTTCGCCACTAATCAAACAAACCTTTAATGTAGTTCCAACAATTCTGAATCGCTACCGGAACATCGCTTAAAGCTTCGGTAAATTCTTTTTGGAATTCCTGCCTGCTCTCAGCACTGATATTAGTTTCAATCCAAGGAATCGCCGTATTGTTAACCCAGCCCAAAAGCATATTCCACCATTCAACTATCTTGGGCAACCATTCGTCTTTAATGGTGTTAGCATCAAAGGCGAAACAAAAACTTACCGAAAAGAAGGAAACCAATATGACCAGAGACAATACTCTTTTCCACATATTATTTTAATTTATTTATCGCTTCTTCTATTCTCCTTAACGTTTTTTCTTTTCCTAAAACTGCCACTATCTCCATCGGCCCAGCTGAATTCTTCTTTCCGGTCAAAGCCACTCGGAGCGGCCACAATAAATTGCCGCGATTGGAAATCTTATTCGCTTCTTCCATCAATTCTTTTTCCAAATTTTCTTTATCGAATTTCAGAATATTGGAAATCATTTCAGAAGATTTTCTCAATGAATCAACAATCTCTGAATCGCTCATCTCTTTCCATTTCAACAACTCTTTACCATAATCGAGCTCTTTCTTAAAAAACAAGTCAATCAACTCAACTATTTCCGAAAGCTTCTTCAATCTTTCCTGATACAAAGCAACCATTTTTTCAATATCTTCAATGTGCACTTCTTCTCCGGTTTCAATAATTAAATACTTTTCCAAAGCAACTTCTTTGATTAAATTGGCTTTAACCAAATACGGAACGCACATTTGAGTCAATTCATATAAAGGCTTCTTGCGGATATATGAGCCGTTCATCCAATCCAATTTATCAATATTGAATATGGCCGCCGACTTTTGTATCTTCTCAATACTAAAATCATTGATTAATTCTTCCATGGTGTACATTTCCTTTTCCGTCCCCGGGTTCCAACCCAAGAAAGCGACGAAATTGATAATCGCTTCGGGCAGATAACCATCGTCAATATAATCGATTAAAGATGTTTTTCCGGTTCTCTTGGAAAGCTTCTTTTTATCGGTTCCCAATATCAAAGAAAGGTGGGCGTATTCCGGCTCTTCAAAACCCATTGCCCGGATAAGCAAGGTTTGCTTGGGCGTATTGGGAATATGGTCCTCTCCTCTAATCACATGAGTTATTTCCATTTCCACATCATCAACCGCACAAGTCAGATTGAATAGACCGCTATCCAAATCTTTGGCAATGACAAAGTCGCCCAAAGTCGAACTGTCGACTTCAATCTTTCCCCTAATTAAATCATTAAAAGCAATCTTTTGATTAGAAGGAGTTTTGAAACGAATCACCGAAGGACGTCCTTCTTTCAAATATTTTTCAACCGTTTCTTTGGATAAGTCCCGGCACTTGCCGCGATAGACCGGCGCTTCTCCGATCGACATCAAATACTGCTTTTCCGCTTCGACTTCCTCTTTGGGGCAAAAACAATAATAGGCATGGCCCTCTTCAATCATTTTTTCCAGATGCTTCCTGTATATTGAAGCTCTTTCACTTTGCCTGTACGGAGCATGCGAGCCCATATCTTTTCCATTAACATCAATTCCCTCGTCCCAAGAAATATTCAGCCAATTCAATCCTTTCAACAGCTCTTCTTCCCATTCTTTTTTAGATCTTTCCAAATCGGTATCTTCAATTCTCAAAATGAAAGTCCCCTTGTTCTTCCTTGAAAAAAGAAAGGGAAACAAAGCCGTTCGCACGGTTCCGATATGAAGGTGGCCCGTCGGCGACGGAGCAAACCTTGTCCTTATTTTCTTTTCTTCTTTTTTGGCTATCATGATAAAAAATCTATTAAATATCTTGCTATTACATTGGCGGCAAAAGGCTTGGAAAACTGTTCGGCCGCCGCTTTCATTTTCTCTGCATCATCTTTCAAGAGCAATCTTAATTTCTCCAAAAAGAAATGGTGGATAAAGTTGCCTTCTTCCAAAACCAGACAAGCGCCGTTCTTGGCATAGGAATAGGCGTTCTTAACCTGATGATTTTGAGCTGACTCGGGAAGGGGCACTAAAATACTGGGCTTCTTGACCAGAGCTATCTCAAAAATGGTTCCGGCTCCGGCCCTCCCGACAACGCAATCGGAAGCGGCATAAGCATCGCTTAATTCCCTTTCATCGAGGAAAAAATAGGGATGATAGTATTTCAACAAATCCTTGTCAATCATGGCGACTGATTCTTCTTTGACCCTCCTGAGGCCGTTTAATCCCGTCTGGTGAATAACTTCAAATTCTTTAAGCATGTCGGGGAGCATTTCCAAAATTACATCATTGATTCTTTCGCTTCCCTGGGATCCTCCCAAAATTAAAATAACCGGCTTTTCATATGTTAAACCAAATAATTTCTGGGCCTCTTCTCTGTTTCCCTCGGCCAAATCTTTCCTGACCGGATTCCCCGTTTCAATCATTTTCTCTTTCTTGAAATATTCCATCTCGGGAATGGGAAAAGAAACGAGAACTTTTTCCGAGAATCTGCTTCCTATTTTGTTGGCCAATCCCGGAACCACATCCGATTCATGCATAAAGACGGGAATCCTCAAAAGCCAGGCTGAAAAAACCACCGGAATCGAACCGAATCCCCCTTTACTGAAAACCAAATCGGGGGCGGTGAAAAACATGATAATGAAAGATTGGAAAATACCGAAAGGAATCTTAAATAAAACATCGATTAAGTTGGCAAAAAACGAACCGACGGAAAAATACCTCCTTATCTTCCCCGAAGAAATATAATGGGTCCTTATCTTCTCTTTCTTTAAAAACGTTTCCGAAGTGAAATCGGACGGTCCGATATATGACAAATCCAAATTAAGGTCCCTTTTCCTCATTTCTTCGGCAACCGCGATGATGGGAAAAACATGACCTCCCGTCCCTCCGCCTGTAAAGACAATCTTTTTCATACATTAAATATAGTATTTTTTGCCTCTTTTAACAAGTATTAAAAAATCTATTTATATTTTTCTTATAAATTCCTTTAGCTCTGAATTTCTTATCAAAATAGATCTATTGGTTGTATACATTAATCCTTTATTGGGCGAATTTTCAAACCCCAAATAAATACGCTCAACTCCTTTATTTTTTAATTCGCTAATTGCTGGTTGCAAATCAGAGTCAGAACTGCAAATAATGGCTGTCTTAAGTTGGTTATTATAAGATGTCACGACCATATCAATGGCAATCTTTACATCAACACCTTTTTCTTTAAAAGTCAGAATTTTATATCCAAACGGACCTTTTTCTAATTGCCCTCTTACCCTTCCCGCAATAACAACCTCGAACCCTTGCGACTCTAGACGATTTTTCATCTTTCTTTGCTTTTCTATCAATTCTTTTGATTTACCAATCGTGTTTTGATGTATTTGTAACTTACCGATATAAAAAACTTTCCTGTCCACTTTTACACCGGAAAGAACTTTATCAAACAATCCACAAAAATCATAAACAGAAATATCTATCTTGCCAACAGCTTCCTCGGCAAGACTGATAAAATTACGACCGTCAATGAAAAGTATGTTTTCCATAGATTAAATTTAACCCCAGTGAACCTTTCGGCTGACTGGGGCGTCTCTGATATAATAATAGAAAAATAGGCCAATATTGTCAATAGTTCAACCTTTTGCATGCTTGGAAATACTCAACAGAAATCCACAAGCAATCAATTCCATCATCAAATGCGAACCGCCGTAGGACATAAAGGGCAAAGGAATTCCGGTTAAAGGCAATAGTCCGATCATCGCTCCGATATTAACCAGGGCCTGGACGATAAACCAGGAACCGATTCCGATGGCTATCAATCTCAAGTATTCGTCATTCAATCTTTTTCCGACCGAAACGGCGGTCAAAAACAAACCCATGAACAAAGCTACCAAAATTGAAGAGCCGATAAAACCGACTTCTTCACTAAAAATGGCGAAAATGGAATCGGAAATCGATTGGGGGACAAATCCGAACTTCTGGACACTTAAGCCCAAACCGGAACCGGCCAATCCCCCCGAACCGACTGAAATCAATGCTTGATTGATATGATAACTGGTTCCGAGCGTATCTGTTTCCGGATGCAAGAAAGAAGTGACTCTCTGCAACCTGTACGGCTCGGATAAAATCAATCCGGTAAATCCCACCACGGCAACTAAAATAATCGCCACCGTCTGCTTAATCGGAGTTTTGGAACAAAAAAACATTATTATCATTATGGAAAAAATAACAATCAAAGTTCCCATATCTTTCTGCAAGAACAAAGCCGAACAAACCAAACCCAGAATGATAAAGAAAGCGGTGAATCTCTTTCTGGCTTTTTCATTGTTTAAAATGGCGGCCAGATAAATAATAGTGGCCAGTTTCAATATTTCGGCCGGCTGAATGCTGGTAAAGCCCAGATTAAGCCATCTGGTTGCGCCCCATTCCGTCTTGCTCAACGCCGGAACAAAAACTAAAAGCATCAAAATATATGAACAAACAAATATCAAAAAACTCCATTTCTTTAAAGTATGCAATGGAATTTTAAAAGCGACGAAGCCCAGAATTAATCCGGGAATCAATCCCCATAATATTTGATGGAAGAGATAGAAATTGGGATTATTAGTCAACTTCAAAGAAATGGGAGTCGAAGAAGTGGCCAAGGCTAAAATACCCATAATCACCAAGAGAACCATAATGACGAGCATTGCCACGTTGGGAATCTTTAATTTCATGCCTTAATGTATTTCTTAAATAAATCTCCTCTTTCTTTATAATCCTTGAACGTCCCGAAACTGGGCGAAGCCGGAGACAACAAGCAAATCTTTCCTTTGGAAGTCATTTGAAAACATTTCTTGACCGCCTCCTTCATGTCCTCAACAAAAACATGCTTCTTTCCTTTAACCGTTTTCAATATCTTTTCTCCGGAAGGATTGAATAAAATCAAGTTCTTAACATTGCTCTTCATTAATCTCTCCCCCAGCTTTTCATATTTGATTCCCCGGTCATATCCTCCCAAAATCAATGTTTCCACGTCAGAACCCAAAGAATCCAAAGCAAAGATTGTCGCTTCGGGAATAGTGGCAATTGAATCATCATAAAACCTGATACCCTTGTTTTCTCCGACAAACTCCAATCTGTGTTCCGGCCTTTTGAATTTTTTAAAACCTTTAATTATCTTTTCTTCTTTAATATTCAAAATCTTCAAAACATTCAAAACAGCAATCAGGTTATCAATGTGGGTTATTTCCAAGAACTCCTGATTTTCTTTCAAAAATTTGGCAAAATCAATCGGATTGATTTCAATCTTCTTTGATTTGGCTTTTTTAGCCAAATCACTGATTTCTTTTATTTTGGAATTGAAAATAAAATAATCATTCTTCTTTTGATATTTAACAATATTGGTCTTGGCCAAGAAATATTCCTTGAAATTTTTGTAGTAATCAAGATGTTCGGGATAGATGTTCAAAAAGACGGCGATATGCGGACTCATTGTTAATCCCTGCAACTGATGAGAAGACAATTCATAAACAAAGATGTCTTTCTTCTTGGCTTTAAGTAAAAATGACAAAGAAGGTGTTTCGATATTTCCGACCAAATACGGTTTTAATCCCGCTTCTTTCAAAACCGCGTATATCAAAGAAGAGGTGGTGCTCTTTCCCTTGGTTCCGGTGATTCCAATTATCATCCCCGGACAATTATCAAAAAACAATTCGGTCTGACTGGTCACTTTAGTTTTCTTTCCCAGATATTTCTTAATGCTACTTAAGGAAATTCCCGGGGACTTCAAAACAACATCAAAAGACTTGATGTTTTTTAAATAATCATCACCCAAAAACAATTCGATATTCTTCCCGCCCAATAATTTCTTTGTTTTAATGTCCAAATCCTCGTATTTCTTCTTGTCAGCAACAAACAACTTCTTCTTGGGAAACTTCTTTCTCAAAAAAACAAAAGAATCGGCACCTTCTCTGCCTATTCCCAAAATCAAAACCTTTTTCTTTTCCAAGGATTTTATATCCATATACATAATTTAACATATTTAAAGTATAAAAAAAAGACCATAGGGGTCAGCAAGCGGAAGCGATTCTTTGAATCTCTCCAACTACTGCCGGTATGGCCTATGCCGCAACTTTTTGGGGTCGCGAGGAAACGATAGACGATAAGCTTCAATCAAATCATTTCCAGTTCCTTGAGAACCTCTTTGATGACCTCGGGGTCTCCAATCATATCCCTGTGAATCTTCACGGGAAGAACTGTTACCTCTCTGAAAAGATTGAAGTGTCCGGCTATAAGATTAGCCGAATACTCAACCTTCTCGTCTTCAACCCATTTCGTTTCTGTATTCCAGGGTAGGAAGAATTTAATCTTCGAACCAGCCTTCCTTAGGCTGCATAAACGTTCGAAGATTTGTTCCTGGAAATTTTCGTCGGTCATCTCCCTCAATCCAGGGATAAACAGTCCGAAAAACTTTTCCTTAGTGCCGAACTTGACAGTCCCTGCCCCCAGAGCGGGAGAAAGGAAGATGTAATGATGGACTTTCACGACATCCTGGAACATTCCTGCCACTGCTCCGTAGCTGTAACAGAACATGTAGTCGATGTCTTCCAGCAACGGATTCGCTTCTGTAAGGGTGCTGTTCACCGAGGAAGTCATGTTCTTGGCCGAACACCAAGACAAAAGAGTCTTCCGGAAAATCCACTTTTCCCGTTCATTCTTGAAAGGGTCGACCACAACAACGCGGCATCCCCTTTGCTCAAGCATCTTCTTCAGGTTCCAGGCCACCAACCCCGAAAGGTTTTTACTGTAGCCCGTGACAATAACCGCTTTTTTAAAAGCCATTCATACGCCTCCGATGTTAAATTGTTTAGCTTAAAAAAGCCAAACTCTGATATGACTATAAACTAATACGAGAATATTGTCAAACTGCTAATCCTTAAAGTACTTGGGAATAAAATTCTTCTTATTCCAGTGGTCCATCACTTCAATTACCATTTCTTCCCAATTTTTGTGTTTGGGTAAAATATTATTTTCAAAATATTTCAATAAATAAGAATTCTCTCCTTTTTTGTATGATAAATACAAAGCCACCAAAGCCTCTTTTCTTGTTCCCACGCACTCAAACGGCTTCACCTCCTTCTCCCCTATCAATTCTTTTAAAATCGGCAGCAATTCTTTTTTTTCAAACAAATCGGAGCCGAAGATGGAAAGCAATTCTTCTTTACCAACAAAAGGATAGAGAATCATATAGACAAACAAGCACTTGGAACAGGAGCCGCACCACTTCCCCGTTTTCTTCTTCGTTCCCGAATAAGTCTTCTGCGCTTCGTTGCAACTCAAAAACACCGGGAAATAATCTTTCATATAGGAAAAGATGCGGGCAATCTGTATTTCATACAATAATCGTAAAACGCTGAAATATTCCAAACCGTTAACCAAATACAAAGAACAATATTCTCTGAATTTCTTCTCAAAATCATAGGTCTTGGAATACTGATGATTAATCTCGTATCCCTTCCATTTAACATTCCCCTCGTTAGAACTGTCTTCATTACTAAAAACAACAAACTTTTTGTTAAACAAAACGGAAACCAAAACAGTCAAAAATGATAAATAGGCAACAAAAGGAGTGTGCCCGTTCAAATAGCCTTTTCTGTTTAACAACAATAATTTTTCTTCAATCTTTCTCTCCACCACAATCATTCTTTTATACCCCGAAACCTTAAACATTTCTTTGACATTGGCAACCGGATTTAAAGAAAAAACATCAACGTCTTTCTTGAACTTCTTCATCAATTCCAAGGTCACCGCCGAATCCTTTCCTCCCCCGATTGGAATTAAAATTCCTTTTCCGATAACTTTCCCCTTTTTAACCTTTAAAGAACCCGAAGAAACTATTTCCACAAAACCGGAAGAAGTGAAATCAATCTTGTTTTCATAGAAATACTGGCCCATCCCGTTGATTAGAATATCTTTCCACCACTTGATTTGTTTAGAATCCAATTTTCCCGCTTTAACAATAATCTTTTTCGAACAAACCGCTTTCCAATAGGAAAACATTTCAATCATTCCCAGATTGAAAATCAGATTGTCCAAAACAGCTATGTCCAACTTCTTCAAAGGAACATCCTTAATGACAAGAAACGGATTGAATTCCAATTCCGACGACTTGAAACAAAAAGAAACATGAAGGTCGGAATCCTTCAAGACATAATCAAAACTCTCATAAACAAACTCCGGATATTTTTTTCTTAATTCTTTTAATTTCATCTTAATAGTTGAATGGCTGCTCCCAAAACAGCGAAAACAATGCTGACAATCCACAAGCGCATGGTAATTTGATAGGGCTTCCAGCCGATAGCTTCCAAATGGTGATGAATCGGCGTCGAAAGCCAAATCTTCTTTCCTCTGAATTTCTTCGACAACAATTGAATAATGACCGAACCGGTTTCCATAACCAAGACCCCACAAATAATCGGCAAAACAGCCACCGAATCGGTCAAAAAAGCGATTGCCGTCATGGTCATACTCAGTCCCAATATTCCGGTCTCGCCCATATAGAACTTGGCCGGCGGAATATTGAACCAGAGAAAACTGAACAAGGCTCCTAAAATAGCCATGCAAAAAGCCGATAAATCAATCATGCCCTGACTGAATGCAATCACCGCGAAAGCCCCGAATATAGCGCTGTAGACGCCTCCGGCCAGCCCGTCCAGTCCATCTACCACTCCCGAGGCCCAGGAGGCCAAGCTGACGATTATATACAATAAGATAAAGTACGCTCCCAAATGCCAATCTAACCCGTGCGGAAAATTAAGCAATAGTGGAATATGAATTGAGTCCCAGCCCAGCTTGTAATACATCCAGGTTCCCCCGATCAATCCGATAATCGAGACCAGAAGCAAACGGGTTTTGAATTTTAATCCCCCTCCGATGTATTTGCCGGTCCCGTAGACAACGGAAATGTCATCAATCAATCCGATCAAAGACGCTGTAATCAAAGCGAACAAAGGAATCCATGTTTCTTCGCGGGAAAAAAAGTTCAATTTCTGAATCCACCAGATGTCGGGAAAAATCTTCCCGGCCAAAAAAATCAATCCCAAAAGTATCAAAATCGAAGACCAGATGATTATCCCTCCTCCGCGCGGAGTATTAATTTCCTTTTCTCTGTGGAAAGACAAAAAAACCGAGGCGTCTTTCCCGTCAATCGTCTTTTCTCTCGGCTTCTTTTTCCAAAACTCTATCTTGTACAAAAACTTAATCAAAAATCCGGCCACGATAATGGAGATAAAAGAAGAAAGGAAAGCCGCGGACATTATTTTAATCGCATTGAAAGTGAATAAAGACATATATTACCAGATGAATGAATCTTGGAGCCAAGAATTCAGTTTTCTCGCTTCGCTGAACCTGTCGTCAGCTCCGGTGATGACATTAACGATATATCCGTTCAAATCATCGTCATAGCTTTTCAATATGAGTATGATACACCCGTTAGCTTCTTTTGTATATCCAGTTTTGCCCCATAAATATGAAGAATTTTCCTTCAAAAGAATATTGGTATTCTTTAGATTATGAACGACTCCGTTCGAACTCTTAATCTGCTTTTCCGAATTGGAAAGAATCTGGGGAATCAAAGGTTGATTCTTTAATATGTAGACGACCAATTTTTCCAAATCCGATGCGCTGGAAACATTATTCTCTTTCAACTCTTTTTCCGAAGCGTCAATAAAAATATCCAACCCGGTCGGATTGACGAATCTGGTATTCTTCATCCCCAACTCGGCCGCCTTTTTGTTCATCTTTAAGATAAACTCATCGCGTCCCATCTTCTCGGCCAAAGCCTCGGCCCCGTCATTAGAAGATTCAATCAAGGTCACATACAATAAATCTTCAACCGAAATAACTTCTTTTTCCCTCAATTCTCCGGCCGTACTGTAGGTATTGATCGCCGCAGCACTGATATTAACATCATCTTTCAAACCATAATTTTCCAAAGCAACGACCGCCGTCATCAATTTAGTCAAAGAAGCAATCGGAATGACTTCATTGCTCTTCTTTTCCGACAAGACGATTTCTCTCCCTTCGTCCAAATTGACGAAAACCGAAAAGAAATTATTGGAATTCAAATATAAATCGGCAATCTTTTCCTTTGACAAAGGCCTTAACAAATCAATTGATGACGCCTTTAAAAAAGAAAATGAACCTCCTGAGACATTGGAGGAATTAGAAAAAATAAAACAAAAAACAGAAAGCAAAACCAGAAATGATAAAAAGAAGAAATTTTCTTTGTCCATATTAGGGAATTAATCTCTTAACGTCTCTCGGGAACAATATCGCTTCCTTGATGCTGTCCAAACCGAGCATTTGCTTGATAATCCTTTCCGAACCCATGCCCCACCCGCCGTGCGGAGGAATGCCGTATTTGAAAACATCAAGATAGAATTCCATTCCTTCGGATTTAATCTTCTTCTTTTTCATATTCTTAATCAAATCTTCATACTTGTGGATTCTTTGTCCCCCGGTTGCTATTTCCAGTCCTTTATAAAGCAAATCAAAGCCGTAGGTTTCTTTCTCGTCTTCAAGACTGGGCATGGTGTAAAAAGGGCGGTCGCTCCAAGGATAGTGGGTTATGAAAATAAAATCGGAATTGAATTTGTCTCTGGCGTATTGCCCGGCCAATTCTTCTCCCTTGGGGTCGATATCGGTTTCCGAAGGAACCTCATATCCGTATTCTTCTTTGATTATCTTCTTGATTTCCGATAACTTAATACAGGGAATTTCTTCCGGAACTTCCATGTTTTTAACTCCGTACAAATCCAAATATTCTTTTCCTTCTTTTTCAATCATTCTAAACATCTTCTTTAAAACAACATTCAATGTTTTACTAACATCATAGAAATCCTTGATGAAGCCCATTTCGGCATCGAGTCCGATATATTCGTTGACATGCCTGGTGGTGAAATGCGGTTCCGCTCTGAAAACCGAACCGACTTCGAAGACTCGCTCAAACACTCCGACCATTATCTGTTTGTAGAACTGGGGACTCTGGGCCAAAGTCGCTTCTTTTTCAAAATATTTAACCTTGAAAAAGTTGGCACCGCCTTCGGTTGCACTGCCCAATAACTTCGGAGTCTTGATTTCGGTAAAATCATATTCCCTCATCACCGTTTCATAGCTTTTCAACAATAAATCATACAAACGGAAAATGGCCTGAACGCGGGGGTGCCTCAAAGAAAGAGGCCTGTAATCCAATAAGGTCACCAGATTCAAATTCAAATCTTCTTTGGATAAATCAACGGGCAAGTCTTCAATAGTATTGGAAACGACTTCCAATTTCTCGACTTTAACTTCATACCCTCCCTTGGCTCTTTCGTCTTTTTTGACAAACCCAGTGATTTCAACGGAATCTCCCGTTTTAACCTTGATACTCTTGTCGGCCACCACCTGGATGGTTCCGGTATAATCGGAAACAACCAAGAAAACAATGTTTCCCAAATTCCTGATGTTAAAAATCCGGCCTTTGATCAAAGCATTCTTTCCTTCGCACTCCGCTATTTTTTTAATTAAAACTCTTTCCATATTATTTTGATTTATCTTCCAACTCCCTCACCTTTTCTTTTAACTCAACCATTTTGTTTTCCCTGTCGACAAAAACGTTTCCAAACTGCTCCAATTCTTTCACCTTTTCTTCCAATTGGGCGGTTTTTCTCTTCAACTCTTTGGTTCTTTCACTGACCAGTCTTTCCAGACTGTCGTTCAAGCCCTTCAAATCTCTGGTTCTTTCATTGACCTTGGCTTCCAGGATGGTATTGGCCACCTCGCAAGCCGAATTGGCTTCCTTCAGCTGGGCGTTCTTTTTTTCAAGCTCTTCCGTTCTTTCCTCTATCTTCCGCTCAAAAGCCAATTTCTGTTCGCTCAATTGATGGGTGTATTTCAAGGCGACGAAGGAAAGCACGCAAATTAAAATGAAAATAACCGACTTCTCGACAAAGGTCACTTCCAAGTCGGGAAAGACCAATAAAGATGATAAAAGGGTCAGCAAGGTGGCAACCAGAATATCGGTTGTAATCATCGAAGCCAAAGGATTCTTTTCAATCAATACATAAGCTATTATAAGAGCATAGACCGGAATAGTCAAATAAAATAAAGGATAAATATTGACTCCGTAAACAGGAAGGAAATCGATGAAAACCAAACCGAAAATGGAAATGGCCAAGAGGAGATAAAGAATCGTGTCTTTCCTGACTTCGTCATTCACCCTGTTCTGCCAGGCGCGGAAAAGATTGTACAAAGACATCGATAATAAAAACAGGATAAAAAAGGAGAAAATGTAGTGGAAGATTGAAATGCTGCTCCACTCGCCCCAGCGATAGAAAAAGACTCCGTTGATGACGGTTTTAACGTCAACCACGAAAACCAAATAAATGGAAATCAGATAGGAAACGAAAAGAAGTATCTTCTGATTCTTTATCTTGCAAAACTCGACCGTGAAATGATAAAGGAAAACCGGTATCAAAAAAATAGCCAGAACAAAAATCTTGTTCAATAATACGCTTTCGCTGACTTGATTAAAAGCATACCCCTGCCAGACGACAAAAGCCCCGAAAGACCAGAGAAACTGGGCGAAACTCAAAAGAAAAAACAAAAGATTTTCTTTGGTTCTGCTTTTAAAGAAAATGAAGCTCCCGACCAGCAGAATGAAAATACTGCTGGGAACAACTAAATATATTGAAAGAGGAGTATCAATCATTTGATTTAATTATTATTAACATATTTTATGATGATTATCCCGGAACCGCCGCCTGCCAATGCACCGCCTCCGCCACCGAGTCCACTTGTTCCGTTTACTCCTGAAGCGCCTCCGCCACCGAGTCCACCTGCTCCACTCGGCCCGGTATTGCCCAATCCCCCGCCTCCGCCACCGTAATATGTTGCGGTTCCCGTAATACTGCTTGAGATACCGGCTCCCCCGGCACCGCTATATGATGCTGTGGCATTCTGTCCCGCCGCTCCCGCTCCTCCGCCACCACCACCGTTATTGTTGCCTGATCCAATATAATATGCTGATCCTCCTGGGTTCCCATAACCTATGCCACCACCGCTATTGGTTTGCGTCGCTGCTCCACCAGGCCAATTTCCACCAGCACCTCTTGAATTTCCTCCACTTCCCGAACCACCAGCCATTCCTCCATCACCAACAGCATTTGCGTCACCGCCTCCCAGGGCGGTTACATCATTAAGGACCGAATTGCCGCCTTGAGCCGTTCCTCCTGACCCTACCACAATGTTAACGGTCCCTGATACAGATTTTGTTCCCATCACCACTCCTCCACCACCACCTCCAGCACGGCCATAATATGCGCCGATAGCTCCTCCGCCTCCTCCCGCCACAACAAGATACTCAACAGAAGTAACTCCGGTGGGAACAGTCCATGTCGTAGTCCCAACGGTTGTGAATTGAACAACGGTATATGTCGCAGCCACGGTGGCACAGGAAGGACTGTCTCCGCCGTTTGAACCAGCACAAGTCCAGGAATAGGTTCCGGTCATGTTGGTAATGGTACCGGTAAGACAAGCCTGGGTTTCGGTTGGTTCAATTGAGGCATATTTGCCGTCCTTGGTTCCGCAAGAACCACTGGTTGGAGTAGCTCCTCTCGAAGCGGTGCAATTAGCCGTTGTTCCTCCGTTTGAACCGGGACAGGTCCAGTTAGTTGAAGAACCGAGTTCGGGGAAAGAGGGAGAACTCGGATTTGCAGTTCCTTGAATGCAGAAAGTATCAGAGCCATATGTGGTTTCGGTATATAGGTATGTCTTGGAAGCGGTACCGCAGGAACCGGCCGTCGGTTCTTCGGTGGTAAAGGAATTGGTAACACTGTCATATGAATAGGCATAGCCGGAAGAGAGGATGGAAGAGACGGAGAAAGAGGAACCGTCCGATTCATATGTATAGGTTCCGTTGAGGTTTTGTGGAAGAAGAGAAGAGAGAGCCGGATCAAGGGTAGTGCAGGAACCGATGGTGCAGCCGGATTCAATTGGGTAGCTGTTGCCGTTCTCGACTCCGTATACAATCAAGGCTTTTTTGATTGAAGAGAGGTTAGCCTTCTTCTTTCCGTCGTTAGCAGCGTTAATGGCTCCGTTCATCTGGACGATGACGAAGCCACTCAAGATTCCGATGATGGCCACGACGACCAACAATTCAATTAGGGTGAAGGCTTTAGATTTCATTTTTATATTATCAATTCTTTAATCTTCTCTACAATTTCCTTGGGGTCGTGATTGGATTTGATTAAATAATCCTTGGCTCCCAATTCAAAAGATTTGTTCTTGGTTTCATTATCATCAAAATTGGAAAGCACCAAAACCGGTACGTTCTTCAGCTCTTCGAAATTCTTCATCTTTATCAAATAGTTTATCCCGCTTTCCTTGGGCAAAAGGATATCCAAGACCACCAAATCGGGTTTGTTCTTTTTGCCGATTTCTATCGCCTCATCAACTTCCATGGCGTTTAAGACCTCGAATCCTTCTTTTTCCAATTTGAATTTGTACATCTCCGACAAAATCTTTTCGTCCTCGATGATAAGAATTTTTTTCATATGTTTTTTAAATTATAATACATATAGCTTATTTCTTCAATTCCGGCGGAACCAAATCAAACTCCTGCTTTGAAATAATGTCCGCCCTGATCGGAATATCGATATAGAAAGTGCTTCCCTTGTCTTTTCCTTCGGAGAAGACCGTAATCTTTCCTTTGTGCATGGCAATGAAACTTTTGGCCACATACAATCCCAATCCGGTACCTTGGGGCTGCAATTCGATTCCCCTCTTGCCCCTTGAAAAACTTTCGAAAATCTTCTCGCTTTCTTCTTTTTCAATTCCCACTCCGGTATCTTTTATCGCTATCCGCACATTAGAAGAATAAAGAACCGAAGCCGAGATGGTCACTCCGCCCGTGACCGTATATAAAATGGCGTTGTTCAAAATATTCATCACCGCGTGCTTTATCTTTTCCTCATCTCCCCTGACCGAAGGCAACGGTTCGGCTGGTTTTTCATATTTCAAATACAGTCCTTTTTCTTTGGCTTTCAATTCGACATCCTGGATGCATCCCTCAATCATATTATCAATTGAAAAATATTTGGGCTTCAATTCTATCTTTCCCCTTTCCAATCTGGTCACGCTCAATAACCCGTTAACCATCTTAATCATACTGACGCTGGCATCGTGGATATAATTAATCGGAACGCTCAATTCTTTGCCGAGAATTCCGTAATCTCCGTCTTTAATCATATCAGTATACCCTCGAATGGCCGCCAAAGGAGTTCTCAATTGGTGCGAAACAATGGAAATGAATTCCGTTTTCAATCTGCTGATTCTCTCCGCTTCTTCTTTCCTTCTTATCTCCTGATGATTATGTTTCAATAACAAAGAGCAGGAAATCAGCAAAAGAACGAAAATCACCGCTTTGCCAACAATGCCCATTTCCAATTCCGGAAAAAAGAAAAAGGTTGAAACCAGAACCAAGATTGCTCCGATTAGAATATCGGTGGCCATGGAAGCGACAAAAAGATTCTTTTCGGTGATGGCATAGGTGATTATTATCGAAAACAAGGGAAAGAAAATATAATAGGCGGGATAAAAAATAATGCCGTAGGCCGTGGCCATTCCGATTCCGGCCAGACTGAAGACTGAATAGCCCATCAAGGTGAAATAAGCCTTTTCTTTTTTTTCTTGACTTTGTTTTTCACTCCTCCACGTTTTGTATAAATTATAAAAAGCGAAAGAAATAAAGGTTATCAAATACACCAGAAAGAAATGATGCCCGGTCCGGGCATAAGTATGACAACCGCCGTAAGCATAATAGAAAACCCCGTCAACGAAATAAGGAGTGGTAGTCAGAACGGCGAAGATAAATCCGAGAATATAGGCCATGGGTAAAAGAATCTTAGACTGCTTTCTTTCTGTCAGTCCGCAAATCTCCAAAGAAAGATGATAAAGAAGCGGTATCATCATACAGGTGGCAAAATAAAGCGTCCTGTCCCAGAAAATAACCGCGATGTCGTTACCGCAGTTACTCCATAATAAAAAAGAACCGATGGCCCAAAGAGCCTGTCCCATACAAAGGAAAAAGAAAATAAGATTTTCTCTTTTTTTAACCCTGAGCCAGCTGTAAAAACCGACCATGATTATCAAAACGGCGCTGGGAACCAGTAAATAAACCGGAAATGGCATTGTCATCTTAATTATCTCTTATCGCTTTCTCTTTTTCTTAAAACCGAATGGAGGGTTTTGCCGATATTCGATTTGGGCAATTCATTGAAAAACTCTACTATCACCGGAACTTTGTACGCAACCAGACTTTCTTTGCAGTATTCAATCAATTCCTGCTCGGCTGCGTTTTCTCCGGGCTTCAAGACCACGCAAGCCTTGACCGCCTGACCAAAATAATCGTGAGGAACTCCGATAACGGCGACATCCAAAACTTTATTATTCTTTTCCAAAACCTGTTCGACCTCTCTCGGCCAAACTTTTTCTCCTCTGACATTTATCATATCATCTTTTCTTCCTTCGATATAGAAGACGCCTTCTTTGCTCATGCGTCCGATGTCTCCGGTATAGAACCAGCCGTCTTTTAAAACCTGCTTGGTCTTTTCCGGCTTATTCCAATATTCTTTAAAGATAGAAGGCCCTCTCACCACTATTTCTCCCGAACAATCGGGAGAAATATCCTCTCCGGTTTTCAAATCAACAATCTTGGCATCGATATCGCAATACGGAACTCCAACCGAACCGATATCTTTCTTGTATTTCTTGTCAGCCGGGTCGATGATTATCGCCGGACAAGTTTCCGATAGCCCGTAGCCTTCAACCAAAAAAGCATTGGGTACTATTTTTTCCAAGTTTTTCCAAGCGTACGAAGAAATGGAAGTGCTTCCGCTTCCGCAGAACGTGACATCGTTCAAATAAGGTTCGTTCGGATTATCCTGATAATATTTAATAAACGCCGAATAGATGGCCGGAACGCAGAACAATCCGTTGATTTTTTCTTTTAACAAGGCTTTGACGGTTTCCTTGGTGTGGAACTTGGGAAGAATTAACAGCTTTCTCGCTTTTGAATGGCAATAATTGATAATCGGACCGGAACCATAGATATGGAAGAAAGGAACAACCAATAATAAAGAATCCACCTTGCTGTTCTTAAACCATTCTTCAATCGCCACAACATTGGCAATGATGTTAGCATGAGTCAAAGCCACTCCTTTGGGCTCTCCGGTGGTTCCTCCGGTATAGACAATCAAAGCGATATCTTCCTTGGGATTGATTTTAATCGCCGTCATCGCCTCCTCCCTCTTCACATTGTCTTCGAGCTCATAGTGCGGAGCCATCTCCAGAAAATCTTTGAAATCGGTTGCTTCGTGACAATTGAAAACTTCCACTTTTTTTAATGCCCTCGCCAAAAATCTCTTAAAGGGCGGGAAATAATCGGAAATATTGGTTGAGATGATTTTTTCAATCTGCGGAGTCACTTGGGCGGCCAGAGAGACATTGCCGTAGAAATTATCAAGAGTGAAAACCAGCCTCGGATTCAAGTCTTTAAAAAAGTATTCCAATTCTTTGGCCGTGTACAAAGGATTCAAAGGAATCGGTATGGCCCCGGCCTTCATCGTCCCCATAAAGGCGATAAGGGTTTGGGGGCAATTGACAGCCATGAGAATAACGCGGTCCCCTTTTTGTATTCCGTTAACCAATAAAGAGTGACAGAACTTATCAACCGACTCCTTGTACTCTTTGTAGGTGATATTGGTGCCGTAGAAACTCATGGCGATATTGTCGGGATGATCGGCAGCCGCTTCATCCAAAAAATGATACAAAGGCACATCGGGATAATCCAGATGCCTTTCGATATTGCTTCCATAAAGCTTAAACCAAGGACGCGAATCGGGAACTTGATAGTCTGCTTTGGACATATGTTTATTTATTATTTTTTAAATTTATCTAAAGAGATGATTTTATTAAAACAGGTGAAATCGGCTAAAGGAAAATTCCATTTCCTCCCCCAATTCATCGTTTCTTTCAAGTGTTCCATATCAACCGAACCGATATAGTCTTTTTTATCCTCTTCCAAAGCCTGCATTATCCCTTCGGTCATGCAAGCAAATCCTATTCCTCTGGGCAACCCGATTCTTGTTCCCACATTAAAGCTTCCCCATTTAACCCTTCCCCCATCAATGGAAATAACATCGGGTCTTCTCTCTTCAATGTCATCAACCACGTCCGACGGTTCGGCCACATCAACCACAATCGCTCCTTGCTTCAAGTATTCGGGAACAATCAATGATTCGGGATGCGAAGTCGCGGTGATGATAATATCGGCATTGATAATATCGGAAAGCTTGTCGGTTAAAGTATATTTATCATTCAACAATTTCGGTTTCAATCTCTCAAACCTTTCCATTTCCCTCTCGACCAAAATCAAATCAAATCCTTTTTCATTGAAATATCTAACAATGGCTTCACCGATTACTCCGGCTGCTCCGACAATAGCCATCTTGATTTTTTCTTTTTCCATTTGACTCAATTTCATCGCTTTTTCCGCCGCTTCAATTGAAATGGCGGCGGTATAGGTATTGCCCGTGGTTATCGCCAATTTGACTTTTGGATTTTCTCTCAGCCACAAACCGGCCGAAGTAACCGGAGCGGTCAGTGCTCCGAGCATTACCAAGTCGCATTTCAATTCGTTTTGAGCATATAATATAGAATCGAGAACAATGTTTCTCGCCCTCTCCTTGTCTTCCATCATCTCCTGCGATGTTAAAAGTATTCCCACCACGCATCCTTCGGCTTTTCCCAAAATATCAAATTCGGAAACCTGCATATATCGCTTCTTATCGGGGACCATTTTAAAAAACCACTCCAGCAAAAACAAGGGAATGCATTTTCCGAAAGGAATCATCCTCTTGTAGTCTTTTTTGGTTAAAAAATGTCCCAATATGGCAACTTTCATAAAACAAAACCCCGCGAGGGGTATTAATCTTCTTTTAAATTTCCCAATGAAGACCAAAAAATCAGCGAAACGATAAATAAAATTATTACAATCAACCAAATTGTATCCATATGCTTTCATTATACTCTCCTCCTTTTTTCTTTACAAGAGAATTTGCTTCATTTTTTTATTTTGTGCAAAATCATGAACAAAATCCGTTCAAATTCTTCAAATCCTGGCTTAAATTATATATATCCCCCGCTCCCATGAAAATCATTACTTCTCCTCCGTTTAATTCTTTAAATAAATCGTCTTTGGAAATGTATTCTGCTCCGACAGCTTGAGCCAATATTTTTGAACTGACTTTTTCTTTGGCTTCTTTTGATTCTCTTCCGGCTACGTCATAAATATCAATCAAGAATAATCTGTCCACTAATTTATTCTCCAGAACTTCTTTCAACGCTTTGACAAAATCATTGAATAATAAATATGTTCTCTGATATTGATGTGGCTGAAAGACGCAGAATATCTTTTTGTTCGGATATTTTTCTCTCGCTCCTTTGAGGGTCGCCAGAATCTCGGTCGGATGATGCCCGTAATCGTCAATTAAGATAAATCCCGGCAACTGGGTTTCTTCGAATCTTCTCCATGAACCAATGTATTTGGACAGAGCGTTAAAAGATACCTTATCTTCAACACCCAAAACTCTGGCAACCTTCAGGGCAGCCAAAGCATCCAAGATATTGTGCTCTCCGGGTATTTTAATTATTTTTCTCAATTGCTCAACCTCTCTGTCTTTTAAAGAATAGTTAATGGTCTTTTTATCGGTATCGATATTTGTGTCTTCGGTCTTGATTAAAATACCATCGGCTTTCAAGTGAGAAACGAACTCATTGAAAGCTTTCTTGATGTTTTCCAAATTATTATAAAAATCAAGATGGTCTTCTTCGATATTGGTCACCACGATTATCTTCGGCCAGTAGTTAAGGAAAGAGGCCTCATGTTCGCAGGCTTCGATAACCAGATACTCTGATTTTCCCATTCTGAAATTGGAATCGCCGAATTCTTTGAGTTTTGTTCCGACGATAACGGTCGGGTCCAATCCGGCCTCGATTAAAACCAAAGAAATCATGGCCGTGGTCGTACTCTTGCCATGAGTTCCGGAAACGGCAATGGTTGTATATTCCTTGGTCAATTCTCCCAGGGCCCGGGGATAGCTTAAAATCTTGATTCCTTTTCTTTCCGCTTCTATAATCTCGGGATTATTCTCTTTTACCGCCGGACTGTGAATAACCAAATCGTAGTCCCTAATATTCTCAGCCGAATTGGGGCCGATATACACAACCGCTCCTTTTATTTTCAAGTCTTTAATTATTTCCGAATCAACAAGGTCGGAACCGGAAACAACGGAACCCTTAGCCAAATAATACTGAGCCAAAGCCGAAACTCCTATTCCTCCGATGCCGATAAAGTGTACTTTCATGTTATTTTAATGAAATTGATTTTAATACCGTATAATGACCCCTTTCGCTTTCCATTATTTCAATAGAATTGACTGGAAAAGAAAAATCGATGTCTTTAAAAATATCCGGCCTCTCTTCCAATTCAATCTTATTAAACTGCCACTGGACTATTCTTCCCAAAGTGATATGCGGAATGAAGCTGTTGTCGGGCTGTCGCACATCCAACAATTCTTTTTCCAGTTCGGTCTGCAGTTTTCCCAATTCAGGAGAATTTTCTCCGTTAGCCCAAACCATCTTGGGAGATTTTTCTTTGGGGCCGTAGGAAATATCTTTCAAATCTATTTTAAATCTTTCATGATTTTTTGCAATGTTTTCCACTATTTCAAAAACATTGACCAAGTCGTCCAATTCAACATAGCCGACAAAAAAAAGCGTAATGTGCAAATTATG
Source organism: Minisyncoccota bacterium (assembly GCA_041651685.1). Classification (GTDB taxonomy): domain Bacteria; phylum Patescibacteriota; class Minisyncoccia; order Minisyncoccales; family Minisyncoccaceae; genus UBA2211. The sequence continues at coordinate 84,647 of JBAZIU010000002.1, forward strand.
CTTCTTGGTCCACTTGATGGGACAGAAATCGTTGAAATTGGTGAAAGAACGGGAAATCTCATCCTGATACGAAACAAGCTTGTCCTGTATGTTTTTAGGCAGACCGATACTGATAAATATCCTTTTGTTCATATTTAAACAATAGCAAATTATACAAAGAGGGGCAATATTGCAGAAGAGAGGTACCGTTGGCACCTCTTTCTTTTTCATATGTTATGCTCTGCCGAGTAGAGCCTTCTCAAAACTGGCATAGCTTTTCGGACTCGGGAAAACGACCTGAGTGATATTCCCTCGGGAAAACACCATCGCACCAACTTCAGTAAGTGTAGACTTGCAACCTTTCGGAACTTTGTTGAAAACATGGGATAGATAATTCTTGATGACAAGCTCTTCTATCGGGTCACCTATTTTATCTACAACGGCCTTACGCTGCTTTGGTGTAGTGCAAATTATATGCACCTCGGATGGTTGATCGTCAATCGCCTTAAGCCACTTTATCTTGAGATTGTTGCCTTGCACAAATGAACGATCGCGAACGTGTGATTCGGCAGTCTTCTTAGGATAAATCAATTTGACATGTGGTCCATTCGGTTCTTTCATGTACATCCTCCTAACACAAATAAGATTACGATTAAAAAATTAAGAACTATATAAGTATCATATAGAAATTATCTCTCTTTGTCAAAAATCAGTCCCTTGTGTATAATAAACACATGAAAATAGATTTACACTGCCATACCAAATATTCATACGATGCTTCTTCAAGTATTGAAAGTATAATTGCCCAAGGAAAAAAGATGGAGCTTGAAGGAGTTGCCATTACCGACCATGAAAACACCGATGGCTGGCAAGAAGCGATTGAATTAGGAAAAAAGAATGATTTCCTGATAATTCTCGGGGAAGAAATGAAAACAACCAAAGGAGATGTTTTGGGTCTTTTCCTGAAAGAAAGAATTGACGGATACAAAAAAGATCCCCGCTGGGTTATGGAACAAATTAAAAAACAAAATGGATTGGTTATAATCCCCCATCCTTTTCACGGAAGCGAGGGTTTCAGAGACGATATAACCAAATATCTTGATTTGGTTGATGCAATAGAGGTATTCAATGCCAGAAAGCCAGGAATAAATCCTGACAAAAAAGCAATGGAGTTTGCCAAAAAGTATAATCTGGGAATGACCGGCGGAAGCGATTCCCATTATTACAAAGGAGTTGGATACACCTATACTGAATTCAATGGAAATACAGAAGAAGAACTAAAAAAATCTATTTTAAATAAACAAACAAAAATTAAAGGAACCAAAGCTCCTTTAATCTACATCGTCACCCCTCTTTTAGCTAAAATAGGAATACTAAAAAGCTAATTACTTTTTTCTTGAATTGATAAATTTAAAACACGGAAAATCGTATCTTTAAATACCATTACTATTGTTGCAAATAGAGCTACAACAAAACATATAATAAAAGGAGAAGTGGTACCGCTGAAATCAATCAATAATCCTGCAATTATCGGGCCTATCACTTTTGCCGAATGCTGAAATATATCGTTTATAGATATTCCAGTTGCCCTCATTTCTTCTGCAACATTTGAAGAAATAAAAGATCTTGCAATGTTTAATCCGCCTGCTCTTCCAACTGTAAATAATCCGAACATTATTATTAATAATATTATGTTATTATTAATAATAAAAAATATTGAAGACACGGCAATCAAAGAACAAGTTATTATTAACGAATTCTTATGTCCCATCCTATCCATTACCTTTCCCAACCCCAATAATCCCAGTACACTGACCAAAGAACCGAAACCGATAACAATTCCCACCTTTGCAATATCAAAATTAACAGACGTTAAATATAGTGGAACGGCTAAAGCAATAACTGATTCGAAAAATCCTGTTAATAATCCGCCGATAATTAAATACAATAGAAAATTCCATTTATTGTGTCCCAGTTCTCTTAAGAGATTTTTAAAATCGGGACGCTTTTCATCTTTCTTTTGAATAGAACTTTCATTCTTTAAGAAGTAGGATAGAAAAAATCCGATAACTCCGAGTATGGCCCAAGTATAAAAAGCCATTTTCATTCCTCCATTTCTATAAGCCAATGCCCCTCCAACTATCGGACCGATAAAAGCACCTATTTGATAAAAACTTTCCAATTTAAACAGGGCCTTTGTTTTTTCTTTATTTAGAATAGTAACAATACTGTTAATAGAAGAGTAATAAAAATTACCGAGCAGTCCTATGACAAAATACATTATTGTAAAGAACAAAAGGGAATCCGATATGGTGAACATCAGTGCTATCATCGGCAAAACAAGAAAAACATAAAACAATGTTTTTCCTTTTCCCAAATTATCAGAAATCCAACCGCACGGTACGGTTAAAAATTTAGCAGCGGCATAAAGAGAATATATAATACTTATCTGGGATGCGCTTGCAACTCCAGCAAAAAAAGAAGGAAAAACCTTCGATACAATATTGAAGCCAGTTGACCATAGCCCTTGCAATAGATATGGAATTTCTTTATGTATTTTCATTATTTAGATAATAACATATCTCATCTATTTTTCAATAAAAAATGGCACTCACTAAAAAACGTGAATGCCATATCCTCATGCTGTTATCCGCACGGGATTTATGTGATATGTGTGTCCGCAAAAGAGATTCTCGCCGAGACCTTTCTGGGTGTAAACGGCAATGATTCTCTTGTTGCTGCCTTTATCGGCCATTGCCTCAAGGACTCTCTTATTCGCATCAACCGAAACGATCGGCAAGAAAGATTCTTTCGGAATATCGAGTTTTATAAACTCTTCCGATCCTCGAATTCCCAAGCCAATCCCCCCGGCCATTCCATCAGAGATAGCCACCCTGAGCTGATCTTTGGTCTCGCAGACAAGGACTTCCATGCCAGAGCTTTGAGCTCTGTTTTTGATTCCTTCAATGCGTTGACGCAATGCACCGTTATCTTCATGGACGAAGACGGCAATCTTGGAAACATCGGTTGAAGAAACAACATCATCGAACAATTTCTGTCCGAGGGCAAAGTCATCGACTGCGATACACCCTCGAATGTTCGGGATTCCTTCAAGATAATCCTTATCCGGCTGAGTGTTTATTGCCCAGACATTGATTCCGGGACGATTGAGTGCCTTTATTGTCCTCTCTTTGTGCTCTTTTTTTGTAGCACCGAGCTGGACATAAATATTTTTCTCGTAGCCATTGCCGTAGCTTTCCATCTGGTCTGCGGCTTTCTCAATCAGGCAGACGCTCTCTTCATTTAAATGGTAGCCTGCCTCCGGAGCCCAGACCTCGAAATGCATATTGCGCTCCTTAGCCTTTAGGGCTGCGTCCTCTGCCTCTTGAGTCCAGTATTCCGACCAATAGTCGCCGGACTGAGCCTCTTTCTTCTCGCGAGACGGAGAAATCCAGATGTTGCGGGAAGAATCAGCAATGAATCTTTCCAACTCTTTTCTGGCAAGGCTTTCCTCCATTTGAACGGGAGGATGCTTCATGAGATGAGCGCATACCGGAACAATCGGACCGCTTAGGCCCCTGTCCTTGGCGACCTTGCAGCCCCTTATGGCGACTGTCAGAATTCCCGCCGAATTGGGAGAATCTTCCACTGAAAGCTTCATCTCAAGGCTCATCGGCACGTCGCCGAATTGATTTGCCTCAAAAGTAATTAAAGCTTGCTTGTTGTCATTCTGGTGAGGCACATAAAATGCGGGTTCAATCACCAGGTTGTCGTAGCTTAATCGCTCCGACAAAACAGACTCAACGGCCTCGGTTTTGGATATTTTCTTGAATATAACCCTTAGGAAGTTTAAAAGATTCAAGAAATCGGTGTTGCCGCCCCAATTGAGCTGCTTGGAATGAATAATTTTCATTCCCCTTATGCTCATAAGCCAGGCAACAACCCGGTGAAGCACTGTCGAGCCGAACTGTGACTTTACGTCGTCTCCAATTACTGGAAGTCCCGCTCTCCTGAATTTCTCTGCAAGACTTTCGTTTGAGGCGACGAATACGGGAATACCGTTTACCAGACCGCATCCTGCGGCGATAATATCTTCAACATACCGCTCAACCGCCTTCTGACTCCCGGTTGGTAAAAGGATTACCACTACGTCGATTTCCGCCTTTATCAGCTCTTCGCGCAGATTGACCGGTTCTTCGTCAGACAGAACGAATGTTCTATCCTTATCGGGATACTCCAGCATGTGCGGAGAAACCCCATCTTCAACGTAGCCCATCTTGACCACGACGTCCGTGTCGGGAATATCCCGACAAAAAATCTTGGTACAGTTGGGTTTCGCGAATATCGCTTCATTGATTTTCTTTCCAACCTTCCTGGCATCAACGTCGATAACGAGACGCGGCCGGATTGAAGATATGGTGTAGCCACAGATGTCATTGTGCATGACGCCGTTAACCGGAGGATCATCACCCTTAACGTTCTTGTAATAATAAATTCCCTGGATTAGAGAACTTGCACAATTTCCACATCCGATAATACCGAGATTAATTACTTTGCTTTCTTTTGGTTCAGTAGACATCATTATCACTTCCATGTTATGAACTACTCAAGGATATACCTTGGCATGATAACTATACAATATCTATAATATTTGTCAACAGCGAGCAATAATATCTCTTTTTTATATAAAAAGCAGCCCCGTTGGGACTGCCCTTTTTTATTTCGCGGTATTAATCGATATCGCCGAGTGAACTCTCTGAATTGCGGTAAAGTTGGCTAAAATGGCAATTATCGCAATAACGTAAGTCATGTATAAGTAGTCGGGATAAATGATTCCCAAAACCAAAGCAATGAAAATCAATATCAATCTCTCCCCTCTTGATAGCAATCCTCCTTTCAATTCCTGATTGACCAAGTCCTTTTCTTTAGCAGCGGCTTTGACATAGGTTGTCACAACCGAACCAAAGATGGCCAGATAAACCCAGGCCTGTCCGGGAATAATAATTGTAGGTAAAGCCAAAAACAGCATTCCAAAAAAGATAATTCCTTCAACATATCTGTCGAAAACAGTGTCCAAGTATGCTCCCACTTTGCTCGACATGTTCTTTTTTCTGGCCACCGCTCCGTCAACAAAGTCCAATCCGGCTGCAATCAAAAACATTATGGTTGCCCAAACCAAGTTTTCTCCCATCATGTACCATAATCCGATTAAAGCGAAAACTCCGGAAAGATAGGTATACTGATTAGGGGTAATCGGAAACGCTCCAAAAATAGAACCGACAATCTTTTCCAAATCCTTGAACCAATGTCTTTTTGTGTCTAACATTTTTTTATTATTACTTATTATTAAACTAAAACAGTCAAAAGACTGTTATAATTTCTGTATTAAATTAGAGCAAAAGCTTTTCATTTCTTCCAATTCTTTCTTTCCCTTTTCGGTAATCTTATAAGCTTTCTTTGAAGCCAGCTTTTCCCTGCTCACATATCCGTCGCTCTTTAGTCGGAATAAAACACTCTTAACCATCAAGTCGTTGGGCAAAAATCCGAACTTCTCAAATATCAATCTTGAGACTTCGCCTTCCTGGACTTCCTGCTCTTTCCCTAAAGAAAGAATATATGTCCAGAGATTGCCTTCGGTGATTGAACTGATGAATCTTTTTATTGGTTCCATGTATTTATTATATTACCTTTCTCTTTTATTGGCAATAAACTCTTCAATCATCTCTCTGGCTTTCTCGTCGGCGAACTGCTTCATCGGATGTTTCATGAAGTAGGCCGAAGAAGACAATAGTGTTCCTCCGATTTCTCTATCCAAACCAACTTTGCAAAGTCTGATGGCATCAATTACGCAGCCGGCTGAATTGGGAGAATCTTCTACCGATAATCTCAATTCCAATTCAATCGGAACATTGCCGAATTTCCTGCCTTCTATTCTGATAAAACAAACTTTATTGTCTTTCAAGAAAGGAACCCAGTCGGAAGGGCCGACGTGCAAATTGTCATAAGTCAATCTTTTAGCCAATTGCGATTCAACCGCTTCGGTTTTTGATATTTTCTTTGTCTTCAATCTGGCTCTTTCTCCATACATATTCAAGAAGTCCGTGTTTCCTCCGACATTCAATTGATATGATCTGTCAATGGTAACGCCTCTTTCGGCGAACAAGTGAGATAAAACTCTATGAGTGATGGTTGCTCCAATCTGTGATTTAATATCGTCTCCGATGCAAGGAAGTCCCTTGTCTCTGAATTTCTTTTCCCACTTCTCGTCGGAACAAATAAAGACAGGCATGCAGTTAACGAGAGCAACACCGGCATCCAATGCTGATTGAGTATAGAACTCAACAGCCTTCTGCGAACCGACCGGCAGATAAGTAACCAAGACATCCGCTTTTGATTTCTTTAATTCTGCAGCCACATCAACTGCCTTCTTGTCCGAAGGCAAGAAAGTCTGATCGTCCGGGTAATTCTTCATATGATCAGCCACTCCGTCCAAAATCGGTCCCATCTTAACAATCACTCCCGACTTGGGAATGTCGTGGCAGAAAATCTTAGTACAGTTGGGCTTTTCAAATATAGCCTGCGTATAATCTTTTCCCACCTTTCTCTTATCAATATCAAATACGGCTACGACCTTAATGTCTGATATTTTATATCCTCCCAAAACATTGTGCATCAATCCGGGAACTATTTCATCATCATTTTTGATGTTTTTATAGTACTCTATTCCTTGAACCAAAGCACTGGCGCAATTGCCCAGTCCGGCAATCGCAATCCTGATTTCTTTTTTATTCTCGGTCTTTTTAACCGCCTTTTTTGCCATATCTATATTAATTATTTTTTAATATGTTATTAATTGTATTTTACACTGGTAAAATAGTTTGTCAATATAAAATATTAACGACTGATACTTTTAGGTTAAATTTGTATAAAAAAAGAGCGGGGCGGTTTTATTGTTTTTAAAACAATTACCAACCCCTTTTTTCTCCGTTTCACTACATGAAAAAAATGCAAGAAAAAGCTATTAAAGCTAATCCCACAAAGAACATTACAACACATCTGCGCGCTCTTTTCTTTGATCCAGGTACCATTTTCTCTGTTGCGAGCTCCTCATTTGTGAGGCAGTTTAGAGGGTGAATCCCCTTAAAAAGCGCTATGTATGCTCCGATAACTACCATTGTATATCCTAACAAGACATTAACAATGCCCGGCATAATTCCACCATTTTATATATACAATATATACTATGCTCTGTCAACATTTACTATCCCCCTCCTTTCCTCTAAAATGAATGCATGACCCCCTTTGAACGATTAACCAAATCAAACACCAAAGAAAATCTTTGGATATATATCCTTGCCACTCTGAAAAAGCATTCTAACTATGCCTGGGATTTGCATTCTTCGATTGAAAAGGACTTCGGCTTCAAGCCCGGCAACATCACCCCCTACCGAGTATTGTACAGACTGGAAGAACAGGGCTTTGTCAAAAGCGAAATTGAAGACCGAAGAAGAGTATACAAAATCACCAATATGGGCGAAAAAGAATTGGAGAAGGTCAAAACCTTCTATTCCGAAGTATTAAAGAAGATAAGCTGATATATGGAAAAAAAGAAAACAACCAAAGAAGAAAAAGAAAGCGAAATTCAGCAAGTCGTCAATCATTTCTTCTATTCTAAAGGACTGACCCTTGACGAAATCAAAGAATCAGCTAAAAAGAAGAAGATAATCTATTCTCGATTTACCCGCCCGGCCAAACAGCTGATTGATTTAGCCGGTTCGGTCAAGAAAGCCGAAGAAGCCATCACCACGGTGGCCAACTGGGCCAAATCAAGAAACTTAGATTACTCAATTGAAACGGTTTTCAAAAAATGGCTGGAGTTGGGAAAACTCAAACCCAAAGAAATCATTAAAAAACCTTTCTACCGAAACCAGCCTATGGTCTGGTCCCAGACCAAAAGAAAATGGTATGTCATCGATGACGGCGGAGAGTGGCTTGAATACGCCGACAAAGAAGACAAGATTGAGTGGAGAATACAAAAATAATATAATAAAAAACTAAAATGTCATCATATTCTGAACTAACCAGAGGCAAAATTATCGTTATCAACGACCAGCCCTATGAAATCACCGAAGCCCTCTCAACCTTCAAAGGAAGAGGCCATTCATATCTGCAAATGAAGTTAAGAAACCTGATCAACGGAAACGTCATTTCCAAAAGTGCCCAGCCGAGAGACTCTTTTGAAGATGCCGAAGTTGAAGAAAAAGAAGCCAAATTCATTTTCGGCAACAAAGGAAAATACACTTTTTCCGATGACAAAAACAAAAGATTTGAATTGACCGAAGAACAAGTCGGAGACAAAGTTAAATTCCTCAAGGCCAATCAGGAAGTCAAAACAATTCTCTTTAACGACAAAATCATCAATGTGGTCGTTCCTATCAAAGTCCAATTAAAAGTCACCGAGGTTCCGCCGGGAGTCAAAGGAGACAGAGCCCAGTCGGGAACCAAGCTGGTCACCCTTGAAACCGGAGCCAAAATAGACGCACCGTTGTTTGTAAACGAAGATGATATTATTGAGATAAACACCGAAAGCGGAACATACACCAGAAGAGTCAATGAATAAGAAAAAGCCGCCGAGAGGCGGTTTTCTATTTGACGAATAAATTACAGAAGCAATGACCGTCCTTGGTAATTTCGTCGAGATGATAAATGCAGGGACAAATTATCTTCTTGTCTTCATCTTTGTTTCCCGTTACTTTCCTGCAAGGACAATATATTTCTCCAAAATTTTCTTTATGAGCCAATAATCCCTTGACTATTCCCTCGACAACCGCCCTGTTCGGATTGAGCTTGAACCCCTTGCTTCTGGCATAATCCTCCGAAATCTTTATCAATTTTTCCATTTCTTCGTCCATATATTAAATATTTGAATCAATCCAACTTTTAATTTCTTCTTCGGTTCGGAGTCCGACGAATTTATCTTTTACCTCTCCGTTAACGAACAAAACAACTGTCGGAATCCTGTCCACTCCAAACAAATCACCTGTTTTGGGATTCTTATCCAAATCCATCTTGAAGAATTCCACTTTACCTTTGTATTCTTCCGATAATTTCTCAACAATCGGTCCCAGCATCTTGCAGGGAGGACACCATTCGGTATAGATATCAACCAATACCGGAATAGTTGAATTCTTGACCGAGCCTTCAAAAGTCTCATCTGTTAGAATATTCATTTCTTTGTTCCTTATTATTTATTAAATATATTATACATAAAAAAGAAAAAGGAGACAATGCTCCGATTAATTCTGTGTTTCCAATACCACCTCCTGTTTTACTGGTTGTTCATTAGCAATACTGCCGATAGAATACTTTCTCTTGGCAAAAGCAAGGAGCTCTTCATAGGTATAGTTTGTTTCTCTGCCGTTCAGGATAGCCTCATCCATTTCAGCCATCTCGTCAGCATATAAGGACACGAGAACTGCCTGAAAGTTATGGCGATTTTTCTCCATTTTTTTGTGGCAACGGGGGCAAACGAAAACCTTTTTCGCTTCAGTCAGGATAATGCCAAAATACTTCTTAAATCTTCTCCTGACCCATTCTGGCACTCCTATGCTGTGATGCCCTTGGCTCTCTAAAAATTGGCCACAGCTAACGTTTGCACACCATCCCATGGGAAAGACCCTGTTACCGCAATCGCTTTTCGATTGGAGTTTAGTTCCTCTGCCGTTTCCGTTGTGGCTCCCGTTTTTCTCGGGAACTCGATCGTGGAAAAATCTTCTATCGTTACCTTTGTTCAACATTCTCACCTGCTAATAACTGATAAAAGGAATATCAAGGTTCTGCAAACTGGAAGAACCATCTACATTTTAAACCTTTTCTTTTTTTCGGTCAAATCAGTCGTTTTCTATCTCCTTTTTAATCTCTTCAAACTCGTTCTCTATCTCTTTGAACTGCTTCTTGGCCGCCTTGATTATCTCAGCCGCTTCTTTCACCTTATTCAATCCCTCTTCCACGTCAACTTCCTCCTGTTTTTCAAACCACTCGGCAATCAAAGACAGCTTTTTCAAACTCTGGTTAAGATTTTTTTCCTTCATATTTTTGTATTTTTTTAACTTGCGTATTTATTATCCCGTCAAAGACCTTTAAATCTACAACTTCCTCCAATTTAACATCTTTGATATTTTTAATTATCCCCTTTTCATTCCGGGCGATGCAATATCCCAACTTCAAGTTCCTTTCTGGGTCGTTATTGATAATCACTCTTTCCATGCTTTCCATCTTTTCTTTAACTTTTTTAATTTCATTTTCCAATATTTTCGGAACAATTGTTTTAATTTTGTATTCAATCATTCTGAAAGAAGCGAATACCTTTTCTAATCTTTCTTTGATTTTTAAAAACAAATTATTGAAAGAATATTCTGCGTCGGAAAGCAAAGAAGAAAAATAACCGAAGACTTCCCTCTCTTTTCTTTTCAATTCCAATTCCGCCTCCAGCCATGATTGATTTAAAAGATTGGCCGCGGCAGTCGGAGTGGAAACCATCTTGTCAGCCATTAAGGCCAACAGAGGAACATCCTTGTCGTGCCCGATAGCGGCAATCACCGGAAAGGGCAAATCAGCCGTTTCTCTGATTAAAACCTCGTTATTAAAGGCCAGAAACGACTCCAGGGACCCTCCGCCCCGCATAATGACGAGAACATCCAAATCAAGCTTCTTCATCGTCTTAACGCTGTTTAAAAGGTCCTTAACCGCTTCCAATCCCTCGACTCGGGAATCAATGAATTTGATGTTAAATCCGAATCTGCCTAAATTATTTAAAAAGTCGTTAATAACCGCTCCCTGCTTGGAAGTGATGATTCCGACATTCTTAACAAATGAAGGAATCTCTTTTTTTCTTTCCAAAGAAAACAACCCTTCGTCTTCCAGTTTCTTTTTCAACTTCTCGTATTCTTTTTTCAGTTCCCCTTCCCCGACCAATTGAATCGTCTTGGCTTTAAAACTCAATCTTCCGGTCGGAGGATAGACGTCGGGAATTCCGTTGGCGATTATTTCCAAACCTTCTTTCAATTGGACTCCGCAAAGTTTGTAGTCATAGTTCCAGATAACACAAGACAAAACACTTTTGTCTTTTTTATCTTTTAAAGAAAAATAAACATGGCCACTCGGCCCCATTTTCATCTCGCTCACCTCCCCCATTATTCTCGCCCCGAAAGAATTCAAAACTCCGTTCAACAACTTGAGATAGGCCGAAATGGAAAATATGTTATTCTCCAATAATTCTTTTACCGCCGGTTTTCCCTTTGATTCCATGAGTGTATTGTATCACAAAAACTAGTCCTCCAAAAACACCGCGGCGGCTATGACCGTTGTCCACAATCCGTTCTTGTTCCCTTCCGCCGACTGGCAGACATGGGTTGTTTTAAATATCTTACCCGAAGCAATGTATTCCTGTTTTCTGTCATCCCAAGCCTTATCAACATCTATCTCGACCCCCAAGGTGGTGGCTAACATTGTCGCCGCCAAGTCTTCGGCATACCCTCCGGCTTTCTCCGCCGTTTCTCCGAAAGTATGATGTTCTGACAAATATCCGTAATTGCTGATATCTTTTGGCACGGCCAATCCGATCGCCGCCGAAACCAATCTGTTCGGCTCGCAGGTTTCATTTCTGGCCATGACGCAAAAGGTAATCTGTCCGGGCTTCAACAAAGAAACTCCTTTGATTTTGGGAACGATTTCACAATTGGGCGGAAGAATGCTGGAAACATATACCAGATTCTGGGTTTCAATCCCCGCATCCCTCAAAGCCGCTTCAAAAGAAGCCAGCTTGTCTTTGTGCGTTCCCACTCCTTTGACGAAAAATATCTTTTTCGGAACCATGAATTTAAAAAATATAATAATAGATAACAGTTTAGCACCGTCAGGAATTTTTGCAATGCAAAAAGAAGCTTTCGGCTCCTTTCTACTTCTTTTCGTGTTTTATTTTCGCCACAACGGCATTCTTCCTGTAATTACAAAAGTCGCATTCCGGATTCATTTCGGGAATCTTGTCCGACATCAGGCATTTTTTAATTTCCTTCAAGGCCCCGGGAATCCAAGAATCGTCTCCGGTATACGGAATGACTTTGATATTAAATTCTAATTTCTTGTCAAAAAATGGCTTGCCGGTATCTCCGTTGCAATAAACAAAGTAGCCGGTCGGAGCAACCTTGAATCCGTTCTGTTTGAACAGCCACTGATAGATTTCCATCTGCCTTTTGTATCCTCTTTGCCATTCCGCATCCAGATTAACCTCGCTGGTCTTGGAAGTCGCTTTGTAGTCAACGATAATGACTTCCCCTTTGGGATTAATCCAAATATCATCGATTGCTCCGGTAATCAACAAATTAGTCTCTTTATCCAAATATTCAATTCCCTTGAAGGTGTTCCTCCAAGTATCAATGTCTTTGTGCTGATACGGAACCGCATCAATGCCGAACTCCTCGATAAAAGGATGGACGGTCTGTTCTTTTCTATGTAAATCAAACTCTTTTTTTAACAAAGAATCGACTGCGCTGTTTAAGGTGAAAGGAAAGCCAGGCGGTCTGCCTACTCCCAAACGCCTGTCCAGATAGAAGCACTGGGGACATTCCATGAACAAATCTATCTTTGAACGGCTCAGCTTGAAAGGATTGGCCGACTTGGGGTCAAAAAGATTATTTGATTTTTTATAGTATTGAGACATATTAATATTCTATTAAATTAGACAAAAAAGAACAATAAATGTATTATATGGATATAATCACGACGAAAAAGGTTCTCTAAGGGTTCCATCCCGACGAGAGCTTTTTTCTTTTATGTTCATTATAAATATAATAACATTTTAAATGCTAAAAATATATACCACGACCCCCCTATTTTATTTTTTCTTACTCAAGAGGAACAGCAATCCGATCAATATCATCGGCAGGGAGATTATAAGGAAAGTTTCCAAACTCTGGTATGTCTTGAAGAAGCAGATGGAAAACAATCCCAGAAAAATAAAAAGATATCCTCCCATTTCTTCCTTTTTCCAGGCGAAAGCCAAGGCAATAGCTAAAACTATGGTGGGTATGTTATGCATCAAAAACCCGCCCGTCTTCTCAAGGAATGTTCCTTCCGTGGAAAGAACATCGAAAGAGAACATGAGAATGAAAAAGATGAACAATACGGCAAGCACTCTCGGAAGCCAATAAATGATTTTATTCATATATTTTTTATTTGAACAGAATCATGGCCGCTTCGTACCTCGGCCTGATAATGTCCTTTGAATTATTAAAATATAACTTATTCCACTTATTATCCAATTTCTTTCTTACCGCCTCCTTCGCCTCTTCTTGTGTCAGATTTTCATAGACGAAAGCGGCCTTGAAGATGTCGGGAATATTATCAAAATTGCTCAAAGCATCGGCGTCGGAAATAATCTTTTCTTCAATAGTCTGAGGATTGTTTTCCTGCGACCCCCGATGATTCAAAATACACTTTTTAACCATTTCTATCCTCTCTTCCGGATAGTTCAATTCTCTTAATTTCTCTTCGGCAATCTTCGCTCCGGTCAAATGATGGTCTTCTTTGCCGTGCATAACCGAGCCGATATCATGAAGCCAGGCAGCCAAGGTGACAATCTCTTTATCCGCTCCCAATTCTTCGGCCAATTCCTGAGCGTATTTGACTACCGGAATAAAATGGAAAACAAACGGCTCGTATCCGTATTTGCTCTCCGGCTTGCTCGATTCCTCTTCGACAAAGTTTTTTATCTCGCTAACGATGTCCATATTTAGATTATAACATATAAACAATGAAGGTCCAATACATTTCGTACTGGACCGATTATTGGCAGGGGTGGTAATAACGAGACCCGTCATACGTTCATCCTCTGTTCATCCACTTTCTTGTATGCTTCACGGAGCTTGCTCTCTACACACTTAATTCTTTCTTCCAGAACAGCGAATTCATTTAATTTGCGTTCCGCCTCCGCTCTTTGCCTGTCGATTTCTTTCAACAGCTTTGCCCGCTTATCCGACAATTCTTCATGTTCCTTTCCCAGGACAGCGATGATGTTTTCAAAGATTCTCAATCTTGCCGGAGAACGGTATTCCTCTTTCTGTTCTTCTCTTCTTTGTCTTTTAGGGTCGACTATATCGACCAATCGGACATTTTCCCAATCGGGATCATCAAACACGCTCATTTTTACCTCGCTTCATATGGTCTTGCATTCATTTTTCCTATATCCCATACATTCCTCTTTCCGCTCCTGTATCTCAGGAGCAAGAGGTAATCGCCAAAGTCGCCTTCATTTTGAAAGACCTTTTTGGTCTCCCCGAAATGGTCAACGTTGACGTAGAAGTAGTCCAGAGGGACCTTCTTGTCTTTGTTCTGCATACAATTCACCTGTAAAATAACTAAAACTGACTCTTGCGAGTCAGCTTTGGTTTATTGAAAATAGTTTTTGCCTAATATTTATTTCCCACAAGCCAAAGGTGGCTCAAAAGTTGAGACACTGTGAACAAATAAATTTTGGCGTGAGAATTATTCATATTATCCTTCACTTATGCAGACGTAAAAACAATGATTTTGTTACACCCTTTACTTTTTACAAAAAATATCGGAACTATTTTGAAAACATCTTTAATTACTGGATATTCTTTCTTTTAGATAAAACTGCATTGGCTTGATCTGAAAATGATTTATCTCCAGAAAGATCGATCAACTGATCGTCTGACAAAAATTCTATCCCTACCAATAACTCTTTTTCCGCTTCCAATCTTTTCTTCAAATCATCTGGTGTAATATTTTTGGCATTTATATTTCCGTCAGCAACATCTTCGGCCACGAGAGAAGTCTTAGACAATAAGTCTTTGTACTTCTGATAAATGTCATTATAATATTTCTTTTTTTCAATATCTAACATAAAATTTATATAGAATTTTTTCTAATCCAAACTTGGTCTCGAGTGGAAATTGTTGACCAATCGTAAGCAGAAAGAAAAGTGTGCTTCCCTTTTAGCTTATTCCCGCTGTCCCCCAATTTCAATAAAATATTTCCTACCCCCATAGTACGATTTTCTTTAACTTCATTTCTAAGTGTTAAAATATTATCAATAAAAAAACCGTCTAATTTGAATGATTTGCGACATTTGTCGCCATTTGGCTGCTTTGTGAGTAATAATTCTCCAGAGATCCTATTGCCTTTTTGCTCTAAGTTAATTGTTGATTCTGATTCTTGTTCTGGAACATAATCAGATCCAATCATTTCTGCTTGAAATCCTTCCCATGTACCACTAATATTTACACCTTTATAAATAATAGTTTGATACCAAGGAATAACAGTGTTATTAAAAAATCTAATTATGAATTGAATAATAACGGCCGTAATTACTCCAGAAATAACTCCAGTAATAATAGCTATTAAAATTGAAGAAGTATCGCCCGCAGTTTCCATACTCTTAAGTTAATATTTTATTTTATATTTATCATTTATGTCTACTTTTTTCAAGCGCAAGAAAAAAACTAAAATGATTAACTCACCAACGTCCCCATTTCCCCTCCCTTAAGAACTTTGGAAATGTCTTTTAAATCCTTGATATTAAAAACCATAACCGGCTTTTTATTCTCCAAACACATGGCAAAAGCGGTAGAATCCATAACCTTCAGATTCTTCTCTATCGCTTCTTTGAATGAAACATTCTTGTATAGTTTGGCATCGGGATTGCTCTTAGGATCGCTGTCATAGACTCCGTCAACATTGGTTGCCTTCAAAATCAAATCGCAATTCATCTCGCAAGCTCTTAAGGCAGCAGCCGTGTCGGTGGTAAAGAAAGGGTTGCCCGTTCCTCCGGCAAAGATAACAATCCTGCCTTTTTCCAAATGATGCAAAGCTTTTCTCCTGAAAAACGGTTCGGCCACCGTATCCATCTTAACCGCCGTCATCATCCGAGCCGGAACTCCCAATTCTTCAAATGACTCCTCTAAACCCAATCCGTTGATGACCGTTCCGACCATTCCCATCTGATGAGCCACCGCTATGTCAAAAGATTCCTCTCCGATCTGCCTTCCCCTGAAAATATTCCCTCCTCCGACAACAATACACAGCTCTATATCGTTCTTCTTCTTAATCTCGGCAATAGTCTTGGCCATCTCCATATACGAAGGCAAAGAAACTCCTTTTCCGTCTTCACCGAATATCTCCCCTCCTATTTTTAATAAAACTCTTTTGTATTTCATTTTGATGTTAAATTATTAAAATCTTTTTTGTATTTTATATTTTTGTCATTTAACCATTTTATAGCGTCTTCTGCGTTATTAAAAGAAGGAGAAACTTCTTCATCTTTTATTTCCTTTTCGGCCTCAGATATTTCTTTAATTAAAAACTTGCTCACAATTTCTTTTTTCATTTAATCGTATTATATTCTATTTATCAGAAGCAATCAACTGTCCGCAAGCCGCCTTGATCCCCCTCCCGAATTCATACCTCTGGGTGGTAAACACCCCTTCTTTTTCCAAATACTCCTTGAATTTCTTTATCGTCTTTGAATCTGAAGGAACAAACTTGCCTGTCGGATTATAGACAATCAGATTAACCATATACAACGGCTTTTTCATTAAACGGGCCAGCTCTTTGGCACAGGACAAAGAATCATTGACTCCTTTAATCATCAAATATTCAAACATCACTTTTCTTTTGGTTTTTAAAATATATTGATCAACCGTCTTCAAAACTTTTTCCAAAGGATACTTCCTGTTAACCGGCATTAATTCATTCCTTAATGAATTATTCGGAGCGTGCAAAGAAATGGAAAGATTGACCTGCAAATCTTCCGAAGTAAACCTTTCAATTCCTTCAATTATTCCCGAGGTGGAAATGGAAATCTTCCGGGAACCGATATTGAAATATTCTGGACTATTCAAAAGACGAACCGCCGACATAACATTATCATAATTAAGAAACGGCTCCCCCATTCCCATGAAAACGACGTTGGTTATTTTCTTTCCCTTCAAATATCGGGAAAACAACAAAACTTGAACAACTATTTCAAAAGGTTCCAAATTTCTCTTCAGTCCCATTGTTCCAGTGGCACAAAAAGAACAAGCCAAGGGGCAGCCAACCTGAGAAGAAACGCAGACAGTGTAACGCTCGTCATTATGCTTCATTAAAACCGACTCAATCTTCATTCCGTCTATTAATTCAATTAAAGCCTTAACCGTATTTCCCTCTTCAAACATCTTGTATTTTATTTCCAGCGAACAATCCTTCTTTATATCTTCCCGCAATGATAAAGGCAGAACGGTGGCTTCGTCCCAATCAGTAATCAAATCCTGAAAAATCAGCTTATGAACCTGCTTAATCCTGTACGGCTTTTCCTTTTTTAACTTTTCTTCAATCAAAGTCAGGTCAATCATTCTTGTTTTCAATCACTTTGATTTCTTCTTTGGTTGTGGCATTCTCAATCTTTATCCTCTCAACTATACCCGACAGCTTCTTGGTTCTAGTAATAGAAACTTCATCAAACTGGGTTGAAACCGCTTTAATCTTCTTTCCCAGACTATCAACTTCTTCATTATACTTATCATATTCTATTTCAAACTTCTTAATCAGCTTGATTATCTCATGAAGATTTTCCTGATATTTGAAATTCTTGTATGACTGGAAAACCATTCTTAAAATAGCAGTAAAGCTGAAAGGACCGGATAAAATGACTTTCTTTCCCATGGCATCGTTCCATATCTCATTCATCTGGTCATAGATGAAGCTGAAAATCATTTCATTGGGAACGAATAAAATGACGAAATCAACCGTGTCTTCTTCGGGATTGATGTATTCTCTTCCGGAGATCTCCTTTATCCTCGCCTTCACATCCTGCTCAAAGGCTTTCTTGTGCTGTTTTTTCTTTTCCTTGTCTTCTTCTTCGGTAAACTTCAAAAAGTTATTCAAAGGAAACTTAACATCAATGTTTATTTTGGTTCTATCGGGAAGGAAAATGGTAAAGTCGGGACGATTGGAATTATTCTCCTGAGCCGTATTGGCTTCGTAATTCTCCCCTCTGACAAAACCGATTGATTTCAACAAATTCTCGGCAATCTCTTCTCCGTATTTTCCTCTCAATTGATTATTGGACAAAATATTCTTCAATCCCTCGGTTGAATCTTTCAAGCTTCCGGTCACGGTCTTGTATTCTTCCAAAACCGTCTTCAAAGTATTGAATTCTCCGATTCTTTCTTTCTCAACTTCATCCAGCTGTTTTTTGCTCTTGTCCAGTTCAGTATGAACCCTTTCAATTAAGTCCTTGATAGTATCTTTGTTGTGCTGGATTGATTCGCTGATTAATTCCTTTTTGGAATCAAACTGCTCCAAAAGATGCTTTCGCTCTTCTTCAAATATCTCTTTGCTTCTTTTGGCATTCTCATTAACCATTTTTTGAAAAAGCAGGTAAGCGAAAACAAGCAAAACAACAAGAGAAGCTATTAAAGTGATTGTTTCCGTTGTCATATTTTTCTTTTGGCTATCAAAAACACTTTGTCGTTCTTTCTGACAATGTCATTAAAGACAATCGCCACTTCCTCTCCTTTCTTTCCCATTTTAACATCTTTGTTGCCGATTTGAATAGATTTGACGTCCTGCTCAATGAAAGTGTGTTCGCCCTCGACGATAATCCTTTCTCCCACCTTTAGATTAAGATGGTTCAAGGTAACCGAACCGGCCTTGACCTTGGGATAATAATGAGTGACATATCCGACTAACATTTTCCTGACACTCGAAACATTGTCGGCTTTGTCATAGCTGATTCCTTCTTTTCCCGGCGTACCGAAATAGAATCCGGTTGAAAATCCCCGATTATACACCGTTGCCAATTCTTCCTGCCACTTCCCTATCTTCTTGTCGCTGATTGTTTTGTCAAAATAGGAATCAATGGCTTCGCGATAACAGCGGGAAGTAACCTCAATGTATTTAGGGTCTCTCCTTCTTCCTTCAATTTTAAAAGAATCGATGCCCGCTTTGATTAATTCGGGAATAAACTCAATCATATTCAAATCCTTGGCGCTCATGAAATACTGTCCCTCATTTGAAATCTTGTTTCCTTCGTCATCGGACAAAGTCCATTCTTTGCGGCAAGGCTGGGCACAGGAACCGCAGTTGGAAGATTTGTCATATAAATATGCGGATAAAATGCAGCGTCCGGAAACAGCCATGCACATCGCCCCGTGAACAAAAGCTTCAATTTCAACTTTGGTCTTTTTCTTCAATTCCTTTATTTGATTCAAAGTCATTTCCCTGGCCAAGACAATCCTCTTCGCTCCCAGCGATTTATAAAACTCGGCCGACTGCCAATTAGAGACATTGGCCTGGGTGGAAATGATAAAAGGTACCTTATTCTTCTTGGCTATCAAAATAACCGCCGGGTCCCAGACGATAATGGCATCCACGCCCGCTTTTTTGGCCTTTTTAACCAGGTTTTCGGCCGTTTTGATGTCAGGGTTGTATACCACGGAATTGACTGTGAGATAGGCTTTTAGACCGTATGAATGAGTCTTTTTAACAAAGGCTCCCATCTCGCCAATCTTAATCCCCGAAGCCGCTCTCATGCTTAATTCGGAAACGCCGAAATAGACCGCATCGGCGTATTTCTTGCAGGCCTCCAAACTGGCCCAGTCGCGGATAGGACACATTAGTTCCGGTTTCTTCATATCTGTATTTTAGCACAAAATTGAGCTTTATAAAAGACGAAACTCTCTTTGTTCAAAAGAGAGGTTTTTTCCATCAACACTTTGATTGTGTGGTAATTTTGAATGAACTGTTTTTCGAACCCCTTCGGGAAAGGAATCTTCGATTCTCCATCCCAGTAAACACTTTTGGCAAAATCACGAGCAAACTGTTTGCAAATATTTTTGCCTTCGTAGAAAATCCTCGAAGAATCAGGTGTCATCGCCTCATCGATAAGAACGAGAGTGTATCCGATGATCTTACCGTTCTTCTTAACCGGGATTAAGCCGAATTCAAACTTGGTGTCCTCGAAGATGAGTCCCGTAATTTCCATCAAAGAGCCGACCGACATGGCGATGGCGATGCTGGTTGACCTGATTGCCTGAGCCAAGCCGGGAGCATCCCATCCGACAATGCTGTTTTCCCGCATCCAGTTGGTTAAGCGGCAAACCATCTTGTCGTAATCGATATTTTCGTCATGCTGTCCGGCCGAAGCTTTGGTGCTTGGAGTGAAAATCGGCATAGGCAGCCAATCTCCTTCTTCCATTCCGCCCGGCAGATAGTGTCCGAGGTAATAACCGGCTGCACGCCCTTTTCCGTCGTACAACTTGAACAAAGACCCTTTGAGGCGAATCCGGACAATGCACTCAAAGGGAATAACTATTGCTCTTTTGACGATGCACAGTTTTCCCTTGAGGCTTGGACTCACGGTTTCGTAACCATAAATACTCAGGATATCCTTCTCGTCAGCCGTAACCAGGTCGGTTGGGATGATTGACGACACCAGTTTTTTAACAAGAACTGCGATGGCGTTCAATATCAATCCTTTGCCCTTGAACCTCGCAACAACTCTGTCTCCGACCGAAATATAATCGGTCACGTACATGAGCATCCAATCGTCATTTCCGGGAACTTTAAAAGCCCTCCTCACTTTATTGTGCTTGCTCCCCTCTATAATAAAAAGGGATAAAAGCACCCTTAAAGTCAACATTTCCTTCATAGTTCCTCCACATTCAGCTCTTAGGAGCTGATGTCTAATCTATACAATATTTCAAAGAAAAAAGCAACGGCTTCCCGTTACTTCTTTTTCATGATCTCGTTTAATATTTCCTTCACCTTTTCTATACTGTCGTAGTCATAGATGGAAATGGGAATCTTTTTCTTCCTCCACTTCCCCATTCTTTCCTTTAAAACATCCTTGTCCACCCTGTCCGTCTTGGTGATAAAGATATATTCTTCCTTGTCCAGCATCTCCTTATTATAATCTCCGAGCTCCTTCCTGATTGTCTCGTAGTCTTTTTTGAAATCTTCCGACTCGGCCGAAATCAAATGAAACAATATTTTCGTTCTTTCAACGTGCCTCAAAAACTTGATTCCCAGTCCTTTTCCTTCCGAAGCCCCTTCAATCAATCCGGGAATATCGGCTAAAATCAAATCGTAATAAACTCCCAAGTGAGGTTCAAGAGTAGTGAAAGGATAATTGGCCACCTTGGGATTGGCATTGGTCAGTTCTTTTAACAAACTGGATTTGCCGACATTGGGCAAACCGATGAATCCCACATCGGCAATCATCTTCAATTCCAAACGCAAAGTGAAACCTTCCCCCTTTAATCCGGGCTGGCACTGCAATGGCGTAGTATTGGTTGAAGAACGGAAAAGAAAATTGCCTCTTCCTCCTTTTCCTCCTTTACCGATCAAAATCGGCTCCCCTATTTTTACAATCTCAATATCTTCCCTTTTGTCCAAATTGTGAATTACCGTTCCCACCGGAATCTTGAAAATAACGTCGTTGCCTTTCGGACCGTCAACGAATTCACCCTTTCCGTTTCCTCCGTCTTCAGCCTGAACCGATTTCTTAAAACGGAATTGTTTTAAAGCTGATAAATCAGAAACTCCGACAAAGTAAAAACTGCCGCCCTCTCCGCCGGAACCTCCTGTCGGACCTTTGGCATATCTGCTCTTCTGAAAAGCCACGCAGCCTTTGCCTCCGTTTCCCGCCCTGACCCTAATTGTTACATCGTCTATAAGCATTTTAGTTTGCAAAGGCAATCTTAACTTCGCAATTAAAAGCACTCGCAATCTTAGAAAGAGTGTCCACGGAAAGATTCTGCTTTCCCGCCTCCATTCTTGCAACAACACTCTGAGTTGTTCCTATTTTTTGGGCAAGCTCAACCTGAGACATATTTTTCTTCTTTCTCAGCTGCGATATCTCGTAGGCAAGTTTTATCTTCTGATACTCCTTCTCAAATTCCTTTTTGAATGCGGGGTCTTTAAGTTGTTCCTTGAAATGTTTTTCAAAATTAGTCATATTTTTCTTTATTTATTAAAAAATTATTATAATTATTAATGGCTTTGTTGATTTCTTTTTCTGGGGTTTTTTCTGTCTTTTTCGTGAAAGCGCTTAATAAAATTATTTTCTCTCCCGTAAAAGTAAAATACATTATCCTGTGATGTTTCTTGGAAAAGTCTATTCTTAATTCTCTAATCTTATCTTTAATATGTTTTGAATAGGGCTCATTCAAATATCCATCACTTTCCTGTAAAAAAACTATAAAACCAAAAATCTTAGACCTTTCTTTGACTGGTTGATTATTAATATATTCCTTAACGGGACTATTTCCTTTCTCGTCAATATAGTAATATACTTTATAATCTTTTTTCATCTGTTATCTATATAGCATATATGCTATACGAAGTCAAGTTAATCTTTTAAATACTTCTTCCCTTTTAATTTCTCCGGCAAGTATTCCTGATTTTCTTTGTATCCAAAACTGGGGCTGTACTTGTATCCTTTTCCATATCCAACCTCATCCATTAATTTTGAAACTGCATTCCTCAAATGCAAAGGAACCGGCAGATTACCATATTTGCGAACATCATCAGCCGCTTTGCCATAGGCAATATACAATTCATTGGATTTCTTGCATTTAGACATATAAATAACTGCTTGGGCCAATATCACATTACACTCGGGATAGCCGATAAAATGGCAAGCTTGATATGTTGCCACCGCCTGTTCCAAGGCTCTGGAATTGGCCAACCCTATATCTTCTGAAGCGAATCTAACCAAACGACGGGCGATGAACAAAGGGTCTTCGCCCGACTCAACCATCCGACTTAACCAATACAAAGCGGCATTGGCATCCGAACCCCTCATTGACTTATGCAAAGCGGAAATGATATTGTAGTGCTCTTCCCCGTCCTTGTCATATAGCAAAGCTGCTTTCTGGGTTGCCTCTTTAATCAATTCAACATCAATCTTTTGAGAAACCGAAGCGGCGTATTCCAAAATATTCAAAGCGACTCGAGCGTCCCCGTTACTGACCGAAGATAACAAATCAATCGCCTTCTTGTCAATCTTCACTTTCAAATCTCCCAATCCTTTCTTCTTGTCTTTCAAAGCTTTTTTGATAAGAGAAACAATATCTTCTTTTGATAACTGCTTGAAAACAAAAACTCGGGAACGGGATAACAACGCTCCCCTGACTTCAAAAGAAGGATTTTCAGTCGTCGCTCCGATTAGAGTAATCAAACCGCTTTCAATGTGCGGCAACAATCCGTCCTGCTGAGTTTTGTTCCAACGATGGATTTCATCGATGAAAAGAATCGTTCTCTTTCCCAATCTCTGGTCGACTTTCGCTCTCTCGATTATTTCCCGCAAATCTTTAAGCCCGGAAGAAACAGCGCTCACCCGGACAAATTCAGACTTGGTCTGTTTGGCAATGATAAAAGCCAGAGTGGTCTTACCGGTTCCCGGCGGACCCCAGAATATCATTGAAGGAATCTTGTCGGATTTGATTGCTTCTCTCAACAGCTTCTTTTCTCCGATGATTTCTTCCTGACCCAAAAACTCGTCCAAGGTTTCCGGACGCATTCTGTCAGCCAACGGATTTGATTGATTAGTGTTTGCCATGTAATTTTTTAATATGATTTTCTGAAGAAATAACCGATTTGCCTATTTTCTTCTCCAATTGTTTTCTGGCCGTACCGGCAACTCCTCCGCCTTTTTTGGCAACAATTCTATTTTGCATGAATGTTTCCGGTTCGTCCTTTTTGGATATTTCTATTGTAGAAGCCTCGGCCAACATATTTAAAACCAGTTCCAAATTAGTCATATTATCTCGTAAATTTTCTTTCTTCAGTTCTTTGTGCTTTTTATAATCCTTAGTCCTCAATCCCGCCCAAGCAAATGTTATATCATCGGTCAAAATGGCAAATTCATCTGACTTCTTAACGCCTCTCTCGTTCCATTCATTAGTCAAATCCTTCCTTATCTCAATACTCTTTAATCTTAAATCAACCCAACTTTTGGAATAGCCCTTCTTTAGATAAGTGGCTAAAGCTCTTTGAATGGCCTTCTCCGGATCTTCAGTTTCTTCAACTCTTTCATATCCGACCCGAGCCAGCCAAAGCTTAAAGGGCTCGGCATTGGGAGAAGGGATTGATTGAATTATCCTAAACATTGTTTCTGTGTCGGCAACATCTGTTAGATAGTATTTACCGTCCGAAGATATCATTTTCAGTTGGTTACATTTTGTAACCACCTCGCTTCCCTCGTCTTTCAATCGACTTTTAAGCACTTTCCAATAATTTCTTGGATTAGAACTACCACTTAATACTGCTACAACATCAACAACCGAAAAATACCATTTCTCTTTTTTATCATCCCACTCCCTTCTAATCTTGTTTCCTTCAAAAATAGCTATTTTGTTCTTTTTCATGTTTTTAAACATTAAAATTGGACATATCTCTTTTCTTTTATTATAATGAAAAAGCAATAAGAATACAACAAAAATGGATAAAAACTACGATTTCAAGACAGTCGAGGACAAGTGGCGAAAAGACTGGGACAAAAAAGAACTCTTCAAATTCTCTTTTAAGGAAGGAGACAGGCTTTTTGTCGTTGACACCCCCCCTCCCTATGTTTCCGCCGACCATCTCCATGCCGGACACATCATGTCATACGCCCAGGCCGAATTCATCGTTAGATACAAAAGAATGCAGGGATTCAAGGTCTTCTATCCGATGGGCTTTGACGATAACGGACTTCCGACCGAGAGATTCGTTGAAAAGAAATACAAAATAGACAAAAGCAGAACGACCAAAAAAGAATTCATCGAACTTTGCCTCAAAGAAACGGAAAAAGGAATCGAAACATACAGAAACCTCTGGAACAGTTTGGGCATCTCGGTTGATTGGAGTAAGACATACAGCACCATTGCTCCTTTGCCGACCAAAGTTTCCCAATGGTCTCTGATTGATTTATACAAAAAAGGAGTATTGTACCGACAGGAGCTTCCCATCCTCTGGTGCCCTCATTGCCAGACCGCCATTTCGCAATCGGACTTGGAAGACAAAGAAAAGAATTCCAAAATGAATTATTTAAGTTTCCCGATTGAAAATGAAGAAAGCGTGGTTATCGCCACCACTAGGCCGGAACTGTTGCCCGCCTGCGTGGCTTTGTATTTTAATCCAACTGACGAAAGATACAAAGAACTGATCGGCAAAAAAGCTATCGTTCCTCTTTTTAACCAGGAAGTTTCATTTAAAACCAGCGAAGCGGTAGACAAAGAAAAAGGAACCGGCTTAATGATGGTCTGCACCTGGGGCGACCAGGAAGATTTGGAAAAATGGAGAATGGACAACTTGGAAACCAAAAGTCTTTTGACTCCTGACGGAAAACTGAACGAACTGGGACAGAAATACCAGGGAATGAAAATAGAAGCTGCCCGGGAAGCCATTATCAATGATTTAAAAGAACAAGGATTCTTGATCAGACAGGAAGATATTACCCACTCGGTCAATGTCCACGAAAGATGCGACACCCCGGTTGAATTGATTTTAAGCAAGCAGTGGTTTATCAAAATCGCCGACCTGAAAGAGAAATGGCTTGAAATGGGAAAAAAGATTGCTTGGCACCCCGAATATATGCGCGACAATTACGAAATCTGGGTTAATTCATTAAAATGGGACTGGTGCGTCTCAAGACAGAGATACTACGGAGTTCCTTTCCCTTTCTGGTATTGTTCTGACTGCGGAGAAGTGATTCTGCCCGATGAAAAAGATTTGCCCGTTTCCCCGACCGAACAAAAAGCTCCGGTCAATGAATGCCCCAAATGCGGAGGAAGTATTATCCCCGAAACCGATGTCATGGACACCTGGGCAACTTCTTCCTGCACACCTTTTCTTTTAAAAGAAATGATCGGCAACGACCAGCTGTTCCCGGTTGATTTGAGGCCCAACGCCCACGAAATCATCAGAACCTGGGATTTCTATTCCATCGTCAAAAGCACCTATCACTTCAACGCCATTCCTTTCAAAAATATCATGGTTTCCGGACACGGATTGGACGAGCAAGGGAAAAAGATATCGAAACGCTTGGGCAACTACGTCCCCTCTGACCAATTGGTTGACGAGTGGGGTGCCGATGCCATCAGATACTGGGCCACCGGAGCCGGACTGGGACAGAACTTGAGATTCAATCCCAAGGAGATAAAAAAAGGAAAGCAAATTGTAACCAAGCTCTGGAACGTGGCCAAATTCATCGACCTCAATCTGACAGACTTTGAAGAAAAAGAAATAAAACTTGAAACTCCCGACCTTTGGATATTGAAAGAAATGAACGAGACAATAAAAAAGGCGACGGAAAGCTTCGACAACTACGAATACGCCAAAGCCAAGGGCGAAATAGAAGAATTCTTCATGAGCAAATTCTGCGATTACTACATTGAATTTGTAAAATACAGACTATACGGAGAAGACAATGAATCAAAAAAAGCCGCCCAAACAACTCTCAAAAAAGTCTTCATCAATATTTTAAAAATGTTTGCTCCGATTCTTCCCTTTATCACCGAAGAAATATACCAGAACTTCGCCAAAGAAAGCATTCATATTTCAAGCTGGCCAAAAGCAGAAGAAGTCAAAGACGAGCCCGACTTCATCGAAGCCATATCGGCGATTGATGAGATAAGAAAATACAAATCGGAGAATCAAATCTCATTGGGTGCCGAACTTGAAGAATACAAACTTCAAACCAAAGTCAATCTCGACAAATACGGAGAATTCATCAAGAAAGCAATCAGGGTAAAAGAAATCAAATAAAACAAAACACCCTCGCGGGTGTCTTGTTTTGCTTTTCTTTAACCTCTATTTGATGTTAAAATATTTGCTTTTCTCGACCTTGGCGGTCCCCGCCTTTTCGGTTAAACATTCTTTTCCTCTCTTTCTGTCAATCAACAGGTACATCATGGCGATACAGACAAGGATGAATAAGATGGTCAAAGCGCCAGCATAGAATCTCAAATCAAGGAAGGAAATAAATCCGGCCTCGGCTTCAACCATTCTTGAAACAGTAATGTTTAAAGTTTTGCTGGCTGAAGATACATCCTTGGCCGAAACTTCAACCGAGCTTTCCAATTCATTGGAACCGTAGCTGAAATTGCTCTTTCCGGCAATCTTTCCCTTGAAAGTGACTATCTTTGATTCTCCCAAAGCAATTGTTCCCAAATTGACATCGCCGTCCAATGTTCCGCTGTATGCCTCGTCATCAAACTTAATGCCAGAAATTGAACTGATTTTGTCGGAAAGCTTTGATTTCAAAATAACATCTTCGAGAGATTTTCCTCCGAGAGGAGTGACAATCACCTTGAATTCTATTTCATCATCCGGGCTGACGGTGATGGCATTCTGCCAAGCAATTTCATTCTGGGTGACATCTCTGGCTAAAACTTCGAGAGCGATAGCTTCTTCTCCCGTTACAATCGGAGCAGTGTATGTTATCGTTCTGGCACCCGTATAGGCTTTGGAGTACTGGCTGTCAGCGAAAGAATACAGTCCTTCGTCGCATCCGACCGCCCAAGCACGATAATAGTACCAAACACCGTTAGATAAATTCTTGTCAACAAAGCTGCTGCCTGTTCCGTAATAGACAATCGTTCCGTCGGCAGAATTGGCCGGATAGCCGCCCGTCTTTCTGGTAATCATGGTATAGCAAGAAGATGCTCCCGGATTCCAGCTCAAATTAATCTCATTGGCATCGCCTCCCAAGGCGGTAAATCCGGTAGTGCTATCCGGCTTGGTTACAAAAGTGACGTCCTGTCCGACAATAATATCTTTTCCGTTAGAAGCTTCGACTCTGTAGTGATAGGCCTTGGCTTTCTCCAATCCGGAAATATATTGATTGAAAGTCTGACCCGAAGTCTTTCCTGAAATCCAAGCAGTTGAATTGCTGTAGGTCGAATATCTTCCCCAGTTAAACCTAACCGAAGCGTACTGGCCCCCGTCATTATTAACGGTTCCTTTTAAAGTGGCTGTACTTCCGGTAACATTTTCGGCAAAGTTGGTTGTTACATTCAATCCCGAACCATTCTTGTTTCTCACAATAATACTGATTGTATCCGAATTCTTGTATCCGCGATTATCGGTTACATACAAAGTACAGGCATAGGTCGTGTCGTAATTGACATTGGGAGTGTAATAGGTCGGAGACAGTGTTGTCGAGGAAGACAAGCTTCCGCCATTGCATGTCCAGTAATAAGTCATTCCGTAACCATACTGGCTGTAAGCGTATCCGTTCAATGTTATCGTTTGATTTTCCGAAACGTCTTTATCGGCTCCGGCATCAACGCTGATACCGTAAGCGGAACCGTAGTAATAAGGACCGACAATAACGGTGGCCTGATTGTAAGCCTCGTATCCGTCAACTTCAACTTTAACCTTAACCGTATAGGTTCCGTTGCTGTTGTAGTTACACAAATCCTGGGCAACATAGTTTCTGCTAGTTGTTTCAGTTTTCAATTCCCAAGAATTATTGTCTTCGCAATCAAATCTATAAATTATATTTCTGTAACTGGAAATACCTTCGGCATGAACCGTCGCGGTCACATCAACTCCGTTCATGGGAGCCGAACCGTAAGAAGGATTAACCGATACGGAAACATTGACCATCGGCGTTCCGCTGCCTCCTCCCGACGAACTGGAACTGCCCGAAGATGAAGAACCTCCTCCGCTATTCCTGACGATTATGTTCACCGTATCCGTACTTGAGTGATTGCCACTGTCGGTAGCGGTCAAAGTACAGGTATAGGTTGTGTCTGAGTTAACCGAAGGAGCATAATATACGGGTGTCAAAATTGTCTGAGAGGAAAGTGTTCCTCCGTTACAATTCCAGACATAAGTCATGGGGTCGTTCTGAGGGTCGCTGGCCGAACCGCTCAAGTTTATAACCTGAGATTCATAAATGTCTCTGTTGCTACCGGCATCAACTATGGGTGCTTCGGAACCACCGGAAGAGGTGTTGGAAATATTGGCTCTGAAAACAACGTTTCCCTGAGTGGGCCATCCTCCAACAATATCTCCAATATTAACTTCGGCATAGCTTCCATTGTCGGTAACAGTCAAATTAACCGGATTGCTGGTTGTTCTGTTGGGATACCAATAAGCGGTGCTTTCGAAAGTGATGGTCTGAGATGAACTGACGGCAATCGTTGCATTGTCGGAAACCTGGGAAGCATTGGTAGATAAAATTGTTCCTGTCGAGACCAAGCTTGTTGAAGCTGCTGTCGGATAGGCAATCCTCAATACTACATTGTTTGCCGTAGTTCCTTCCACTGTATTGTGATAGTAAAAACGGAAAGAAACAGCGTCTCCGGCACTGGCTGAAATCGGATCTCTCCAATTGGCTGTTGCACCAGCAGTGGTTCTGTTCTCAAGAGTCAACACTTCCAAGTCTCCCGAAATAGCGCTAAAACTCGGATCGGCTGCATATACCGGGCTAGCCAAAGCTAAAACGGCAAAAAAAGAAAATGCTAAAACCCTCAAAGACTTTGAGTTCAAAACATTTATTAAATTCATATTTATTTTTGTCATATTAATTATTTATATATTATTCAGAATAAAGTAGAGAAGGAGGGTGATAATTTAGTATGGTACATCACCTTCTCCTTCTGTGGGAGAATCGCTACTGGGGTTGTCACTGGAAACTTCTCCACCGGGGCTGTCATTAGAAGTAGAACTGTCATTGCTTCCCGGAATATAGACAGTAGTAATTTTAAGGTCACCGCCTATTCCAGAGGCAATAATCACATTATCGTTCGGGTCACCCAAGTAAGCGTTGACAAATTTGTCTTTGCCTCCCTCCTGATTATCGAATTCGCCAACGTACATGGTTATCCCATACTTATTAAGCATGGTTACCGTTCCGCTAGTCACCGAAATATTACTGGTCAGATAGATGACTCCGTTCAGCGAGTAGATAAACCTTTCAAAAGTTCCTTCTATTGAATTAACTTTTTTCTTTTTTTCGGGCTGGAAATTAATCATCACATTGTAGGCGATTTCTCTCCAACCAAGGGATTGCCATTTTGGATTTTCTTTTCCCAAAATAAGAGCCCTTTCTTCAGCCGGGATGCCCGAGACGAATCTTCCAAAATCAATTTCAAAGATTGACTTTGCTGATGATTCCTCTAATTTCATCCTCGGTTTCGGAGTAGGTGTCGGCCTGGGCGTCACTATTCTTGTTTGCTCCGGAGTCGGAGTCGCATACACGTAAATCGTGTTATTCACGAATACGGTATTGTTCTTCTCTGTCGGTACCGATGGCGTCTGTTGCGGAAGATTAGTAAAAATCGCCCAACAAGTAAACGCCACCAAAATTAAAGCTAAAAGCACAATAATGATGTCTTCTTTCTTTACCATACCAGATTCCTCCTTTCTCTACATAAAAAACTCATGGTAGAGTGATCTACCCCCTTTATACAAGGAAAAAACAATCTACCACGAGTAATATAAAAGAGCTTTTAAGCTCCTATACGATAATACATATGAAATTGCTTGTCAAGACCGCTCACTTCACATAAACAATGTTTCCAAAACCCAATTTTATATATTCCAGCTTATTTAAATCGGAAGAATATGCCGGATCTTTTAAAGTATATGCCAATTTGTCTATCTGCCAGTCTAAATCTTCCTTAATATTGAAAATAATCAAAAAACCGTAATTGCTCTTCACTGAAATATCGTAATTGGATAAATCAAAAGAAGAAGCATTGATGGATATGTACTTTAATTCTTTCTCAATGAAAGAAATCTTATCTATCACCGCTTTCTTATCCAAATCTTTAATATTTTCTTTTTGAATAACCTTAACTAAAGAAGAATATTCTTCTTCATTGTTGTAATTTTTAATAAAGCTTCCCTTACTGTCAACCAAATAACATTTAGAGCTGTCAAAAACATCGGTCCAGATTACAAAAGGAGTCTTCTCGACTATTTCCAATGATATTCCGTTGGGAAAATTCTTCTTGATTGAAACTTTTTCTATTTCCGGAAAAGCCTCCATCAAGCTATCAACCCCTTTGTTGCCGGAAAGGAAAATCGAAGCCGTGCTGACATCAAAACCCATAAAGGAAAAAGAAGTTTTCATCCCCTCTTCGGCCATTTCTTTCAATTCTTCGGTAGGGATATCTTTATTTCCGCTGACGTTCAGTTCCTGAATCTGGAACCTCGGAGAAAACAAAAAGAATCCCGCTGCGGAAAGAACGACAATCGAAGCGAAAACGGAAAAAGAAAAATACAGGTTAGTAAAAATACTTTTCTTTCTTCTTCTCAATATCTTCCTTTTTTTCCCTTTCAGTTTTCTCATTATAAGTGTCGATTTATCTTTCTCAATTCTTCAAAAATATAGGTCAGCCAATACTTAAGAGACAAAACGTAATCCTGCGTATGGGTATATTCGCAGGCTTCTCCGCCGTAACCCATCTTAAACAGTGTCGGACCGGCCCAGGGATGATCGGGATTGATTTTGGGGTCAACATAGCCCCAGAAATCATACAATTCGCATCCCCTTCTCTTGGCCCCTTTAATCGCTTCCCACTGCAAAAGGTACGGAATCGACAGCTTAGAATATTTTGACAATGAAGCGGCCTGATGATAATAGCCTGTTCCCTGCCAGAAAATCACCAGTGCTCCCGCCACAATCTCTCCTTTGTATTTGCCGAAGAACAATAATGCCTGATTATCCTTGCCAAATACTTCAAACTCGTCTTTGATATAACTATCGGAAAAAGGTACGAACTTTTGCCTAATTGCCACTTCACGATTCAACTTCTGATAGACTGCCAAATCTTTAATATCTTCGCTTTTTTCAATCGTCACGTCCGGATTCTTTTCCACCTGACGGATAACATAGCGGGTCGTCTTGCGCATTCCTTTCAATAAATCTTCTTCGGATGAAGAAATATCCAATTTCCAGGTAGCGTCATAGGCATTGGCATGCATCGGAGCAACCCTTAGACCATTCTTCTTCAATAATTCATTATTCTCCTGATTCCTTTCCAATAAGGGATTCATGCGGATAAAACTGGCTCCCTCCCGTTTGCCGATTTTCGATAATTCCTCTATGAATAATTTTAAAACCTTGGACTTTATTTCCAGATCAGAACTCGCTATTGCGGGACCGTGCTGAATTAATAAATAAGTCCCTCTTCTTGCTTTTATTTTAACCGCTAATACGACTCCTTGCAAGTCCGAATCAGCTACAGCCAATCGCCAAATCTTAAATCCCCGGGCGATTTGAAATTCGCCCCAATTCCATGAATCCAAGAAGCTTTTCTCTGAGCATTTTTGAAGAAATTGCTCCCATTCATTCTTATCGGTAATTTCTCTTATTGTCATTAGTTTATTATATTCCAAAAAATGAAAAATGCAAAATATAAAAAAAGAGGGCATATCACACAATCAGGCATTGTTCCCTGAGTTGTGATCATTTATGTCCTTTTCGAGAATGGCCGCAGAGAAAGGATGAAGAGCTGTTTCCATCAATTTTTCTGCAACCTTTGCGGTCAGATAGTTGGTCTCCTCTTCGCTTCCATCAGAACCATCCAAAATGATTCTATTAGCCACTTCAATGGCTTTTTTGATTGTCCTGTTCCTGCGGCAATCTTTACTGTCTATCATGTCAACATACCTCCGCCGCGATAATAGCAAATTGATGGAAAAAATCAATCCCCTCCCTCAATTATCGCCTCCTCGTTGTACCAATTCTCCGGGCTCCAAAGCATGTATCCCGAATAATCTTCTCCCAAAATATCTTTAACCGCTTTAATCTGAAGATATACTTTTGAGGTATCGTATTCGGCCCCCAGATTGAAGTCCTGAAGCCAGGGTCTCAACTTGGAACTATAATCTCCCAAACGAATCTTGGCCTTGGCCATGGAATAAGCAACGACTTCAAAAGGATAATCGGCCGGATTTTCAAATTTCAAAAATCCGGAAACGTAATGAGATGGATAAACCATCGGACAAACAAAATCAAAATATTGATAGGCATCTTCTATAACCTGTCCGATTCCCAAATCATCTTTATTGACCGTGGTCAATCCGAACAAATCAACCGAAATATTATCATCGGGAATGCTTTCCCTTAAATAGGCGAAAAAGCTTCGGATGACTTCCCTTTCCGAAGCAATATTATCAAAATCCATATCCATCAAGACTCCGTCCGAAGGAAAACGGATATAATCGAAATTGATTTCATCGAAACCTTTTCCCAAAGCATCTTTGGCCAAGGCAATATTATAATCCCAACCTTCTTTTTTGGAAGGGTCAATCCAGGACAAACCGTTAAAATCGTACCACAAACCACCGCTTCTTGATTTAACCGCCAAGTCGTTTCTCAAAGAAGCCAAGACCGGATCCTGAAAAACGGTAATTCTTCCGATGACATACAGTCCGTTATCATGGAACTTCTTCACCACTCTCGGCATATCCTTGATTATCACCCTCTCGGCATTTTCCATTTCTTTAACGTCGGTGTCGTAAGAAACATGGCCGGACCAATCTTTAATGTCGATAACCACCGCATTGACCGAGGTTCTTTTTGATAAATCAATAACGTAATCAATCTTCTCTTCATTGGAAGCAGACCAGCCGGTCAAATAAACACCGATGACTTTCTCGGGAACAGCCGCTTTCTCTTTTTTAAAAACTTTCGAATCATTACCTTTCAAGTTTTCTTTGGGTATAAAAAGAAATATCCCCAAGGATATCAACAACAAACACAGGAATCCCAAGAAAAACTTATTCATCTTAGTAATCCATCATATTATTTATAAACTTATCGCGGGAACCCATAAAACCGCTGATATAATCAATCGCCTCAATCTGTTCGCTGATTTTGTTGTCCAATTCAATCGCACAGTAATCGGAAAAATACTGAACCGGATAATTCTTCAAATAATCCAATTCTGACAAGTCTTCCAAATGATGGCTGTCGTATTGTAATTTTCTCGTCTTGCTGTCAACAAAAGAGAATTCTTTTTTAATGACGGAAACATGGTTGCACTTTATCGGAAACTTGGAAAGAACTTCTGTTTCTTTTTTATACCTGTCGCTTTCCAACAGCCTGAGATTTTCCAAGTGGGCAAAATCCAAACAAATACCACCGTATTTCTTAATCTCTTCTCCGTCTAACGGAGCATCGTATGTGTTTTCGATACAAATCAATTCACGGTATTTTACCAGCCATTCATTGTCTATGGGAAATAATCTTTCCGAATGAGTGTTAAAAACTCTTGTATCATATGTTTTGGCCAAAAACTCCAGCTCGGAAACATCCATATCGCTCCTCAAATGAACAAAAGGAATCCTCTTGATTGGAGACATCTTTAAAGCATCGTACAGATTTTTCCTCTGTTCCTTAGTCAAACCGGTCAGAAAAAGAGCGACTTCTTCGATATTCAAAGCCTCGATTTCCCTCAACTTGTCTTTCCAGTTGGAATCTCTGGTAGTTGTAATTGTCGGAATGAATTTCATAATTAAAATCCGAAGCCCGTCATCTCGGAAGCTTTTCGAGCCATAAACATCTTGGCTTCACGGGAAACATCGTTGATTATTTCTTTCAAAACCTGTTCCTGTCTTCCTTTTTCCAATTCAGCATTCAAAAAAATGCTCACTATTTCCGCCCGGCCGTTAACAACAACCTTGATGCCGTCTTTCTCTTTTTCCAGCATCTCTTTTCCCAAAGCATTCTCCAAATCTTTTAACTTCTTTAAATCCTTTAATTGATCAAACATTTTTTTAATAATTATTTATATATTTTATAACAACAATACCAGAGCCACCGTTGCCACCGGCTCCGATGGGAGAACAATAATAAGAACCTCCGCCGCCACCCAAGTTGGCAGTTCCGTTTATGCCACTGGCAGTTCCTCCGTCGGCTTTTCCGGGATTGGTAACTTGGCCGCCGCCATTGCCACCTCTCGCATAAGTAACAGCAGTTCCTGTTATTGAAGAAACTACGCCTGCTCCTCCGCCACCAGTAGTATCACCAACAACGCCCGGCCCGCCTGCTCCGCCACCAGCACCACCCCAATATTGACCAGTGTAGCCACCACTAGATCCGGCATATCCTTGACCGGAGGTACCAGAGCCGCCAGCATAGCCGTAACTACCGTCTTTAAATCCACCGCCGCCTCCGGAGCCACCAGACACTCCGGCATAATGCTTGCCGGTTCCACCACCGCCTCCCCCGATTGCAACAACCTCAGAAGAAAAAGAAGAACTGCCACCATTAGATCCTAGATTGGCAGAGCCTGCTCCGCCACCACCGCCATTGCCAACCGTAACAGAATAAGTAGATCCGCCCAACACTGATAATGTCCCTTGAAGTAATCCACCTGCTCCGCCACCGCCGGAGCCGGCATCACCTTGAGGTCCACAACCGCCACCACCGCCACCACCGGCGACAACAAGGTATTGTACCTGTATCGAATTCGCTCCGGCAGGAGCTGTCCAAGAAGTAGTTCCTGGGGTTTTAAATTGAGTAACGGTATATGTCGCGGCAACAGTGGCACAGGTTCCAGAATTAGTTCCTCCGTATTGTCCACTGCAGGTCCAAGAATATGTTCCGTTCATGTTGGTAAGGGTACCGGTAAGACAAGCTTCGGTTTCCGAGGGAGTAGTTGCTGCATATTTACCATTCTTGGTTCCGCAAGAACCATTGATGGGGGTATTATTTCGGGAAGCGGTACAAGAATCATCAGTTCCACCGTTAGAACCGACACAGGTCCAGTTAGTTGAAGAACCGAGTTCAGGGAAAGAAGGAGAAGAGGGATTTGCGGTTCCTTGGATACAGAAAGTATCAGAACCATATGTTGTTTCTGAATAGAGATATGTTTTGGAAGCGGTACCGCAATCACCACTAACCGGAGTAGCTCCTCTTGAAGCGGAACAATTGGCTGTCGCTCCTCCGTTTGAACCGGGACAGGTCCAAGAGGTTGAAGAACCGAGAGCAGGAAAAGAGGGAGAACTCGGAGTTGAGGTTCCAAGGGTACAGAAGGTATCACTCCCATATGTGGTTTCGGTATATAGGTATGTCTTGGAAGCGGTACCGCAGGAACCGGCCGTCGGTTCTTCGGTGGTAAAGGAATTGGTAACACTGTCGTAGGTATAGGCATAGCCGGAAGAGAGGATGGAAGAGACGGAGAAAGAAGAACCATCGGATTCATATGTATATGTTCCGTTGAGGTTTTGTGGAAGAAGAGAAGAGAGAGCCGGATCAAGGGTGGAACAAGAACCGATGGTGCAGCCGGATTCAACCGGGTAGCTGTTGCCGTTCTCGACTCCGTAGACAATCAAGGCTTTTTTGATGGAAGAGAGGTTAGCCTTCTTCTTTCCGTCGTTAGCAGCATTAATGGCTCCGTTCATCTGGACGATGACGAAGCCACTCAAGATTCCGATGATGGCCACGACGACCAACAATTCAATTAGGGTGAAGGCTTTAGATTTCATATATTTATTTTGTCTTAAACGTTAAAAAAGGTCAACTATTCTTTTAATATCATTCCTTGAAATATTAATGTGCGTCGGCAAACAAACAATTCTTTTGGCCGCTTCTTCTGCTTTCGGACAAGAAGAGACGGCATAACAAACGCTGGTTAAATCGGTTAGGGGAGGAACGACCGGGGAACCGCTCCATCCGTCATTCAAATATATGCCATTTTTTCTAGCTTCGGTTATAACCTTCAAAGGATTAATAACCAAAACCGGATACTTTAAAAACACCTCTTCCCTGTTTTTGTCTTCTCTGAAAACAAACTTAATCTTCTTTTTAACAAATTCCCTTTCATATAGTCCGGACATTTCTCTCCTGTGCTCATTGAATTTATTAATTTTTTTCAATTGATGAATCGCCAAAACCGCCAAAGCGTCGGGCATTCTCTTGGGAAAATATGCTGGAAGCTCTCCCTTGTTTTCCTTTCTGGTCACGGCCTTGGATAAAATATTGAGATTAAGGAATAAAGCCAATAATCCTCTTCCCAATTTGGAATCATATAAAGGAAGGATGACTTTATTCATCAAAACCGGATGCAATAATTGCTGGATGGTCCAAAAAACAGAAGGATAATCCAAAACCTTCTGGAAATCGGAAACCTTTTCCACCAAAGAATCATTATTGACAACCACCATTCCTCCGTAAACGGAAGAGATGATCTTATCCCTCCCGAAACTGAAAAAAGAAGCATCACCGAACGAACCGCAATACGAATCTTTGAACTTGGCTCCCAAAGAATGGGCGCAATCCTCAATCAAATAAATATTTTTCAATAAACAAATTTTCTTAATTTCCTCCACCTCGGCCGGATAGCCGAAAGTGTGCTGAACCATTATCGCTCTGGTCTTCGAAGTTATTTTGGCTCTGACTTCTTCCACTGAAATATTCAAAGTCTCGTCGATATCAGCAAAAATCGGTTTAGCTCCGACATGAATAATCGGATTGACGGCCGCATTACAGGTAAAGGCTTGAACGATGACTTCATCGCCCTTCCCTATTTCCATCGCCTTCAAAATGGCAATCAAAGAACTTCTTCCGGAATTAAAACTGAAGGCGTTTGGAAAACCGAAAAAGTTCCTGAATGTCCTTTCCAGTTCTCTTCCCTGCTTCCATTTCCAGGGCTTCCAAAGCAAATCCGAAGCCAATGAGACGTCGTCTTTTTCCGTATTGGGTGATAAGGAAATGGAAATTACTTTTTTCATTATTTTAATAATTTATCAATCAATTTCAAGGGAACCCTTGATTCCAATAAAACAACATCTCCCTCTTTAGCAAAAGAACATATCTTCTTGAATATCTTTTCTCCGTTATCCATGAAAACAACGTTCTTCGCTCCTCCCCTCCTTAAATCTTTCAAATAATCTTTAGAGGTGATAATCGCCAAATCGCAAACTTCTCCAATTTTCTTTCCAATTTCTTGGTGAGCTTTCCTTCCGTCGAAGCCAAGCTCAATCAAGCACGGCATGACCAATATCTTTTTGCCCTCCCAATTCTTCAAATAATCCAAATGGGAAATGATTCCGTTAAAGTTGGAGGAATAAGTGGCGTTGACCACATCAAAACCGTTGAACTTTTTGAACTTCATTCCGCCGATTGAAGAATCGATTTCTTTCAATCTTTCGACGATGGCTTCCGCATTCATTCCCAGCTTTTTAGCCACGGCAACAGCGGCCAAGATATTGGGAACATTCTGCACGCCGTTAATATTGAGATTCAAATCATAGCTCTCCCCCGTCTTAAATAACAATTTGAAGGAAATCCCTTCTTTTCCTCCTTTAACATCCTCGGCCCAAATATCCTGTTTTCCTAAAACCGAGTATTTGATACTGTTAATCGAGGACTTGAAGTTGTCTTTAACCAATTCGCTGTCCCAATTCAAAACCGCCAATCCTTCCATGGGCAGAGAATCAATCAATTCAAACTTGGCTTTAACAATGTTCTTCTGTGAACCGAAAGTGCTCAGATGCTGGTTGTTTATTCCCGTCAAAATACCTATCTTCGGCTTGCTGATATCGCACAGAAACTTTATCCCTCCGCGGTTATACGCCCCCATTTCACAGATAAACACTTCGTCGTCTTCTTTAACTTGATTCAAAATACATTGAGAAATACCGACTTCCGAGTTCTCGTTCTTTTCGGTTGAAACAACTTTGAATTCTTTAGAAAGGATGAATTTCAAAAACTCCTTGGTCGAACTTTTTCCGTAGCTTCCGGTAATGCCGACAACCAAAAGGTTTTCCAAAGATTTTCTCTTTTTAATTGCTTTTTTTATCATCCTGTTCCTCATAAAAACGGTGATCGGCTGGAACAAAAGGATGATGAAAGAAACTATCAGGGGAGTTAAAATATCAAAAGAAAGAATGCTCATGGCAAAAGGAATCAAATCAAAACTAATCCACTTGCTCGGATTTAAATAATCATTGACAAACAACCTGGCGAAAACTACGGTAATCACTCCCAGGGGGATAAAAATAATCGGCAGAAGGAAAGAAATCTTGGAGGTTATCTGAGGAGTTTTAATTCTTTTCCTTAATATTCCCGTAATTGCCGAAAATCCCTCCAACAAATAAATCAAAAATAATAAAGGAATAAGCCCGACAATATATAGGCTGTATCCAACCAAATACGAATTGAAAGGTTCAGGATAAGTATAATTGGAAGAACCCATCATCAGAAACAAAGTAATGAAAATAAGGTATTTTAAATAAGCAATCCAATTGCCGAAAATCTTCTTTCCGCTGTATGTATCAAAGTGAGCCAGAAACCTGCCGATATGATAGTTCTTCAGCTGCCACAAATAAGTCCAGAACAAAAAAGATTTAATCTCTTTAAAGAACCAAAAAAACAGAACTGTTAAGCCCACTGCTATCGGCATCCATGGTTCAATCGAAAACATATTATTTGTTTAAAAAATTAATGATTACTTCGGCTGTTTCCTTGGGATGGGTTTTGTATGGATTATGCCTCGCCCCGGAAATTATCTTCAATTCCGAATCTTTAATTTCTTTATTCATATAGTAGGCATCAATCAAAGGAGTCGCCTTATCGTCTCCTCCCCAGATAATCAAACAGGGGCAACTGACTTTATTTAACAAAAAGCTCAAATCTTCATTGATGACTTTCTTAAAAACTTCCTTCATTACCGGACTGGCTCGGTAATAATCATTGACTCCGGCCAATCTGTAGACCGCTTTTTCCAAAAAATGATAACCGGGCAAACTCTTGGGAATCAATTTCGAACCGACTCGGGAAATTGTTTTGGAAATCTTTTGCCTTAAATCCAATCTCTCTTCCCTCACTATGGCCGCATCGCAAAGAATCAATTTAGAAACCCCGCCCTTCGTCGCTATCTTTAAAGCGATTCCTCCTCCGAAAGAATGGCCCAGCAAATAGAAATCTTTTAAATCCAATCTCTTAATCAGTTCTGAAATACAATTCGTATACTCCTCGCTTCCCCAATTACTGTCCGGTTCGGCTGACTTTCCAAAGCCCGGCAAGTCGGGAATAATCAACTGAAATCCTTTTCCGCTCATCTCTTCAACAAGATTCATCCAGGTATTGGATGAAGCCCCCCAGCCGTGGATTATCAAAAGTGGCTTGCCCGTTCCGGCAACTTTGTATGATAACTCTTTTCCGTTGATTTCAATCCTGTTTTGCTTGTATTCCACCGATATTTCCATTATTTCTTCCTTTTGATTTCTTTAAATCCCAAATATTTGTGGAGAACCTTGGGAATCTTAATCGAACCGTCTTTCTGCTGATTGTTTTCAAGCAACGAAATCAAAACTCTCGGAGTGGCGATTCCGGTATTGTTCAAAGAGTGAACGAACTTGGTTTCTCCCTGCTTATTCTTGTATCTGATATTCAGTCTCCTTGTTTGGAAGTCGAAAAAGTATGAAGAAGAATGAGTTTCTCTGTATTTATTCTGCGAAGGAGTCCAGCACTCAATATCGTATTTCTTAACCTGCCCCAAACCCAAGTCAGCCGCACAATTGACGACAACATGGTATGGAATATTCAATCCCTGAAGAATAGTTTCGGCATTTCTGGTTATTTCTTCATGCAACTCGATTGATTCTTCTTTGTCGTTCCTGCACAAAACAACCTGCTCTATTTTCATGAATTCATGAACCCTGAAAATTCCCTGAGTGTCTTTGCCGTAGCTTCCGATTTCCGTCCTGAAGCAAGGAGAGAATCCCATGTACTTAATCGGTAAATCTTCTTCTTTCAATATCTCATTACTAAAATAACTCATAATGGCGACTTCCGAAGTTCCGGCCAAATACATTCCGTCATGGGTTCGGTAAACCTCGTCTTTAGATTGAGGCAAATAACCGGTTCCGGTCATGGCGGCTTCGTTGACCAAGGAAGGAGCTTGAACGGGAACAAATCCTCTTTTCATCAAAGTCTCCATTGCATACTGCCAAATGGCCATGCAAATCAGAACCGCTTCTCTTTTTAAAAAGTACCCTCTGAATCCGGAAACCTTAGTTCCTCTTTCAAAATCAACCAAGTCTAAATCCTTGGCCAATTGAACATGGTCTTTGATTGGAAAATTAAAGTTCTGTATTTTCCCCCATTTCTTGATTTCCAAATTATCAGCATCGGAATTTCCTTCGGGAACCGACTCGTCGGGAATATTGGGAACCAAAAGCATTAATCTTTCAAATTCTTCATTGATTTTTTTGTATTGCTCTTCTTCATTATCCGAATTCCTGTCCAATTCCCTCATTTGAGCGATAACCAATTCTCTTTCTTCCTTGGTCTTGGCTTCCTGAATCCTCTTATTGGCCTGATTCTTCATGGCGCTCTTGTTTTCAATCGCCATAATCAGCTCTCTTCTTTGAGCGTCCAATTTCAATAAATTATCCACGTCAAAATCAACCTTTTTCTTCCTGCAAGCTTCTTTTACTTTATCGGGGTTTTCCCTGATGAATTTAATATCCAGCATATATTTTTTGTAAGTATATATTATCAATTTAGAGTAAAAAAAGCAAACAAAAAAGAGGATTTAACCTCCGGGAGTAATCACTTTGAAATCGCCTTTGAATGACCTGACATCGTCAAGTGCAACAATGAAGATTCCTTCGATGATTACTTTTCTGCGTAGTGCGACGAGCGCTTCGACAATCTCCTTGGCGACAGAATCATCAATCTTTTTGATGGCGATGATGACGCGGGCATGCCGAAACTCTCTGATGTCCCAGACCGCTGAATAGACGTCTTTACCCTCTTCAATGATCCTGTTACCGGAAGGATTTAAGGCTTTGTACAATGGGCTGGCAAAGTCTTCTTCTCCCTTT
This sequence comes from Minisyncoccota bacterium, assembly GCA_041651685.1. Lineage (GTDB taxonomy): Bacteria > Patescibacteriota > Minisyncoccia > Minisyncoccales > Minisyncoccaceae > UBA2211. The sequence continues at coordinate 126,470 of JBAZIU010000002.1, forward strand.
CTTGCAACAAGCACTCCATCCACTCTTGATGGAATTGGACCTAATATCTCGAAGATACGCTGAGCTCCAACATCTGAAACCATATTTAAAAGGGCGTTAAATGCTGCCTGCAAAATTTCACTCCTCCATCTTTAAAGATGGTATGCCACCATCCTACCAGAAAATAAAAAGGGCGTCAAAATTGTATATATTCAATTATATACGATAGTATACGATGATATACGATACAAAAACCCAGGTTTCCCCGGGCCTCCTTTATTCCTTGTCTTTCATTAGTGGGAAGAGTATCACTTCCCTCAATGAACCTGAATCGGTAATCATGGAAACGATTCTGTCGATTCCTATCCCGAATCCGGCTGCCGGCGGCATACCGTATTCCAAGGCTTCAACGAATTCATCGTCAGACCTCTGGGCCTCTTCAAAGCCTCCTTTGAATAATTTTTCCTGACCCTTTAAAACATCTCCCTGTTCGGTCGCGTCGTTTTGTTCGGAAAAAGCATTAATTACCTCCGCTCCGGCCAAAACCAACTGATAGCTGGCCAACTTCTCACTATCAAGGTCCTTAGCCAAAGGCTGGAACCCTTTGGGGTGATGAATGACAAAAGTCGGCTGGATTATCTTAGGTCGGCAGTATTTCTTGTATATCTCATCGGCAATATTGGGCTTGTCCGCTCCGTCAGGAAGATCAATTCCCATTTCCTTGGCTTTCTTGGCCAAAGCCTTTTCGTTCATTTCTTCGTATTTGATTCCGGTATACTTTTCCAACAAAGCAAAAAATTCAATTCTTTCCCAGGGACCCTTGAAATTCAAAACGGCGTCTCCGTATTTAATATCGGTTGTTCCGAAAATATTGGTTAAAATTGTTTCAAACATTCTTTCAATCATTTTCATTGATTGCTTGTAGTCGGCATAGGCCCAGTAGCATTCAATCATGGTAAAGTCGGGATTGTGGAACTTGTCCACTCCTTCGTTCCTGAAACACTTTCCGATTTCATATACTTTTTCAAATCCTCCGACCAATAATCTCTTTAAATACAATTCCGGAGATATTCTCAAAAATACATCCAAGTCCATTGCATTCAAATGAGTCTTAAAAGGCTTGGCTCTAGCTCCGCCGTACAACATCTGTAATATCGGGGTTTCCACTTCCATGAAACCTTCGTTGTCCAAGAAGTTTCTCATTTCCTTGATGAATCTGGAGCGAATGACAAACTTGTCTTTAACTTCGGAAGAAAACAACAAATCAAGATATCTTTTTCTATATCTCTCTTCAACATCTTTCAATCCATGCCACTTCTCGGGCAAGGGCCTCAAAGATTTGCAAATCATTTTGTAATCGCGGACCTCAATTGTCTTCTCTCCTCTTTTGGTTTCAAATACGGTGCCGTGGATTTCAATAAAATCACCGATGTCAAACATTTCCAAAAATGTCTGATAGCTTTTCTCTCCGAGCTTGTCTTTGGCGAACAAAGCTTGGAACTTTCCGGTCCCGTCTTCAAAATCGATAAAGGTCAAAGCTCCGTGAGTTCTGATGGTTCGAACTCTTCCCACAAGAATAACTTCTTCCTCTTTTTTAGCCAAAGAAACAAAATCCTCTAAAATCTGTTTGATTTCATGAGTTCTTTTGACTTCAATAGGATAGGGATTTTCTCCGCTCTTTAAAATCTTCTTTAGCTTTTCTATCCTATTTTGTCTGATTTCGTCTACGGTAGACATATTTATTCTATTTTTAGTATTTTGTATTTGAGAGAACCTTTGGGAGTCTTAATTTCAACTTCGGCTCCTTTCGGCTTATTAATCAAAGCCTGGCCCAAGGGAGATTTAAAGGAAATCCTGTTTTCCATGGGGTTAGCTTCTTCTTCTCCAACCACGTGGTATCTTTCCTCATCCCCGCCGTCTTTGATTGTAACATAAGATCCGATTTGAACCCAGCCCGTATTCTCGTTATCGTGAATAACTTTGGCTGAAGAAATCAATCTTTCCAATTCAAGAATCTTACCTTCAATGTTTGCTTGATTCTCTTTGGCTTCATCGTAAGCTGCATTTTCTGACAAATCACCGAAAGAAATCGCTTCTTTCAATTCTTCTGCCACTTCTATCCTACCTTCTTTTCTAAGGTATTCCAGCTCTTTTTTCAGCTTATCCAAGCCCTCCTGAGTTAAGTATTTTTCATCCATATTTTTATCACTTTAAAATTTAGAAAAAAGAGTTAATCTCCAAGATTAATCCTTTTGGCCATAGTATAGCACATATTACCGAGAAAGCAAGACACTACATTCCTTTCAATGATGGCAAGATGCCCAAGAAAACAATAATGCCGATAAATAAAGCATCTTTATAAAATCTTGATTTAAAAGTCTCCTCTTTGTCCTTAATTTCCATATAGGAATAAGTCAAAGGATTGATAATATTAATCAAAAAGAAAAGCATGCTCACTTTTACACTTATCATATAAGCCATCATCATGCCGATTGAATTAATCAAAAACCCGTAAGCGATGATAAAAGTTATAAATCCGAATCGTGCCACTCCTTCTCCCTCTTTGAGGCACAGGCCAATTTCTGTCTGGCAAAGATGGAACTCATGATCAAAGGAATCGCTGCTGTCAACTGAAAAGCCAATAAATTATTATCTTTCAATAATTGGGAATTGGTGGCAACAAGAAAAGTAAAGACGGTGAACAAAACACCCAGCAGCCAAAGATTGACATTCAATTTATCAACCGCCGATCTTCTGATGATTTCTTTTTTATTCTCTTCCATAATTTTAATTAATTACCCTCTTCATTAACTATTTCTTGCACATTCTCTACCTGAACCTTCTCACCAAAATAATAACCTAAAATCTCTCGCGAAACAAGATTGGCCAATCCGGTATTCTGGGGAACGCTTTCCACCAAAACCGTCAAAACTATTTCCGGCTCCTCGTACGGAGCGAAAACCGAAATCCAGTTATGATAAATTTCATTCTTTCCGGTCTGGGCGGTTCCGGTCTTAGCTGCCGAAGTAACCGGCAGATATTGCAGAGAGCGGGCGGTACCGGCCGAAGACAAAACCGTTTCTCTCATTCCTTCTCTGACCGCAGCAACCGCCGATGAAGAAACAAAATTCTCGCTCGCCACTTTCGGTTCAAAACTTTCAATCGTCTGATTGTTATTATCCAAAACGCTCTTCACTATCTGCGGTTCCATCAATTTACCATTATTGGCGATGGAAGCTGTCGCCATGGTCAATTGCAAAGGGGTGGCCTTGAAATATCCCTGGCCGATAGAAACATTGTATGTATCTCCCGGATACCAATTCAATCCGTTCTGCTCTTCTTTCCATTCCGGGTCTGGGATCAATCCGGTCTTTTCTCCGGGCAAATCAATATTGGTCGCAGCTCCGAATCCGAACTTTTCCAGATATTTCTCTATCTTGGCGATTCCCAAACCGTTAAATCCTTTATACCCTCCTCCGACCATATAAAAGAAAACGTCGCAGGATTCGGCAATGGCTTTTTTTAAATTAGTCCAGCCGTGCGTCATCCAGTCTTTTTTAATCGTTCCGTCATTCAATTCAATTCCTCCCTCACAATATATTTCTTTATCCGTGGTCACAATAGACTGCTCCAGAGCGGCGACTCCGATAAAAGGCTTGATGGTTGAACCGATTGGATACTCCCCGGCAATTGAACGATTAAAGAAAGATGTCTGAGGGCTCTTCAATAAATCATTGAACTCTTTGTTGGTCAGGTCCCGGGAAAACATATTATTGTCATATGAGGGATAGGAAACCAAAGCCAGAACTTCTCCCGTCTTGGGATTGACCGCTATAACCGAACCTCCTTTGGCCGAATAGCCGGAAACAGCGGCGGCAAGGAAATAAGCCGCTTTTTCTTGCAAGTCATAATCGATATTCAAAAGCAGATTATTGCCCGACTCCGAAGGCTTGATGATTTCTTCTTTGACTAAATTGCCATAGACGTCTTTTTCCCTGTTAATCTCGCCCGGTATTTCTTTCAAAACATCGTTGTACTGATTTTCCACTCCCGCTTCTCCGACCGAAGCATCTCCGGAAACATACCCCAAAACATGGGCAAAATCGTATCCGTTCAAATATTCCCTCTTTTTCTTTTTGACGATAGAAAATCCGGTCAATTCTTCTTCCTTGGTTTTCAAGACAATGACTTTTTCTTTTTCCAAATCGCGGGCCACATCAAACTTTATCTCCCCCGCTTTTTTCATCTCGCTAATATTGTTTTTCAAATCATCATATGAAATATCCATCACCCGGGAAACCTCACGCAATTGCTTTTCCTGCTCAAACTCATCTTTGGGCAGGTTATAAATATTGCAGACCAAATCAAAGGTCTGGGTATTGGAAACCAACTGCTTGAAATTGCGGTCATAGATAATTCCTCGCTGAGCTTCAACCTCCGAAGACAAAAACTTGTTCTTTTCCGCTTTCTCGGCATATGTTTTATAATCAATGACTTGGAAAGAAAAACAACGGAATAATAAAATTCCTATAAAAATGAAGAAAAAAGCCATAACCAAATGGAATATCTTCTGAGAAAGAGCCGTTTCCATGGTATAACCTCCGCGGTCTTTTTTGTGCGCCAAAGCATCCAAGAAAATGTCGTCCGTTTCAATATCCGAGCTTCCCCGGTTCACTTTAAATTTTCGGTAGCCATCCGAGCGACCCCACCCTGACATATCTTGATAAAATAAGTTTTAATAAAAGAGATAATAAAAGAAAACCGATTGCCATTAAACCGATATAGTGGGTTGAATAAATATCCATTAGTAAACCCAAAAAGAAAGCGGAAAACAATCCTATCCTCCCGCAAGGCTCTTCCAGAATATTAATCAGAACAACAAACAAAATCAAAAAACTGAAAAAGGTAAAAAATGGCAAGAAACTCATTTCAAAAAGAAAAGCGTAATACATGACGACTATCAAAAACAAGGTTTTGAGTGCTTCTTTAATCATTATATATTTCCGCTATTTTAATGACAAAAATATTATTAACCGTATTCAAATCAAAAGCCTTTTCAATGTCCGCCCTCTGATATACTTCATTGTCCAATTTCTTCACATTTTTCACCTTACCCACCAATAACCCGGCCGGATAGTTTCCTCCCATCGCCGAAGTGATGATAAGACTGTCCTCTTTCAACTCTTTATCCCTCGGGAACATATCCAAACTGGCTTTTAAGCCCCCTTCCCCTTTACTCAAAGCAAAACTCTTGGCATCGGGTATTTCCACGTCAATCATATTGTTTTTTTGAGTAATCAGCATAACCCGAGAATAATTGGGATAAACATCAACGACCCGGCCCAACAAAGCTTTTCCCGAAAGTATTACCGGAAAACCTTTCTTAACCCCGTCATTTAATCCGATGTTTATCAACAATGTATCACTTAAAACATCTTTACTAATAACCCGGCCCAGAACCAAATCAAAATCATTCTGCAATTTCAATCCCAGAGCTTCTCTTAAGGTTTCGTTTTCTTCTCGGACTCCTTGCAGTCCGGCCAAATCGGAAAGCAACTTCTGATTTTCTTCAATTAATTTTTTATTCAACTCTTCCTGATTTTGCATGGCAAAAGAATCATTGCTTCCCCTGTCCCACAAAGAAGCTTGGAGGGCTGCCGATTTTTCATAAACAAAATTCTTCAAACCGTCCCTCAGAAAAGCATTAACTATTAAAAAACAAACGAGTAAAAAAACAAGGACTGATATTCTCTTCTTGGTGATAACGGAATTCATACTCTGATTATATACCAAGATATAGAAAAAGACAAAATTGACAAAATCCAAGGTAAAGGTAAAATAAGGATGCACATTAACAAAGAGGTGCACCGTGAAAGACCTAAAAAATATCATTCTTACCCAAAAGATCCCTAAAAAAATACTGACTACTTCAGAAGGGATTGTTTCTTTATATGTATCGACTGGCCAGCCATCCGCCTTTATCGACGACCTCATAACGAAAAACATTGAACAAAAAAATCTTTGCTTCAAGGATTGTTTCTCCTTAGTCAAAATTCAATGTCTTGGGAAGGAGCCCACCAAAGCAGCGGTCCAAAAAATGACGACGCTGGCAAGAATTTCGCAAGAAGTCGTGCAAACGCTTTCAATTCCAAAAATCCTGCGTGAGCAAAATCGCGGTGATTATGGCAGGGAGATTGCTAAAGGATTGAACGAGGAAAACAGAATAGCCTACGAAACCTGGATTAATGCTCTGGAATTTTACCAAAAGAACCCGGAAGAGGAGCTGTTGTTGTGCTCTCCGCTCAAAACCATGCTAATCAAAAAAACTTTGATTAGCAGTAACTCTCCAGAAGTATTCCTGGGCTCCCCCGCTGCAAGCAAATGGGATTACCTGACCGAATCGGCCCTTCATAAAATGAAATGGCCGGTTGAACAATGGCGAACAATCATTGACTCGCCGGTTCCGGTGGCTTTCAAAAAAATTGCCCACCAAAAAATTGAAGGAATAAGAAATACGGGTACAAATCGCCAACTAATAAGCCAAACATAATTTTTATTTGTTTGGCGTTTTCTTTTATAAAAAAGTGACGAATTGCTTCGTCACACGGAGAACACCTCCTTTGAAAATAATTGTCCAGGACTGATAATCATCTTCTTCCCGGTCTTGATTTCACCAATCGTGAACGACTGGGGAAAATCGTTGCCATCGAAGACGAAATTGTAAAGCGCTTCAATGAGTTCGTCTATCTTTTCCGATTCAACCCATCTGGACCAAACAGCCTGGCCGCTTCTTTCTCCTATATGAAAAGAAAGATATTTTTTCATTATGAGGAAGTTGACCATCGCTCTCTTGGTTCCCTGAGAAACATTTTCGTGATGGGCATAAATAATACTGGAAATCATCTGCCCATTTTGAAAACTTCTCAAAAGGTCTTCGTCAATCTCAAAATCTTGATCTGTTGCAAGAAACATAATTATCACCATGTTCATTTTTCAACGAACATTAAGATTATTTATACTCTTGTCAGTTTCCTTTGTCAAACAAAAAACTCCTTTCGATCTTTAATACGGGGGCGACCTACTTTCGCGGATACCACTATCATCGGCCTTAGAAGATTTCACTTCCGAGTTCGGAAAGGGATCGGGTGGAGCACTTCCAGTATAGCCCCCATATTAAAAACAAAAAGGAGTAGAATAAATAAATTTAGAATAAAGCTAGTAATTGCTAATCAAAGAGTTATTTTAATATTCAATTAGTATCGCTCGGCTGAACCCCTCACGGGGCTTACACCTGCGACCTATCAAGGTCATAGTCTTTAACCTGAATAAGAGTTCTAATCTTGGAGTGGGCTTCGAGCTTAGATGCTTTCAGCTCTTATCCCTTCCTAACTTAGCTACTCAGCTATGCCCCTGGCGGGACAACTGATACACCAGAGGTTAGTTCACCCTGATCCTCTCGTACAAAGGGCAACTCTCCTCAAAACTCGACGCCTGTGGTAGATATGGACCAACCTGTCTTACGACGGTCTGAACCCAGCTCACGAACCACTTTAATTGGCGAACAGCCAAACCCTTGGGACCTTCTACAGCCCCAGGATGTGATGAGCCGACCACTAACTTCTATTATTACTAACAGCGCAGACTATACCTTTATTTAGATGTCCATCTAAATACCAACGTGTTATAGCATTTACATACTTGCTATCTTCATCCCGCTTTTTTGGCGATGCGGGAATCCAGTCGTTACGGGGTTGCGAAATATCTTGTACATCATCGAAGGGATGATGTATGGACGGATAATTTTTATCAACTTAAGTGTTTCTTCTTGATTCGAATACATTCGATATCCTTTATCGCGGTCGCGATAATAATTCATCTTGATATCAAATATATCTTTAAAATATTCTTGCAGATTATTTATCTCCTGCAAAGAAAAGCAATATGTACTTATATCAATCTTATTTCTAGAAAATGAACCGTCGTCCATAATCCATACAGCTAATACTAAGGGCGTAAACTCATTTCTGAGTATTTCAGGAATAATCTTTTTACCATTCCTATATCCGTCTCCTTTGTAAAATTCTCTGTATATCTCTGTAAACAATGGATGCCGTATTGTTCTAAACCACCAAGATTTTTCATATTTTTCTCCGTTTTCGTCGAATCTATGACTTATCTTCGGTTCAGTAAAAACAAATGGCTTGAGTATTTGATATTTCCACATCACATACTCTTTTTGCATTAATCCATGCTCTACTTTAAAATTGACGTTTTGAGCATTCTTGCCCAAACGCATCGTACCATCGCCAAGAAGTGATCCGATTATTAATTCTCTCTGTTTTGAATTCAACTTGAGAGATTTCTTAATTGGAATCCACTTTTTATGCCAATATTTATTTTCGCAACTTCCCACGGTGTTGACCATACATATGTGATATATTTGTTATATTATAACAAAATACTGGGTTATTGAACATATATGGCTTTCTCCGTTATGAGTTGGTTTATTTCCTCGACATTCGGCAGTTTATCGAGGTGCCGAACAGTGCCGTTGATATGGACTCTCGGGCACTACCAGCCTGTTATCCCCGGGGTAACTTTTGTCTGATGATCTCCCACGGTCCTACGAACCATGGTCGGTTCACTAAGTTCTGCTTTCGCATCTGCGCGACATACCCGTCTTGCAGTTAAGCCGGCTTATCCCTTTACAGGACTAATCCGATTTCCATCCGGATCTAGCCGACCTTTAAACTTCTCCGTTACTTTTTAGGAGAAAAGCGCCCCACTTAAACTACCAACCAAG
>JBAZIU010000003.1:0-28752 GCA_041651685.1 Minisyncoccota bacterium
GTGCCATTGTTGGCGGCCAAGCTCTCACTCCGCCTACCCGTCATCGCCTTGGTGAGCCATTACCTCACCAACTAGCTGATAGGACGCAGACCAATCTTTTACCGATAAATCTTTACCCTTGCGGGACCATCAGGAATTAGCCCGGATTTCTCCGGGTTGTGCCTGAGTAAAAGGTTTGTATCTACGTGTTACTAACCCATTCGCCACTGTTGTATTGCTACAACCGTTCGACTTGCATGCCTTATCCACGTCGCCAGCGTTCATCCTGAGCTAGGATCAAACTCTCAAAAAAATGCGGGACAACTCTAAAAAACTTACATAAAATTGTCACTAAAAAATCCTACTAAAATGATTGCTGTATTTATTTATCAAGTTACGAGAACAAATAGAATCTTACTCTTTCTTTCGCTTATTGTCAACTATCGAATATGAGCCGGCAGACGGATTCGAACCCCCGACCTACTGTTTACAAAACAGTTGCTCTACCACTGAGCTATGCCGGCCTATTTCAGTCCTTTTTTTTCTTGACTGAGGCTGTTATTTCCTTCCAATAACTGTCCAAGCCCTTGGTTCTCTCCAAGGACCTGCTCCTTAACTTGGTAATCCAATCGGAAACCTTTTTATCAACTTTCAATGACAATATTCTAATCTTGCTTAATAATTTATGCAAGATTCCCTCTAAAGTATTTGAATTTTCCTTCAAAACTTCCTTGGTTTTCTCTCTTATCTTCTTCCTCAAATCTTTTTTCAAAAATCCCAATTCCGGTTCGGGCATTTCTTTCAATTCCGGAACTTTTCTTAATATCAAAAATGCTAATCCCAAAAAACTTACACCTAAAACTATTGAAGCGATAAGTTCAGAATTCATACAAAACAAATCTCTTAACGACAATATTCTCTCCGGTCTTGGCAATCGTCTCATTAATTAAAACCTGTATCGTCTTGGTATCGTCCTTAATCCATAACTGGTCGACTAAGCAAGAATCTTTCTTGAACTTCTCCAATTTTCCTTTGATGATTCCCTCAACAATCTCGGCCGGCTTATTCATGCTCTTAACCTGTTCTTCGTACTCTGCCTTTTGTGCATTCAAAACATCTTCGGGAACATCTTTAACATATGTCGGTCTCATTCCGGCAATCTGCAAACAAATCTCGTGGGCTAAACTCTGAAAATCTTCTCCGCGGGCGACAAAATCAGTCTCGCAGTTTATCTCGAGCATCACTCCCAATCTCTTGTTCGAGTGAACGTATGTTTCAACAATTCCGCTCCCAACAGCCCTCTCCGTCTTTTTGGCGGCAATGGCCTGTCCCCTTTTCTTCAAATATTCTTTGGCAGAATTAAGGTCGCCGTTTGATTCTTCCAGGGCTTTTTTGCAATCACCCAAAGAAATACCGGTCTCTTCCCTTAATTGTTTGACTAAATCTATGTTTATCATGTGTTTTAATAATTTAGATTTATTCTGTTTTAGCTCCGCCCAGTACTTCTTCTATTTTGTAGAGGACGTATTCCACAGAGGTGTAGGCGTCGTCGTTCCCGGGAATGGGATAATCTATTTTAGTGGGGTCGACATTGGTGTCGGCGATGGCGATAATCTTGATGCCGCACTGTCTCGCTTCTTTCAGGGCCAAGTCGTCTTTTTCAACATCGACGATGAATACTGCCGCGGGCAACTGTTCCATTTCTTTAACACCGTTGAACTTGTGGCCCAATCTTTCCAGTTCCTTCATCATTGTCAATCTTTCTTTCTTAACATACTTCTTTTCAAAGTCCATTTCCTTGGTCTTGGCTTCCAGTTCTTTGAAATAATTGATTCTCTTTCTGATTTCTTTGAAATTGGTGAAGACTCCTCCGATCCATCTTTCGGTGACATAAGGAGCGTTGCATCTTATCGCAAGGTCCTTAACCAAATTTCTCATCGCAACTTTTGTTCCGACGAAAGCGATTGTCTTTCCTTCACTTTTAATCTGTTTTATGTAATCCAAAGCTTCGGTCAATTTCTCGGCTGTCTTTTCCAAATCAATTAAATAGACTCTGTCTTTCTGTTTGGCGACATATTCTTTCATTTTGGGATTCAACTTTGACTTGTCGTGTCCGAAACCCAAACCGGCAGTTATCATCTCGTCAACTGAAATATTATATCCTATCTTTTTTTCTGTTTTTGTTTCTTCCATAATATGCGACTGAATAAATCACATTCGCTTGATGGCGAAGTGTTTTTACTATCTTATTGGTACTTTTTATATATATCATATGGAAATTAAAAAGGCAAGAGGATAAAAAAACGAGGGCGGGTATCAACATTAATTCCCAATCCCTCTGACTACGATTTGATAAGACGCTTCGTCACCGACCCACATCTTCATGGGGCCCAACACGGCTATTACCTCGTAACCCTCGGAAATCAACGAATTCAGAGCACATTCCAAGAGATAATCATCTCCGAAGAACACTTTCGGATCCTCCTTGGAAGACCACCGGACTTCCTCTGGCACCTCGCAGAAAACACAATCAAGCTTGTCTATTCTTCTATCGGTGCGCTGAATTATTGGTTCTGGTCTCGGACTTCGCTTATAATAAAGCCTGAAAACCTTTACTTCTTTTGGTTTACACACTCCTTTCACCTCCCGCTTTCCGGGTTGAATGTACAATAACAAAAATATATAAATTGTCAAATTTAAAATCGACTGATAGTCGATAAAAAATTATTCTGTGCCAAGGAGAAACGCTACAAGACAAGCCAGTACCCCCATCTCTGCGGAAAGCAGAGCGGAAAAGAATATCGCATCGGCGAAATTTTCGATGATTGCAATTCCGGCTTCGTACTTCGCTGTGTATCCCCACGGCAATAACATTTCAATGATCTTGAATTGCTTAAGCGACATTTCCACTTCCCTGTGCTTAAACAAGAAGAAAAACGATATCAAGAAGGCAATCGCTGCGATAGCAATGACGATGAGCTTCTTTTTTAAAGCCCGGTCCCTTGCCTTTTTAAATTTCTCTTCCATTTCCTTTTTCCCACGAATAATAGACTCCAAATTAATCCCCTCCGAAGGATTGGCATTATCTTAAAACAAAACAAATGAGAAGTCAAACGCCCTTGATTTCCCTCCCTCTTTCTGATATACCTTAAATATATAAAAAGTAATACTGAATATGAAGAAAGACATTCACCCACAATACTTTGAAAAAGCCAAGATTCGCTGTGCCTGCGGAAATGTTTTTGAAGTCGGCTCGACTATTGAAAACATGGAGGTGGAAATCTGTTCTCAGTGCCACCCCTTCTACACAGGAAAGGAAAGAAGCTCTGACCAGGTAGGCAGAATCCAGAAATTCAAAGAAAGAGCTGCTAAAAAGAGAAAGTAATCTTTTATGCCAGAAGAAAGTCCAAAATACAATGCGGTTATCATGGAAATAAGAGCGGGCGTCGGAGGAGAAGAGGCCGCTCTTTTTGCATCTGACCTGGCGAGAATGTACACCCGTTTCGCCCAAATCAAGGGATGGAGAGTCAACGTTTTGGATTCGAGCATGACTGAAATCGGCGGAACCAAAGATACGACTATGGAAATATCCGGAGAAGGAGCGTATGAGCTTCTGGAAAACGAAGCCGGAGTGCACAGGGTGCAGAGAATACCGACCACGGAAAAACAAGGAAGAATCCACACTTCAACGGCAACTGTCGCCGTACTCGCCAAACCATCGGCCACTGAAATCAACATCAGGCCGCAGGATATAAGGAGCGAATACTACAAAGCTTCGGGAGCGGGCGGACAATACGTTAATAAAAGAATGTCAGCCATCAGAATAATCCACATCCCTACCGGAGAAGTGGTCACCTGCCAGACCGAAAGAAGTTTGCAGCAAAATAAAGAAAGCGCGCTCTCAATCTTGGCCGCCAGATTACTAAGCCAGCAAAAACAAAAACTGGAAAAAGAAATGGGCGGAGCGAGAAGATCGCAAATCGGAACAGCGATGAGAGAAGAAAAAATGAGAACATATAATTTCCCCCAGGACCGAGTCACCGACCACAGAATCAACAAAAGCTGGCACGATATTGAATCAATAATGTCGGGAAAAATAGAAAAGATGGTCAAAAACGTAGCAGAAGGATTAAAACAGGGATAACTTCCCTGTTTTTACTTTTCTTGACTTTTAAAAACTTTTGGCATAAGTTTGTATTAGAGGGAGTGCTCTGAGTAGACGCTAGAACTTTACAAAGTTCTAGAATCCATGGGTCGTCCCAGGCTCCCTTACTAAATGGCTTGTTGGTCTAGTCGGCTATGATGTCCGCCTGTCATGCGGAATATCCTGAGTTCGAATCTCAGACAAGCCATCATCCTAACCTTCATCGCAAGGTTAGATTTTTTTATATCAAAAAACCGCCTTTAAGGCGGCCATTAGAATATTAATCCCTGGCAATAATCGGTCATTGAACCCTTGTCGGTAAACTCCTGAATACACCAGGCTCTGGTCGAAACGCTCTTGGCATAGGCCGAAGAACCGCCGTAATATCTGGAAGCGGCACTATATTCTCCCGATGTCTTCCCTCCTCCTAAATCCTTCAAATACAAGCCGGCGGCGGTAAAGGCATCGCGAATATTCCAGGGATCGGCCACAGACTTTCCCGTAGCGTTCTTTATCTTCTCTATGTATATTTTCCAAGTGCTGGGAATGAATTGGGCCGGACCCATCGCTCCCCCGAATCCATAGGCAACGTATCCCGACTTGGCACAACTGACCGTTCCGTCTTTTCCGACGTACGCCGCACAATGGAAATATGTCCCTCCGTATTTGGAAACGCAGTCATTAATCCAGCAAGAAACCGGCGTTTTTTCCATTGTTCTCCCCGAAGCTTTGATAAGATCCAAAAAGACGGGCAAATCTCTGGTCGGATGCATAATCCTCGAAACCAAATTTCCGTTGGTGTATTTTCCCGCTCCGGTTTCCGCATTGGTGACATAGCACTGGCCGACGTTTCTTCCGATAGCCGACTCCTGGCTGATAATAGCCAAAAGGAATGCCGGTCTCACCCCGATTAAAGTTCCGATATCTTTAGCCATTTCCAAAGCCTCTCCGAAGCTGGGAGCTTTCTGGTCTTCAACCAATCCGACCATCTGGATTAACTTCTTCTCAATCTCAGCCGCTTTCTTTTCTATCTCTTCCTTTTCTTTTAACTGTGCTTGATACTGGGCTTCGGTCAAAGTATACAGCTTGTCCTTTTCCTGCTTGGTCAAGGCCGATGCCTGCTTTTGAACGCTCTGTAATTCCAACAGACTTTCCTTTTCTCCTTTTTCTTCAGCCAAACTGATTTGCTGTCCTTTCAAGCTGGCCTCCAGATTTTCAAAATAATCAAGCAAATCCTGATTCTTAACGCTCAAAGTTTCCAGATAGACCAGATTGTCGAAAAACTCGGAAATGGTCTTGCTGGCGATTAAAACTTCAATTAATGACTTCTTATCTTCGTCGGCGACCGCCCGCAAAATCATCCCGATTTTGTCTCTTTGAGAATCGATTTCTTTTTCCGTTTCGACTATCGATAGTTCGGTGTCTTTAATTTGAAAACCCAAACTCTTAATTGAAAGATTGGATTGATATATTTGATAATCCAAATCCTTGATTTTCTTGCTTAAAGTGGAAATTTGAGTCTGCAATGTTTTCTTTTCAGCGCTGGTCGCACTAATATCCGACTCAACGTCTTTCCTTTTTGATTCAAAATATATCTGGCACTGATTCAATAGGCTCTGGCATTCGGAATCGGAAAGAGTTTCACAGGCCGTTTTCCATTCTTCTTTCCCGCACATGGCTTCCAAATCATCGACATTGGCCGAAGAAACGAAAATAACGGGGATAAGGATTCCCGTTATCGTCATCAGCGTCAGTTTTTTAATTTCAGGAAAAAAACTGAAAGACATTGAATCAAAATTATTATTTCTCTTCTTCGGCCGGAACTTCTTCTTCCTTCTTCTCGCCGGCCTTCTCCGGCTCCTTCTCTACTTCTTCAATCGGCTTGGCCAATTCTTCTTCAACTTTTTCCGGCTCAACAACCTGAACGATTATTTCTTCCGGGTCATCAATTTCAATGGTTACCCCGACCGGCACCTTGATATCTTTAACGGTAATCGCGTCTTCAAAGGTAACCAACGAAGATACGTCGATTATAATCTTACTCGGCAAATCCTTGGGAAGGGCTGATACCGGTATTTCTTTCATGTTGGCAATCAGAGTTCCGCCCAATTTCAAGGCCGGAGCTTCTCCCACCAATTCAATCGGAACTTCGGTTTCAACTTCTTCTTTCAAGTTGGGTTGATAGAAGTCAACGTGCAGCAGTTTCTGGCTCAAAGGATGAACCTGCTCGTCATGGATTAGAACGGAATATTTCTTTCCTTCAACCTCCAAATCAATCAAAGTTTCTCCTACATCTTTATACACTTTCTCAAAGTCTTTTCTGTCAACTTCAAGAGAAATACTTTCAATTTCCGGTCCGTACAAAACAGCCGGAATCACTTCTTCCTTTTGAACGGCTCTATAGGCAGTGCCTTTCGCCTGTCTCAATTTTGCTTTTAAACTTGTCATTTTATTTCACATTAATCTAATAACGCCGCTTTACATATAAAGCGGAGTGGTATCCAATCAGAGTATAGGATATTTTTCAGGTTTTTGCAACTCCGGAATCATTCTATATTATCTTCTTCCTTTCTATTTTAATCTTGTCTCCAATTTTTATGAGGTCATCGCTTCCCTCTAACAAACCGTTGATTGCTCCCCTGATTTGAATGCAAGAAATTGAATTGGCAATCCCCAGCTTTATCGCCCACTCGACATCCATGTTTGATTTAATCAATCCGGAAATGAATCCGGAACCGAAAGCATCTCCGGCACCGGTTTTGTCAACAACTTTAACTTTATAAGATGAAGCTTCGATTAAAACATCTTCTTCGGAAACCAAAACCCCTTCCGGGCCTTTGGTGACCGTATTGATTCCCGGATGCAGACTGTTCAATTCCCTCATTATTCCCATCTCGTCTTTCTTGTCCACTCCGGTCAACAAAGAAGCCTCTTCCAAATTCAATAATAAAACATCGGCTTTCTTCAGTATCGGTTCCAATTTCTCTTTTCCCAAAACAATTTGCGAATTGCCTAAATTGATAGCGACTTTGATTTTGTTCTTCTTGGCGAAATCAACAATATCCTCGGTCAACTCTCTCAATTTCCCGGACAAAGGAGCGAGATAGAACCAAGAAGGAGACATGTCCCCCCAGAGTATTTCTTCCTTGTTCAAATCTTCCGAAGCGCCGCGGTAGGCCAAAACAGTTCTTTCGTTATCGGAAGTCAACAAAATAATGGAATTGTTGGTCGGCTTTTCGTTCTTCTGGATAAATTCTGTTCCGATTCCCATCCCCTCCATCTCGGCAATGATTTCCTTGCCCGGGATATCAGAACCAACCGAACCGCAATAGGCAACTTTAAATCCCTGCTTCTTAAAAGTATGGGCGGTGTTCATTCCCCCTCCGCCAAAGCTGAAATACATGTCATTGATATCAACTTTCGCACCCAAATCAAAACCGACCGCCGTTCCGGACGGAACCTTATCAGTTTTTAATAACTGTTCTTTCTCCATCTTCAAATAAATATCCCAAGTGGCAGAACCGAATGTAATAATTTCAAACATATTATTTTACCTTACCCAATGATAATATCGTCTTAATAACAGTATCGGCATTCAAAGAAATGCTTTCAATCCCCTCTTTCATTAAAAATTCTGCAAACTCGGGATAGTCAGACGGCGCTTGTCCGCAGATTCCGCAATATTTTCCTTTTTCTTTGCAGGTCCTGATGACTTTTTTAATCAATTCCATAACCGCTTCATTCTTTTCATTGCCGATATAGGCCAATCCTCCATTGTCCCTGTCCAATCCCAAAGTCAATTGAGTCAAATCATTTGAACCGATAGACATTCCGTCAAAAACTTCCAAAAATTCATCAATCAAAATCACATTCGAAGGAATTTCGCACATGACGTAGACCGGCATCTCGTTTTTCGGCAACCCGAATTCGCGGATTAATTCCACCACCTTCTTTCCTTCTTCAACGGTTCGGCAAAAAGGAACCATCACCGCCACATTATTCAATCCGAACTCCTCCCTCACCCTTTTAATGGCCAAGCATTCCATTTTAAAAGCCGGCTGGAAAGAAGAATCAATGTATCGGCAGGCTCCTCTGAATCCGATCATCGGATTGTTTTCTTCTCCCTCGAAAGGACTGCCTCCGACCAAGTTCTTGTATTCATTGGTTTTAAAATCGGAAAAACGGACAATGACCTTCTTGGGATAGAAAGAGGCGGCAATCTGAGCGATTCCTTCCGAGAGTTCGTTGATGAAATATGTTTCCTTGTTCGGATATTCTCTGGTTAATTCTTCGATTGTTTGCAAGTCGTGTTCCGAAATCTTTATCTCCCCTTTCTTTATCTTCTCATAATTCATCAAAGCCATGGGATGGATTCTCACCTTTTCGGCGATGATGAATTCTTCTCTGGCCAAGCCGACTCCGTCGCTGGGCAAAAATGAAGCCTTGAAAGCCGTGTCGGGGGCTCCGATATTCAAAGTTATTTTAGTGCTTAATTGGGGAATTTCATCCAAATTATATTCTTTGACGGTGAAAGGAACGTCTCCCTCGAGAATTCTTCCTTTGGCGCCGGAGCTGCAATCAACCGTCACCATCATTCCGGTTTTTAATTTTCTAGTCGCTTCTTTGGTTCCGACAATGCAAGGAATGCCCAGCTCTCTGGAAATAATGGCCGAATGGCAAGTCTTCCCCCCCTCGTCGGTGATAACGGCCGAAGACATGGTTAAGATGGAATTCCAATCGGGATCGGTCATCTTGGTGACCAAGATTTCCCCTCTCTTGAACTCATTCATTTTTTTAACATCAGTAATGACCCTCACTACTCCTTTGCCGATTTTGTCTCCGATGCTGATGCCGGTCAAAAGCGGTTTAACTTCTTGGTTGATAATATATTCTTCATATGTCCTTCCCTTCTTTCCTTTTAAGGAATGGACTGTTTCCGGACGGGATTGAACAATGTATAGTTTGCCGTCCTTTCCATCCTTGGCCCATTCAATATCCTGCGGAGCATTATAGTGTTCTTCGATTTGGCAACCCCACTCGGCCAAAGTCAAAACTTCTTCATCGGTAATTGAATACTTGTCATACTCTTCTTTAGTGGTTTTGACTTCCTTGACTCCGCCGCTCTCTCTGTAAATGTATTTGCCATCTTTTCTCCCCAGTTCTTTATTGATAATCGCTTTATACCCCATTTTCATCGTCGGCTTGAAGACAAAAAACTTGTCGGGAGTGATTCTTCCTTTGACAATCATTTCTCCGATTCCCCAGATCGAATTGATCAAAACAACCTTATCAAATCCGGTATCGGTATCGAGAGTGAACATGATTCCCGAAGAAGCCAAATCGCTTCTGATCATTTTCTGGATTACAGCCGAGAGATAAACGCTCAATTGAGGAAAGCCCTTGTCACGCCTGTATGAAATGGCACGGTCGGTAAACAAAGAAGAAATACAGTATTTTACCGCTTCCAAAACATCTTTTTCTCCTTTGATGTTCAAATACGATTCGTGCTGACCGGCGAAAGAAGCGTCGGGAAGGTCTTCGGCGGTAGCCGAACTCCTCACCGCCACATCGCAATTGTCTCCGTATTCCTCGCAAAGCTTTCCGTATCCTTTAATTATCTCTTCTTTCAAGTCCTTGGGAAACTTTCCGCCCAAAATCAGGCTTCTGGCTTTCTTGCCGGCTCTCTGCACATTCTCCAATTTATTCAAATCGAGATTATTGAAAAGCTTCTCAAGCTTTTCATCGATCTTGTTGAATTTCAAAAAATATTTGTATGCATCGGCGGTTGTGGCAAAACCATTGGGAATCCTGATTCCTTTCTCGGTCAATAAAGAATACATTTCTCCCAAAGATGCATTCTTGCCTCCGACAATTGCCACATCTTTCTTTCTTATTTCTTTAAAAAACAGTGTATTTGCCATTTTAATTAAAAACCAATCCCTCCGAAAAGGTTCATTAAGCTGATTATCATAAAGATGATGATAAAAAGAATATCCAGTATTAAAATAATGATATTTCCTTTTTCTTTTTTCATTTTATCAAACTCTTAATACTCTTAACCGCCCTTTTAACATCCGGATAATTGGGAATATCGTTTTCTTCCAAAATCTTGACGGCCGAAGATACGAGCGGTCCTCCCAAAAAACAGCAGACGATGGGCTTTAAAGGATATTTCTTTTTCATTTCCACCATAATTTTAGCATTTTTTTCATGCTCTGTCATTATCTGCGGAGTTGAAATAACAATCAAACCGTTAATATCCTTCTGCTTTAATATCGCTTCCATTCCCGCTTCGTATCGGTCGGATAAAGCGTCGCCGATCAAGTCCAAAGGATTTCTTTTTACCGGCACCTTCCCCATCGCTTTGTTCTTTTCCAAAGAAGAAACCGTTGTTTTACTTAACTCAACAACCTCTATTCCCATTTCCGTGCAATAATCAACGGTTAAGACACCCAAACCGCCTCCGTTGGTCACAATTCCTATCCCATTTTCGATTCTGGGCAGAAAAGCCAGAGCTTTGGCCGAATCAAACAATTCTTCCAAGGTATCAACCAGAACAACTCCGCATTGTTTCATCGCCGCTCTATACACTTCATAGTCTCCGGCCAGGGTTCCGGTATGAGTGGTTGCCGCCACTTTGCCCATCTCGCTCCTTCCCGATTTGATAGCCACAATCGGCTTCATCTTAACAACTTCTCTGGCGACTTCCATGAACTCTCTCCCATCTTTTAATCCTTCAAAATAGACGACTATAACTTTGGTTTCAATATCGTCTTTGAGATAGGAAATGAAATCGGTTAAACTTAAATCGGCTTCGTTGCCATAGGAAACAATTTTAGAAAATCCGATATCCTCGCTCTCACTCATTCCCAAAACCGAATCCAATAAGGCTCCCGATTGCGAAAGAAAAGCGATACTCCCTTTTCTCGGAGTCAAAGGAGCGAAAGAGGCGTTTAAATTAAGAGAGGGATTGATGATTCCCAAACAATTGGGACCGATTAAAGGAATTTTGTATTTTTTGACTATCTCCTTTATCTCTTCTTCTTCTTTGATATTACCGCTCTCTTTAAAACCGGAAGAGACAATGATGATTCCTCCGACTTTCTTTAGACAGCATTCCAAAACAACGTTTTTGACTATTTTTTGAGGAACGGCAATTATTGCCAAGTCTATCTTTTCTTTAATGTTTGATATTTTTCCAAAACACTTTTCTCCCAAAACTTCTTTTTGAAAAGGATTGACGAAAAATATTTTCCTCGATTTCTTTCCTTCTAAGATATTCTTGGCCAAACCGAATCCGACGGTATTAATTTCTCCACTCGCTCCGATCAAAGCTATTGTCTTGGGGTTAAAGATATTTTTCATTTGCTCGATAATAATCCGGCATACTCTTCTCCGGATATGCTTCCTTTAATTAACAAATTATTCAATCCGGCATAATAATCTTCCTCTATCTGAGAAATCGGAATAGGACCATTATATAGTCGAATGGTATCCAAATAACCGTGAACCAAGGAATTGGCTAAGGTTGCCGACTTTCCGATGTATAAAGTATTGGTCGAACTCTGGGCATTGTTGATGATGGTTCCGCCGCCGGAAACCAAGGCTCCGTCAACGTAGTATTTTATCGTCTTGGTTGAATTATCGAAAGAACCGACCAGATGGTACCATCTGCCTGTTGCAAATCCGGTAACAGCCGAAGCCGCCGTACCGTTGGCGTCATAACTTTTAATCTTCAGGTCCAAACTGCCGGCAGTGTCTACGGTAAACCAATAGGCATCGTCCTTGGAAACAAGGTGGGCGCTGGCTATGGTCGGCAAGGCGGTAAATTTAACCCAGGCTTCCACTGTTATGCTGCTCACATCTAAAACATTGCTGTCGGCGACGGAAAGACTGTCATCCACTCCGTCGAAGTACAAACAGGAACCGTAGATACAGCTTGCTCCGGAATAAACCAAAGGAGCTCCGACAATGCTTCCGGTGCCGGTTCCCCAGCCATCCTGAGCATATGCGGTTGTTGCCGCAGCTCCGTCAACAACCCCCGAACCGTCAAACTTCCACTCGGAAATCAAATTCAGCATTAACGCATTTCTCAATGAATTGGAAAAAACTTGAGCTTTAGCGATGGTGGCTTTTTGAGTAACGCCATCCATGCCAACAACAATCAAGCCGGAAAGAATTCCGATGATGGCAATCACCACTAATAGCTCTATCAGAGTGAAGGCTCTTTTAAATAATTTATTCATATTTTTTATTTATTATTTATATTATTATTCGAAAATCGGCGATGCAGGCTTTATTCCCCTCGACCATCACCGGATTGAAATCAATTGATTGAATATTATTTTCTTTCATTGAAAGATTGGAAAGATTGACCAGCATTTCCGCTATTTTTTCCAGGTCAGCCTTCTTTTTCCCTCTCGCTCCTTCTAAAATCTTAACCCCCTTGGTTTCCTTTATCATCTCCATTGCTTCCTCCTTTGTTATCGGAGCGACACGCAAAGAAACATCTTTGATTATTTCGATAAAGATGCCGCCGAGACCGAACAGCAGAACCGGTCCGAACTGAGAATCCCTTTTCATCCCTAAGGCGATTTCATTGCCCGGACACATCTCCTGAACCAATACTCCTTCAATATTCTTTCCCTCCATATTCTTCTGCATTTCTTCCCAGACCTTCTTAAATTCTTCCCCGTCTTTGATATTTGTCTTAACTCCCCCGATTTCCGACTTGTGGAATATCTTTTGGGCATGAACTTTCAAAACAACCGGAAAAACGATTTGTTCGGCGAATAACAATGCTTTTTCTTTTGAATTAAAAATCTCCGTTCGGCAGAAAGGCAACTTGTATTTCAAAAGAAGCTTTTTGGTTTCTCCAAAACTTAATATTTCCATGCTTTAATTTTACCTCAAAAGATAAAATAAAACAAATAAAAAGTGGCACTGTTTATATGCCACTCCTTTATTTTTTTCTTTAAGGTGACTCTTGCATACTTTCTATTCTATCAAATGCTGGAAACAAAACTACTGGTTATAAGAATATATCGTACGATATCCGCATCCCTGCATCTCTTGTCCCGTTCCTGACCAGCCAGGACCAGCTTCGGCAGCATAATAATCGCAACCCATGCTGCAATGCCAGCTACCGCCACAAGTGATGATCGTCCCCACGTACCCTGCCGCAGCACAACTCCCATAATATTCTCTATCTTCTTCCCACGGATGATTGCAGCCGGTACATATATTCCAATACCAAAGACCTCCAGCGCTTTTGCAAAATACGCTCTTCAGTTGCCTGCTAGCCGTACAAGTCAGACTGCCTCCATATGTTCCGCTACAAGTCCATGAAACCGAGCTTCCGATTCCGGGAAAGGAAGGGCTGGCCGGACTGGCGGTTCCAGGAGAACAAAAAGAAGCTGATCCATACGATGACGAATCGGGAGAGTAGACCGCTGCCGCGCTTCCGCAAACCCCGTTTGAAGCATGGTAGGCGTTGCAACTAATGCTATTATTTCCTCCGTATACTCCAGTGCAAGTCCATGAAACATATGTTCCAGCGCTGGGAAAGGTCGGAGTCGAAGAAGCTGTTCCGGCAGAGCAGTAATTAGCAGAAGGCCAGGAAGTGACGCTCTGGGCGTAGGCAGTGGAAGAAGTGTTGGATAATGTTCCACACACCCCGTCAATCTTCTTGTTGGCGGTACAGGTCGGAGTTGTTCCGCCGTATACTCCCTCACAGGTCCAAGACCAGGGACCGGAACCGGAATAGGCAGAAGCGGTACCGATGGAACAGGGAGCGGTGATTGAAGAAGTATCGTAGTAGTTGCCGTTGTTGGAAGTACCGCAGATACCGTCAATTGATTTGTTAGCAACACAGGTCGGAGTTGTTCCGCCATATACTCCCTCACAGGTCCAAGACCAGGGGCCACTTCCGGACACCGAAGAAGCTGTTCCGGTTGAACAGAAGTTAACAGTGGGAATGGTATAGGTATTGGCAGTTCCCGAACCGCAGACACCATTTAAGGCACGGTAGGCGGTACAAATTGTTGAGCTTCCAAGATATGTTCCGGGACAAGTCCAGGAAACGGAAGAGCCGGGAGTCGAAGGATAGGCAGGAGTGGTTGAGGGAATAGTTGAAGCGCAATAGGTGGTATTGGTGGTCCAATCGGTTTGGGAAGAAGGATAGCCGCTGGATGAATTATTGGCTCTGGAACCGCAAACTCCGGCCAAAGGAGCAGACTGGCTCATTTCATCGCCGTTGCAGGAATACTGATATGTTTCCCCGGTCGAGAGAACGGCGGAAATGGTGCAGTCGGTTCCGGTGTCTGATTGGTATCTGTATGAGGAACCGGAGTTGGGGTCAACGGGAAGGGTTCCCAGCTGGCCTTCCAAAGCCTGGTTGACTTCGGTCGGACAATCGACATTAATGGAACAGCCGGAACTGATCGGCATAGTGATGCTTTCCGACTGGTAGCCGACGGCGGCCGAGGCCAAAAGAGCGATGTCCGATTTCCTCTTGGCATCCTTGCCTGAATTGACGGCATTGTTCGTCTGGACGAAGACAAAGCCGGCCAGGATTCCGACAATGGAGAGAACTACCAGAAGTTCAATTAAGGTGAAGGCTTTTTTAGACATGTTTTTTTGTATATTATAACAAGCGATATAAAAAAATACAATGAGCCAGAGGCGAGAATCGAACTCGCAGTCTCTTCTTTACGAAAGAATTGCTTTTCCGTTAAGCTACTCTGGCTTAATTAATGAATTAAACCAATTTAAGATATTTTGCAAGACGCTGTCTTCCTTTCCGCTTTCCTCTCCCGGATTACTTTTCTTTATCACCACCACCTTCTCTCCCGGCTTCTGCATGCCCAAATCCTCTCTGGCCACCTTTTCCAAATATTCTTGACTATATGTTTCTCCCAGTCTGAATTTTAACAAGTCTTTTTCTTCGGTCAAGGTTTCAACACTGGTGTCGAGCCGTTCCAAATCTTTCCCCAAATCAGTCCTCTTCTGAAAAATCTTCGCGTTGGAATAAACAAGGAAACAGACAAACCAAACACAAAAAACAATCCAGAAGAAAATGGAAATCTTCTTCTTATTAATGTGTATCCCCCACTTCACTTTTTTGCCTTTTTTTGGTAGCATATTGTATATGAATACAAAATCTAAAAAATTCAGAATCGTTTGGATAATCTTGGTCTCTTTGATCGCCCTATCCACTATTGCCTCTTTGGTTTGGCCAATGTTTAATTAAGAACCGAAGACCTTAAGGAAGACATCAGCGGGAATCTTCAACTTGCCCCTGTCTTTCATATCTTTCTTTCCTTTTTTCTGTTTTTCCAACAGCTTCTTTTTTCTAGTATAATCTCCTCCGTACAAAGGCGCAATGACGTCTTTTCTTCTGGCGCTGATTGTTTCTCGGGCGATGATTTTCCCTCCGACCGCTGCCTGAATCGCCACCGCAAACATCTGGACCGGCAGAACATCTTTTAATTTTTCAACTATTCTCTTTCCTTCGGCTTGAACTTTGTTCTTCGGTATGATTCGAGAAAATGCTTCTTCCGTTCTTCCGGCGATAAGGATTTCCAGCTTGACCAATTCGGCCGGTCGGTATCCGGTTTCCTTATAGGTCATTGAAGCATATCCCTGAGTCACATTCAAAAGATTTTCATAGAAAGTGCCGATGATTTCTCGTAAAGGAAGCTCGTAGATTAAAATGTACCTGTCTTTTCCGAAAGGACGGGAATCGACGTGCTTGCCATCCATCTCTCCGACCAGTTCAAAGACTCTCCCAAGATACGAAGCGCCGATAATGAGTGTGATTTCGGTCCACGGTTCAAAACACTGGCTGAAAGAATCCGACCAGTTGTTCGGATTATACACCAAGACTTCTTTTCCTTTTCCGTCGAGCGCTTTAAAGCAAACCTGGGGAGCACCGATGACCAAATCCAATCCGAATTCCCTCTTCAATCTTTCCATGGTGATTTCAGTGTGGAGCGTTCCCAAAAACCCGCACAAGAATCCCCTTCCAAACATCTGGAAGTTCTGGTGCTGATAGAACAAGGCCGAGTCATTGAGCTTCAATTTGGATAAAGCCAGCTTCAAAGTTTCAAAGTCGTTCTGGTCCTGAGGATACATCGAAACAAATATCTTGGGCTCCGGGTCTTTATACCCCTCCAAGGGCTCTAATTTCATTTCTCCGCCGTCTTTCAAGGCAATCGTATCTCCTATCCTAATCTTCTCCGGATCCTTGATGCCGGTGGCGATAAAGCCGATTTCTCCGGAATGCAATTCTTTAATCGGAGTCATGTCCGGCTTGAATACTCCTATCTCCTTAACCACTCCGTCGGCCCGGGCATTCAACAAGTATATCTTGTCATTGGCCTTGGCAAATCCATCAATAATCCTCACATACGAAACGACTCCCAAAAAAGTATCGTACATGGAATCAAAAACCAAAGCTCTTAATGGCTTGTCTTCGTGTATTTCCGGCCCTTCCACTTTTTCAATAACCTTACTTAGAAGCAATTCCACATTTTCTCCCGTCTTGGCGGAAATGGAAAGAATTTCGCTTTCTTCAATTTCCAAGAACTCGGCGATTTCTTTTTTGACTTCTTCGGTTCTGGCCTGAGGCGAATCAATCTTGTTGACCGCGGCGATAATGGTCAGGCCTTCTTTTTTGGCCAATTCCAGATTGGTAATGGTCTGGGCTTGGATTCCTTTGGTCGCATCGACCAAAAGAACGGCTCCTTCAACCGCCGCCAAGCTTCGGCTGACCTCGTAATTGAAATCGATGTGTCCGGGAGTGTCGATTAAATTAAGCATCACCTCTTCTCCTTTGTATTTGTAGAGCATCTTGACCGGAGTCATTTTGATGGTAATGCCCTTTTCCCTTTCCAAATCCATGGCATCCAAATACTGCGGCCTCATCTTTCCTTTTTCCACGGTTCCGGTTATTTCCAAAAGCCGGTCGGCTAAAGTCGACTTCCCGTGGTCAATATGAGAAATGATGACAAAATTTCTAATCTTCATTTTTAAGTATTATCCTTTTAACCGATTTAACCTCCTGCATTTTCAAGAGCATAGTCAATATGCCGTAAACAAGGAAAGAAAGCAAGCAGACCGAAGAAAAAACCATGACTGTTCCGATAAAAGAATCACCGAAAAAATTCTTAATTAAAGGCAGAGAATACCAAGCGGCCAAAGCCATGGCAACGGAAGAGAACAAAGTTTTCAAAAAAGAAATGAAAATATTCTTGATTCCGAAGTCGCCCACTTTTTTATAAAAGAAATAGAAGAGAAGAATGAATTCGAAAAGCAAGCCCACGTTGAAGGCCAGAACCAAGCCCAAGACCGGGAAAGTCATGGCTCCGTCGAGATTAAGAATATTTTTGACAAACGATGTGAAAACATTGCTGACGGAAAAAATGTCGACAAAGAAAAAGGAAAGGTAAACGTTCAAGATAACGAAAAAGATAGCAATGGCCGTCGGAGTAATCGTATCTTTCAGGCTGAAAAATCCTCTTAATAATACCGGAACCAAGCACTGGGCGAAAGTGGATAAGACATAGATGCCCAGAGCGGCGGCGGTTATCTCGGCAGCCGTAGAACCGAATTGCCCGGTTCTTAAAACAATATTGACGATTTCGTTTCTTAAAACAAAGATTAAAATTCCGATGGGAAAAGAAATATACAAAACTTCATTAAAAACCTTTCTGAAATTATAATGGAACTCCTCTTTCTTGTCTTCGGTCCATAATTTGGAAAGGAAAGGAAAAACGGCAGTGGCAAAAGAAACTCCGATAATTCCGATGGGTAAGTATCTTAAATTATTAGAAAGGTTGAAGATGGAAATGGCTCCCGCCCCTATTCCCGAAGCGATAAAGGTGGTGATAATAAAATTGATTTGAGATGAAGAAGAAGCAATGGTTCTAGGAATAATCAAACCGATAAAATCCCCCAATTCCTTGCTCTTCAAATCAATGATGAATTTGTATCTGTATCCGCACCTGATTGCCGGAGGAACTTGGATTAAGAAATGCAAAAAGGAACCGATGACAACTCCCAAGCCGGCTCCGAACACTCCGAATTCAGCAGAAAGAAAAACCGTTCCGAATATAATTCCCAGATTGTATAGAATGGGAGCGAGAGAATAAGAAACAAAACGGTTGAAATAATTCAAGATAGTCGAGAAGATTGAAGACAAGCCGAAGAAGAAAACCGAAACGAAAATCAAACGAGAAAGAGATATCGTCATTTCTTTGGCTTCGGCGTCAAACCCAGAAACCATTGAAGAAATAATCTGCGGGGTGAAAATAAAAAACAAAGCTGAAAAAACAACAAAACAAACCATGAAAATATTGAGTATGTTGTTTATCGTATCCCAGCTCTTTTCTTTGTCCTTGTTCTGCAAATCGGAAAACAAGGGAAGCAGAGAAACAATCACTCCTCCGGCAAAGATAATACTATAAACCAAGTCAGGAATCCTGAAAGCGGCAAAATAGACATCCAGATTGATGGAAGCGCCGAAAGATCCGGCCAATAACCTATCCCTTAATAATCCCAAAAGGCGGCTCAGCAAAACAGCGATGGTCAATATAACCGCCGCTCCGGTGACCGTATTCTGCTTGGAGTTCAAAAATCCCTTTAAAGACATAATATATGGGTATATATTAGCTTAAAAAAGGAGAAAGGTAAATATAACAAAAAATTGCCCGGAGGCAATCTTATTGAATAGCAAGCATGCTTTTCGCCTCTTTCATGTCGTCTTCCAATTTTTTTATTCTATTATTATGGTCAATGATTAACTTTTCTATTCTATCAAATCGCTCATCCATTTTATCAAAACGTTTATTGATGGAATCAAAGCAAAAACCAATTTCTAAACTTTTGGCCGTTTCTTTAAATCCTCTTTGAAGCATTATGGCTATATCATTAAGCGTTGTTTTCTTCTTTTTCATTACCCCATTATCTCTCTAAGAAAATTTTGCGTCAACTTGACTATATCTCAATCATATTTTAAGATAAAGTGCCTTAACAAGCCGGACAGTCGCCTTTAATTAGGAGGAAAGTCCGAACTTCCATTTCCGGTTCGCCGGATCTAAAAGGTAGCGGGTAATCCCCGTCGTTCGCGAGAAAGAGGTGCGAACAGAGACGCTTCAACCGAAAGGAAGAAGCACCCTTCGGGGTGAGTCTTAAGGGAAACCTTAAGAGTGAAACGGCTAAATCCTTACCCGGAAGCAAGAACAAATCCCGCAAGGGAAAAAAGTGGTTCGCTTGAGGCAAAGAGCAATCTTTGTCCCAGATAGATGACTGTTTAAAACAGAATTCGGCTTACGGGTTTGTTAAGGTATTTAAAAACCGCTCTCAGGCGGTTTTTTCTTTATTGCCCAGACATACTTGATGATTCATGTTCCATAATAAATCCTTGGCATCATCAAGAGCGTCAGGGTCATTATTACCCATAAGCAACAACTCTATAATTTTTCTCTTGAAAGCATTTTTTGAATTTTCTGAAGATTCTTGACAGGTGTGGCCCTTCAACAAAGAAAAAGCTATCCTATTCGAAGGATCTAAAAATCTTTCCGCCCTCTTGTCTTTGAGCGGATTATTTAGGCAATGTCTGTCCAAATTAAGAATAAACGCCTCGTCATATCCTATAAAAGCCGTGTCTTGATTAGCGCAACAAGATAGACCCAACCCTTTCGCCGAAGAACAGGCAACCGCATATGTTATCCTTCCTTTTAATAATTCTTCGTTCTGGCCTGTTTCAACAATTTTCTCGTTATCGTGTCCGGCCACACAACTATCGTCACCGTGTCCGTTTAATAAAATAAGAGAAGGATCAACCTTTCTGACCCTGCCCTCAAATTCTTTACGATTCGCTTTTTCTTTATGTAAATCAATAATGTTTACTCCTTTTTGCTTGGCATAATCAATAATCTTACTATTCCAATAGGAAAGATGTCTGGTTAAAGGATCGTGCTCTGGTCTGGTTATCAAAATCTTCGCCATCTTGCTTTAATTATAAAGCTCCGTTATTATTCCTTCCTTGAAGGCGCGTAGCCACTCCATTTCAACCTGCTCAATAGTTTTCCCTATGCTGTCGCCCTCCTTCACGTGTGCAATCAATTCGTCGCGATCAAAAGAACCTTCCTCTCCTATGCATTTTATCGTATCAGAAGACATTGTTTTTAGTCTAGCCAAAACCAGTCTTCTTATTTCCTCATCAGCAGAAACATCTTTATTCATATGCTTAAATAATTTGCAATTTTTCTAATTTCTCCAATATAATATCGCTTAAAGAGGTATCATTTTCAATTTCAAAAAAAGCAGAATTCCAACTCATTGTTTTGCCGTCATCAAGAGTAACAATAATTTCTTCCCTTACAGCCATCGGTAAATTGGCATATATTTTTAGGAATTTTTCCTTTAATTCTGCCTTCATACTTTGATTATACATCACAATTTAGATAAAACAAGAGTCAACTTCCTTTCTTCAATAGTATCTTATATATCCCGTCCAAGAAGTCCCCTCCGGCATATCCGATAATGAAGGCGATTGAGGGAGAAACATATTCCACTCCTTCAAAAGAAATGAATGAGTATTTGACCGCCACCGCCACCAGCACTCCGACTATTCCCGAAAGGAACATCATGACGAAAAAGTACGGAAGATTGAATCCGGTATTCTTGTAGTCATACTGGTGTTTTAAGAACCCGATCAATCCCCTCACTAATCCTCCGCCGAATCCGGCGATTAAAAGAGAAATGTATATAGACATATGTTTATTATTTTACACTTTACTGTACTAATAAATATAATAACCATTATTCTTAATCTATCAAAATAGTATAAATTATTACACTATTTAGTGTAATGCAATACACTAAAATATTGTTTTACCCTGAGATACGAGATAAATAATCAATTTCAAGACAACCATCAAAAGCTCTTCCTTGTTCATTTGATTCAAGGGCTTGTCTATGGTGAAAGGAAGCTTAATTGTATTATCGGGGCTGATTTCCCCGCTTGGAGTCAGGGTTGATGCCGAAATGTTGTAGGAGAAGGAAATGCTCTGGTCGTCAGCCACTTCATTGTCTTCCACGGAAACAATGAAAACAATTGAAGAAATGTCTTTAACCGAATTATCAATGTTGATTGTTCTTCCTTTAACGCTAGAAAGGTCGACCTTGTTAACTATGGATTGGCCGTTTGTTTTTTTAATAACATAGGTGACATTGAAAAAATCTTCAATGTAGGGGGAAATATCAAAAACAATATTGTCCCCTCCTCCGCTGAACTTCTGCCACTGCGAAGACCAGTTCTTGACCGTCTGATTGATAATCAGCTTGCTTTCTCCGGAAAAAGGAAGGAAATTGCTGTACGGCAAAACTCTGACTTTGGCCAGCTTTTCATTTTCAAAACAGTACTTCAAAGAAACCGAGCAGTCATTAACATAGATGGCTGTAGAAAAATCGCTGAAGATCTGGGCAAAGGTAGTGGTGCGCTTGTTCTTTACCAATGCTTCATTAATACTCTCTATCCCTTTCTTCTCGGAATGCAAAGAATCAATCAGTATTTCCGAACCGTATTGTTCAACCAGATAGTGGGTAAACAAAGAAACGATGCCGTAGTCATAATTGCTGTTCCTCCATTCGGTTAAAGAATCGGAAGAATTATTAATGAAATCGCTGGTTCTCTTGTCCAGATATGTTTCCTTGTCCTCTTTATTGTAGCCCAACAGAGTAATGGCATATTCGGAACGGGCTTCGTTCAGCCAGGTCTCTTCAATTGTTCCGTATTTTTTTTCTTTTTGATTAAAGGAAATCAGATGCATGAATTCATGGGCCAGTCCTTCTTTCAAAAAGTCTCCCTTTATTTTACTTGAATTCAAATAAACCATCTGCCTTTCATTGGAAAAAGGATTGACTGTCTTCTCGTATCCGTCAATAGTTCTCGTATACCCCATCGCATCCTCTTTCATGGGATAAAAGAGAACAGACAATTTCCCATCTCCATTAACTCCGAAAGCATTGGTCAGGGTTGGATAAATTTCGTAACGGTAATTAACCGAAAGCTTTTCAAGAATTGTCCCGATATTGTTCTTTTCCTCCTGACCAATCGAATTCCAGTAATTGCTGTCAACATAGAAAAGAGCGTTGTTCATATCCTTGACCAAAACAGCCGAAACCGACTGTTTACCATCTTGGGAAAAATACTGGTCAACGAAAAATCCGGTCGTGTCCCCGACTTTCTCCGCCGCAGCGATTGCCGGTGATACAACCAATAAAAACAGCGCTATTAATATTTTGGAATAATGCTTCTTCATGCGTTAACTTAGTCGGTAAAAGAAAGATTGTATGTCTGGGTCATTGCTTTCCCGTCAATAATTGCATTAAGAACAACCGTTCCCGATGTTATTGTGGGAATCCCCCAAACCAAGACACCGTTATCATCTGTTGTTCTTACATCTCTGGCGATAAAACCGTCATTTCTTAAATAGCTGACTTCAATGGCTTTGCCTGATAAAGGATTGCCATTGCTATCCTTAACCGATACTTCTGTATTGATATATATCTTTCCATCGGCCTTGGCTGTCAGATTATCAACGGTAAAGGTTGATTCGGTTGTGGACACTTTGCTTCCGTTCACCACTTCAAAGGTTATCGGAGTTGAAATTGATTCATTGCCATTGAAATCAGTGGCTTTCACCTTGACCGTATATGTTCCGATAGAACTCGGCGTCCAAGAGTAGGTCCATCTTCCGAAAATAGTGCTGTCGGTAGAGGTGCTCTGCCAAGAACCGCTCTCCCCTGTTTTACTGATGTTTATACTCACTCCCATCATGCCTGAAAATCCTTCGTCTCTGGCCAGACCGGAAATCAAATACGAATCATTTGAATTAATTTGGTAATTTTCAGGAATATTGGTAATAACCGCTTTGGGAGCTTTGGAATCGGATGTCGTGCTTTTGATTAACTGGTAATCGGTATTATTAATTTCTTTATCTGTTGTATTCCCCGAAGCCAAGAATAGTCCCTTGTCTCCGATCTGGAATACTCCGTCTTTATTCACATCGTCTATCTTGGGAATAACCAATTTGACCGTATATCTGGAATTGATTGTTCTTTCCGTTTCAACGGTTATAAATATCCTCAAACCGGCCGAAGGAACGGTCAATCCCATGTCTGTCCAAGACCAGGTTGCACTTTCACTGTCCCACTTTCCTTTTCCCACTCTCTTATCAATCCCCATTCCTTGAAATCCTGCCGCTCCCTCATCCTTCCAGAGGTATAAATAGCTGATTCCTCTTCCCTCGTTGGCTGTTTCCAAATTCATAACAGCCAAAGACTGGATATAGTCGGTCTGTCCGTTATTAGAAGGAATAGTTACATCCAAAGCGACTCTGTCAAACTCCGAATTGTTCCATTCTTCGTATGGAACATTATTGATGGTGTAATTGGAAAAAGTGGAAGCGGAAGCGCTGCCAACAAAGAACAGAGATAAAATTACAGACAAGATTGCGTATTTCTTCATGTTTTTATGTTTAATTTTTATCACCTTAAATATATCACAACCGAAAACAAAAAACTACCCCCATGCATTATTATAACGGACAAGAGTAGTTTTTGTTACAAATATACTCCTCAAATTATTGTATAATTTTCTGCAGTAAATCTATACTGTTCAATAAAAATCTTTTTAATAGGAACGATTGAGTTCAATTCATAAAAAGACAAGATAGCATCTCTGAAATCATCTTCATCTGTACTGCGATAAGAAAGAGGTGGTAAATTATATGCCAATAATATGGCATTTGCCATTAAACGGCTTGTTCTCTTATTGCCATCGCCAAAAGGCTGGATATAGCTTATTCCTATCAGAGACAGAAGTGCCTTAGCAAAAGGATTCTTTATTTTTGATACAGCTGAAATAAGGCTTTCTGTTGCATCTTCGATTTGATAAATATTATCAAGAGGTCTATAAATTGATCCTGTAATACCAACCATATTTTTTCTAAATCCTTTATCGACTCCCAAGTCTTTTGTTAAAATGACATGAAGTTCTTCTAAATTATCTTTAGTGATTGTTTTAAATCTATTAGAATTTTTATAGATAAAATTAAAAGCTTCTTTGTGATTCAAAATCATTTGAGTTTCTTCTTTTGTTTTTCCTTCAGCTTTTTTGTTTTCTAATATTAATTTTTCCGTATCTAGAAGAGTGTATGTATTTCCTTCTATTTTTGAAGACTTCCAAGAAAGTTCAATAATAAACCTCTCTAATTCTTTTTTTTGAATTGTTGCGGATAATTCTTTAGATCTTAATTTATATCTATTTGTTGTTTCTTCAATTTTGTTTAATTCTTCTTCACTAAAAATATCATCAGAAATTGAATTAAATAAATTAAAATTGTACTGGCTTGAACCGTATCTTTTATCGGGATCAATAGAGCAATATTCACGAGAATCAACATCAAAAAACAATCTACCTATGTCGCTAACAATATAGCTCAAAGATCTTCCCATTCCTTTTACAGTCAAAAATCCATGACTCGCCAGTTCTGATAAGGCTCTTTTTATAGTAACAAGAGACACGTCCTCCCCTAAATTGATTAAATATTCGAAAACAGTCGAAGATTGAGATTCTCCGTTCTTTAAGAGTATTTCTATTATTTTCTGTTGTTTTTTTGTTAATTCTGTCATTTTCGTATCATTTATATAGTTTAATCGTATCATAATGATACGATTAATGCAACGATTTGATACGATTAGCTCGCAAAATAGTCTTACAATACACAAAATATGTCTTTTTTGTGTATTTTAATCATAATAATAGACAATTAATGAAAAAATCTTTTCATTATAAGAAAGCTCGAACTTACTTCAAATAATCCTCAATCTGTGAATCTGATCCTCCCAAAGACTTATATTTTGTATAGCACTCCTGGGCCTTGGCTTTATCCCCCAGATACATGTAATTGCTGCAGATGTAGTAATAATAGCTCCAATATTGTTCTTCTCCGAAAGAGTCTATCATCTTCTGGTAGTATTCATTGGCTTTATAATACTATAACGTTATGGGTGATAAAAATCCAGCTTCTTTTTTGAATTTCTTTGAAATAATATATGCATTCTCTAGTCCTAAAGCTTCGCCTAGTTTTTTTACCTTTTCATAATCCCTATCAATGCCATTTAATTTAACTTCAAAGGCAATTTTCTTATCTAAAATAATATCTATTTCCGAGATATTCTTTTTGTTACAGAAAGAAATATCTCCATAGTTGGCTATTTGATTAACCACTGCATTTTCAAACAATTGAGAATCATTAACATTGCCAATCATATTTAACATTCCGGTATCGCTAAAATAAACCTTCTTTCCTCCAGCAATGCTCCTGTCCAGACTCTTTGAATACTTGGGAATCATTCTTATAATAAAGGTCTTTTCTAAAAAATCGACATATGAATAGACTTTTGCCCTGCTTACTTCCAATTCTTTGCTTATTCTGGTTATATCAATCATGGATCCGACTCTCGGAGCCAAAAGCAGTATTAAATCCCTTAATTCCCTTATATCCTTATAGTCAGCCATTATCTTGATGTCTTTCTCGAAAAAAGAAGCGAAAATATTTTTCAAAATCTGTAATTTTGTTTTCGGTTCGTTGGTTAAGACTACTTCGGGGAATCCGCCAAATTTAAGATATTCTTCATAGTCGTTTTCTAATTTTTTAATAAAAAACTCATCTTGGTTTTTTACAACGGTCTTAATGTCTTGTGCCATCGCCTCTTCTCTTGATATCTTGTCTTTAAAAAACAAAACTTCTTTAAAACTTAAAGGATCTAAATGGTATAGAAACTTTCTGCCAGACAATGATTCTGGAAATAAGTTTTTGAGATAAAAACTAGAGGATCCGGTTACAACAAATTTAACATTATAATGCTCTATAAAATACTTGATTATTTTGGTCACCTCTGGATAGTTTTGTATTTCATCTATAAAAATATGCAGCCTTTCCTTGTTTCCTCCGGCCATCTTCAATACCCTTTCATGAATATTCCTGTAGTCTTCGTCTTCAAAAATTTTTTGTTCAAGAGGATTGTCAAAATCAAACCAAAGCTTAGGGAAATCTTTCACCTCCTCAAAAACCTGCTTCATTAAGGTTGTTTTCCCTACCTGGCGAGAGCCAACGATCAAGATAGCGTTCTTGTGGCTCATTTGTTTAGTTATTTCATCAAAAAGCAATCTTTTCTTCATTTTTAATGTGTATTAAAATTATTACAAATAACATACCTTTTTGTACTTAAAATTATACACCACCTAAAATATCTGTCAAGCTCTTTATAACAAAACTCCAGGAAACCCGGAGCTTTTGCCTATTTCAAATAATCCTCAATCTGGGAATCAGACCCTCCAAATGACTTGTATTTCGTATAGCACTCCTGGGCCTTGGCTTTATCCCCCAGATACATGTAATTGCTGCAGATGTAGTAATAATAGCTCCAATATTGTTCTTCCCCGAAAAAGTCTATCATCTTCTGGTAGTATTCAAGGCGGATTAATTAATTTTTATTTTGAATGATAAAATTCTTTAAATCTTCTTCGTTTAAAATGACACTGCTGTCCACATTGAAAAATATTGATTTATTCACGTTACCTCCGTCTCCATCCAAATCAAATCCAATATATTTTACTTTTTTACCCTTAATCTTCCTGGCACACTCAATCGCAGGAAGTATGTCCGCATCAGAACTAACTACTATTGCTAAATCATACTTGTCTTCGAATGCTCCGATTATCAAGTCTGCAACAATTTTCGCGTCAATTCCTTTTTCTCTATATCTCTTATACCATATTTCATTTATGCCCAATCGTTTAATTCTTTCAAAATCATCAACCCTCCCATCAATCACTATCCTTTCTTTTCTAAATTTTAACTTGCTCGTTCCTATATACCATTTATTCGCTCTTAAAAAAGTGAATAAAGCATTTTGATTTTTCATTGATTGGGCTGATTTTGGATTGTCTTTATCCGCAACCATGGTTCCGACATAAAATCTTTTGCCAAACTCTTCCATGGTATATCTTTCTGTTAAAAAACTAGCAAATCTTTCAAAATCAAACTTTGTTTCCTCTATTTTAAGCTTTTTCAACACCAAATGATAAAAATTGCCTCCATCTATGAAAACCATTGCTTTTCCCTTGGAAAATTGATTGTTGGTGTTTTTCATTTTATTAAAAACCTGTGCACTCCAATTGGTAGGCACAGGCGACTTTGTAAGTTTATAATATACCCTCCCCTAAAAACTGTCAATACTTACTTCAAATAATCCTCAATCTGGGAGTCAGTTCCTCCGAAAGACTTGTATTTGGCATAGCACTCCTCAGTCTTCGCTTTGTCCCCCAGATACATGTAATTGCTGCAGATGTAGTAATAATAGCTCCAATATTGTTCTTCCCCGAAAGAGTCTATCATCTTCTGGTAGTATTCATTGGCTTTGACATAGTCCTTTTCTTCTTCGGCGATCTTGGCCAGATTGTTCCAGGAAACAGTATGCTGTTTTATATAATTTTCTATTTTTACGAAAAAAATTATTCTTTAAAACATTTGAAGAAAAAGGTGGCAAGGAATAAAGTATAATTTCTGTCCGTCGACGATTCTTTCTCCTATGTCTTTTTTTGTCACCACAACTCCATAAGGAATCTTTTTGTCGCCCAGATATTCGACCATTGGCTTTAATTCTTTCAAAGAAATATTATTAGAAAATTTAACTTCCACGGGAATCCTCTCTTTTCCTTTTGAGACGATAAAGTCGATTTCTTTCTGTCCGTCTCGCCAAAAGAAAACATTTGCCTTCTCTATAATATCATTACCATACCTGCTTTTAATCAAATCAAACACCGCTCCTTCCATTATTTTTCCAAAAGCCTCGGGAATCTGGTCAAAATTGGAAAAAGAATAACTATTAATAGAAGAAATAAAATTAGGAGAAGCGGCATACGCTTTTTTCAATATCCTGCCTCTTTTGACTATCGTCCTGTGCTCTTTATAAAGAATGTCCATGAGATATCCTTTAGTTAAGTATTTTATATACTTATTGATTGTAAGGGGCGATATTCCGACCTCTCTTGCGATATTGTCAACTTCAAAAATAGAGCCAGAATTATTTATAAAATAATACGCCACTATTTTAAAATCATCCGGCTTTCTTATTTTGTAGATTATAATAATATCCTGCAATATCTTTCCAACTACCGACTCCCTGATATAGGAGGCGGCCGAGCTGCCGTCTTGCGGCATCTTCAGGCATTCGGGAAACTGGCCCCAAAGAATATATTCTCTGGCCGACTCTTCCATTTTATTGGCTTCTCCAAAATTAAATTTGCTTAAAATATGGAAATTCTTGGCTAAATCAAATAGATCTATTTTATCGTTGCTTATTTTTTCTCCTTTTATCTTCATGAATTCATTGAAAGACAGCGGAGGAAGATAATAATCAAAAATACGTCCGGCCATGGTTTCCTTGTTTTTGCCCTCCAAAAGAACGCTTTGAGATCCGCTGATAATGAATTTTATTTTCTTTTCGGATAAGTCATAATATCTTTTCAATATCGTCTGCCAGTCGGGAAC
>JBAZIU010000004.1:0-27851 GCA_041651685.1 Minisyncoccota bacterium
TCTTTGTAGGCATAATGGTTTCAGATTCTATTTCATCGCCCTCACCGGGCTACTTTTCACCTTTCCCTCACGGTACTAGTTCACTATCGGTGACCAGATTGTATTTAGCCTTAGCGGGTAGTCCCGCTAGATTCACGCCGAGTTGTCTTATATCGACGTTACTCAGGTAAGACAACAAGGAGCGTAATTTAATTTTCGTCTACCGGACTATCACCGTCTACGGTCTAGCTTTCCAGCTAAGTTCAACTAATTGAATTACTTTATTGACTCCCTCTAATTAAATAGACATTGTCTCCCTACAACCACCATTCATGCAAAGCACGAATGATTTTGGGCTGCTCCCCTTTCGCTCGCCGCTACTAAGGGAATAACTTTTGTTTTCTTTTTCCTCCGCCTACTAGAATGTTTTACTTCAGCGGGTTCGCATCGGATTTAACTCCGATAATTCCGTTTAAATGGAATTGAGTTGCCTCATTCGGAAATCCCCGGTTCATAGGTTGCTAACACCTTCCCGAGGCTTATCGCAGCTACGCCACGTCCTTCATCGCGTCTGGTCCCAAGGCATCCACCATTTGCCCATAACATAAATAACCTTTGATTAGCAAATAATAACTTTATTCTTATTTACTCTATTAATTTATCAATCTACTCACATGGAAACAAAAAAGACGCATTCACGCGGCTTTTACAAACAGCTAAACTTAAGCTATTTTTAAAACCGCTTAATTTTCATGTATGTCTTTTGTATATTTATCATGTAAGTAATAATTTAGCAGATTAACAGGGAATGTCAAGTGTTTTAATATATGTTAAAAGCCCTTACCCAGATTGCCTGAATAAGAGCTTTAAAAAGGTGGATTAAGCATGATTTCCTACCATACTCATCCCACCCCGGATGGTGACAACTTCGCCCCGATCTGAGACCGAGAAATTCTCAACCCTGCCCGATTCATCCGTGATTTTAATCATCGGAGAAAATGGGCTCTCAAAGAACTGCGGGCCTGCTCCGTCCTTGAAGTTCACCTTGCGGATAGCGGCCTTGAGGGGACCGCTGAACTTCTTGAGAATCGGATAGGCGTTGAAGGTGTCCTCGTCGAAAAGGATCTTCCCACCTGCTTCTCTCTCAAGAGAAAAGGGACAAATCGTTACCTTCTTCAGGCGCACGACTTCCGATTCCACTTCAAGGGAAACTTTCTCAAGCTTCCCGATGCCGGAAGGTTCAATATGCATCCTGAAGACGGGCTTATCGCAGGAAAATCTGATATGGACTTTACTGGCCTTGTGGCTTCCCTCGTCCATGACCCAGAAAGGAAAGATTCTTTTTCCTTTCGGCGAGCAGATCACGTCTGATGATCCGTCAAAATTCTTCTGCTCGCAGATATTCAGAAGGAACTCTGCACCGGTGAGCACCGGGGGAATTTCAAACTGATCGTTAACCTTCTTCAAATAAAAGATCTTGCCTCTCCTGCTTGTTCTCATCTCTGCACCCTGGGCCACGCTGATCATCAGCACATCGGCCATTCTTTCGCTGGTTACCTTTACGGCAACCCTCTCTGGTTCTGAATTCATGATAGTCACTGTCCAAATTGGACATTATTAATATACAATAAAGTATATATTGTGTCAACACTTGGCAATCCCAATCAAATATTGCGTGGAACATCACAGAAACTCATACTTTCACTCCCCTCAATCCAATCAATACAAATTATAAACTCATCATTATTAATTTTAACTAAACAAAAAGAGTATTTTTCTTCTTTTTCTTGCAAAGGAATATTAGATATTATTGATATTAATTTATAAATAAATTTTTTCCAATTTCCATTAAAAATTATACCGTGAGAATTAAAAAAGTTTCTCATCTGATCTTGAAATTTTTTAAAACTAATAATGGGATAAATTTTTTCTTTTGTATTTATTGTTTTCGCCTTCTCAAACTGATTTCCACTACAATCTTCATTTAAAATTTTTTTAATTTCTTTGATTATTTGACTTGCCTCGTTTCTATCCAGAAAACTATGGCAAACCCAATTTCTATAAAAATTTATTAAATTATATTCTTTCTTTGTTTCTTCTCTTTCTAAAATTTTCCCAACTTGTACTAAAACATAAACAACCTCGCATTCAGTTAAGTATTCTTGGTTTAAAACTTTATTTAATTTTTTAATAATTTCATCCGTCATTGATATCAAAAACAGCAACCCATAAAGTTGCTGCTTAATTATTTATCTCGGTGGTTGCAATTCTTCTGTCTCAACCAAGACGTCGTGGAAGTCATCTAAGTTTTCCAACACCATTCCCGCTCCCCTCGCGACCGCAGTCATCGGGTCTTCGATAATATAGGTGGGAATATTTGTTTCTTTGATAATCAATTTATCCAATCCTCGCAACTGTGCTCCTCCTCCGGCCAAAGCAATTCCCTTCTTCATGATATCGGCCAATAATTCCGGCGGGGTTAATTCAATCGTATTTTTGATTTCGGAAACAATCTGATTGATTGATCTTTCCAATGCTTTTTTCACATCCGCCTGGGTAATAATAACCTCTTCGGGAAGTCCGGTCACCAGATTTCTACCCCTCATCGCCATTTCTTTCTTTTCCGTTTTTAACAGCTCTTTTTCAGAATAAACCGCTCCGATTTGAATCTTGATTTTCTCGGCCGTTCTCACTCCGATCAATAATCTGTATTTCTCCTGAGCGAACTGAATAATATCATTATTGAATTTATCTCCGGCGATTCTCAAACTCTTTGAAACAACTATTCCGCCCAAAGAGATAACCGCCACTTCGGTCGTTCCTCCTCCGATGTCAACAACAAAATTGCCCGAAGGATCTTGGACCGGCATTCTGGCTCCGATAGCCGCAGCCATGGGTTCTTCAATCAAAAACACCTCTCTCGCTCCCGATGATTTGGTCGCATCCTTGACCGCTTTCTTTTCCACTTCGGTCACTCCCGAAGGAATGCCGACAATGACTCTCGGCTTTAAAAAAGAAAACTTGTCCTGTCTGGCTCTTTCAATCAAAAATCTTAACATCTGTTCGGTCACTTCGAAATCGGAAATCACTCCATTAACTAGAGGCCTGATTGCGACAATGTGTCCGGGAGTTTTTCCCACCATTTTTTCAGCTTCGCGACCGATAGCCAAAACCTGACCCGTCTTTTTATTTATCGCCACGACCGAAGGCTCGGACAAAATAATTCCTCGGCCGCGGACATAGACCAGACAATTGGCCGTTCCCAAATCGATAGCCACGTCTTGGGAAAACCTGGAGTTAAATTTGTTTAAATTGAAGTTAAAGTTAAATTTCATTTTTCAAATCTTTTATCTTCACCAATTCCGTCTTTTCTTCTTTCCTTTTCTTGACCTCGACACTCTCCTTTTCCAGCGTTTTCTTGGAAACCACGACTCTCAAAGGAATGCCCATCAAATCGCAGTCATTCAGCTTTTCACCCGCTGTCTTGTCATCCCTGTTGTCATATAATACTTCAAGATTGGAATTTTGTAAAATGGAATAAATTTCGTCGGATTTGGCTTTGATTTCCGAATCCCCCCCATCCAAAGAAATCAAATGAACGGAAAAAGGAGCAACCGTCTCAGGCCAGATTATTCCCTTCGAATCGTTAAACACTTCGACTATCGCCCCCACTAATCTTGAAATGCCGATACCGTAGCAACCCATAATCAAGGGCTTTCCACCTTCATCTTTCAAACCAAAAATCTCGGAATACTTGGTTCCTAATTTAAAGATGTTGCCGACTTCAATCGCTTTTTCTTCAATGAATTCTTTTCCCCCGCATTCGCATCTCTTGTCAAACACCTCCTTGTTGATTGCCATTCCGCATTTCTTGCAGATATAAATAATATCTTCTCCGGCGGGAGTGATTGTCTGGAATTCGTGCGAAGAAGAAGAGAACGTTCCCCCTCCGGCCAAAGTCAGATATGTTTTTTCTTTCAATCCGCACCTTTCGTATATTTTGGCATATGCTTTTTTGACTCTCTCGTAATATTCATCCAAACTCTTTTCGTTATTGTGGAATGAATATAAATCTTTCATCAAGAATTCCCTTCCTCTCAAAATTCCCGATTTGGCTCGAGGCTCATTCCTGAATTTAGACTGAATTTGATAGACAAACTTGGGTAAGTCCTTGGAAGACAAAATATGCTTCTTCATTAAAGGAGTGATTACCTCCTCGTGCGTCCAGCCCAATCCCAGATTCTCATCTTTGATTTTATACATCTCTTCGACATTCCATCTTTTGGTCGCCTGCCAGTTATCTTCTGGAAGAAGAGAAGGCATTAACAATTCCTGGGCATCAATATTGTTCATTTCTTCCCTGACGATATTTTCAATCTTATTCAAAACCCTTAAACCCAAAGGCAAGAAAGTATATATTCCCGCTCCCAGCTTATCGATAAAACCGCCCCTGATTAACAGTTGAGCGTTCAAACTCACCTCGTCCCTAGGAGTCTCTTTAAATGTTTTGGTGAAGAGATTGCTCTGTTTCATATTATTTAAATATTATATCTTTAAATTGAATAAAATCTTTGCAAACAATGAACAGGGCCAATGCTATCAAAAAGAAAGCTCCGAATGTTTCTATCTTCATCTGCAATTCTTTAGAAAACACTT
Source organism: Minisyncoccota bacterium (assembly GCA_041651685.1). GTDB lineage: Bacteria > Patescibacteriota > Minisyncoccia > Minisyncoccales > Minisyncoccaceae > UBA2211. Next base: position 4,636 of record JBAZIU010000004.1, read on the forward strand.
TCTTGTTCGCGCTCTGCAGTCCGATGTACAAAAGCTTGGCTCCATCCATAGCCGGAATAGGCAAAAGATTGCTCACCCCCAAAGCTATTGAAAGAATGGCTATCAAATTAAGTGTATCATACAAACCCTTGGCAAGGGTAATTTTGGTAATGGCATATATTCCCACCGGTCCAGTTAAAGAATAGGCTATCGTTTGAGCCGACTTATGGATAACCGAATAAGAAATCAATTCCCCCATCGCCACCAAAGAATAATGAGTGATATTATAGGTATGCAAGAATCCGACGAAAATCTTTTCCGGAACGCTTGAATAATTAAGAACGGCCACTTCTCTCAAACCGACTCCCAAAGAACCTTCTTTCTCCGAATATTCAACTCGCGGAGTGACCAAAACTTCTCTTCCGTCTTTCATCTTCAAATCAACTTCCTTTCCTTTGTTGTCCAAAATGGTTTTCTGAAAATCCTCCAAGCTCACAGTCGCGTTTCCGTTAACTGCAACAACAACGTCATAGGTCTTCAGTCCTACCGATTCGGCCGGAGACGCAGGAAACACTTGTCCAATCATTATCTCATTGGTCTGGTTGCCGAAAGGAAAATGATAGCCGGAAAAAATCAAGGGCTGTTCCGATTTAAAACCGGAAAAAGAAACCAAACCGTAGAAAACAAAAACGGCAAAGATTAAGTTAAAAATAATTCCTCCCGCACAAATCCACAGTTTCTTCCAAGCGCTTTTGTTTTCATACGCTTTTGAATCTTTATCTTTTTCCAAATCATTCTCGTCCATCCCGTATATTCTCGTCATTCCTCCGAAAGGAATCGCTCCGATAAAATATTCAGTTTCCCCTATTTTCTTCTTAAACAATCGGGGAGGAAAACCGATTCCGAATTCTTCAACTTTGACTCCCGAAGTCTTGGCCGCCACAAAATGGCCCAACTCGTGGACGAAAACAACTACTCCCAAAACAATCAAAAAAACAATGATATCTATTATAAACATATTATCCTTCTATTTCCGCTTTCTTGCGGTCGATTAAATCGTCTATTTTCTTATTATACTTATCCACCACTTCCTGCAATTTGTCTTTGGCTTTAAACTTGTCATCTTCTCTGATTAATCCTTCTCTGGTCTTGTCCTGAATGTCTGACCAGGCCTCATCCCTGTATTTCCTAATTGTCCTCTTGGCATCGTCATTAATCTGGGAAATGGCTTTACTCAATTCCTTTCTTAATTCCTCGGACATCGGAGGCATATTGATGATAATTTCATCTCCTTTGACAATCGGAGACAATCCGGCCCCCTCTCTTAAAATAGCTTTCTCAATCGCTTCCATATATGACTTGTCCCACGGCTGAATGCTTAGCACTCTGGCTGAAGGAACGGAAATGGCGGCCAATTGCTTAATCGGCATCATCTGGCCGAAACATTCAGCCTGGATGCTTTCAACCAAAGCGGGACTGGCTCTGCCCGTCCTGAAACTGGAAATCTTCTGGGTGACAAAATTAACGACCTTATCCATTTCCGGTTCTTTTTCTTTGATGATTTGTTCGTACATATGTTTATAAGTTTATTAATAAATTTTCTAACGCAAGCTTTTTATTAACATTCGTATTTTCAATCAAGTATTTCGTCCTCTCCAGTTCATCAATCACTTCTTTCAATCTCTTTAAGGTGTAATTGAGAGTTCCCTTGCCGTTGAATATCTTCAACAGTAATTCCCGACGCATGAACCTCTCCCATATATCTAATACACCGATAATGTCACTTTGATTCTCTTTAAAGTCCTTGGCGAAAGCAAATCTCTTTCCCATATCCGATTTGCACAAAGTTGCAATATCTTTAACCGCGGTATTGAATGTTTCCAATTTATCCAAGTCATTGAAGAATTCTATCGCCTTCCCGATCTGGCCCGATGAAATCATGGCAATCTCTTTGGCCTTTTCGATATCGGCTCCCAAAGAAACCAAATGGTCTTCAATCTCTTTTCTGGAAACAATAGAGAACTTAATCTGCTGCAGTCTCGAACGGATGGTCGGGAGAAGCATTTCCGGATAGGCGGTAATCAATATCAACAATGTATCCCCCTTCGGCTCTTCCAGTGTTTTTAACAATGCATTTTGAGCATCCTTTCTCATCAAGTGGGCATCGTTGATAATCCCGGCCTTCAAAGAATTATTGTATGATTTCAAAGACAATCTGTTCTGCAAATCTCTCAATTGCTCTATCTCGATATTCCCCTCAACCGGAGACAATATCATCAAATCTGGAAAGTTTCCCGAATCAATGGTTCGGCAGGGATAGCACTCTCCGCACAACTTCTCGCAAAAAACACTTTTAACGAACTCGAGGGCAACCGCTTTCTTGCCAACCTTTTCCGGCCCGGAAAACAAAATGGCATGGGGAATATTCTTACCTGAAACAATCTTCTTCAACACTTCTTTTTGTTTTTGGTGTCCGATTGTCATTTTAATCTTTTACCCTTTTAATATCCGCTCCCAGCTTCTGCAACCTCTCTTCTATTTTTTCATATCCTCTGTCCACTTGATAAATATTGCGGATGGTGGTTTTTCCTTCGGCGATAAGACCGGCGGTAATCAGAGACGCCCCTCCTCTCAAATCGAACGAGCCCATATCCGCTCCGTACAGCTTGGTGATTCCGTTAATGGCCGCCCGGTGCGGGTCGGAAAAGAAAATGTCCGCTCCCATCTTGGTCAATCCTTCCATGTACTTTAATCTTCCTTCGTACAAAGGGTCGTGGATTAAAGTCACTCCCCTGGTCTGAGTCGCCAAGACTCCCAAAACGGAAAGCAAGTCGGATGGGAATCCCGGGAAAGGCAAACTCTGCATCTTTCTGATTTTGATATTCTTTGAAGGAAAAACGGAAACATCAACCAAATCTTTTTCTCTTTTGATTATTTTAAATTCGGCTCCGCAGTCTTCCAATTTCTTCAAAACAAATTCCAAAAAAGGATATTCGACATTCTTGACCAGAATATTTCCTTTGGTCGCTAAAGCCATGATGATAAAAGTTCCGGCTTCAATCGGGTCATACATCAAGAAATGTTTGAAGCCCCATAACTTCTTCGCTCCCTTTATTTTCAAAGTGTGCTGGCCGATTCCGTTAATCTTCGCTCCCATCTTTTTCAAAACCTTGCTCAATTCCTGATTCTGATAATCTCCATCGGCAACCTTGATAATCACTTCTTCGTTTAATAAACTGCTGAATAATAATACATTGGCGGTGGCGGTAACCGAAATCTCATCCATGATGACCATATTGTCTTTGAGTTTTGAGGGAGCCGTCATACTAATCTTGTCCCTCTTCTCCTTTATCACAACTCCCATCTGAGAAAAAGCGTCCAAATGAGTATCAATCGGCCTGGCACCGATAACGCAGCCGCCCGGCTGAGGCAATGTTGCTTTGCCGAATCTGGCCAATAATGCTCCAAACAGAAGAATCGAGCCCCTCAGTTTCAAAACCAGCTTGGCGTCGATTTTAAACGGGTCTAAATTCTTGGCATTGATTTTCACTTTCCTTTTTCCAAGCCAAGTAACCTTGACTTTCATGCTTTCAAATATTTCAAGCACTCGCAAAATATCTTCAACCAAAGGAATATTATCAATAATGCAATCTTCTTCGGTTAATAATGTCGCCATTAAAACAGGAAAGGCTGCGTTCTTTGAGCCTCTCGCTTCTATCTCTCCCGACAGTTTTTTCCCTCCCTGGATGACAAATTTTTCTTCCGCCATATATTACTTCTTAGCCATTATGCTTTTCTTGTATAAATCGAGATTGTCCAAAACGGCACCGGTTCCCTTGGCCACGCACTTCAAAGGGTCATCGGCCACAAAACAAGGAACTCCGGTTGACTTGGATAACAAAACCGCAATGTTTCTTAAGCAGGCACCTCCTCCGGCCACCACCATTCCCTTATCCATAATATCGGCTGACAATTCGGGAGGAGTCTCTCTTAAAACATTCTTGACACACTGGATTATTTCCGATAAAGGTTCGGAAATGGCTTCACAAATTTCATTGGAAGAAACCTTGATGTTCTTGGGCAAGCCCAAAATCAAATCTCTTCCTCTGATATCCATGTATTTTTGCTCCTTTTCGGGAATGGCCGTTCCAATCTTCATTTTCACCTCTTCGGCTGTCTGCTCTCCGATAGCCAGACCGTGTTTGTTTTTGATGTATTCGGAAACTGCGGCATCCAATTCGTCTCCGGCCACTCTTAATGATTGGGCATTGACGATTCCTCCCAAACAAATCACCGCCACTTCGGCTGTGCCTCCTCCGATATCGATAATTAAATGTCCCGAAGAAGAATTAATGGGAATGCCCGCTCCGATAGCCGAAAGAATCGGCTCCTTGGCCACGAACACTTCTTTCGCTCCGGCTAAAAGTCCGGCTTCAATGACAGCTCTTTTTTCAGTGGAAGTTATTCCGGCCGGAACACCGATTAACAATTCCGGTTTGAAAAATCTGGAAAATAATCCCGTATTGACGCTGGTGATGAAATGTCGAATCATCGCCTGAGTGCTTCGATAGTCGGCAATCACTCCGTCTCGCAAAGGTCTGAAAACCTGAATTGATTCGGGAGCTCTTCCAATCATCTCTTTGGCGGCCTGTCCGACAGCCAAAATCTTGTTTTCAGCCAAGGAAACAGCTACGACAGATGGCTCGTCCAAAACCACTCCCTTGTTGGGAATGAATACCAATGAATTTTTTGTTCCTAAGTCTATTCCTATCTTCATATTTTTCTCCATTCTATCCAAAAAAAAGACAATTGGCAAGAGACGATTTTTAGGGTATATATGTAGTATATGACCAAAAGAACCCGAACCCTATTATTCATATTCCTGGTAATCGTTTTCTTTTTCGTGGGGCCATCGATAATCATGTATTCCCAAGGTTACCGTTTTGATTTCCATAAAATGAAATATCTGGAAACCGGAGGAATATATGTGAAAACCTACCCGGGCGACGCCGATGTTTCAATCGACGACGACTACAAAAACAGAACCTCGGGATTTTCGAGAGACCTTTTGATACAAAACCTGCTTCCGGAAAATCACACCGTCAAGATTGAAAAAGAAGGATACTATTCCTGGCAGAAAACTTTGGAGGTCAAAGAAAAGACCGTCAGCGAAGCCAAGTATGTAATCATGTTTTCAAAAGAGAATCCTTTTGCTTCGATAGACAATGATATTAAAAACTTCTACCCTCTCCCCGACGGAAATAAATTCATTCTATTGACCCTTTCCAATGAACTCTTCTCGTACGATGCCGAAAAGAAAGAATTGAAAAAACTATTCAATAACAAGCAGACGCCCTATAACATTTCCGATATTGTTTTTTCTCCCAGCGGTAAAAAGGCCTATATCAAGACCGAAAGTGGCCTCCACTATCTATTAAACTTGGAAACTCCGGCCCTGTCTTTGATTAAGAACTTCAGCAGCAAGACCAAAAACATCTTCTTTGACCCCAACGACGAAGGTTCTTTCTTCTACCAATCCAACAATTACATCTTCAAAGTCAATGTGGAAAAAAAGACCGATGCCAAACTGTTTAAAAAAGAAAAGGTTGACGCCTTTACCTTGGTTAACGATTACCTTTATTCCTTGGAAAACGGAGAAGTTGTGAGGACGAATATTCTTTTAAATACGACTGAAAAAATTACAGCCGAACCTTTTAAAATCAATACCGGCAATCAATACAAACTGGTTTCAATGGAAAACGAATTGTTTTTGATTGAAAACGGAAAAACAATTTATTTACTGAATAAAGAAACAAAAAACTTCGACAAGATAATCGAAGCCCAAAGCGAAATCAAATACACCCCTTTTTATGACCGCATCCTCTTTGCCACAGACAATGAACTCTATTTATTATTATTAAAAGACACTGAAACTCCTTTCTTTAAGAAGGCTTATTCCGTCATCTTTATTTCCAGATTCTCGGAAAAGATCGGAGACATCAAATGGCTGAACGGCGACTACTTTGTCTATACCTTAAACGACAGGGTGAATATAAGTGAAATAGACAACAGGGACAAGATAAACTCCTTTAATTTGAATAAAGATTCTTCAAGGATATTCTTCAACGGTAATACCAAAAAACTATTCATATTAGACCAAAATGAATTCATGGTTTCGGAGAATAAGGTAATGCCTTAATTTCTATCTTTTTCTCTTAAAGGCTCTATATGTTCCTCTATCCAAGACTTAATATCTTCCAAAACTTCTGACATTTCATTCATCGGAGATTTTGCTATATCCAAAGTCTTTTTAACCATCTCTGATTTACCGACATCCAACCACATATCATTGATAAAGAGAAAAACTATCAAAGACGCTGCGGCAATTCTTTTGTTGCCGTTTCTAAAAGGATGATTTTTATTAATTGTATAAAATAATATAGCCGCCTTATCAACCAGTGTCGGATAAAGCTCTTTTCCACTAAATGTTTGTCTCGGCTGATTAATAGCTGAATCGAGTAAATCAGTGTGGTCCTTAAAACATGCGATGGGGTCTTCTCGAGTATCAAAAACGTTAAGTGCCAGCCGATGGCACATTCTTTCCATTAGTTCTATATCTAAATATTTAACAGACATAAATTAATTAAGGGTACGGTCGTATTCGGCCAACTTCTTAAAAACTTCTCCGTATTCGCGTATGGCAAAATCGGTACCTTTTAATACCTTTTTCTCAAGCAATTTTCTTTCTTCACTAACCTTAACTTCTTTGGTTGCTTTAGTTCGGTTAATGGGAATTAATTTAAGTATTTTCTTTATCATATTTTTATTATACCAAATTGTCATATATAAATGCAAGTATTCTTCGTGCTTAAGTGTATGACATATTTAAAACAAATATACAAGAAATAATAACGAAAACGCTCTAAAAATGTGAGCGTTGATTGAGCAGTTCCTTTAACAAAGGAATGGCCTTTTTTCTGTATTCCTTGTTGCAGCAATCTCTACTGACGAACGATCGTGCGATAAGCAACGCCTCATCGTCATCCATTCTACCTTCCTTGATGAAGTTTTCTATCTCTTCAAGGCTGTAGAATTTAGCTTCGGGTTTAATTACCTGATAAGGGTAAACCTCTCCGATGATGATTGCTGTGTGCTCTTCGTTCTTGCCTGGAGGATAGACTTCGTAGTTGGCCGACATGTCTTGAACAGAATCCTCGACAAAGTAGGCTGCTATGCCTGTTTCTTCCGGGACAACAATAGAGAAGAATCTTCTTTTCCATCCCTCCCCGAAACCGAAAACATCTTTCGGAAAAACTTCTCCACCAGGCAACCAATACATGCCGCCAGACTTGATTAGAAGAATCTTTCCTGTTCCCTTTTCAAAGATTACTCCATAGAGATACTTCTCGACGACATATCCTGATGCATCGTCTGCTGCAGTTTTTTTTGTTTTAAAAATCTTCGCAACAAGTCTCAACCATGCTTCCCTAATTCCGGTAATCGTAATCATGTGTTCACCTACGAGGATAGCCCTAACGGACTAAACTGATTACAATGTAAATCGATTGAATGTTTTTGTCAAATTAAATTAAAAACAACCTCTTCATTTCCCAAAAGCACTCGGCTGTTGCATTAATATCATTCAAAGCATTGTGGGCATCGTTAAACTCTTTTCCGAACAATTGATAATAGAGTTCGGACAGTTTGGGCCATTTGTATCCGTACGGGCCGTCAATCATGCAAATATCTGTTGAACACTGCATCGTACAAATCTTCTTCTTTAAATCAATGATATTGTCCATCTCTTTTCTTAAGAATTCCGCTCCGACAATCTTCTCGTCAAAGCTCATATTATGAGCCACCAAATAATCAGCTTTTTCCATTAGTTGTTGCAATTCTTCCAAGACAACCATTAAATCATTCCCTTCTTTCAAAGCCATTGCCGTGGAAATGCCATGAACCGATGTAGCTTCTTCGGGAATATCAAAACCTTCCGGCTTGATTATATAGTTTTTAGATTCAATCAAATTACCTTTGAAATCATACAAAAGCCAGGCAATCTGAACCATTCTCGGCCAGTTGTCCAAATCATCCAAGGATGCTCTCCAATTGCGGGGCAATCCCGTTGTTTCCGTGTCGAAAAATAAATACATATATGATTATAATATCTTAAAAAACAAAAAAGCACCATAAAGGTAGCTCTTAAAAAGATTCGGGGTCACTCATGGAGTGACCCGTCTTGTTAGGTAGACATACATTGCGATGCCTCCTATTGCGATACCAAGGCCGATGAGCCCGAGTGCTCCAGATACTCTTTCGAGTGTGCTCAGAGCACTGATCATCAGACCAATGGCAACGGAGAAGATGTAGGCAATAATCACGAAGATTATTACCGCGATGATTCCGATGCCTCCCCACTTGAAGATGTGCTCGAGGACCTTGTCCTCAATCTTCGGTGCGGTTGGCGCCATGATTCAGTCCTGATTTTTAAGGAGCGGCCCTATGTCGGATGCCGCAAGGCGGATCCTCTTCCGAGCGAGCTGGCACCGAAGAGTATCTCCAGCTCCTCCATTGTTGAGGAACTCCTCGTAGTCATTGATTCTGGCCAAGAGCTTCTCGGCCTGTGCCTTCAATGACTTTACATTGCCGTCGCCTGTTATGTCTTCAACCTTCTCTGCATGGATGCGGACAATTTCTTCCACATCATCCATTCCCAAAGATAATACTTTCATTTTTTACACCTCAGTGTATGTTAATATTATACAATTTATATTGTATTTTGTCAATAGGGGACGTTCCCCACTTCTTAATAACAAAAAATTTACTTGCTTTCTTGGGGTAATAATATTGCCGAAGCGATAACAGTTACAAAAGAATACAAAACCATTAAGATTATGGTTCCCATAAAACTATTGGAAAAGGCGGAAAAGATGTTTCCCAAAATATACGTCTCTAAAAACGTTATCCCGGAAACATATATGAAAAACTTCCAATCCCTCCATCTTTTAATATCAAACAGTCTTTTATCAATAATGTACTTAGTGATATATGCGATGATTAATAAAACGGTTGAAACCAATAAAAATTGCATTGAAGAAACCATTGATGCGATTATCTGGTCCGGAGAAAACAAATCCGCACCATAGCCCAAAGAACCAAGCTCTTGATTGATGCTTTCTTCGGTAATACTGCTATTTATCGAATAAGGAATTGCATAAAAAGAAACAATTGCAGAAATCAAAGAAATCGAAAAAAACAATATGATGTTTTTCACAAACAAGCTAACTCCGTTAATTGAATCTTTATAAATAGTCATATAATGATTACTTATCTCTTAACCATTCTCTTAAAAGTCATTTCCTTATATTCAATATCTTCTATGCCTTTTAGCTGATAAACTTGAGTGGTTGAGAATATTCTTTTATCTTCAGGATTAAGTTCCAATAATCTTATCCCCTCTTCTATCTTTTCCCATGATGGTGCTTCTATTTCCAAATATGGGTCCAATTGAGGCCAGAAATCTATATCGAATTCGATATCGTCAAGCTTGTATCTTATCCTCCTGTTCTCCTGATAGAACTTTTCCGTGAGTCCGATTTTCTTTAATAATTCAGCAGTCTTATCAAAATCACTGACTTCTATTTCAATCTCTTCCATTGAATCATCGTTGGTTTTTCCATCAAAGGTCTTCATTCCGATTCTTTCCTTGTAGGTAAGAGTTATTTTCTCTCCTTCGTCTCTAAGGCGAACCCAAGCTCCTTTTTTGTGCAAAATCAAATCCGGATAGTCAAACACTCTCCTTTTATAGAGTTTTTCGAATATTTTCTCAGCTCCTATACTTTTCAATTTTTCTTCCATTAGAACAGAATCAATATTCAGAAATTTAACTTCTATTTCTTCCATATCTTTCTTTTTATAATCATTTTATGTCTTGATTGTATATCTTAAAAAACAACAAAGCAAGGGATTGTATGTATAAAAAAAGAATCGCTATGTGATTCTGCTCAGTCTAAGATGATGAGGCATGAAATGATAAACGATAAATACATTGCCTATCTTTTTAATATGAAAGATACTCTTGACTTTTTATCCTTACCGTCATATTATAAAAATGTCTTCTGGTTCTAATGCAGAACTGGAAGGGTATTACATCCATGAACAACCTTCCGCAAGGAGGGTTGTTTCTTTATTCAGATTTTTCTAATTCTGCCCTATGCTTTAGTTCCTTTCCCCAAATTTCAGAAATTTTTATTATATCCATATATCCGTTAGCTCCCGTTTTAAGTTCTTGGGATATATTATTTTTTGATGAATAAATATAAACCTTTTTCCCATGATTTTTCAGATAAGTAACCAAAGCTAAAAAATCAGAATCTCCAGTAAAAAATACTGCTACATCATACTTCTTAAGATGATGAATAGAATCTATTGTTATCTCAACGTCCATATTACCTTTTTCTTCAATTGCTTCCCCGTGCTCAGTTATTACACTTATCCTTTTAAGCTCTTTCTTAATTACTATAAAGCCGAGTGCTTTTTTTAAATAAGTATAAAATTTGTGTTTGCCATCCAAACTGTAAGATCTTGTTCCATTTGCTGGATATGCCGTATAATAAAAAACTTTAATCTCTCTTCCATTGTGATTTTTATTAATATAATTTATTGTTTTTTCATAATCTAAAAATCTTGCAATTGATTTTTGTGCTTCCCAAAGATTAGATGCGTCAATAAAAACATATATTATATTGCCTGACATTATTAAATTTTTATCATCACACCGACTCATTGATTTAATTCTATACTTCTAAAAAATTATGTCAATTTAACTATTCCACTGTGGGGCTTACATGGCTCCTCTTTGACCACTGCGGAGCTTAACATGTTAACTTTCAACAATTAATGCGACCCGTTGCTTAAATTAAAAAAGAAACACCGTAAAGATGTTTCTTTTTTTGTATTAACGTTTTGACCACTGTGGTGCTCTTCTCGCTCTCTTCAAACCGGGCTTCTTTCTTTCCTTCATTCTCGGATCTCTGGTTAAGAATCCCGCCTTTCTCAATCTCTTTCTGTAATCGGCATTAAAGACCACTAAAGCTCTTGCAATTCCGTGTCGGACCGCTTCGGCCTGTGAATTGACTCCCCCACCTTTGACCGTGACTGTAATCTTGAACCTGTCCATTGACTTCATCTTGTCCAATGAAGCCAAAGCATTTGACTGAAGAATCTTGGTCGGGAAATACTTAATAAAATCCATTCCATTGACTTCGATTGTCTTGTCTCCTTTTGTATACAATCTGACTCTGGCAATGGCGGTCTTTCTTCTTCCCGTTCCCACAAAGTACTTGTCTCCCAAGTCCTTGAAGTCGTCCTCGTTAACAACAAAATCATCGTCATCATCGATTCTTGAAGGAATGAAAACATTCAAGTCTTCAACCTTGGCTTCAATCTTTGTTTCCTTGACCTCTTCCTTCACTTCGGCTTCTTTCTTGGAAACCTTCTTGGGAGCGGCCTTTTTCACCGCGGGCTTTTTAGTTGTTTTTTTCTCGGTAGCCATATGTATTATTCAAACTTTAATCTCTTTAAATGCCTGTCTCTTAATCTGTTCTTGGGCAACATTCCGTTGACAGCGAACTTCAATAACTGTCCCGGATTCTTCTTGAAGATTACATTCATGGGAGTGTGCTTGTCGTTTCCCAAGTATCCGGTGTGCTTGAAGTAGGTTTCGTCTTCCATCTTGTTTCCGGTCACCTTAATCTTGTCCATGTTTGAAACAATAACCACGTTGTCGGGTTCCTTGTTTGGAGCATAGTCAACATTCTTCTTTCCCTGCAAAATCAAAGCCACTTCGGCAGCCAATCTGCCCAATACTTTTCCAGTTGCATCAATTCTGATTGTTTTAACTTCTTTTGTCATATAATTAAACTAATTGAATCATGGCCATCTTGGAACTGTCCGACTTTCTCTGTCCCACCTTGATAATCCTAACATATCCTCCTTTCCTGTCTTTGTATCTGACTCCCAAATCTTCCATCAATTTCTTAACAGCTTTGGGTGTGAAAAGAGTGGCTAAATATCTGCGAGCAGGCATATCTCCGACTTTCGCTCTGGTAATCTTTCTTTGGATAAAAGGAGAAAGCTCCTTGGCCTTGGCCTCGGTGGTTGTAATTTTCTCTTTTAAAATCAAACTGGTAGCCAAAGTCTTCAACAAGGCATGTCTCTGGTCTCTCTCTCTATGTAGTCTTCTTCCTTTCTGTAGCTTTTTCATATTACTTTGCTTTTTTCTTCACAGTCTTCTTCTTGGGTTTTTCTTCAACTTCTTCGGCTTTCATTTCAGCCACGGCTCCGCTCATTTCGGAAGATAAAAATCCGAACTGAGACAAAAGTATCTGCAATGTTTCGCTGAAAGCGACTTCCGGAGAAACGGTTCCGTCGGTTTCAACGTCCAAAGAAATCCTGTCGAAATCAGTCCTGTCTCCGACTCTCATGTTTTCAACAATGTAGTTGGCTTTTTTAATCGGAGTGTACGAAGCATCCAAACCGATGACGCCGATTCCCCTCTTCTCTTCCTTGTCTTCAAAAACATAGCCGGTTCCCCTCTCAATCTTGATTTCGATTTCCAACTCTGTATTTTTATCAGTTATTGTCGCAATATGCAAGTCCGGATTAGCCAATTTCAAATCATTGGGCAATTTGAAGTCCGAACCCTTCGCTTCTTTCTCCCCCTTAAGGGTCAAAACGGCTGTCTGGGGCTCTTCAATCAAGGATTTAAACCTCAGCTGCTTGATGTTCATTAAGATGTGTAAAACGTCCTCTTTTACCCCTTCCAATGTAGCGAATTCATGAGGGGCATTCTTGATTTTAACCTCGGTTACAGCTGAACCGACCAAAGACGACAAAAGGACTCTCCTGATGGCATTGCCGAGAGTAATTCCGTAACCAGGATAGAGCGATTCAATGTCGAAAATGGCGTGATTGTCGCTTATCTTTTTTGTTTTGATTGACGTAGGCAATGGAATCATATTTTTTATATTATGTTATTACCTTGAATAGTGTTCAAAGATAGTTGAAACTTCAGAGGGCAACTGAACGTCTTCCGAAACGGGAAGTCTCATTATTTTTCCTTCAATCTTGTCCATGTCGTATGACAACCACTTGGGCAAGCTGTATTTCTTCATTGTCTCGGGTAAAGTCTTCAAAGCTTCTTTTCCCTTTGAGCCTTCTCTGATAGAAATCGCGTCTCCGGCGGAAACTCTGTATGAAGGGATATCAACTTTTCTTCCGTTGACCAAGAAGTGTCCGTGGGTAACCAATAATCTGGCCTGGCCGCGTGACTTGGCCCAACCCAATCTGAAAATAATATTGTCCAATCGGCTTTCCAGTTTAGAAACCAATTGAGTGCCGACATCAACGCCACTACCTCTGTTTTCCATAACCTCAAAGACGTACTGCTTGAATTGCGATTCGGAAATGTTGTACCACTTTTTCACCTTCTGCTTTTCCCTCATTTCACGGCCGAACTCGGTCAAGTTGCCTCTTCTCTTCTTGGCTTTCTGTCCGGGTGCGAACGGTCTCTTAATCATGGCACATTTGGAACCCAAACACTTCTCTCCTTTTAAGAAAAGTTTGTCTCCCAATCTTCTGCAAATTTTACACTTAGCTTGTTTCATATGGATTATAGTCTTCTTGGTTTCTTAGGTTTGCAACCGTTGTGCGGAATCGGAGTAACATCTTTAATTGAAGTTATTTCGTATCCCTGGTTGGCGATTGATCTTAAGGCTGATTCTCTGCCCGAGCCGATTCCTTTAACAACTACCTGGATTTTTCGAATTCCCATCTTCTCGGCAATCTGTCCCACAGTCTCAGCCAATTTAGAAGCGGCGAAAGGAGTTGATTTCTTGCTTCCCTTGAATCCGATCTTTCCGGCTGACTTTGAAGACAAAACATTGCCCATGGTGTCAGTCAGAGTCATGATGGTGTTGTTGTATGAACTGAAGATGTATATCTTTCCTTCTCTCGTGGCGGCGGCTTTAGAAACTTTGGGCTCTTTACTCAAAGTCTTCTCCAGCTGTTCGCCCTCTTTGATCATTTCCTCTTCGGTTTTTTGTATGACGTGTTTTTTCCCCATAGTATTATATTCTATTTAGGTCCCGGTGCGGCTTTTCTTCCCGAACCGACCGTCTTTCTGACATTATGTCTTACCGTTCTGTTATTAATTCGAGTTGTCTGGCCCCTGACTGGCAATCCTTTAGAATGCCTCATGCCTCTCCATGAGCCGATATCCTTCAATCTCTTGATGTTCATCATCACCTCTCTCTTCAAGTCTCCTTCCACGTTATAGTTCTTTTCAATGTATTGCTTAAGTAATCCGATTTCATCCTGAGTCAATTCCTTGGCCTTCTTATTCAAAGGAATATTGCAATCGGTTAAAATCTTCTTAGCCAAAGACGGTCCGATACCGTAGATGTAGGATAAGCCGATTTCTATTACTTTTTCGTCCGGAATGTTAACTCCGATGATTCTTGCCATATTGTATAATTATTATGCACCCTGTCTTTGCTTGTGCTTCGGATTTTTCTTGCAAATAACGTAAACACGTCCTTCTCTGCGGACGATTTTGCAATCCTTGCAAATTTTCTTAACCGATGGTTTTACTTTCATCTTATTTTTTTCTGAATATTATTCTCCCCCTTCTCGCATCATAGGGAGTCATTTCCACGGTGACTTTGTCACCGGCTAAAATTCTAATTTTAAAAACTCTTAATTTACCTGCCAAATGCGCCAGGACTACCGACTGGTCATCTTCTAATTGTACCTTAAAAAAGCCGTCTGGCAAGCTTTCTAATACAACACCCTCTTTTTTAATCTTGTCGTCTTGTTTAACCATTTGAAAGATATTAAGACAATAGCAAAACTTTCGCTTTTGGTCAAGAGATTAAAGCGTTTTCTCGCCATTACCTACTTTTTACCACAACCGTTATTTAAATCAAGCCTCCTCTAATTCCCGTTAAAGTTCAATTTAACATCCACCCTCTCTTCGCTGCTGGGAATCTTCCACTTCCACCAAGGGCTGAGATTGATTGTAACACTCTCTATCTCAGGAATATTTTCCAACAAAGAAGCTGAATACTTGGTATCTTTTCCCAATAAACTGTCCATTAATATTGAATCTTCGGGCAAAGAATAAATCTTTCCGGTAAAGGCGACTTTCAAGCTCAATGTTCCATCTTTGTTCAATTTCTTTTCCTTAACTTCAAAAGCGACGCTGCCGGGAACGATTGTCTTCAGTTCGGAAACATCTTTCATTAAAAGCTTCTCTCCCAGCTTGTTCACGTCTTCATTTCTGAAAACCGTCACTTCCGATTCGACATGTCCCAAAACATTGAACTGATCGACTTCGGCTCCTTCTTTCACGCTCACGGTCAGACCGCTGATAACCGGAGAAATATCTTCCTGGAAATAATAATAGCCCGAAGGAATGGAAGTAATTAATGCCTGCTTCGATTCTTCGTCATACTTTTCTTCAAACTTGTCCTTGGACAATGAAATGTCATTCTTGGTCGCTATTTTGACCGTTGACTCTTCCCCGCCCGAGAAGGCGGTAACCGACTCGGCCCAGATGTTTGAATAATATTCGGAACCGTTAAGTCCGGGCACGGAAAAAGTGGCTGAAGCGATATTATACTTTGCTCCCGCTTCGGCAGCCGTGACTTTTATCTCCACCGAACCGGGAACCGAATCAGAGGTAGCCGCGGGAATGGTGAAAGCGGCATCTGATTTATAGATCATTTCACCGGGAACGGACAAAAATCTGGTCCCTTTAACCAAACTCAAAGCCTTGGCCGGCTTCATCTTGTTAAACACCTTGATTGTCCCGGTTGCTTTCTTGGCTTTGTCGTCGGTACCGGTCGAATCGAAGTTCTGCGAGCCATCTCTCTTGTCGATAAAAACTATTCCCGGAACAACACTATTTTCGTAATCAATCACCGCTTCATTGGTATCAACAACCAAACTGGCTTCGGCAGTGACATCTTCCGTCCTGGGAGATATGGTTACCTCCGCTTTCCCTTGGACAAAGAAAAATACTCCAACTAAAGACAAAACAATTAAAACCAAAAGTGGAACGAAAGGAAACTTTCTCCTCTTTCTTTTAATCGGTTCTTTGGCCGAACAATCCCTAGCCATCTCTTCGTGTCTTTCCGCTTGATGTTCGGGCGGGATGATATCGTATATTTTTCTTGCCATATGTTTATTTATTTATAACCGCTTTAATTCTCCTCACTCCGGCACTGGAACTCTCCTCTTTTATTATCTTAAACGATTTTAACTGATTTGTCTTCTCCGCATGGGGTCCGGCACAGACTTCTTTAGAAAACACTTCTCCGCTGACCGGATTGAAGATGGTCCAGACAGTGACCTTTTCCGGATACTTTTCTTTAAAGAAAGCCAGGGCTCCCGATTGCAAAGCCTCTTCCAGGCTCATTTCCTCTCTCTTGACTTCCAAGTCTTCTTTGATTTTTTGATTAACCAAATCTTCAACCTGTTTGATTTCTTCCGGAGTCAGTTTTTGAGTATGTTTGAAATCAAACCTCAGTCTTTCAACGGTAATATCCGAACCCATTTGAGAAACGTGTTCCCCTAAGACTTTTCTCAAAGCGGCGTGAAGCAAATGATTGGCCGTATGCAATTTCCTGGCTTCTTCCCCGGCATCCTTGCCGATTCCTCCAAACTTCTTTTCCACTCCGGCCCTTGAAACATCCTGATGTTTTTTAACTTCTTCATTGAATTCGTTTTCATCAACGGTCGATCCTTTCTTTTCCAGTTCCTCCTTTATCATCTCTATGGGAAAACCGTAGCTTTGATAAATATCAAATGCGTCTTTGCCCGAAATTCTTTTTTCCAGATTAGTTGTTGCGGCAATGCTTGAAACCACTTCCAAGCCCTTATCCAATGTTTTTGTAAACTTCTCCTCCTCTTTTTCAATCACCTCAATAATTTCTTCTTTTTTAGACAAGACATTGGGATAGATATCTTTGTATTTATCAACTATAATATCGATAAAAGGAATCCAGAATTGCGATTTCAATTCCAATGTCTTCCCGTATCGAATCACTCTTCTCAACAATCTTCTTAAAACATATCCTTGACCCAGATTAGACGGTTCAACCCCATCGGCGATGACAAAAACCGAACTCCTGACATGGTCGGCGATAATCCTCATGGCTTTTTTGTTCTCCGAATATTTCTTTCCCGATATTTCTTCAAGTTTTGAAATGAAATCATTAAACAAATCCGTTTCATAGGAAGCGCTCTTTTGATTCAATAACGACAACAGTCTTTCAAAACCGATTCCCGTATCAATATTGGTCTGGGACAATAATTCGTATTCCCCTTTCTCATTTTTAAAATACTGCATGAAAACAAGATTCCAAATTTCAACCACACGCTTACAGTGTTCGCAATTGGGCCCGCAGTCGGGCCTGCCGCAACCCAATTCCTCTCCGCGGTCATAGTGTATTTCCGAGCACGGTCCGCAAGGTCCGGTCTCGGAAACCGGTCCCCAGAAATTATCCTTCTTAGGGCACTCTTTAATCCTTTCCATCGGTATCCCGTATTTGAGCCACAGATTGATTGCCTCTTCGTCCCTCTCAATGTTTCCCTCTCCCTTGAATACAGTCACGTGAATCTTTTCTTTGTCCAAATTTAGAGTATCAACCAAAAATTCCAAAGCGTATTTAATGGCTCCTTCTTTAAAGTATCCCGTCTCGTCCTGTCCGACTGACCAGTTGCCCAGCATTTCAAAAAATGTATGGTGGGTATCGTCTCCTATTTCTTCGATATCTCCGGTCCTGAAGCATTTCTGGCAAGAAGCCAAATGTCGAGAGCCGAAATCCTTAACCGGGTCTTTCTTTCCCGACAAATACAAAGAAAACTGCTGCATGCCGGCCGTGGTAAAAAGAACCGACGGGTCGGTTGGCAAAAGAGAAGATGACGGAACTATTTGGTGTCCTCTTTCTTTAAAAAAATCCAAAAACAATTTTCTCAGTTCTTGTGATTGCATTATATATAAATTAACAAATCAAAGGACTTTGGTCAAATTGACTTTTATCGATAAAAAAGCTAAAAAACAATCAGGTAAAAATGACCCCGAAAAAGTTGGCGACAGCAGCCCTGGTTGTTTCCGTCATGGCCCTCGACATTGAGAGTGCCGTGGCGATGGCAAAGCTCCTCGCCCTCTTGTTCGGGCGACGAAACTTCGGAGGACATCATGAAACTGAATGATTCCCTCTGGAAAGGTTTTTTAATGATAGTGGCTATAATAATCTGCTGGGCTTATTACACCTTGTTCCGCGACGTTTCGGAACCCGTCGGAATAGCCCTTGCGATTATCGTTGCAGGATGGATAATCTACGACCGCTACTATCTTTGCGCACCATAAAAATGGTGCGCTATCTCTTTATTGACTTTAAGCAATAAAAGGTATTTACTAAAAACAAGCACGGAGGTGCTTAGATGGAAAAAAGAGAATACTTCTTGATCGGAATGATTTTTATAACCTTTTCTGTGCTCTTCGCCTTTGGCTACTTAACAATAAACGAATTCACGATTGCATTGATGTTTGCAGTAACCGGATTCATCGGAACTTTCTTCATGTACAAGTCGGGGAAAATAAACAATGAAACAGCGATTCTTTCTTCAGGAATGTTCATCGCCGGAGGAATGATTTTTCCCCTGCTTTCCATGATTAAAGAATATTCTTCTTCTCTCATGATTGTTGCCTGCGTTGTAGCAATCGCCTTAATGGTGCTAAAACCACCGGAAAGAACATCAACCAAGGTACCTGTTCGAATCTGAACAGTCCTTTTTTTTATTTAAACCAAAAGCGCACCCTGAGCAGGTGCGCCTCTTTTCTCTTAAAATTAATCCTTGTCCGACATCTTCCTTCTGGCTTCTTCAATCAATCTACTAGCGG
Organism: Minisyncoccota bacterium; assembly: GCA_041651685.1. Classification (GTDB taxonomy): domain Bacteria; phylum Patescibacteriota; class Minisyncoccia; order Minisyncoccales; family Minisyncoccaceae; genus UBA2211. The sequence continues at coordinate 23,585 of JBAZIU010000004.1, forward strand.
CTTCTTTTCCGCCTAGTCCGAATGATAGACCGAAAGCCAAAGCAAATGTTCCGACAACACCCATAATCAAGACCTCAACAATCTTCGGAGTGACTCCCAATTGGAGTAAGACTGCCAAAGCGGCGAAGACATAGATGGCCCATTTGACCATGGTTCCCAAGAAATTAACAAAACTGACTCCCATTTTTTTGGTTGAAACCTTAACTAGTTTCTCAACAATGTCGGCGATAACAATGGCTACCACCAAAATAATAATGGCGACCAACAAATTAGGCATCCAGGCGATAATACCGGCCAAAAGTCCGGCAAAAGCCACCCAGCCCATGATATCGGTGACGATCATCAAGAAAACTACAACAAGAATCCATTTGGAAATAGCTCCAACAAAACTGGAGGGTTCCACTTTCACATCGGCATTGCTCAATGCCTCCTTCCATCCGGTCTTTTCAAACAAAGCGTCGAATTGAAGCTTGTTCAATACTCCGGCAACTAACTTTCCGATCCAGATGGCAATGAACCAGCCCAGAACGAAAATGATGACGGCAGCCAAGAGGTTGGGTAAGAACATGAGAATCTCTTCCCAGGCACCCTGCAAGGCCTGCACTGTGATTAGTGACCAATCCTGTATCATATGTTTTTCCATATTCCTAAAGCTTTCCAAATCAAAAAAAGATAAGGTAAACAAGGAAAAGATGGACGTTATTGGTTTAAAACCATTATACCACCGAGACTTCTGAACGCAACAAAGTTATCAACAGGCTGCTCTCTTTTTCAAATCCCTGACCGAAAAAAACATAAAAATGGATAATAAAGAAATCGTACATAAAGGAACCAACCAGAAAGGATATTCATAACCGAAACTTTCCAAAACCATCATCAAACCCAGAAGTCCGATTGAATACATGGCTCCATTCTTCAAATAAGCATATTTGCTGATAGAATCAATTCCCTTAACGGTTAACTGCCTCACCACTAACGCTCCCAAACCGTTGCCCAAAATAATCAGAGGAATGGACATGGTAAAAGCGAAAGCTCCGATAACGCCATCGATACTGAAAGACGCATCCAGAACTTCCAGATAAAGAATCTTGCTCCAGGCACTCATATTTCCACTTAGCAATTCCTTTTCTTTCTCTTCGGCATTCTTTTTGAATCCATCGGTAATGAAGAAAGCCGAAACTCCGATGGTTGCGGCCAAAGCCAAGATGGGATTGATTTGAATGGTAAAATAAACAATCAAGGTTGTGAAAATAGAAGCAAAGGCATAAAACCAAACACTTTGACGATGAATGAATTTCTCAACCCAGAACAAACACTTCTTTTCTTCTAAGAACAGCCAAGCCAAAAAAACCAAGAACAGATATGAACCGCCTCCCAAAAGCAATAATGGCTTAGAAGCATCGAGTGATTCGCTGACCATTGTATTATTCGAGGAAAAGGCAGAAGAGAATACTTGTAAAATGTTCAAAGAGGGATTGGTTATCCAGACTATTGCAAAAGGCAAAAGGCCTCTCACCACAAAGACGGCAAAAATAATGCCCCAGAACAAGAATATTTTCCTGAACTTCTCGGGCATGGTCTTTAAAACATGGGCATTGATAATGGCGTTATCAACGCTGCTGATGATTTCAAAAACGCAGAGACCCAGAACTATAACCAATATTTCTAATATCATATAATAATATTATACTCAAAATAAAAAATAAAAAAAGGAGGCTAAGACAATTTTGTCCCAACCTCTTGAAAATAAGAAAGAAGCTTGTTGACCTCTTCCTGAGTAATTTTCCGGTCGCGAATGACCATAAATGGAAGAATTCTCCCATTGATGGTCGCTTCGACCGTATCGTGAAAGAGTTTTTCTTTCGGGAACAATCTTTTGTTTCTTTCCCACAACTCTTCCAGTGTTTGGTTAAAAGAATCCTCCGCTTTCAAATCAAAACACTTTTCTTCGATAATCGGCTCGCTATCTTTGAATAGTTCGTTTCCTTTAACGAACTCTTCAAAAAACCTCCTTGACATCAAAGAAGCCACCGCCTCCTTAAAGTTGCCGCCGATATCGATGAAAACGATTGACCTGTCTCCACAAGACTTAACGGCCGAAAAAGACATTCTCGCAAAAATCTTTTGGAAAAGATTTATCGCGAAAATGCTGTCGTTGGCCACTCTTTCAACAACGATACCTCCGAAGACGGAATTGTTTTCGTATCCGCTACCTTCGGGAATTAAATGAACAAACGGTAAGGAAATATCGATGATTTTGTTCCTGCCGGACAAAACCATGTACTCCCTCACCATTTCCACAACCATCTCTATAATAAAAATATCCTTCTCGGACTTCCTTAGTTCTTTAGGTAAAAGAACCTTACCTCCTTTCTCGCTGACATTATTGAGAAAAGAGTAAAAACGAGGAAGTATACTTTTATAAGGATCGTCTTTATAGAGCATGGCCATGTCATGATAAAGGAGTTCCTCGGCCATATAAAACACCTTTGATATTTAAACATACTTTCTTTATTTTGTCAAAAAGCAATAGTCTATAATAAAAAAGTCATTAATTAAAACAGACCCGTAAAATTATATTTTAGGGTCTTTTTCTTCTTTCTTTGCCATACATACTGGGAGAGGAGAAATACCTACTTCTCCTTTTTCCGAAATTGTTCGGAACCCGGCTGGGAGTCGAACAAACTCCCCATTAATTAATAAAAACGCTACCATACTTTTTATATAGTAACATATAGATTTTATTTGTCAAATCAAAAAACCTTTCGGATGTCTCTCTTTGTGGACCGACGGGGACTCGAACCCCGAACCCCCTCATTGCAAATGAGGTGCTCTACCAATTGAGCCATCGGCCCTCACGCGGTGGGTATGCCTGGACTCGAACCAGGGACCTCGTCATTATCAGTGACGCGCTCTAACCAGCTGAGCTACACACCCTTCTTTAAAATGTATAACTGTTCCTTCATGGGGTTTAACCAAGAAGAAACTCTTTTTGAAAATACGACTTCCAAACCAATATCATTGAATATCTTCCTCCACTGTCCGTCGGTATAGAACTGTCCCCTATTGGAATTCTTTTGGAACAAACAGGCGAAAGAAACACCATGCAAAAAACAAAACAATTTGCTCAATAATCCTTCCGGAATATTTTCATGCAACACGATTATTTCCTTTGAAACCCTCTTAGATTCTTTTAGCAGTTCTATCGGATTTTGGCAATGGTGCAAAACAAAATTAATCAAAACGGTATCGTATGAATTGTCTTTTAAGAATTTTAAATCGTTTCCCTGGTATAATCGGAAAGGAATCGGCATGACTCGAATATCAATGATGTCCAAACCCAATACTTCGGAATTGAAAAACCTCTCGAATTCTTTTGAGACTATTCCCGAGCCGCAACCCAAATCAAGGATTTGCGAATCCCGAAGGATATATTTAGAACAATCCCTGCACATTTCTCTTCCCGCCTTTTCATATAGTTTTTGAAATAAACGGTACTGGAAAGGTCCGATGCTTTTCATTGAGGATTTTAGTTAGTTTCTTAGAGTTGTCCCGCTCAAGATAGTCTCTTGTTTAGGTAGAGAGACCAATACCTCATAATTAGTTCAGTGATCACTCAAGAACTAATTAAGGTCGTCAATTTGAAAAAAAATAAATGATCCACGAGCAGCTTCCGCTACCCGTGCCTTGTTACGACTTCGTCCCTCTTATTGAGCCTACCTTAGGTCCACTTACGCGGAACTTCGGGTATTCCCAACTCGCTTGACGTGACGGGCGGTGAGTACAAGACCCAGGGACATATTCACCGCAGCGTGGCTGATCTGCGGTTACTAGCGATTCCGGCTTCATGAGGTCGGGTTGCAGACCTCAATCCGAATTGAGAGACCGTTTGATAGGATTTGCTCCAGATTACTCCTTCGCTTCCCATTGTCGGTCCCATTGTACCACGTGTGCAGCCCAGGGCATCAAAAGGCCATGCTGATTTGGCGTCATCCTCACCTTCCTCCTGGTTGTCCCAGGCAGTCTCCTATGACACATGAAACATAGGACAAGGGTTGCGCAGGTTACCCCATTAAAGGGAGCAACTCAAGCCACCTGCTGACGACAACCATGCAGCACCTGGGGTAGTGTCCTTGTGGGTGGGCTATAATTTCTTATAGCTTTCACTACCTTGTCAAGCCCTGGTAAGGTTCCTCGCTTACTGTCGAATTAAGCCACGTGATCCACCGCTTGTGTAGGTCCCCGTCTATTCCTTTGAGTTTTAGCC
>JBAZIU010000005.1:0-17729 GCA_041651685.1 Minisyncoccota bacterium
TGAATGCGTGATGTAATCGGAACTAAAATAAAAATAAAAAGGAGATTGAATAATATGGCAAAAGTAATTGTGAGAACAGACAGAGCTGGAGTATTTTTTGGAGAGTTAGTCGAGAAAAATGGAACAGAAGTACAAATGAAAAATGTTAGAAAGCTGTTCTATTGGACGGGAGCGGCAGCAATTGAACAACTTGCATTGGAAGGAACTAAAAGACCTAACGAATGTAAATTTACTGTTGTAGTTTCGGAAATAGAGATTACGGGAGTGATACAGATTATACCATGCACAGAAGAAGCCATTGCCAATATCGAGGCGGTGAAAGTATGGAAGATGTAAATGTTTTTGATTTTCTAAAAACAAATTATGGCTCTGGCTATGGCGATGGCTATGGCTATGGCGATGGCGATGGCTCTGGCTCTGGCTATGGCTATGGCTATGGCTCTGGCTCTGGCTCTGGCTATGGCTATGGCTCTGGCTCTGGCTCTGGCTATGGCTATGGCTCTGGCTCTGGCTATGGCTATGGCTCTGGCGATGGCGATGGCTCTGGCTATGGCTCTGGCGATGGCGATGGCTCTGGCTCTGGTATTAAATCTTTTAACGGCATTAAGTTATACGATATTGACGATACGCCTACTGCCATAACTTCAATCAGAAATAATATAGCAAAAGGTTTTATTATTAATAATGATTTAACCTTTAAAAAATGCTTTATAATCAAACGAGATAATTATTTTGCGCATGGTGGCACACTTAAAGAAGCCCAAGAATCACTATGTGAGAAGATGTTTGATGATATGTCGGAAGAAGAAAGAATAGAAATGTTTTTGTCGGAATTTAACTTTATCGACAAATACCCTGCAAAAACATTTTTTGATTGGCATAACAGGTTAACAGGTAGTTGCTTATTTGGTAGGCAGCATTTCGCTAAAGAAAAAGGCATAGACCTTGAGAATGACATATTCACGGTTAATGAGTTTGTTGAACTCACAAAAAACAGCTATGGTGGCGAAATCGTAATTAAGCTTATACAAAAATAATTGGAGAGCTTCGAAAGAGGTGAGACTGTGACGAGTGCGGCGGAACGGTAAAGAATAAATTTACAGGAGGAAAAAGTTTATGAAAGCAACAGGAGTTGTAAGGAAAGTTGACCAGCTAGGAAGAGTGGTTTTGCCGATCGAGTTAAGGGGCACATTAGAACTTCCGGAGGGCACACCGCTAGAAATTTTTACCGATGGCGAAACCATAATTCTAAAGAAGTACGAACCGGGTTGTATTTTCTGCGGAAACATTTGTCAAGGACAGTTTATGGGTCAAAACGTTTGTTCTATTTGCAGAGACGATTTGAGGAGGTAATTTTCTATGAGAATGACATTTAGAGAGTTCAGACAGCTCGACGATGACGAACAGAGGTATCTTTGTGAATTTCTCGGTATACAATTTTTAGCTGGACATGGGAATCACATGGTTTTCAGAAAAATAAAAAAGCCGCTTTCGAAAGCGGCTAAATAAAAAATATCTTAAATCCATTTTACAATGGATTTTATTGGAGGTCAAGAGATGGCTAAATATACTCAAAAAGAATGGCTAAATGAATTACGGAATCGGTTTGGTAAAGACACTAAGAATTGGGCTTTTGTTTGCCCTGCATGTGGAAAAGTATCAACTGTGCAAGAATTTTTAGATGCTGGAGCAGATGTAAACGATTCTTATCAAAGTTGCATAGGAAGATTTGCGGGTAAAGGATCTCCAAAAGAAGGTCAAGATGGATGTAATTGGGCAGCGTATGGCTTTTTTGGTACATGCGGTAAGGGAGATACTGTAATTTCGGAAGATGGCAAGGAAATTGATGTGTTTGCAATGGCACCAAAACCCCACAATGAGGCATAATTATGAACTCAGAACTGATTGAAAAATTGAACGAAAAATATGAAGCCCTTGACTTTTGGAGCGACTTGATTGATTGCACTAGGGAGGCAGGGCCAAAGGTCAAGCGTTTGGAAAAAGAAATAGAGCAGTTAAAATCAAAACCCACATAAAATCCTTGCGATGAAGCATATTAGAGCGTTATTGTATACAATCTCGTTGGCGTGCTGGCATGCGGAGCAAGGACAGATGATTAATATAAAAGGTTAGTTGTATTGAATTACCAGTATAACTGGATTATATAACGAATGCATGCAGGGTTTACGGTCTGCCAACGAGGGCCGTAAATCTAAGTAAAAATATGTGAGGAGATAAAACAATGTCGAATGAAATTTTAATCATAGAATCAAAAAATCTAGAAATCGAACAGTTAAAAACGCAACTTGAGCTTATGAAACGTCAGAATATAGCCATTTTAGGGGACGGTGAAGTATTTTTAAGAAAAACCGCATCAGGAGGAGTAAAGGCTGTGGTTGGAGCCGTCACTCTTTCTGAAGAATTGAGCGAAATATATGAAATTAAAGGGTACGGAACTATACCTTCTAAATATCCTATCACGGCAATTGGTTACTTAAAAATGAATCAGATTGCGGGTGTTTCAATAATAACACCTAAGTCACTTAAACTTGAAGACGGTACCGTCGTTGTAAATCCTTACATAATGAGGGATAAGAACAATGTTATACGGGGCGTGTGGGTTAGAAAAGTTTCTATCGGGAGAAGTCCAACGGGTAATATTTCCATGGTTTCAAGTACTCTGCAATACAATCCAGGGCAATATCTTATTGCCGACCTTATTAAAAAAGTTAAGGATGATACAAAGGCCGGAAGACTTTGTAATATTAGATCACTTACTCAAGATGATTTTGTGAATGGTCAATTCTTTTCACTTTATGACGATGCCGGACTATGGGTAAACTTCGACAACAAAGAAGTTTTTAAGGCATTTGAGACATACAGTCAGAATTGCCTATTTGCCGAGAGGAAGGCCCAAACAATCGTTGAGCGAAATTGTCTCAAAAAACACGCCGCTTTTTCACGAATGTACGTTCAACCCCAAGGTTTAGCACCTAAAAGGACTGCTAAAGTAAAAGTTGTAGGTTGGACCTGTGACCTTTCGGAAGATGAATTGCAAAAATTAGCCGAGCAGGTTGATAAGGGCGATGATATAACAATGGACGGCCAAAAGATTCATTACACCGAAGCAATTGATATTGTCGAAGATGAGGATGTTGTAGCCTCGACTGATGAGGAGGAAGTTGTTGTCCAGGAAGAGGAGACAGAAAGTCAGCCGGATACACAACCCGAGCAAATGAGTTTTGAGGATGAACGGGAATATGATGTACTTATTGAAAAAATTGAGGAAGCAGTCGAAAGTCTGGGAGTTGAAAAAGCAGCGGAGATCCTGAAAAAGAACATGAAAACTTCCGTTGATAAGTTGAAAAAACCACAGTACAAAATGGCGTTGCAGCTGTTGAATGAGGAAATTGGGAGGGCTGCAAAATGAGGATAGAAGAAATTATAATGCAGCACATAAAGGGTCAGAACTGCCGCCAAAAGTTAACCGGCCGAGACATCATTCAAGGTAAAAATGGTTCTGGGAAAACAACCCGGAGTCAAGCGATCGGTTTGGCAATGCTGGGGTATGTACCTGGTAGTGGAAGGACGGCACAAGATACTTTCAAACTTTCCTCTAGTGATATAATGACTGCCGGTATAAAGTTGGATGATTTTGAAATGTCCAGGACTTTCACGCGGTCCGAGAAGGAGAACCCAAAAACTTTCCTGAAGGACGTTTCAATTTCTCAGGAAATCGATGTCAGCCCTTCGATGGGCGAGCGTTTGAATTCTGACAAGGAAAAAAGGATTATCGATGAACTAGGGAGTTTCCCCGTGATGCTTGATTTTAATGAATTTTTATCGCTGTCGGACTCGAAACGTCGAGACTTTTTTTATTCGATGTCTCCAGTTGCGGCGGATTCGTGGAATAAAGATGTTATAGCAAAATATCTCGAGGATGAGCTTTTGACATTTGCCATGAAAGACAGCAATCCGGACAAATATTCCATCATGTTTGATGTTATAAACAAAACAATAGCCATGTACCCAGTTCGGTTCGATGTTCAGGCCGGATTGACTGCAATGATAGATTATGTTTCAAAGCAATTGGCCGCATGGAAAAAAGACAAGGTAAACTCTGCAGGTGCCGTGAAAAAGTTATCTGAAATTAAAAATGAGTTGGAGCAGACAGATAGAGGTATAAAAAATAACAAGGATGAGCTTGAGCAACTCCAGACAAAGTTGCTTGAAATTTCAACACAGATTGCGGCCGACACTGAAAAGAAAAAAGCTATGGACAAGAAAAATGTTGAAATTGCAGCTTTAAAAGTTGAATTGGAAAAAACAACAGCTGATAAGTGTGAAAATGTCGATGAGCTCAAAACACTCTTAGAAACCAAAGGCGCTGAGCTTAAAAATATAATCAGTTATTACTATAGGCGTCAAGAGTTAACCGAGACCATCAAAACTCTCAGAGAAGAACACGCAGCGGCCAATACAGAAATAGAAAACTTTAAGGAAACCATATCCAAAGAAAGCGCTGAGATAAAATTTCTCATAAAAAATCGTGACGCCATTATTGCTAATTCTGGACATTGCGTAATTGATGCAAAAATTGAATGTGCAATAGACTCGGCCAAATACATAGAGGATACACGCGTGAAGCTAGTATCTCTCAAAGCCTCGGTTAATGAGTCAGTCGAAAAGGCAAATGAGGCTATTGGAAAACGCAACAACCTCTGGGATTCCATTGTTCAAGCTGAAACCGAAATTAAAAATACTTATGCGAAAGAGACTGAGGAAACAAAGCTCAATAACGATACACGTGTTGAGATTACTCGTATCGAAAGAAGGATTTCCGACGCTGAGAATTTTGAAGCGGATAAGTCGGCCAGAATCGACATTCTCTATGAGAAAATAGCGACTCTTGAAGCTGAACCAGTTGACGCCATCGTTGATTTAGAAATTGCCACCAAGCAAAAATCCGGACTTGAGGTCCAGATCCGTGAGCTCAAACTTAAAATTGAGTCGCAGAACAAGGCTAAAATTACTCTCTCAAACCTTCAGCAAAGTATGATTGATGCAAAACAAGCGGCGCATTATGCAGACTGTTACAAGATGATTGCCGACAAACTTGGACCGAAAGGAATTCAGGGAGAGATTGTTAAGTCGATACTGAATCCTATCAAGGTTGATATCCAACAAAAACTCGATGTACTTATGGGTCCCGCAAAACAATTTTTCTTTTCCACCGAGTCTGATACAGGTAAGGAAATATTTCAGTTCGGTTGGGTGAATGAGTTAGAGGAAAGATTAAACTTCGACGCTCTTTCAACAGGTGAGAAGTTAATGTTGCTTATCGCCCTGATAGTCGTAATCATCGAAAGAAACAATCCCAGGCTCAAGATACTCATGATAGACAATATTGAAAATCTTGATTATGGGAATATCGTTAGGCTTTTTGAAGGTCTCAATATCATTGGCGATAAGTTGGATAATATCATAATCTCGGGTGTTATCAACCTCACCGATTGCGGTGATTTCAGCGACGAATACATGGGATTCAAAATCTGGGATCTGGGGGTGTACTAATGATAACTGATGGGTTGAACAAAGCACAGTTTGAAGCGGTCACTTCAGAACATAAAAGAATTTTGTGTCTGGCTGGAGCTGGTACCGGAAAAACTAAAACACTTACCTCTAGGATTGCGTTTCTGCATGAAAACCGTGTCAGCTGTAGCAGCATGTTAGCGTTAACTTTCACGAGGTTAGCGGGTAAGGAGATGAAAGAGCGTGTAATAAAGCTTATTGGCAAATCTGAGGGTGGTAAATTATTTTGTAATACCTTTCATGCGTTTTGCGTGAAGGTGTTAAGGCAATACGGCGCACGCCTTGGATATGATGCTGATTTCAGTATTTACGACCAGGACGATTGCGCGAGTATTATTACGACAATTATTGAGGACTACCAGTATAAAACTACCTTGAAAAAGGTGCAGGAAGTATTGCCATGTATATACGATATTGACAAGGCAATCAACGGAGATTTTGCTACTATAGCGCAAGAAGAGCTTAAGGTTATTAAGGACTATCAATACCATCTGAAGCGCAATAATGCTTTTGATTTTGATGGATTGATTGATAATGTCTATCGTCTGCTCGAGAATAATGAGGATATTCGCAAGGAGCTACAAAACCAATACAGCCACATTTTTGTTGATGAAATGCAGGATACAAATACGCTACAGTGGGGAATCGTGTCTCTTATTAATCCAGAGAATCTATTTGTGGTTGGTGACGACAATCAGTCAATTTATGGATGGAGAGGCGCAGACATCAGCATAATATTGATGCTGTCAAAAAGCCCCGAATGGCAGACTATCAAGTTGGAGCAAAACTATCGGTCCACACGGCCGATTGTTGAAGCTGCAAACAGGTTAATCAAGCACAATGTATCCCAAACAGAAAAGGTTTTGATTAGCAGCGTTGAGGGTGAAGAACCCGTTATCGATGTTCTTGAGGATGTTCAACAGGAAGCAAAAATAATAGCCAGTGCCACCCTTGCGTATGTAAACGGCAAGTATTCTGACATTGCCGTCCTTACCCGGACAAATAAGCAATTGGTGGCAATAAAGGCAACTATGGATGTATATGGCATTCCTTCGGAGCTGGTAAATGCAACAGAGGACGTGTTTAAGAAGGATGATATCCGGAATCTACTTGCTTATTTAGAATTGTTGGTTAATCCGAAAGATGACCACGCTTTTAAGAAGGCCATCAACTTTCCTGAGCCCAGATTTACATCTATGGAATTAGCAAAGTTGCAGTTAATTGCTACTGACAACGAATGTAGCTTGTGTGAAGCACTTCCAGAATTTCACGGGACCACAACTGAATTTTCAAGCTTGATGAGTCTTTTTGAAGAATTTATGGATGCAGAAGATTCCGGAATTCTTGCTATGTTTAATCAGCTTACCGCGCGCCTCGACCTTATGGGTTTATACGCCGAACAGGGCAGAAAATTCAGCAAAGGTGAGGACATCAACCAAGCTCAAAACAAACTCATGAACTGGGCAGAGATTCAAAAAAGCCTTGGAGAAGATTACTCAGTTTCTGCTTTCCTGAAATGGCTGCATCTTCGTGATATTCAGGAAAAACTTATCGAGAAGCAAAACAAAGTAAAACTTATGACTGTTCACGCTGCCAAAGGACTTGAATTCGAATCTGTGTTTATTGCCGGGATGAATCAAGGATGTTTTCCTTCACGGCGCGGAGATATAGAGGAAGAGAGACGATTATTTTATGTCGCTATCACTAGAGCAAAAAGAAACCTTTATATTTGCAGGACACAAAATGTAGACGCTGGACACGGCGGCGGATATATGAGTATGCCAAGTCAGTTTCTTGATGAAATGCAAGCCCCTTAATTAATTTATATAGGTGGTGGGCCTTCGGGCCTGCTGCCACTACAAAAAAATGATGGTGATTCAATTGAATAAATTACAAAGAAAAGTTAGTGTAGACACCCGAAGATGGGCACATGTTTATAAGTATCTAAAAGGAATACCTAAAAGTAAGACTTTTAGGAAACTTCGAAAGCAATTTAGAAAGTATTTCAAGGAAAATCCTGATAGGCAGCATTTTCGGTTTGATTGAAAGGACGGTGAGCCTTATGAAGTGCCAAAATGAAAAATGCATCTATAGAAACGGAAAAGGCGACTGTGACATGTATGAATGGGCTAATTTTGATATGGAAGCAGAATACTTCGTAGACAATGATGTGTGCGGGTGGATTGAAAATAATAAGCAAGTGAATTGAGGAGGCCGCTATGAAATGTATTGAATGTAATCACTGCACCGAAGACGGATTCTGTGTGAATATCGGAAGTATGCATGTTTTTGAGGGCACTGGAGAGTTTTACTGCGAGATACAAGGCCAGTTGCACCCTCTCGGCGGACTTGAGGAAATACGGTCAAAAGAATGTATACATCGAAAATGTATCAAGTGTGGTCGACCGGATCCAAGAGTAAACAACCAGACGCATGAATTTTGTACTGAATGTATGGCGGCAATACCACGGGAACCAGACGTTCCGTTGGTTATAAATTGGTCGGAAATTATTGAGAAAAGGTGATGGGCCGATGGGCAAAACGGATTTAACTTTGCAACTCGAAAACAAAATATGGGAAGCTACACGAAAGCAGGGTGTGTTTTGCTGCTTCGAGGTTACGATAGGATGGTTCGGTAAGGAGAGAGTGGACTACCTTACTTATGACACCAAGGGAGTGTGGCGCTGCTACGAAATTAAGGTGTCTAAGCCGGATTTCCACAGCAAGGCGCACAATACCTTCGTGGGTAATTACAATTACTACGTTATGCCCCATGAGCTATATGACCAAGTATATAGCGAAATACCACAAGACATAGGTGTTTACATCGGCGAAACGTGCGAAAAGAGAGCGAAGCATAGGGAACTTGGAGTGGATGAACAGGTATTGAAAGATTCTTTGATACGCTGTTTGTACAGAGAGGCAGAAAAAGTTATAAAAAGCAATAATCCGACCGTAGTGGAGCGCTTAAATAAATTATTGGATCTTTCAATTAAAGAATCAAAAACATATAAGCAAAAATATTGGGATCTAGTAAAGGAAAGATGATTATGGAAAGTAAAGAATTATATTTATCCTGCTATGACAGGCTTTTTGCAATTAAGGCTAGGGCAAAGAATAGCTATTCCTATGATTTGTCAGCTGAACAGGTTGAAAGGCTTAAAACTTTGTTTGATAACCTCGGTATACCTCATGAGACCGAATTAATTGAGGACAAATGTTATATTGACCGTCCGGAGAAATTCGACCTTGCGCCTGCAAATAGCAGAATAGTTATTGAGATAGGGGATGAGCAATATAACATAGCTAATTATAATACTTATCTTATCAAGGCTCGGTACTCTGAGAAGATATCGGAGGCATTTAATGCCAAAGGATTAATTAGCAGGGTTGAATTGATGGGACAGTACTACAATGTGGATGTTGTGCCGCTTTTCAAAGAAGAATACACGCCGACGGTTAAGGTAAAGGCAGAAGAAAAACCAAAATATAAACAGATTACAATGTTTGACAGGGCAACTGCTTAAGGGGGAGCTGAAGGAAAATGGCAAGAAAAAGATATGTGTCAAGTGCAATGGGTACCGATGAAGACATTGCAGATATAGCAGGAGAAAATATAACAGCTGCATTAATGTGGCCATGGTTTATAACTGGTTTTGATGATTGGGGAAGAATGGAAATAACTTCACCTATGAAAATCAAATTAGAATTATTCCCATCATTTCCCTTTGATAAAAATGACATCATTTCTGCTATTGATTTATTTGCTAATGCTGGATTAGTTTTCAAGTATTCAGTAGGTAATAAAAATTTCATTGCAATAGAACCATGCAAATTTTATAAATATCAACCGTACATAAGAGCATCAAAAAGGCTTGAAGATGGGTCAGGATGCCCTATTCCGGTAAATGCTCCATGGGAAAATTGCGCGCATTGTCGCGCAAACTCGCGCACTAGCGCGGAAAGTCGCGAGGAATCGCGGAAAAACATACCTTCACCTTCACCTTCACCTTCACCTTCACCTTCAAAAGATTTAGGTGCTAGCGGTGAAAATTCCACGGAACTTGATATTTTAAAAACAGGTTTTTCAGATATTAAAAAGGTCTACGATAATTCACTCGGATTAATGACGCAAACGCCAGCTGAAGACGTAGGACACTTTCTCGATGATGGTATTGAACCTGATGTTATTATAGAGGCTATCAAGGAGACGGCAAGGCAGGGTAAAAGGTGGAAATATACAATAGGCATTCTTAATAATTGCCTTCTTGATAATGCTAAAACCTTGGAGCAATTCAAGGCCAGGGAGGAAAATTTTAAGAACGGCGTTAAAAGTAATATTAAAAATAATTCACCGCCAACTCAAATAAAACAATATCCAATTTTTAAACCACCTGATGACGATGAAGAGTATAGATTGTTTCTTGAAAAAAACTACTCGGAGGGTAGCCAATGAACGCACTAGGGTACATACCACCTCAAAATGTAGATGCTGAAAAAGCAGTTTTGGGTTCAATGATGATTGATAACGACATCGTTATTGATGTGCTCGATTTACTTGCACCTGAGGACTTCTACCGAGAGGACTTTAAGGAAATATATGCTGCAATATCCGAGCTGAGCAATAACCTTGAAGCTATAGATTATTTGTCAGTATCAGAAAGATTGAAAACCAGAGGAACCGCCGAACAGGTTGGAGGCCTTGAAGTTCTCGTTAACATGACGGATGGAATACCAACAACAGCTAATGTTATACACTACGCAAACATAGTTTCGGAGTGCTCCAAGCGCAGGAAGTTAATTAAAACAGCATCCGCTATACTGAAGGCATCTTACGAAAATGAGGATGTTTTAAATATTATAGACAATGCAGAAAGAGACATACTTTCTGTCAATGACAGGCAGCAAAATAATTTTTGCATGGCAAGTGAAGCGGTTACTACCACACTTAATGAGCTTGAAAAGCGGTATAAGAACAAAGGTAAAATAACGGGACTAATAACAGGATTTTGCGATATTGACAATATGCTTGGAGGTTTACAAAATGGCGATTTAGTTCTTATCGCAGCAAGACCGGCAATGGGAAAAACAGCTCTAGCGGAAAATATAATTACTTTCACCTCATGCATTAAAAAGCTTCCAGTCGCATTTTTCTCTATGGAAATGCCGAAAGAGGCCATAATTAACCGAATGCTTTCGGGATGGGGAAGGGTTGAAAATACTAAGATTAAGCTTGGAAATATATCCGATGAGGACTGGGTCAAGATAACGAGGGTTTCAAGTGAAATATACGATGGGAAGCTTGCAATTGATGATACGCCACATATGAGGTCAAGTGAAATGCGGTCCAAGTGTCGAAGGATCAAAAACAAACTTGGAGATCTAAGGCTAATAGTTGTGGACCATCTTACGGAAATGTGGAGGCCAAACAAAAGCAATAGAGATAGCACCGAACACGAAGAAAACGTAAGGAGCCTCAAACGATTAGCCAGGGAAATGAACTGCCCTGTAATCTTACTTCAGCAGCTCAACAGGGACTGCGAGAAAAGACAGGATAAAAGGCCAATGTTATCAGACATGAAAGAGACTGGAGCATCGGAGGAAGCAGCGGACGTTGCAATGTTCATATACCGAGACGATTATTACAACAAGGATTCTATAAAGAAAAATATAGCCGAAATCATTATTGCGAAAAATAGGGGCGGCGCAACTGGGACGATAGAACTTAATTGGCAAGGACAGTATACCAAGTTTACAAGTATTGAAAGATACCACCAAGAACACATATAAGGGGTGAGGCTATGAAATACAAAAAGCTAGCACTAATACAATATAGTCAATATAAATCAGCTTATAAGTCGCCGTGTAAAGGTGATTCTACTATTTACCTGTAAGTAGAATAGGAGGTGTAAGGATGAAAGGCAATGAACATTGTGTAAGAGAATGTGAAAAACAAGGGCCTTGTGAATCATGTACAGAATTTAAACCAACAAGAATAAATGTAGATGATTTAAATAGAAAATACAAAAGGCCTAAGTACAGACCATCAAGCGTGAATATAAAACCACATGATAGCGAATGGTATAGATAACGTAGGAGAAGGGGCATAGGAGGGGATAAGGATGGGCAGCAAGTGTGATACATGCAAATATAACGATATTGGAATTTTAATCAGTGGAATAATTACATGGCAACCAAAGTCAGCAAATCCACCGAGGCAGACATTTCCACTAAGAAAAATCAGAACTTTCAGAAAACCGGAGGACAAATCATGAGTGCAAAATTTCCGCCAAAAGTGCCCAAGGTAGTGATAGAGGCCGCAAAGTCTAAAGCGCCGATCTTCACATTAATTACATATTTGATAATCGCGTCAGTAATTATAGGGCTATACTGTTTACTGAACCCAGAACCAGAGGCAGTGATATTAACATCAACATCAACACCAGCGCCGACATCAAATATTGAATTCAGAGTGCAGCAGATAGAATTGCAGCTGATAGAGGTAAAAGAAAAACAGCAGGAGTTGCAGCAAGGAGTCGAAAAGGTTGAAAACCAGTATAAAAGTTGGGTGAAACCTTTTGAAAACTTGTTTTCTGCTTCACAGAAGGAATATATTGAGCGATACCATAAGAAATATGCGGAGGTGGGCTAAATGAGTAAATATAATAGGTTAACAACAATGAGTGCAATAACAGATTCCACAACACTAAAGGCATTATGTGAAAGCTGTGGTGAAAGTGAATGTGGTGAATTCTGTGAGAGTCATCAAGATAATTATTGTAAAGGCTGCCCTGTTCAAAAATCTTTTCAGAGACTTTCGGATTATGAAGATAGCGGATTATATCCTGAACAGGTTAAGAATTTGAGCAATTTACGGCCGAAAGTAATAGTATTTGCTCAAGCAATGGAAAAAAAGTTAAAGGAAAATGAACATAAGGGTGGATGGAAAGAATGTACCACTAATTATTTGGTTGACAAACTCTTTGAAGAATTACACGAATTCCATAGGGCTGTTTTCCGAGATGATAAAACTCTTATATTGTCCGAAGGTGCTGATGTTGCAAATATAGTCATGATGCTGACAGATATTTATAAAACTTTGATAACAGGATGTGACTCTGAATGAAAGCAATTACAGTAATTCAGCCTTGGACTTCACTTATAGCTCTCGGCGAAAAGAAAATTGAAACGAGGTCTTGGAAAACAAATTATCGCGGACCTTTGGCAATACATGCGAGTAAAACCATTCCGACATATGCAAAAGAAATTTGCAAAGGTTTTCCTTTTTGGCAAGTCCTTATTGAAAAATATGCGGATAAAAACCTTAAAGTAAAGACATATGCATTTGGACACCCACAAGAAATAGAATTCACGAAAGGGATGATAATTGCAACTTGCAATCTGGTTGATTGCTGTAAAATCAGATGCATTCGTCCTGTAAAACGAGACGGAGAGGTAATTATGACAGCCTTTATTGAGTCAAAAAACAGCCTAATAGAGGTAAGTGGAAATGAATTATCGTTTGGTGATTATACTCCAGGAAGATACGCTTGGATTTTAGAAGATGTAAAAATATTAGATAATCCAATACCGGCCAAAGGTCAGCAAGGTTTCTGGAATTTTGACT
Source organism: Minisyncoccota bacterium (assembly GCA_041651685.1). Taxonomy (GTDB): domain Bacteria; phylum Patescibacteriota; class Minisyncoccia; order Minisyncoccales; family Minisyncoccaceae; genus UBA2211. The sequence continues at coordinate 13,220 of JBAZIU010000005.1, forward strand.
TACCTGGAGGTGATTAATGTGATTTCCGGAATAAATTACAGGGGTGGATGGAAGATAATACCTGGCCAAGACAGAACACATGGGCCAGTTACAACAACAAAGTTGACACCTGAGGAGCTTGAAAGGTACAACAGGGTACAACCAAATGGACTTAAAAAGCCGGTAAGATTAGAGTCTGGCGATAAAATAAGGGATCGAAATAAAAAGGAGGATAACAGATATGAAAATGTTACCAATAACGACAGAGCAACTATTAGAAGAATGCAAGGAACATGGCACTAACGTAAAGGCGTGGGGCGTAATTGCACAAAAATATAACCTGAAAAATACCCAAGTACGGGATATGATAAGGTTTTGGAAGATAAAAGAAAAGCTAGCGCAGGAAAATACAACTGATAGTTGTGAGACTAAAGAAAATACAACGGTTGATTATAAAGAGCCTGAGAAAACCGACGAATATGCAATTGATATATGCCCGCTTGAAAATTTTGGCGCATGTACTGGTGCAATTTGCATTGAACCTAATAGAAAATGTAAGGCAAAACCAATAGGAATTACCATGGAGACACCTGAAAAGGCGGAAAGGCTGAAACTTAAACCTAAAAGCCTGATATCTCAATCGGCTATCGGTTTTGAATATGACCTATTATCAGATAATTTTGCAATATGTTATAGCGGTGCATTTAAAATCGGTATACCATGGGAAGACCTTGACGCCTTAATTGAGGACCTAAAGGAAATAAAAGAAATTGTCGGTTAAATCTCCAAACGCTTGGAGATTTAAAATGGGGGGGATGCAGATTGAAAACGATGAAAGAAATGTCTCGAGAATATTATACGTCGTTGAAACTGCTAAATAAGCGGATTAGTGAGTTGCAGAAAGAAAAAAGCGAAATAGAATTAAACATACCAAGAAGAAAATTTGCATCCCTGACAGCAAAAGAAGAGGAAAGATTTGCTGTACAGATAGCAGAACATGAAGAAAAGATCGCTATAATCAAAATCAGGTTAAGGCCATTAGTCAATATGAAATTCGATCTGGTCGATGTTGCCCGAGAAGTCTATCATTACTATGATCTATATTGGTACCGCAGTCCAGATTATAGCATGAATAAACGCAAGGGCCAAAGATTTATATACAGCGAGCCTAGATATAAAGATTGAGGAGGATAAATTTATGATTGAAAATACTTTACAAAAGGTCGAGCAATCAGCAATAAGCCAAGAATTGCAGGATTATTTAGAACGTAAAAAGTCAGAAATTAAATCTGCTTTAGTTTCATTCCGTTATGATGTAGGCGGAATATTAAGCGAAGTAAAGATGAAACTAAAAGATACCAGCAGCACTAGTTTTTATGAATGGACTGCAAGCATGGGTATAAGCAAGAGCCTAGCTCTAAGGCTTATTGACTATTTTAAAATTGTTGAGAAAAACCAGGACTCGTTAAAATTATTACCACAAGGGCTTGTTTTAGAATTTGGCAAAGAAGATACTCCATTAGAACTTAAACAAAAGGTTGAAAATGGTGAAATTAAAACCCTTAAAGAACTTAAAGATATTAAAAAACAATATACAAAACTTAAAAAAGAAAAGGATGAGATATTACCTGAACTACAGAGCCTTGAAAAAGAAAATGATTTCCTGAAATCAGAAAAGGGTAAATTGGTAAAGCAAATCAATAACCTTGCCGATGTTTGCGCCAAAAAGGATTTATTGATTGAAAATTCAGGCAAAAAGAACATTGGCGAATTTAATGCCATAATGATAGATATTACTGCCTTCGTAAGCTCAAAAATTCCAGTCGCAAAATATTACTTATCAAAAATAGAAAAGGACGAGGCGAAAAAAGAATTCGTCAAAGCAAAAGATGAAATTAATAAAATATTAAATTTACTTGGTGATATATGGATGAGTTGACAATATCGAAAATGAAGGTATTGCGCGAAGCTGGAATGAGTTATGCGATGATAGGTAATATTGTGAATATTTCGGAAACATCAGTTAAGTATTATATAAATCCTAAATACAAAGAATACCAAAAAGAATACCGCCAATCCGAAAAGGAATACCGAAAAGAATACCAAAAAGAATACCAAAAAGAATACCGAAAATCCGAAAAATACAAAGAAAGCGAAAAAAAATACCGCCAAAAAATTGCCGTAAAAGATAAATCGCCAAAATTACGCCTGACCCCGGGAGGTTAATATGCAGAAACATTATGAGAGTCATGAAAATACATATAGCGATCCTTTCGGCACTCATTCTTCTAATAATGATGAGCAGCGTAAAAAGATGAAACAAATCGTTAAGGCCATAATCGAAACACAGTTGACTGATAGGCAGAAAGAAATAATGATATTGCATTATGTTGATGGCATGACGATGTCTGAAATCGGTCAATTACTTGGTATTAGCAAGATGAGTGTTAGCAGAAGAGTAAGGGCAGCTACAAAAAGAATTAATAAAATTAAAAAAATATTTAAAAGTGTAACCCTTTAATGGGTTACAAAACCTCTGATTTATACCTTATATATGAGATGTACTATTTGTAGAAATAGTAAAACTATTTCAGAAATTAGAAATAGTAAAACTAATTTGCAAATTAGAAATAGTAAATCTATTTCAGAAATTAGAAATAGTAAATCTATTTCAGAAATTAGAAATAGTAAAACTAATTTGCAAATTAGAAATAGTAAATCTATTTCAGAAATTAGAAATAGTAAATCTATTTCAGAAATTAGAAATAGTAAAACTATTTCAGAAATTAGAAATAGTAAATCTATTTCAGAAATTAGAAATAGTAAATCTATTTCAGAAATTAGAAATAGTAAATCTATTTCAGAAATTAGAAATAGTAAATCTATTTCAGAAATTAGAAATAGTAAAACTAATTTGCAAATTAGAAATAGTAAATCTATTTCAGAAATTAGAAATAGTAAATCTAGAAATAGTAAAACTAATTTGCAAATTAGAAATAGCAAATCTATTTTATACATGTTCAATACAAGCACCTGCAACTCCTTAATTGATAAAGGCTTTATACAAGTTTAGTAGCCTGATAAGTAACGTTAAATACAGGTTCGAATCCTGCGCGGCGGTGTAAAAGACCCCAGCGTTGTAACGCATACGGTAAATGCGTATATTAGGCTACACTAAGTTTATACAAGTAAAATCGAAGGGGCGAATAATTATGAAAATAAGTACAGAAATAATAACAAGAGGGATAATGACAATAGAGAATAAGACAACACCAGAAGAAGTGGCTTGCTTACAAGTAAACATTAATAGAGGAATGCTTCTAACTGATATAAGGCTGAATAGTGAAAATAAAATAGAAGTTGTATTAGAATCTAAGGAACCGGGGGATGTAAACATATGAAACATACGAAGGGCTGGATAGGCGTTGATTTGGATGGCACATTAGCAGAATATAGTGGATGGCAAGGCGAAAACCACATAGGTAAACCAATACCTTTGATGGTAGACAGGGTAAAACAATGGATTTCAGAGGGAAAAGAAGTAAAGATATTCACAGCACGAGCATACAATCCACAAGAAGTAGGCTTTCACATAGAACCTATGAGTAAGAGGGAATGCTTGAAGACAATTGAGAAATGGTGTATTAAGCATATTGGAAAAGCTCTCCCTATAGTATGTACAAAAGATTACGAAATGATTGAGTTATGGGATGATAGGTGCGTGCAAGTAATACCAAACAAAGGCGTTAAACTACAAGATTTATTTAATGAATTAATTTAGAAATCAGAAATAGTAAATCTATTTCAGAAATTAGAAATAGTAAAACTATTTCAGAAATTAGAAATAGTAAAACTATTTCAGAAATTAGAAATAGTAAAACTATTTCAGAAATTAGAAATAGTAAATCGAAAGAGTGATCGATATGACAACAAGACCTAAACGACCATGCAGCTATCCAGGGTGTAGCCAACTGGTAGCAACGGGATACTGTGATAAGCATAAACAGCAAAGTTCTGAGCATAGAAGAGGATCAGCAGCACAGCGAGGGTACACAAGCAAGTGGGCAAAGTATAGTAAATGGTTTCTTAAACAACCAGGTAATCACATATGCAAGTTACGATTACCTGGTTGTGATTATGTAGCAAGATGTGTTGACCACATACAACCGCCAAAGGGCAAAGATGATCCACTGTTTTGGTTAAAGTCAAATCATCAAAGCAGCTGTATACATTGCAATAGTGTTAAGGGTCGTAAAACTATGAAGGGAGAAGGATGATTATGGATAGATGTATATGTTGTAGTCCAAACGAGTCGCTAAATAATACTCATTTTCTTGAGAGAAATATAACACTGAGTTTATTAGGAAAAGGAAAAGACAAAGGCATTGTAATCTTTGAGAATAACAACACTATAGCTACATTTAATATAAAGTATTGTCCAATGTGCGGAAAGGAATTAGCAACGGGCCAGCAAGGAAGAGCTTTAATGGGTAGGGGGGTATAAATCCCTGCAAAGTTTAAGTTCCAAGAC
>JBAZIU010000006.1:0-14842 GCA_041651685.1 Minisyncoccota bacterium
CTTTCATCTTCCTCGCAAATAACCTCTTTGCGAGATACCATGATCCCCCAATTTTCTGCATGTGCTAGATCCCAACGTACACTATCGACCGAATGATATACAAATGGTGTTAAATATGCGCTATATCTAGGCTGTTTAACAGCACCACATACTGCAATGTAATGCAGTATGCCTAACGGTATAAACTTTACTTCTCCACAAGCAACTCCACATAAGTGCTCGTGGTACCCTACGATAAAATTTATGCCTTTCTTTAATGCTTCCTCTACCACCTTGTGTGCGGTGGCTTTGTCTTTACAAATATACAGAGGTAAAGTATTTATGATTTCCTGAGGGGCATTTAAGCCATTCCAATACCTTTCCTGTCCCTCTCCTATTGCTTCAATGTACCCTTTTATTCCACTTTCAAAAGTTTCGCCCATGATATCTCCATTTCTCCCCGTAACCGATAGGACAGTATACGAATTATTTTTTGCATTTTGCTGATTCAATTGCCTTAAGCATTAACTGAGGGCTTTTGTATATTATTTGAATAAAAATATACCCCATACGATAGTAAACAAAACTGCCACTCCTAAAACTATTGAAAAAAATATCAAAATTTCTTCATCGTCGTAACTATGTTTTCTCACAACATACCTTCCTTCTCCCCGTAACCGATAGGACAGTATACAAAATTATTTTTTGCCGTACAATCTTTCCATTGCTGCCCGAGTTACTAACCAGGTTGAACCTGACTGTCTAACTTCGCCATCTAGAAATCTTCCACGCTGCTGTGCTTTTCTAAGTACTGCGCCGTCCGAAAGTCCATATATATTAGATGCTTCTTGGAAAGTCAAAATTGCAGATAAATCCGTGTTTTCCCCATCGTGCACCAAATTATCCATTAACTCGTATGCATCATTTATTGGAATCAACTGAAGCTTTTCGGCTATAAGCTGGTTAACGTGATCTTTTCCCAGATAGCCTCGTTCTTCATTTATCCCCCTTGTATCCATTCTGCACCTCAAATTAAGATTATAGCTAATTATACCATGGATGTCGTTGGGTGTCAGTAGTTATTTTCTTGATTTTTCAATAAATTCCCTCATCCATTTCTGAATCAGCTTTCCTGGGTCAATCGCCTGCTCACTGCAAGCCTTTTTAAACGCGTCTGTCACGTCTTTAGGTACCCTATAGTTTAACTTCGGATTTGTGTTACTCATAGTACTCTCCTTTACTTTATTTTGCAGAAAGCGTCTGCACGCTGCACTATATCGCTAGTGCTATAATTTTTGTACACTTCCTGAATTTTCGAGTCATACATATTCTTGTCGAACGGCTGTTCCTTTTGCTTTAAAACTGCAATTTTGAACCGTCTGGAGAACTCTGCTGAAAAACCTATATATCGTATAGCTTTTATAATTCCGGTACCTGCGTCCACAAGAAATATCGTGCAGCCGAACCCGGATCCTTCAGCCAGATCCTCAAATTCAAACGGTTTTGATATGTGGACGCTGTATGGCGCATCCATCCAGTGAAGTTCTTGAAATTTGAATAACATGAAAATCAGGTCTTCTTTTGTATACATTGCAATTTCAAGCTTACCTAACTTGACAGATTCAATTTCTTTGGCTCTCGGTGCATTAAAGAATATACACATATCCGCGCCTGATTGACTGAAGCCAAATTTGACTCCTTCCTGGTACCGCGTAACTCCTTCTTGTAATAACTTCCCTACCTCATACTTTTGCATTTTCATCAGCTCCATTCTTAACTATTTGGTATGTGCCGCCTTCGTTCGAAACTTTTTCTAGTAAAACGGATAACCGTTTTTTGTTTAAGTCCGTACCCACAAACCGGTGGTTGTTTTTATAAGCATGAAGTCCAACAAGACCTCTACCTATACACAAATCACCAATGCATTTGTACTCTTCGTTTGCGCAGACCCATTTTATAATATTTTCTTCGTCCATTCCATCAAGAGGCAACTTTTTTCTTTTTTTGCTGCCCCTGACAACATAGCATAAAGAATCTTTTTTATGATAATATGTGCTATTATAAAACGTAACATATCTATATAGATTCTTCATCTCGAGCAAAAATTCGCCTAAATACTCTTTTCCTACTTCGACATAACATGTGTGTGGTGCGATTTCACGAACGCACCCAAACAGCCTTTTGTAAAACTTATCGAAGCTATCTTGGTAATCAGTTCTACCAGCCTTAGTATAAAACGAATTTAGATTCCCAAGATTCCATGGCGAATCGACAAATATCATGTCTGCATTTTCCATTATTGAAGGAAGCGCATCGTAAATATTATGAACCCTTATCATGCTTCCGTCATCAAATATTGCCGTTTCATCATATCCGATTGGGTGTCTTTTATATGCGTCACCGTAGTTCCATTCAGACATTGTCATAAACCTCCATCATTTCCCATGACTTTGAGTATGTTTGATTTTTGAACAGCTCAGCAATTCCTGTTATTTGTTTGAGCCTGAAGACCTCCTCTATTTCCATTCCTAGCCTTTTCGCTATTTCTTCATCGTATACGCCCTGATTTATTAAAGACTGAACCAGGTCCCCCATTAATTCTACTTGATGTACTCCGCGAGCCCTGTTAAATTGTACAGTCGCTGCCATCCTTTGCGCTGTATCTTGCTCTAGTACAATAATTGCTATTTCTTCAGATCCTAAGAATGACCTGAAAATTTCGTCTCTATGGAACCCATCAACTATAATAAATTTCTCCATTTCGTAGTCCCAAATCGTAACAATAGGGAAGCAAAAGCCGTTGCTGATAATAGATTCTTCAAGAAGGTCCATGTTGTTTTTAGAAACATTGTTTGGGTTGTAGTTATTAGCAACAACCATTTCTACTGGTACTATAATAGTATCCATGCAAGGGATTTTAATTTCTCCCTTTTTACTCTTTATGGAGATACCTTTCTTTTTATTTTTGCATTCGCTGCACAAATAATAATCTTTAACACTTTCGTTTTTACATAATATACATTTCACAATAAATTCCTCCATTTCTCTTTTACCTTTTCGATAGGATCTGGTTGGTTAGTGACTGGCAAATTATTTTCATAGTCATTAAGTAGTAGTTGCCTGCACTGTTGACGCGCTACATAATTATTATCAAGATGTTTCGAGAAACGTTTCACAAATATTTGCTTTTTTGTGGCATCAGGATAGGTTGCCAACAGAAAGTCACGATATTCTCTCCAACTATTATAATTTTTTGGAAGCTTTCTTGCCCGCATCATTACAGCATCCTTGCCATATAAATTACCTATGCTTATCCCCGATATCCTTTTCAGTAATCTATCATATGTTTTCGGCTCGAATTCCGGCAGTTCCACAAGAGCCTTAAATGATTTCTCATGGATAAGGCTCGACACTCTAATTTCCTGCATACCCATGCCCTTCTTGTACATATAGTCATATATTTTTGAGTACTTGATATTTTGATCGTATATATATTTCCATACGTCATGAAAGTTCCAATCGTACAGCGGATAAAATGATGCACTTCCGTTTTTCAGTTTTGTACACCAGAACACATCCTTATATCCTGGATTTTTAGATACAGCCCGCCAACGGTTCATACTTTCTGTAGCTCTTAAACCAACCAAGAAAGCTGTATTAAATCTATTATTTTGGAAGTTATCAAGGACGTCATAAAAGCCAAATCCTTTATTTTTATCTCTAATAGTCTCCACTTCTTTTGCCCATGGCTTGTGCTGAATAGAATCTTGCCTTTTGCTCCGCATCCAAATTTTACTTTTTCCGGGCTCCCAACATTTAAGTTGCCCTTCCTTGTAACTTGTGGAATTAGTCAGATTAAACCCAATCTGAAACCACAATCTGATAGTATTTTCAGGATATATATTCATTAAATAATCTATTTGGTTAACAGTACTATCATATACAACCTCTTCATCGAGAAAGAATATGCCTATTTTCCTATTCCTTTTATGCGCCTCAGATATAGCTAAATGTGCCAGTACAGTACTATCTTTTCCGCCGCTCACAGACACTATTATATTTTTAAACTCATCAAATATATAAATCATCCGTTCCCTAGCGGCCGTCAATATATCTTTATTTACATAGACTTGCTTCAGCAAATTCCCTCACCCTTTCTACCCATTCAGTAAAATCATTTTTATAGAAGTTGTCTACCGGCAGACCAGTAGATAGAAACTTTATATTTCTGCTTCTGCTCGCTTTTAGGTAGTCATTAAAATCTAGCCGCCTATGTGGAAAATCTATTATAACACGCGGCACCATGTCAGCTTCTTTGTAAGTCACGACATTCGGCAGCTTAAACCTACTATTACGGGCGATGTAATAGCCGGTACTGCTAATGACTGTTTTCTTAAATCGCCCCGTCCAAATGTGCAAATTACGAGGGATTGTGTCTGGATCCTTATTCCCAAGCTCATCAAAAAGTTTTTCTTTTTGGGCCTCATATTTTGAAATATTATCTTCCGTTACCGGTATCGCTATTTCAGTCAGCAAAATAGGTTTATACTTGACCTCGGTATCTTCTTGTTTCAAGTATTCCCATTCAAACCCCTTGCCTCTGTACTTGCCTTTATTCTGAAAGTCAAGCAGTATCATAAAATCCTCTTTACTTTTAATGAACGGGAAGTACTCAAATACAATTTTATGTTCAGTCTGATTAAGGTAATGATGGGCGCAGTTATATATAAGCTCATTTCTATTCTGCGTTCTCATACACTCATCTATGACGACAAGACTGCTATCATCTATTTCCTCAAGCAGCCTGTAGAAGAACTTATACATCTCAATATCTGAATATTCTATGTATTCAGATTCTATATTGAGATTAAAAGTAGGCTTAAACTTCTTGAAATAAAATATATATGTCTTCTTGATTTTATGTGAGTCGATATAGGCTTGAATTTCGTTTTCCTTCTCAGTTTGGGTATACCCTATTCTTATCATGCTCCTATTTCCCCTCCATCTATCCATTTTCTTAATGCTGATACGTTTTTCATCCTTTCAATCTGATTTTTGAATCTTTCTACTAATCCCTCCTTCTTGTTCAAGCAGTCTAGAATTCTTTCGTCCAATGCGCCATCTGCACAAATATCAATTATGTGTACATTATTTATCTGTCCGATCCGGTGCGCTCTGTCCTCTGCCTGCGCCCTAGTGGCATAATTCCAATCGTTACTATAAAATATCTCATAGCTGCAAAACTGGAGATTAAGACCATAACCGGCGCACGTTTTGTTGGCAATAAAGAACCTTGCAGAATCGGAAAACTTCTGAATGTTTTCAACTCTTTGCTTTCGCTTCACCTCACCATAAAATGTTACCACCGACTCGAAACCGTATTCATTTGTCAAAACCTGTTCAATTTCCTGAATCTCATGCGTGAACTTGCACCATATTATTATCTTTTCATCTGTTCGGCTCACGAGGTCCAAGAGTTTTTGAATCCGTGGATTTTTCAACGGGTCCTTAAAAAATGGCTCTGTACGAATTGGGTCCTTGTACTTGGAAATAATCCGGTTGCCGCTAAGTACATGCTGCAGCGCCGTGAAAAGTCTGTATATAGTTGTACTGTCCAATTCATCAACCTGCATCAGGAATTCATCTTTGACATTGTAATAATGCCATTTTTGGGACTCTGTCAGCTCGAAGTATTTGGTCTTATAAGTTTTGGGTGGAAGCTGCAAACACTCTGATTTTTTTACTTGGTATGTATAAGGGGCAATCTTGCGGACTAGATAATCAACATTCAGGCACCGGCATATCCTGCCCTTGATTTTTGTGTCATACTCCAAGTGGTTTGCCGCAAAACTCCAAAAAGACTTATAACCAAGTATGCGCCAATCAAGGATCTGCCATTGTGAAAACAGGTCCTTTTCTGACTTGGAAATTGGTGTACCGTTTAAAATAAGCTTGTACTTACAAAGGTCGGCCAGACGCTGAATATTCTCCGTACGTTTTGCCCTGTGGTTCTTCACTAGGTTGCTTTCGTCTACTACAATATATACCTGATTTTCCCGCACCAGCTTCAGCAACTTAATATTGAGCCTGATACTGGACGATAAACTTTCTATTCCAGCAATGGTTATGGGTAGTTTCCCATCAACGTGTTTCTTTATCTCTGCCTCAATTTCCGACTTTACAGAGCATGGACAAAGCCAGATTGCATAATTGACTTTTCCAGCAACCAGACGGCGTATAATTAATTCTAACGCCGTTCTGGTTTTGCCTGTGCCCATTTCCATGTATGCGGCACCTATTTTAATTTTAGAAAGTTTTTCGACAGCTGCGTCTTGGTGTGGCTGCAGTTCAGTTAATAGTTTCATGTATTCCTCCTACTCCTTGTATACGTAAGCCTCTTTCACTGTACCTCCTTGATGTATCCTACCCTGTTTGATTGCGTTAAGGTTGTTGTCAAGCCACTCCTGTGCTGATTTCTTACTTTCGAACCCTATACATCCGTGGTCTGCGCCATGGATTATAAGTTTTGCACACCACCCATAAGGCAGCGCTGCACGTTCGTTTGGAAAATAATAAGACTTAGATTCCATCATTCTAATCATCCTCCCTCAAATCCTCCAGAATTTCATCTCCTGAATTCAATATTTCCTTCAACCCGTCCGGCGAAGGTGAAAGAAGAATCGGCACCAGACTAACAACTGCAACATTTTTCAACCTTTCCTTATATTCTTCGATTGCTTTTGTTGCTATTGGCGAAACCTCGAACCCGTATAGTTCCGAAAACTCTAAAACTTCTTTATAATGCTCAATTCTAACAACCACAGATGGGCTTGACCATTTTGAACCCGGAAGGCTACGAGCTCTTTTGTATATACGATCATCTTTTTCTTTCCACCATATAGTCAACCATCCAGCGTAAACTCCTTCTGACCTTACACGAATCCATTTTGTTTGTTCTGGAGCATAGTTGCCAGAAATTGCGTTTTCCTTTATAATAGAATCTGTAAGCGTAATTGGGAAGCCAGCATTTAAAAGCTTATTTCCTAGCTCGGCGGCTCTGTCACTAGCAGGGCCGTTTGTGTTTGTAATTTTTCTGAACCAGTAACCGTTTCCCCATTCATAATCAAGTTTCTTAACCAGCTCCCGAAACTTATCGTTTTTCTCAAATGCAGCGGTAATTTTTTCGTCTGTAACTTTGATTTCAACCGAAACTGGTGAAATTTCGTTTTTTGGATGTACAGTAGATTCATTTTTGATTTCATGAGCGATAGGAGCTTCTTTTTCAGCAGCTTTCCTGTTTCTGATTTCAGGAAGCCTGTTCTCTATCCATGCGAGCAAGAGACTTGACCTGTTATCAATGAACCAGCTAGCCTTTGCTTGGCTCATGATATAATTTAGGACGTCGTATTTTTCACTTTCCGTTGAACCAATACACTCCATTTCCTTTTTCCCAAGCTTATCCGTTCCTTCGATTAAAGTTTGCCTTAGGGTATTCGCCCAGGCAACTTGTTTTTCCGTGCCAGTCAACTCTGGCAATTCCATTTCCTTTGCTTTTTCGGCTGCTTCCACATTGGCTTTTTCTCTTTGCTCTTGCACCTGCTTTTCATAACACTCAGGGCAGAGCTTTTCAAAGTGTCTGTCGGAAATCCATTGCCTGTTTTTGGTTGGGCCTATTATATTTGTGCAGCCATCGTGACTGCAGCTGTATGTTCCACGATACCAAGCCATAACTATACCTCCTTACCAAGTATGCATTCTAGTCGTTTTTGTTGTACCGTCTGGCATTGCGTATACTGTAACGCTGTCGAGGTCGCACTCTTCATGCGGATTGTTGCACTCATCCATGTAATGGTGTAGCATAACTGGGTTTCCGGTTTCTTTAGCTTCAGCGAATTTTGCTTGTATAGCCTCTTCTTTGGCTTTCTTCTCAGCTTCTTTCTTTTCCATTGCCGGTCTTGCGAATTTAACTGCTTGCTGGTACGTAAATTCTTTTCCGAGAGCGTCAACAACTTCTTTATTAACATGAGTTCCCCAACCGTCAACATATTTTGCAAGTCCGAGCTCTTTCAGTAGACTTCCGGCTTCTCCTGTAGGATAATAACCAGATAAATATTCTCCGTCATGATAGGCAAGCTCGATTTTATCCTCGCCAGAAAGTAACCGTTGTTTTGCATCTGCCTTTTCTTGTAATTCTGCTTGTTTTTTGGTTTCTTTTTTGAGTTCTCTTCTGTCTAATTCTGCAAGTATTTCGGGCTTTGCAGCTTTGAGCTCGAGCAGTTGTTTTGCTGTTGGCTTGCCTTGAACCTGGATGCCCACAACACCATCTTTTGCGACTTTTTTGAGATTAAACTTGAATATCATTTCATTTACATTCATTTACCGCACCTCCAAATTAAGATTATAGCTAATTATACCATGGATGTCGTCGGGTGTCAATAGGTAAATGTAAATTATTTTTAGGCAAATGCAAAGGTTATGATTATAACCATACTTGCATTATTATGTAAATCGTGGCAATATAAGAGAGTAAATAACAAGATTAACCATTAAATATATTGTAAGCTAGGGTTTACAATAATAGTAAGTAAGTTTACTAAGGAGGCGGTCAGAAAATATTAATTTTGGTATTGATTTGGAAATTATAAAAGGATATAATCATTAAAAAAGAACGTGTGTTCTATTTGTTTAACTTAAATTTTGGGAGGTAACTATGGAGAAAATTGTTGATGATTTTATTTGCAAAACTTGTGAGCGCATTTTATCTCAAGATAGTAAGTCTAATGAATTAAACAAACAGGTGCTAGATTCCGAGCGTTCTTTTAAGAAAACTTTGAATAAGCAGCAGTTATTAGAATATAACAAATTGGAAGAAGTTATTATTGCACTGATGGCGCATAATGAATATTGTGTTTATAGATTCTGTATGGATAAAAAAGCGGGTGTTTTATAGTCAAGTAGGTTATAAGTGGGTGTAAGTATAAAAATAAGCGGTTTTCATTTTCTGAAAGCCGCTTATTTCTTTGGTCGGAGTGAGAAGATTCGAACTTCCGGCCTCTTGGTCCCGAACCAAGTTACTGTGTATAAATACATCTTTATAAATTGTATTAAAAACTTTATAAATTCGGCCTTCAAAGCACTTTTTGGCATTGGTACCAATTCCTAAAATAAAGACCTTTTTATAAAAGCCAAGTAGGTTTTAAGTGGGTGTTATTTTGCCTTTCTTCGAGCCGCAAAATCTATTATTTTGAATTCCTCATCAGCTGCAGCTGCTCTTTTCTTTTCGATCTCTATGTCAATTTGAGTGAATACTTCATCAATTGTTTTTGCTTTCGAATCAGTTGTGTCGTTAAGCAAATCACCATATATATCGAGCGTGGTTGTGCTCTCATCATGTCCCAATATATCCTGTAGTTCTTTGAGAGAGAGTTTGTTTCTCATGTTATATACAAAGGTATGCCTGAAACAATGCGGATGAACCTTTATTCCTGATCCTTCGGCATACCTAACTATAGTATGGTAGTACGTGTTAGGTTTTACCATTTCTCCGTTTTTGGCTGGAAATATCAATAGATCCATACCCTTTAGATCTTCCCTGATAGTATTGTTATCATTTATAGTAATTTTATTTTTTTCAGTTTTTAGCATGTCCATCTGATTAAATAGATATGTTTTGCCCATTTCAGAAAGAGGGACATGATGAATTTTACTGCTTTTGGTATCGCCTAGACCAGTTACACTATTAGATTTATCAATTGTTATTCTATTATTATCCCAGTCTACATCCGTCCATTTTAAGGCTAAGAGTTCTCCGCGTCTCAGTCCTGTTACCAGTGCAAATTTAACTGACCATATCCACCTAGATTTTTCTATTGACTTGAGAAAGGTTGCGAGTTCATCAGTCTTAAGCGTTTTCATAGGCTTTGCTTGTTTAACTGGTATGACTATGTTTCTTACAGGATTAGTAGGGATTATTTTGTCGTCTTCAAAAGCTCTTTTGAACACAATGCTCATTGCTGTTTTGCAATGCTTCATGGTTTTTGTAGAGGTTCCGATTTTTGTCGATATTACCTTTCCATCCTTATCCTTCTTTTCATACACTTTTTTATTCATGTCGGCAATAACTTTTTGTATGTCCGTGCTTGTTATTGATACCATTTTAAAATTGCCAATAGATGGCTTTATATGCCCATTATACATATAATAATATTGTTCATAAGTAGCTTCTTTTTTTAGTGGCTTTACAATGTTTTCAAGCCAGTTTTCAAAGTAATCAGATACCTTTGTTTTATCATTAGAAACAGTAAGACCTATTACCTTTCTTACTTTAACCTGGAGTCCTTTTTCGGTTTTACTTGACCGGTACAAAGGCTTTCCGTCTCTTACGTATTTCCAACAAAATAGATTGTTTTTCTTATAATAGTGACCAAGTCCTTTTGGATTTCTTGATTTTGCCATGACTACACCTCCACTTATCTTCTCTTATCACTCAAGCCCAGGAGATAATCACCTGACACTCTGAAAAAGTCTGCAAACTTCTTTGCAGTTTCAATATCTGGAGTCCTTTGAAGGTTCTCGTATTGTGAAATGGATGAGTGAGAAATACCCATCTTGTCCGCTAATTCCCTAACTCCATACCCGTTATCTTCTCTCAATTCTCTTATTCTTTTCGCAAACGTTTCTTTAACTTCCACTTTATAACATTCCCTTCTTTTACTTTTATAATCATTGTAAACGATTGCAACCAGAATGTAAATATTTTTTTATAAAATATATTGACAATGATGCACGATTTGATATAATGGTTACAAATGCAACCAACAATTCGAAAAAGAGGTGCTGTATGAAGGACATATCTGTAAGCATGAACTACACTAATCTAAAAAGTTTCATGAAACGTCACGGTTTAACTATAGGTGATCTAGCAACAACTGTTGGGAAAAGTTATCCACCTATACACCAAAAAATCAACATGAAAACATCTAAGCAGGGCAAAGTGGCTTTATTCGACATCGAGGAAGCCAAGTCTATAATAGTATTCATAATTAAAACAGAACAGGATTATCTTAAAACTAGGTTTGGCGATGATTGGCAAAAAGAATGGAATGTAAGATGGGGTCACATTACAAACTGGTTTGACTACATTTTTTTTGACCAGATGGTCACAATTGAAACCAAAGCGGGTTAGTCTAAATCTCCAGACGCTTGGAGATTTGAAGGGAGGCGGAGGATTTGAAAGCAAACAAAAAGACATTATTAGCATTAAAAACAATGCTTGAACAGGAACAGGAGCAATACGATTTCGAAGGAATGATTTCTGAAATAGTCCGCGAAACAGGCTTGCTTAAAACAAAGGAAATGGGAGAACATACACTGGCTACTGACGAATGTGGAATCGAATGGGGCGGTACTGATGTTTGTAATTTATCGGATTTTGTGGATTCATTCTCAAATATTTTTCTTGAGAAAATGTGCAATTTTATTGAATCGTTTATAGGCGAAGAAATAGATTGTTACTTTGATAGCGAAGAGTGAGAGAGGAGGAAGGCGGATGAAAAGACAATTAAGTCGAAGAGAAAAGCAGCCAATGACCCCGTACCGTATGAAGTCTGATAAGTGGAATGTTTGGTTAATAGTATTTTGGGCCGCAGCGTTGTTGGTTTCTATGAACGTGACAGGCTGGACGTGCTACCTGGTGTTGCGGTTGATATTTTAAGGGGGAAGGAGGAATCACATTGAAGGAAGCAATCAAAAAGTTACAAGCTGAAATGGATGCAAACAAGAATGATTTTTACATTCAGGACGTCGGCAAGGCTCTCATCCAGTACGTAGAAACTCACCCTGAGGATGCCGCAAAGTTTGCAGACGCAGACAAGACTATCGCAAAAAGTTACGCAGAGATGGAAAAACAGGCAAAAGCTAAAGCGAAAAATAACCGTGCAATGTTTACCCCGCAGCAGGGCTATGAAATCATTATGAAATATTTTGGAGTCACTGCCGGCACGGTTCCAGTTCCAGAAATCCAAAAGCCAGCAGCTCCAGAAACAAAATCTGCTATAGCAAAGACTGATTTTGATATTAGCCTAGACGATTTACTGGCATAGAAAGGAGGAATAACATTGACAGCTGAAAGAATAGGGTTATCGCATTTTTCAAAAGAATACAGCCAAGAAATACAAAAATACGCACATTCCGAAGTTTTTAATCAATATATATTTGTTTGGAAGGAAGATAAGTATTATCAGGGCTACTGCACGCACTGCAATAGTGAAATAGGAGTTCCCCAACTAAAGCACGGAGAATTACATATATGTCCTATATGCCGTCATGAATGCGTAGCAAAGCAGGCAGGTCGTGGCCGTAAATACATGATAGATGAAGTTTATTTCATCTATTATGAAAAGTCAATTATTGATCCCAAGGTCATGGTTGCAAGGGGAATATATGCGGTCAGAGATTATAGGGTAAGCTATCGCAATGTTGAAACCCAATACGGCGCAAGAGCCCATTATATTTTCGAAATGGGCAATCCCGTAATGCTTGAATCCTATGCTTATTATTCATGGTCTGGGAAAAGAATGTCTGTTGGCGATCCGTGGGAACGTAAGAATTTTAATTCACTATTTAGCCAATTTCCTGCAAGAAAACCTAAGACGGCAGTAGGATGCTGCTTCAAAAGTATTGATAACGCAGTCAAAGGAACGCCATTCCAATACAGTTGTTACGATGAGTTTGGCGGGTATGGTGGTTTAGTTAAGTACTTTGATATGTATTCAAAATACCCAATAATCGAATCATTGACAAAAATAGGATTTAAAGAAATAGTTGAAGCGAAGTTTCACGAAAATTGTACTTATGGAGCTGTCAACTGGAGAGGAAAAACAATTCAAAAAGCCCTTAGGATGAATAAACGTGAAATAAGGGAAATTATAACCTTAAAGAAGGTTGATTGCCACTTTATGAGGCTGTATCAGATTTCTAAAAAAGATGGTTCGAATCTCAGCGTAGAAGAAATCGAGAGCCTGAAGCATGATATTTATGATTTGAAAATTCTTAATGCTGTATTGAAATATACAACATTAAGGAAGGCTGTTCATTACGCAAAAAATCAGCGTGGCCTTAACAAAAAGTCTTATTATTCATTACTGGACGCATTGAGCAACTGGAGAGATTACATAAAAGATTGCACTGAACTCCAGAAAAACCTAAAAAGCGATAGTATATTATTCCCGAAAAACCTTCACAAAGCCCACCAAGAAACAAACAAACAAATCAAAGTTAAAGAAAGTGAAATATTTAATAAGAAAATAGCCGGAAGAGCCAAAACCCTTGAGTATTTGTGTTTTGAACAGAATGGCCTACTGATAAGACCTGCCGCAAGTTCAAAAGAAATGGTGGATGAAGGCGACGCCCTTGGGCATTGTGTAGCAAGGCACTATATGGGTTCTTACGCTGATGGCCGCACTAACATTTTATTCATCCGAAAAGTTTCAGCACCGAACAAATCTTTTTACACTGTCGAAGTTAAGGATAACAGAATTATTCAGTGTAGAGGCCGTGGAAACAAAACTCCAGACGCTAACAAACATGTTGATGTGGAGAATTTTATTGAAGCGTTTAAGGCTGAAAAACTCACAGAAAAGAAGACTAAAAGCAAGGTCAAAATAACGGCATAGGAGGTACTATGGAAAACTTAGCAATAGTAAGAACGCCCGAACTTATAGCGGCTGAAATTAACGGAATCAAGGCCCAAACTAGAAATCTTATTCTATACAATCAAATCGAAATCGGCCGTAAATTGACCGAGGCTAAATCACTGCTTGAGCATGGCGAATGGGGAAGCTGGCTCGAGGGTAATGTTGATTATTCAAAGTCTACGGCAAATAACCTCATGAACCTGTTTGATGAATATGGATCAAGTCAAATTACTCTATTGTCTAGCAATATTGAAAATCCTATATTTGAAAAGCTGAGTTATTCCCAAGCGGTCGCACTATTGGGATTGCCAGAAGAGGAAAGAGCGGCTTTTGTCGAGGGAAATAATGTTGAAAGTATGTCAACTAGAGAGTTACAAAAACAGGTCGATGGACTCAAAGAGAAGCTCGAGAATGCGAAAAATACAGCAATTGAAAAGTGCAACGAGGCTAAAGAGCTTAAAGACGAAAAGTTTGCTGTTGAATCAGAACTCAGAACTACGGATCAATGTCTCAGAGAACAACAAGCTAACGTCAAGATGCTACAGGACACGCTGAAGACCGAAAGAGAGAAAAAAGAGAAAATCATTGAAGAGCTTCAAAGCAAAATAGTTGAGGCTAATGCTTCCGGAAACACTCAAGATATTGAGACGCTTCATGAGGCAATGAAGGTTCTGGACGGTGAACTGTCCAAAGCAAAAGAGAAGGCCAATGAACTTGAAAAACAGCTCAAGGAACAACCGATCGAAGCAGCTGCAACAATTAAAAAGATTCCTGAAGAGGTTGAAAGAGAACTGGAGGAGCTGAGAGGTAAGCAAGTTGATGAGGCAGTTATAAAATTTAACCTCTTTTTCGAAACAGCAAGAAAAGCTATGTCTGATTTGGTTATGGCAGCAGACAGTATTAAAGATACGGCTACGAAAGAAAAATACCGGGGAGCTGCCAAAAAGTTTCTAGGGATATTACAAGAAAAAATGTAAAGGAGTGAGGAATTTGTTTAAGTGTTCAGCCTGTGGAAAGGAACACTAAAATCAAAAAAAGTATCTGAATGCGTGATGTAATCGGAACTAAAATAAAAATAAAAAGGAGATTGAATAATATGGCAAAAGTAATTGTGAGAACAGACAGAGCTGGAGTATTTTTTGGAGAGTTAGTCGAGAAAAATGGAACAG
>JBAZIU010000007.1:0-13298 GCA_041651685.1 Minisyncoccota bacterium
GCTATTGAGCGAGGCAATATTTCTTGTCCGGCAAACTTAAGTCCACCCTTGGCCAAAAACTTTTCGCCCCCTTCTTTCAAAACTTTTTCCGCAATTGCTTTTCGAGCCGCCCCCTCGCCAAGTTCGGCAATAGACTTTTTTAATAGCTTGGTTCCGGTCTTATTCAAAACAACGCTTCCGGCCTTGGTCGCTAATTTTGCACCGCCACCATAACCAAATGTTATGTAAGTTGTTGGATCAAGCAGGATGTCGGCAACAAATCCACCGACCTTGCTTTTTATTCCCAATGCTTCGGACGGCAAAACATGTTCTTTAATGCCTTGTTTTATTCCTTTACCACTTATAAGTCCTCCCACGGCGTACGCTCCGGTGTTTAATACATTGAGTATTTTTTGCAGGGTAGATTCTTTCGGCTGGGTTTCGCTGATATCAACACCATTTTGCAACGCAAAATCTTTGAGTCCGGAGGCGGTTGTCACATTGGGTTTGGCAGAAGCTGTGACAGAAGTATCAACAGGCTTTACTTCATATTTTCCTTGCGAATTCTTTTCATATTTTACTTGTCCAGCAGAAGTGTCGACAGAAGTTTTTACCGTTGCCGTTGGCACAGAATCAGTCTTGATGTATTTGCCAGTTTTAGGGTCTTTGATATAAGCCATAGTTTTTTAATTTCCTACACCGAAAAGTCCTTTGAAGAATCCTTTGGTTCCTCCCCACACATTTTTTGCCACACCCGGTATCTGTTTAGTGAAGACTTCTTTCAAGCCCTCGCCGAATTGTTGAGCGGTAATCGGAGGATTATTGCTATTGATCATTGATGGCGTACTGTTGGCCATAGTTGATCCGGCTTCAGCTTCCGCTTTTATTTGGTCTCTTTTAGCTATTACTTTTGCTCTGATACTTTGAGGAACATTGCTTACTGTAAAGTCAGGATTATTTAATAGTTCCAGTGCATAAGCTTCTATATCATTGGAATCACTCGTACCGCCACCCGATGAACCTGATCCGCTCCCTTTGGTGCCGACAATTTTCGTTCCGGCAATATCAAGCACAGTTCCGGCTGGAGTATCGTTCGCAAGTTGGGCAAGTTTTATCGCCCGGTCAATTACATCTTGAGCTTCTTTCTTTTCCTGTTCTTTTCCGTATTTTGCGGAGTCAATTAAATTAGCAACATCTTTTTCCGAAGCACCGAATACTTGGCTTAGTATGTCGCCGAGTACACCGTATTGATCTTTTTGAAATCCGAGAGTTTTCTCGGCCACCGTCAGAGGAAGAGCCGAATCTTCATATTGCATTCCAGCGTATTCTTTAGCGGAAGTATCAGCAGTGCTTATTTGTGTGGCGAGACGATTTCTTTCGTTGAGTAATTTTCTGTATTCATCTATAAGCGGTTGCTTTTCCGAAGCGACTAATCTTTGAGTTTGACTTTCAGTAACGAGACCGCCACTTCCGACAATTCTATCTCTGATATCTTTTTCTGAGCTGTTGATAGATTCCTCCATTGTGGCCAGTCTTGAATCCAAGCTCTGCAAATTCTTTTCCATCGTATCAATGCCTTTCTTGGTTCTTTCTTGCTGGTAGATGTCAGATTTTTTTGGAAGATTTTGCAGGGTTTCAAGGTATTTAGTCTGGCTGTCCTGCATGCTTTTTAGGGCGGTATCAAGGCCTAATTCGGACCGGTATTGTTTAAGCAAAGAAGTGCTGGAAGGCACATCAGTTCCATACATCGTGGTCTTTTCGGGTACACCGCTCGCCCCCGGGCTCAAATTTTGGGCAACAGGGGTCGTTACCGGTTTAGAAGGTGTCACGGTGGGACTTGGGCTCGGAACGCTCGCCTTAGGGGCAACAACGGGTGAAGCCTGTGCCCCAGGTAAATTTAAGGCAGAACCGGCGTATATCAGGTTCGGATTTTTAATAATCGGGTTGGCTTTCAGAAGATCATTTACAGTGGTGCCGTATTGTTTGGCGATTCCCGAAAGGGTCTGACCTTTTTGTATTGTTATCTGCGACATATTTTTTAAGTTAGCGTTGCGTACCTCCACACTCCATTAAAAAAGATATAAAACCGTCGTGTGCTTCCGTTGTCGTATAATGCGAAGCTGATCGGGGTTCTTGGTGTATCGGTCGGCGGTGTGTTTAGCACGGGGATGTCTCTTAGTAAGTTGAGAATTGAACCCAGATTCGGATCAAATGGCTGATCTTTGTTGTTTGGCGTATTGTTCATGTTTGTGGAAGTTTTTTATATTCGTCCAAGACCTCATTTATTTGGACGAGTTGTTGTTGCATGGTGGCGATTTGTTTTTCCATTTCCTTTTTCTGTTTTTGCAGAGCAGGAATGTTCACGACCGAGACTGACTCATGCGTGTCAATCTTTTTTACATTTTCGTCATCAATTTTTTCTAAAGTGAATTTACTCATATCTTTATTTGATTATTCTGTCCGGCACAAAGACGGCCGAGACATCTTTCACTCCCATGTCCCATTCGCCCGAGTATCCGGAATTACTCCAGACTTCGACCTTGAATTGAATCTTTTTCGACCTCGCATTGAAACGAAGCATTTTGTTGACTTTGCCTTGGTTTTCATTTCCTTTGATCGTTCCGAGTCTTTTGAAAGGCGTAATCGCCACATAATCTCCGGCTTGCAGATACCCTTGTGAAGTTCCGACATAATACAAAGTCTCATCGAGATAAATTGTTTTAGTTACCGTGTCTATGCTTTTAATATGCCTTATCTGTCCGGCCGCAGGACCGGCAAGTACAATTACTTCGTCACCGACTTCAATCGAGCTACCAATGGACGAAACAGTAAAATAATCCGAACCGCCACCGGTTACATACTTCGCCTGATCTCTTATATTCTGTTCGGTGATATTGTATTTAATTTCAAATCTCGCAAAACTGCTGTTTGGCATCGGCTTGAAAAAGTTCAAAATAAACTGTTTCCATCTTTTGCGAAGATATGGCTCGTTGTCGATCAATGGACTAATCCAATACGCCCCGAATTCATAAGGCCTGAATGTTCCAGTTTCGTGATTTACATCAATAATTGATTTGTTGCCGTCGCCATACATCACCCGAATAGTGTTGTTGTCCACATAAAGTCCATACATGACTGATACTCCGGGAGTTACATGGTTGACCGCACCGCTTGATACTCGGTGTTTGAAATACAGAGCATTGGTTGCTGGGTTATAACACCATATTCCGCAGTACTGGCTCCGGCGACTTACATCGTAGGTGTTTGATCCTTTCGCAATCAGGATCGTGCCTTGATAGACTTTCATGCATCCGGCTTTTAACGAGATGTAATCCTCATGATTCATTTCTGGAAAGCGGTTCAGCTTTTCGATTCCCGAACCATTGAATCGGCAAATCCAGCCGTCTCTTGTTAAGAAATACAAAACATTTTTGTCGACCACGCCGGCAAGACTTTGGGTTTGAGTAAGTTGCAAGACACGATTGTAAGTCTGAGAATATCCATCCCAGAAAAACAAAGCCGATCCGAATGTTGGGTGATGAGCAGAAATAACGAGATAGTCGGTGAGTGGTGCAAGCCACACGATCACATAACCGGTCGGTAATATGAGCTTATTAGGATTCCAAACGCTTGCACCGGTATCCCATGTGGCAAGATAGTTTTTATTTCCGAAGCAGATAAATTTCAAAAACTTGGTAATCGGAACATCATCAAATGCCGTGTTCACATTGAACGACTGCCAATTGTCCACCCATGTCGTTTTATCGAATCGTCCGACCCATGTGCTCCCGGCGTAGTACATGTAGTCGTCATCGGCGTACAATCCACTTCCTCCCCAGATGTTTGTGCTGTCATGTACCTCAACCCAGCTACTATAATCATTTTGAAAAATTTTACCGTCATCATGATTGACACAATAATATCGATAATTGAAATAGCACATGTATGTCGGCTCATCGAGTGCTGGAAGACTCACGCTGTCACTCTCTTTGAAAAATTTGTTAGCTACTTTCATAAACGGCGGATACTGATCAAATTCTAAACCGTTGGAAAACCAAAAACTTCCTTCAACATTAAGGTTTGAAATGCCTTTATGGAATTGCGATGTTTTCCAAATTTTCTTAGGTAGTGCCATAGTGTTTTTATACGAGACTGCTTCTTGGAATTTCCGCTTGATCAGAAGCCGACGCCATTCTGGCCAGTTCTTGATCTCGCCATTTTCCGAGCATCACTCTTTCAAAGTTATTATCGGCTTGCCGTTCCAATTCGGTGTCACCCTGTTGGTTGTAGTACATTTTCTTACCCCATTCGACATAAGCCTGATGGTAGAGTTTTTCGACCTCCGGTTCATCGTTGTCAGATGCAAAGTCATCAGATATTCGGACAAAGACAAATCTCATGGCATTGCCGTCGGTTGTTGGAGTCGCCGCCGGATAGAAATAACCTCCCAGCATGTACACTGCGTGGTCATCAAACTTGTCTCTGTCCCGGAAGTCGATCAGCTTATAAGGCGTTTTATCTGTTCCGATTCTAAGTTCAATAAACGCACGGTAATTTTCCGGCACAGGATACTTCTCTTGGTTGGCCACTGTCGTGAATGGTTGTTCGGTTTTTAAGTAATCCCAATAATCAAAAGTTTGATCACGGTCTTCCGGCGGTCGCCAGCTCTGCACCTTTTCATCCGCTCTTTGTATCCATGTGTTAAGCAATGAGCTATCGAGTGTTTGGTCATCGACTTCATTTTTTATCGCTGTTTTAATTTCGCCTCTGGTCATAGGTTTTAAATGTCATCACGAATGATGATTGATAATTGCTTATATCCGGTTTGGATTTTGCCGTCGGGAAAAGTGACCTCTACCTCTCCCAAGTAAGTCGCAACCGTGTTGGTGTCCGAGCCCGACCAGTTATATCGGCATTTGCCTTTAGTGGCATCGGTAATCACACAGGTAGTTCCGTTGATCTTTACCGATCCAGTGGTCGCATCTTTCATGTAGAATTTGACAGTGCATCCGGTCAGATCCACCGGCGAGCCGTCTTGTGTCAGGCTGAATTCCAATGGCGGTCTGGTGTCGTTTTGTACAATTTTTATGCTCATAGGTTTATATCTTTTTTATTGCTTGGCAGATTGATATCGGTTTTTGATGTCTGCATCTGTTGATCCTGCCGTGCGGTTTTGACCTCAATATTTTGCTTGGCAGTTATAAGATTCAAGGTTTCTTTTGCCGACAGCATCAACACCGACAGTTTGGCTGATAAAAATTCAACGGCAATTTTTACTCCATCGATCACTTTCCAAATGCGGAAACGGTAAGACCAAACTTTTGCTATCAATCCTCGAATATCGAGAACATATGACCATTGTTTTCCGATCCCAATCAGAACATCGAATGTGTATGTCCACGCCTTGGCAATCTTGCTTAAAATATCCATCACATAGGTTTCTGTCTTGGCGACCAGACTTCTTGTGTCCCACAGATAATTTTCAATCTTGGCAATGAGCGTTCTGACATCCAATTTGTATGTGCTTATTCGTCCGGCCAAATTCTTGATATCGAATAAATATCTTGTGAGCTTGTTTGCCAGACTTCGAATATTGAGGATATAAGCTGTTTGTCTTACTGCGAGAAACAAAATATCTAACGCATAGCCGACAGTCTTTTCTACCTTATTAAGAACATCGAGGATGTATCTTTGTGTTTTAGCAATCAGGCTTCTGATGTCAAAACTGTAAGTCCAATATTTTGCGATCAATGCTCTGATGTCATGTAAATAGCTTATTTGTTTTTCGGCAAGGTTCAGAATATCGAGTTTATAGTTATGAATTCTTGCTACCACACCGCCGATGTCTATCAGATAGGATTGAAGTTTGGTTGCAAGATTTCTGATCTCCAGTTTATAGATCGTTTGTTTAATCGCAGAAAGAAACGAGTCAAAGCGGTATGTCAGAGTTTTTCCGAGTGTAAGTAAGATGTCCAGCAAATAGCTCGTTTGCTTTACGGCCAGTTGTCTGATATCCAGCTTATAAATCACTCCCATTAATGCACCGCCGATTACATCCCACACATACGAGACTGTTTTGGTTATCAGATTCCGAATATCCAATGTGTAAGATACGGCTTTTGTGATCAGACTCTTGATGTTCAGTACATATGAGATTGTTTTGCTTATCGTTGCGTAAACATCCAGCACATAGATTTCAGCTTTTTCTATCAGGTTTAGGATGTCTGATTTATAAGTCATCAGATTGAAAACCGAAACAAACTGATCGTAGACATAAGTGACCGGTCTGGCTATCAGTCCGAAAACATCCATCGCGTAATTCATTATTTTAGCGATTGGTTTGGTCGCCGTGCTATTAAGTTGTGCCGTGTTGAATTGATAAGCGTTGAACATAATCTTTAACCCGAAGCTGGGATGTTAGTACCTCGCACCGAATTGGCTCCTTGTAGGTTTATTTGTCCAGTCACTCCGTCTTTGCAGATATTGCCAATAACCAAGTTATAGTCATCGTTCGCACCCAGCTCTCTGATGTGATAAGCGACTTTATTTGCTTGAGTGGCTTGGAGATTGTTGGACGAGATCACATTGTAAGTGGAATAAACCGAACCATTGTCCGATAGGTAGATGTCATGCGATGTGTTATTGGATGATCGCGATGAACCATCGATAGCGTTCCCAGTGATGGTATTGTAAGAGGAAGCGTAGAGATATATTCCGTGCCCACCGGCCCCGAAGATGTGATTTCCTGTGATTACATTACTTACTGTCGTGCCCGACCCATAATACAAAGCGATGCCTTGACTGGTTGGCCAAGCGATTACATTTCCTGTGATCACATTGTATCGGGTGATGTTAGAGCTGTTGCCGATGACGATGCTCCAGCTATCGCCGTAGAAATTATTGCCAGATATGGTCACTCTTTGAGATCCGATCAAATACACTCCGTAATTGGTGCTCGTGAATATCGTATTGCCCGATATAGTTTCTCGCCAACCGTTTGAGACATAGAAACCGTAGCCGTTGCTTCGCAAGACATTGCCAGTCATCGTGCAATAATTGCAGGCACTGTCATACACTCCGTAAGAGTTCGATGTCAGAATATTTCCGGTGATGCTGATGTATTGAGAAGTGGTGAATAATCCGATAGCCGTGCCTATGTTGGAATAAATAAAATTATTCCTTATCACGCTATCCTCAATAGCAATCACTTTTAGGCAATCTTGTTTAGCACCGGTCAGCCACATATTCTCGACCGTGATTCGGCTATGTTTGTAAGAGGAAGCACCCCATAACACCAGCGGACTGCTGGCACCCGAAGTCTGATTGGCTTGATTGCCGTCAATCATGAATTTTCGAATGATCACATTCTGATAACTGGTTGTGCCTCCGTTTCCGACTCTCACGATATCTCCCAAGTTGCTGGCGTTGGCCGCTCTCAGGAGCGTTGCCGAGCCTTCGCCCTCTAAGACGACATTGCTTTTTAAGATTTCAACGACACCGGTCAGGTTATAAGTTCCTTTTTTAATTTGCACGATTCCGCCTCCGGCAGGCAGATTGCTGATTGCTTCGTTTATTTCTGTTTGATCATCTGTACCGTCGCAATTGTAATCACCTGAACCATCAGTAGCGACCGTGATTTCGGTTCTTATTTGTAAGTCGTCAAAAAGTTTAGCCGTGACTAAAAGTTCAAGGCGTGTGCCTTGAGGCCATTCCTGTGCCGTGGTGTTTTCTTTAGCTCTTTCAATTGTGAATTGGTCGGTTGATTTCACTGTTACTTTCACAATTTCGCTGATTGCAGGATCGCTCGCATACAAAGTTGCATGGAACGGTGCATCAGGAAATTTTGAGCCGTCACCAGTTTGCACATTCAAAGTTGTCGCACCCGAAAGGAGTGGATTATCAGTGATTGTGCTTTTGGCATTATTCTTTTTTGTTAGGAATGTTTTAGCCATAGCTTATAACTTCTTTTAGGCCGCCGTGTCGCCCTCGGATTTTACTTGTGTGGTTGTCGCTGTTACCGCACCGGCACCGGCTGGCCATGTTAGGCGATACCACAAGCCGAAATTACCGGCTGAAGCAATGTCGCCGTGTTTTAATCCAGCCACTTTGCTGGCCATATCGCCACCCTCGGCATTTACGAGAGAACCTCCGGAATAGCGTTTGCCATACCAGATAAAGCTGACCTTTTTGTTGATTCCAATTGTGCCTCTTGAAGTTCCTCCCGATCCCTGTCTTATTGTTATCGAACGAGATCCGGACAATGAATTCACATAGGCACCGTAAAGCTTGGAGAATGTAAGAGACCCGACGACTTCGGTTGTACCGTTTAGTGTCAGAGTTTCCGTCTGTCTGTTTCCTGATGCATCCTCGCCGACAATCGTCACTTGTCTTGTATCAGCACCGTCAGAAACTACGGCCACGACCGCATTGGCGGAAAATGCCGACATGTTTCCTTGAGCACCATCGGCATCATCAGCATGATCCACGCCGAATCCGAAAGACAGAGCGGAGTTAGTCGGTTGGCTTTGAAGCCATGAGACTACATTTTGCCAAGACAGCGAGCCGTGATTATTTTTACGGAATACTTTTCGATATTCCGTTCCACCGGCAGATGCTTCATCACCGGTTATATCGGTGAATAAGTTATTGTCGGTATTATCCACGACTTCAGTCGCAGAGATAGCACCGCCGTCCGAATTGGCGTTTGATGACTTATATTCTTTTAAGTCCGCAGATACTATTGGCATAAGTTTGAATTTGTTATCGACCTCGGTCGAGTTTATTTATTAAGCAAGAGCTCGATCAATCTCTCTTTGGTTTCGGTGCCGTCGACCTCGACATTCTTTTCTTGTGCCAGAGACTGGAGTTCTTTCTTGGTCATCTTGGCCAAGTCTTTGTCCACTGTAGTGTCCTCGGTTGGGGACGATTCCTCGGAGACCCTCCAGAAGTCAATCTTGAATGTTCCAAGCGATTCAAGTTTTTCAATGACGGCTTCATCTTTAGTTTCGAATTGACCATCCTCGAATTGAGCGTATTCGCCCGGCTGATCGCCGACTTTGACTCCGGCTTCATAGACCGGCATGGCCGGCTTGAGCACGATTCGCAGTTTTTTGATGTGAGAATTGTATTTAGCCATATAAATTGATTGGTTAAAGTTTTTAATGCTGGTCTCCGCCCTTACTCCTGGCTTCCAAAATTGAAAGCCAGCGAGTCAGAGCAGAGCCGACGATCAAGATTTAGACTACGCCCTTGATCAAAGCGTTTTTCTCGAAGTTGACTCTCTGTAGACCGACTTCGGTTTTGTACTGATCCATTTCCTCATCAGCATCGTTGTCCTGAATATTGGTTTCGAGAGAAGTATCTCGACCATTCAAAGGACAATGCTTCAAGGTTGATAAATCAAGCACGACTCCCATTCCGGCATACTGATTGTCGAACATCGGATGACGAACAATGTTCAGCGTTCCAAATGAAGACTGATACTTCCTAACTTCCACACCGAAGGTCTTATCGCTCGGAGTTAGCATGAGTTTGCCAGTGGCAAAGCTTTCTAAATGTCCGAGAATGGTGTTTCCGCAGAAAAAGTATTTTTCAGACGAGCCGAACTTAAAGGCATAATTCTGCAAGAAGGAACGGAATTCAGCTTCGGTTAAGCTGGAACTTGCTTCGTCTTGCACATTGCCCGCAGAGATAATGGCTTCTAAAACACCTCCGGTTAAGCGGAGAGGTTTGCCATCAGGACCGGTGACCTCTTTCTTTTCACCGAACCAATACGCGCGTTCGATTTTCTTGGCTTGCTCAATACCATGCTTGGCACGCAAGTACTTCAAGTCCGCACCGGGATTTCCGGACGGATAGAGTTTCGAAGCGTTCTCGGTTTCGGTTACACCGAACTTGGTTTTGAAGATTTGGGTGAAGTTGGTGACTTTCACGAGTTTAGTCGTGTTGGAATCGCCAGACTTTGATCCTTCCTCAAAAGCAGGACCGATGATCAACAGCCAGTCGTTATCATTGATAGCGGCGGCGGCCGTGGCACCGGCTCCACGAGTTACGGTGATAGTGTGAGTGGAGTAATTGACCGCAGTCACACGCATGATTTCACCGGTACGAGTATTTTTGATCAGATCGTATTTGGTGAATATCGATCCGCCCGGGTTGTCTACGACCAATGCTGTGTCGCCAGCTAAGTAACCGGCACCGTTATTGATCTGAGCCCAGACACCGGAGTACTGATCCTCGTATTCAGTAAATTCCGGGTTGTACACGACTCTTTTTTGCAGAGCCATGCCCTTGAATTTGCCTCCACCGTCGCCAATCTTTCCGATTTGGGTCAAGAAAGCTGTGAGCGGTGATTCGCCTGGTTCAAGGAGGAAAATTTTGTCATCAACATCGGGAATACGGCGTGACTGTTCGATTGTCAGCGTATTTCTCGTGCCGATGATATGAGTTGGTTCAGGCATAAGTTTGTTATTTTATTGAGTCGATACCGCTCACGAGACCTCAAATCTTATAAGCGTTACCTGACTCGGTTAGGGTTGATGCTTTCGCCCACAAGATCGTCAAAGGGGTTATCTTTGGGCGTTTGGCCTTTGGCGGTTGGTGAACCGCCTCCGACACCTGATGCGTTTTCTCGCTCGAGATTTTTCACTTCCTCTTTTTTCAAAGCTTCCTCGGTTGCTTTCTTGGCTTGGGCATCCTTGGTTATGGAGTCGTAGGCCAATTGCAGTGTCCGAGCATTGAACGGGAGTTTCTCTTTCTCGATAATGTCGAGAATCTTGTGGCCAAGATCCGGCTCTTTGAAGTCCGGATGTTCCTCGATCCATTTATCTATCTCGGATTTTGTTTTGGCTTTCATCTCTCGTTCCTCGAGCTTTTTATCGAGGAGTGCTTCAATATCGGGCGTGTCCTCTGGCTCGTCATCGCTGGCTTTCATCGCTTCGGCAAGATTTGCTTTCAGCTGTTCGGCCAGTTGGGGATTTTTGGCCAACGCCTTGTCGAGCACCGAGAGAAACTGTTCGTTTTTCTCATGTGTCGTTTTCAATTCGTTGATCTCTTTTCCTTGCTCAATGATCTTGGTTTGGGCTTCATCGTATGAGCGTTTTGCATCATCTTCGCTCTTGAATTTGCCCCAGAAGGACTTGTCGCCCTCGGGTTGTTTACCCTCGGGACTTTCGCCATTATCGGCAGGCGTTACGCCGGATTGATCTTTGGGCTGTTCACCCGAAGCGTCCGGTTTTTTGTCAGGTTGCTCTCCGCTCGGAGTGCCTGACGGAACAGAATTGACCGGTTGTTCCTTTCCGACCGCATCGTCAAATGACGGTGTTGGATTCGGATCGGCGCCGGAATTGTTTGGTTTTTCCATAGGCGTATTAATGACGGATTGTTCTTTCTAAGTCCGACCTCACTCAAGACTTTGTAAGCGTCCGCCGTTTAATAAAACCGAGCCCCTTTGTGGAGGCTCGGTTGGCTTCTCAAGATGTGGAAATCGCCAGAAATCCCATCTCAAGAGGCCAGCTGAACCTCTCAAAATTTGGCGATTTCCTTAAATTGTTTTTATCAGGTTTTCATACTTTTGGTTTTATAAATTCATCGTGAATTGCTTTTATTCTAAGCAACACGACTCCCAACCCTTCGGCTCGACCTTGATAGTGCCGAATATCATCGGTGGGCAGTCCTTTGTTTAATAGCCAAGTTTTGGTTATTTCCAATTCATCGGCAATAAGCTCGGACAAAGCTTCAAAGTACTTTGTCTCAAATAAATTGCTTATCGTTTCCTCGGTTTGTTTGTTTAATTTATCGCTCATATGGTTATTGTTTGATTGCGTTTCCTAATATCGCACCCATTTCATTTCCGGGAAGTGGCGGTGCTGGATTTTCATTTGGATCAATGGCAGGAGCTTCACCGGTGGGCATGCCTTGGTCTGTCGGAATTGGGACCGGCTGTTTTTGCTCGGTGATGTAATTGGTTGGCTCCCAGCCGTAGTCCTCAAAAAGCTTCATTAGTATTTTAAATTTTTTGATTGAGTACACGATTCCGGTTTCAGAATCAGTCAGTTCATTCACATCTTTGATAAGCTCCCATAGTTCCAAATCTTTGGCTTTTCTAAGTTCCGATGATGTGGCCAACGAGGCGGTTGATTCGAGAGACATCTCATATTCATCGTCAAAGAGTCCGTTTACGCTCTCATCGGCATCGGTTATAAGTCCGTGTCTGGTCAGAATTGCTACGGCTTTGTCGGGCATCACGGACTTCTTTGTCCAGAATTGTTTTATCATGCTGATCCAGTGGTCAAAGTGCATGATGTAAGAATTGCGAAGCATTATCAAAAATAGCTTCACGCCCTCAAGCGTTGCTTCTCGCATAAATGAGGCAACGGTAGCAGTTTCTTTTCTGTCTACACCGGCCGTAGTAGTGAATTCATCCACACCTACGGCAATTCGCATAGCTTCCTTGATGTGGTCTGGTTCTATAAAAGCCGAGGAGTTAACATCGCCGAATTTAAGTTCTTTGACTGAGTTTGGATCATTAGTCCATAAGATTCCAAGTGGTTTGACTGTTATGGTTGACTGCTTATACCCGGGCAAAGCCACCGGTGCGGCCGCAATCATGCTATGGATTTTCATGGTCACCGCATCGACTCTTTGGTTGGTTACGGAATTGAGCAGTTCTTGCAAATGGTCAACAAGTTTCGGAATACCCAGCCAGTAAAACGAGAATGGTCTTGGGAAGAATCCCGTTCGGGAATAAGGTTTCTGTTCGTGATCGTAGGGGTTGTCGCCGTCCTTGATTTCAATTGGTGTTCCGTCCATTGGCAGAAATACGGTGAATCTTTCATCAATCCAGCGTTCAACGACTTCAAACAGTTTTTCATCGCTGGTTGGTGCTGATACTGGGTTGTTTGGATTGCCCTCGATTGGACTTGAGGCCTTGGTAGTTTCTCGGATGTTTTTTCTAAGCTGGATCAGGACTTCTTTTCTAACATAGGCATAGTCGGTGGTGTCGCCTCCGGACTTTACCACTTCGCCGTCCGTGTTCAGGAATTGCTTCCAAACGCTTTCGTTTATATCGGGATATTGAGCTTTCATTTCATCGAGTGTCAGCACATAACGGTGAAATACCGGGAATGGATCGGCAATCTTTTTCATTCTTGGATGAGGATAGAAATTGTAAATATCCACCGGATCAAAATCCGGACGGAAGACGATCTTGGATGTCTCGGTTTTGAAAATAAGTTTTTTGATATTATCTAAAAAGCTGACTTCTTTTTTTCTCTTTTTCTTGGTTTGTTTTTTGAGAAAGTCTTTTCCGATTGTGGTTC
>JBAZIU010000008.1:0-9997 GCA_041651685.1 Minisyncoccota bacterium
TGAACCTATGGAATTACTACTTCCGCGACCTTCCCATAGATGTTTCTCTTGCTGTTGCCAAGCAGTCCGTGGAAATATCAAAGCTTGTCGCCACCGAAGATGTTTCCGGAGTATTGGGGAAAATTGAAAAAGAAACGGCCAAAGCAGCGGTTAATTATCTCAAAGAGTACTTTTTCAAGAATCAAATAAAGGTTTCTTTCGGGGCAATGGAAGTTAAGTATAAGACCGAAACAGGACCCGTTGATTCTCCATTCCAGTATATTATCATGTATCAGCCCATTAACGATGAGAAAGGAAGGGTTGTTGCAAGAATATATTCTCCGAAGGAAGTAATTCCTCCGCCAAGCAGGGGATCTCTGGGATTAGCCAAAGGATTTTTAAACAGCATGGAAAAGGGACAGAATATCCCTCCCTTTATCGTTGAAATCAGCGGAGAAATGAGGAAAGGAATGTACGGTTCATATTTTTGGAACGGTGATCCGGAGATTAAAACGATTTTTCCGGAAAAAGTTCCCGATTTCGGCTTAAAGCCCCGAACCTGGCAAGAAAAGTATATTATCAATCCGATAAAGGACAGATTAAGCGGAATTTTGTCTTTCGGACAGTTATTGGGATTTCAAACCGAATCGGTTGATTATCTTCTTGGGGACGGGAGTACGGAAAAGATAGAAGAGGAAATTAAAGATATAAAAGAAAACGGTGATGTTGAAAAAAAGTATCCTGAAGAAAAAGAAGAGAGCGTTAAGATAGTCGAGCAAAAGATTGAAGAAATAAAGAAAGAAGATGTTAAAAAAGAGGAAGCTAAAGAGGAGATAAAAATTAAAGAAAAGAAAGAAGAAAAAGTCGCTTTCTCTTCTTGTTCAAAGAACATTCCCTATGTCCCCAAACACAACATTATTTTCAATGAAGTTGCCTGGATGGGAAGCAAGTCCAGTGCTAATGATGAATGGATGGAATTGAAAAATGTTTCCGATAAAGACATCAACCTTAAAGGATACACCATTTCAGACAAGGGAGATCAGATAAAGATAGTTTTTGACAGCTATCTCCTTCCTGCCGGAGGCCTTGTCCTGCTGGAAAGGACAGATGACGCATCGGTTCCATTAAAGCAGGCAGATATGATTTATCAGGGAGCTTTATCGAACAGCGGCGAAGAGTTGTATCTTTTTGATTCTTCTTGCACTGCCGAAGATTATGTCTTAGCCAATCCCGATTGGCCGGCCGGAGAAAGCGAAGAAAGAAGAACGATGGAGAGGGCAGCCGATTTTATCTGGCTGACTTATTCCGGAGAAGGGATAGATAATATCTGGGGAACGCCCAAAGAAGCAAATAGTCCGGGGAGGATAAATAAAAAAGAAAGCAAAAAGGAAACGAATTCGAATAGCATATCCCTATCAGCGTCTTCAGTCGGAGGGCCGACCGCCGTTGAGACCAGTTATTGTTCGCAATCCAACCTTTCTTCTCCGACTCGCCAGATTGTAATCAATGAAGTCGCCTGGATGGGCAGTGAATCCAGTTCGGCCGATGAGTGGATAGAGCTGAAGAATGTTTCCGAGGAAACCATCAGCTTAAGCAATTGGCAGTTATTGGATCAAGGCAACCAGATAAAGGTTGTTTTTTCTTCTTCTGAAACGATAAGCCCGGGAGGTTTTTATCTCCTCGAAAGGTCCGATGATGATAATTCTGTTCCCAATATCGTTGCGGACAAAAAATATTTTAACTCTCTTTCCGACACCGATGAATCTTTGCGCTTGTTTGATTCCAATTGTAGTTTAGTTGATGAAGTTTTGGCCAATCCCGATTGGCCGGCCGGCAATAAAACAGAAAAAAGAACCATGGAAAGAAACGATGACCTCGGTTGGCACACTTATTCTTCTGTTGTTGATGTAATCAGCGGATTGTGGGGAACCCCGAAAGCGGCCAATAGCCTTGAAGCGGAAGGCAATCAAGAAGATGATCCGGAGCAAGAAGATCCTATTCAAGAAGACGAAGAAGAAACTGTTGTTCCCGGTCTTTTGATTACGGAAGTCCAGATTGATGGAGATGGCGGACATGAATATATAGAACTATTTAATCAGTCTGGAAAGGAAATTGATTTCTGCCCCGAAGAAAAAAACTGTTATTATCTTTCGTATTATTCTTCAACTTCTGAATGGTTAGACCCCCATCGCAATTGGAAGTTTCCTGACGGAGCAGTTCTGCCCATCAATTCATATTACATAATAGATGTTTTCGGCGATAGTGGCGGGGACTGGCGATTGGAAACGGCCGAAGAGACCGATGAAGAACATTATTATGGAGAAGGGCAACTATCTACCAGCGGAGCTCTGGCTGTTTTTTTTCATAATCCCAGATATGACGGCGAGGAAGAAAAGACCGACGAAGAGCAGATAAACAGAGCGATTTCTTTGAAGATTGACGCAGTCGGTTGGAGTAACAATGAAACGCCGGTTATCGTGAAAGAGGGGGAGCAATTCATTGGTAGCAAAAAGGACAGCGAGGTTATCGGAAGAAAGTGGTCTGTCGGCCAATATTTGGATAGCGACAATAACGCAGATGATTTCCAATTGGAGATACCCAGCCCGAGAAGCCATGCTCCCAGACCGCCGTCAAAAGTCGAAAATTTATCGGCCTCATTGAATCCGGAGCAAAAAAATTCAGTGATTCTTTCCTGGTCCGCCTCCGAAGATGAAGATACTTCAGCGGAAGACATAGGCTATGAAATATATTATTCCCGCAACGGGCAAATAGACGAGAATAATCTTTTGAATATCGACGGCTATGTCGCTGTTGAAATAATTGACGGGGAAGAAAACGTTAAAAAGGCGACGATTCCCGACCTTTATTACGATTCAACCTATTCTTTTGCCGTTAAGGCCAAGGATCCGGAAAAAAATTATTCTCCATTATCAGACATATCATCTCTTCCGATTGAGGAGGCGGTTCACCAGAAACAGGCCCCTTATTATGATTTCAGAAGAAGCGGCCGCTCAAACTTTACCGGTCCGACTAATGAAAATATGAGCGAAGCGATTGTTTATGCCCAAGGCGTTGATACGAATTCGAATAATGACAACTTATCTTTTATTTCGGTCATAGACGAAAACGGCACGGTTTATTTTTATGGAGAAATAGACGGATTATCGGGAATCTATGCCTACGATTCCAGCGGGAAGAAGTGGGTCTATCACGGGGAAGAGTTTTTGAATGAGCCCTCTTTGGGAAAAGACGGTTCGATATATGCCGTGGATAGCCGGAGCGTATATTGTTTAAGTCCTTCGGGAAAACTTGAATGGAAAGAAGATTTCGAAAAAGTATACACCAAGAATATAATCATTGATTCGGAAGGCAGAATATATTTTATCGCTTCGGAATCTCCGAACAATGCCGTTCTTTTTGCTTTTGACGGAGAAACAAGGGTGCCCGTTTATCCCATCGGAAGCTTACTCAACATCAACTACTCGGAATTGGTTCTTGACGAGAACGATAATATCTTCTTTTCTAAAGAAAATACCGTTTTCAAGCTTAAATTTGGTTTCGGGATAATAGCCGAAAAAACAATTCCCGTATTATACGATTCAAGCTATACGGGAGAAAAGGATAAAACCGATGCTACCGAACAAGTCTATGTCGCTTTTGACGGAACCGTTTTGGTGAATGTTCTGCGGGGCAATTGCTGTTACAACGTCAATCGACAGCTGAATGTTTTTTACGCCCTCAAAAACGACTTGAGTGATATCATTTGGTTTAAGAAAGAATACGGTTCGGTTATCGGTATCGGCGATGGAGAGTTCTATATGTCAATGCTCCGGCCGGGTTTTTGGGAGAATATGGCCGTTAGCTTGGTTGACGGGAGTATAAAATGGACCAAGGGGCCGTTTTTTCCTCAATCGTCAATGGTTGTTTCGGATAGCGGGAGCAATATATATTTCACCCAGAATTTCAGGGTTCTCGGCTACGATTCTCAAAATATAAAGGACGGAGTCGTCTCCAATGATACGGTTTTGTTTTTCTCCGGAGCCGAACAATATTGCTACACTCCTTTATCAATAGGGAACGGAGTGATGTATATTTCCAAATTCAAGGAAATGCTGGTTATAAAATACTGATTTTCTTTGCGCGATTCTTGCGCGATTCTTGCGCGATTCTTTGGTTTGGCATATAATAATAGTATATGTTCAATCCAAAATACAAATTGACCAATTCAATAGTTAAGAAATTGACGTCAATCGCTGAAGCAAGGGCGGTTATTGAAAAGGCTAAAATATTACCTCAATACGAACTTAAACTAAGAAGGCAGGCGATTATAAGAATGACTCACAGCTCGACTGCAATTGAGGGGAACATGCTTTTGGCGGACCAAATAGCCGCTCTTTATGCCGACAAAAAGATTGATGCTCCCGAGAGAGATATTTATGAAGCGAAAAATTATCTCAATGCCTTGAAATATATTGATGAGGTTGTGAAAAAGAAAGAACCTATTTCTGAAAAGGTCCTTTTGAGGTTGCACAAACTGGTGACCGATAAGACTTTATCCAAGAATCAATCGGGATTTTATAGAAAATGTTCCGTTTGCGTGGTAAAGAAAAGATACGGGATGGTTGAGGAGGTGGTCTACAGGGCTCCTGATTTCAAAAAGGTCGCCGGACTTTGCTCTGATTTGATAAAATGGATAAACGAGAGCGAGAAGGAAGAAGTTAGTCCTGTGGTGGTGGCTGGAATCGTGCATCAGGAAATTGCGGCTATCCACCCTTTTGTTGATGGAAACGGAAGAACTGCCAGAGCAATGGCTACTCTTATTTTGTATAAAAGAGGGTATGACTTTAGAAGATTGTTCGCTTTGGAAGATTATTATAATGAAGACCGTCCTTCTTATTATGAAGCAATAAATGCGGGGAAGAGTTACGAAGAAAGAAATGATGATTTTACCCCATGGCTTGAATATTTTGTTTCGGGATTCAAAGAAGAGATTGACGGGGTGAAAAAGAAAGTGACTATTTTATCATCTAAGAAAATTGATAATAGTATTGGTTCTCAGATATTTTTAGACAAAGATCAGCTTCAGATTGTTGATTTTATCGACCAAGCAGGAAAGATTACTGTCGGAGACGTTATCAATATTTTAAATTGTCCTAAAAGAACCGCCCAACTACACTTGCAAAAGCTCAAGAAAATTAAAATGATAAGGCAGGTGGGCAGGGCCAGGGCCAGTGCATATATAATGGAGAAGTAAACTTATTATATGAAGGAGTACAAAGTCCGCAAAGTGCGGATTTTGTTTTCCAAGTATTGCACTTCAGATTAGAATTCACCCAATCGTGCTTGACAATTATAATTATTTATTTTATCATATTTTTACAGTCCAAGGAGGGATTGTATGCGTGAAGTAGGAGACATTGTTGAAATCAAGGGAGGCTTATTGGTATGGTTGGTAAGCCCGAAAATTCTTAGAATCGTTGGAATTGTCGATTTCTCGGCAGTGCAACCGAGTACTGTTAATCAGTTGGGTAGGGAAATCCCATACAGCGAAGAATCTTTGAACAAAAACTCCGTTTTATATAAAACTTTTACGGAGCTATTCGTCCAGCCAGCTGAACAAGGATTCAGAATCGTTGGAGTAACCGAAGACCGGTCTGCCGGAGAAATTATTTTTCGGGTAGTCGGTTTTATTCGTCCCAAAGATCTGGAAGCAACCTATAAGGCCAAACTCGCTCAAAAGGAGCAACCAGAAGAAGTGCCTTACTGGGAAGTATTTAATCTGGGAGATGAATGGTTCGGAACAAGGATAACTCGTCCTGATTCGGAAACATTGAGGCTCACAAACGGAGCCCAATTGATAAATACCTTTCCAATCAAAAAGTTTTTGAAACAATGAGGTGATTGCCATGCAGTCCCTCCTTTTTTATACACACTCAATAGAGGTAAACATATCTCAATTTGTAAAATTGACTTTTTCAATCCCTTGCCATATAATGAGGGCTATGACGGAGGAGAATATCATTAAATTGACCAATGCCTTATACAAGGTTACGGATCTCTTTCCCAGAGAGGAGCCTCTTCGGTTTGCCATCAGGAAAGAGGGACTGGATGTTTTGTTTTTCTCAAACATCGTTAAAGGAAAATCAATCAACTCAACTCCCAAAGAAAGAGGAGAACATTTGGACAAGGTCTCGGCTAAGATAGAGCTGATTAAGACCTATTTTGGCATCGCCAGAGAACAGGAGTGGGTTTCGGAAAGAAACTTCATGGTTTTGGAGAGGGAATACGATTCTTTGAAAGATTCCCTGTCTTTGGAAGTATTAAGAAATAAGGAAGTCAAAAAGCCGGTAGTCATGGAAATGAAAAAAGAGGAGCCGGTTTCGGTTTCAGCCAACATGAAGGAAGAGGTCAAGGAAGAGAAGAAGGCCGAAGTCGAGAAGACGGAAATGAAGCATATAAATTACGAGGAGCTTTCTTCGGTCCAGTTGAAGGTCTTGGAGATTCTCCAAAACAAGGGTTCGCTAAAAGCCAACCAAATCAGTGACTTTTTTCCGGAAATGAACCCCCGAACCATCAGGAGGGAATTGAAGGGTTTGAAAGAAGGAAAGATTATTAGTTCCAATGGCGGCGGCAAGACAACCGTCTACGGAATTAACAAATCATTCTAGAGAATTATTCTGGACAGAGTTCTGGACATTCTGGACAATTCTGGACACGGTTCTGGACACGATAAATGGCATTCTGGACAATGTGGACAACTTCTGGACAGTTGTGGACAATTGTGGACAACTGATTAGGACATGCTGGACAGAGTTCTGGACATTAGAGTTTAAAAAAAGACAATGCAATCACAGGAATTTAAAGAACAATTTTTTTCACAGCTGTATGATGAGCACGTAGATAGAGTCTACCGCTTTGTTTTTTTTAAGGTTAGCAATGAACAGCTGGCTCAGGATATTACCTCGGAAACTTTTACCAAGCTTTGGAAAGAGATATCTTTGGACAAGGAAGTGAGGAACCCGTCGGGCTTCCTCTTTCGAATAGCCAAGAATATGATCATCGACCATTATCGGGCCAAAGACCAGAATCCGATTAATCTGGACAATCTGGACACGGTTCTGGACAAGAGCCAAGATGTTGCTGGACAAGCTGTCCAGAACGATGACATGAGGGAAGTCCGTTTGGCTTTGTCTCAATTAACCGAAGATTACCGCATCGCCGTCTCCATGTACTATATCGAACAAGAACCCATCTCCGAAGTGGCCAAAGCCTTGGGCAAATCCCAGGGAGCGGCCAGAGTGATTATCCACCGGGGAATGAAGCAACTGAGGGAAATATTGGGGGAGTAACAAAGTCCGGGTTTCTACGTCTGTATTAGTGAGATGAAAAATACAAAGAAAACAGGATTTGCCAGAACAATAATTTTTCCATGCAAAGGGGGGTATGCAGCTGTTTGTCTTGATTTTAATATTATTGAAGAAGATGAGAATAGAGAGGAGCTTGAAAAGAGTATAAAAGAGGCGGTTACTGGATATATAGAGACTGTTTGCAAGAACAATCTTGATGACATTTTGCTGAATAGGCATGCAAACAAAAGATACTGGAAGATGTACGAATCATACCTTAAAATGATAGAAAATAAGGCTAAAAAGCCCCTTTCTGCCAGCATGAAGAAGTCTTCTTTATTCATTTTGCCGATAAGTGTTGTATAGCCTCTTGTT
This sequence comes from Minisyncoccota bacterium, assembly GCA_041651685.1. Lineage (GTDB taxonomy): Bacteria > Patescibacteriota > Minisyncoccia > Minisyncoccales > Minisyncoccaceae > UBA2211. The sequence goes on from JBAZIU010000008.1 coordinate 7,701, forward strand.
TATTGTTTTTTCTTTGATATAATAAATATATGAGTAAATTAACTCCAAAAACAATTGATAAAATAAAGGAAATGCGTAAGCAGTTTCCCAAAGAAATCGCTGTCTCGGTTAGACGAGTTGAAGACGGTGGTTATTGTGCCGAAGTAACTACTTATAGCTGTTTTACCGAATCAGATACCTTTTCTGGCTTAATAGAAATGGTTAATGATGCCGTTAGGACCTACTTGGGCATTCCAGTAAAGTATTTGTCATATATGCCAGAATACTTGCCGCCTATTAGCCTAGCTCAGCATTTAAATATGTTTCCGCCCATTGCAAGGATGGTGGAAGTTGATTTTAACATTACTAAAAATGAAAAGGTTAAGTGTTAAAACAACCGATTGTTCTTGCGATAGACTTCTTAAAGTAGCTAAAAAATGCGGATTTATTATTAAAAACGGAGCTAATCATTACAGAGTTTTGAATCAAAAGGGGTGTCCGGTGACGGTTATTCCTAGACATAATAAGCTCAAAAGATATACAGTTAAAGGAATATTAGAAGGATTTAATAAATTTGGAGCAGATATAGACATAATTTAGATTAACTCCTTATCGGTCGCTTCGGCGCTGATAAGTAACGAGGGGCTTAGGCCCCTTGTTTTTGTAACAAAAAGCCTCTTTTTACGTCTGCATTAGTGAAGGACACTATGGAAGAAATTCAATTAATCAAAAAACTTGAGTCTTTGAAAGGAACGAGACCCAATAATGAATGGGTTTCTTTGGTTAAAAGAGACATAATTACAAAGCAGTTTGAGAGACAATCAACCGTCACTTTCAATACCATTATTAATGCCGTCGGTTCAGTCTTTGAAACTCCCCGAATCTTTGCTCCGGTCTTGGCCAGCATGTTAGTCGGTGTCTTCGGCTTTGCCCTAATCACCGCCCAGAACACCGTACCCGGCGATGGGCTCTACAGTTTGAAGCAGGCCTACGAAGAAGCCAGGATTTCCGTAATGTCTCCCGAAGACAAAGCCATTGCCCAGGTAGAGCAATTTGACAAGAGATTGAGCGAACTTGACAAGATAACGGAAGAGAGCGAAAATCAAGGAAAGAAATTGGCAGCTGGAATCGTTGAAGTCCAGAAAGCTTTAGTTGTTGCTTCAAAACAATTGTCAAAATTACCGGAAGGTCAGAAGACCGAACTGGTAAACAACATTGTTTCGAAGATGGCTAAAATAGAAAAGACAACCAACGCTTCAATCGTTGACAGTGAGAATAAGGATTACCAAGAATTTTATAAGTTCCTTGCCGAAAGTGAAATTAAAGAATTTGAAGCCAATAAAGAAAATCTAACAAGCGAGCAATTGAATCTCTTAAGCCAGGCTAAAGAGAGTTTTGATATTTCAGAATACATCAAGGCGGTTGAGATTCTTTATCAGATTCAGCCGGAAACAACAAAATAAGGAGTCGCGTTTATTCTTTATTCATTTAAGTGGATAAAGAATAGATGCGATAGAGGTGAATAAGAAGAATCTTCTGCGACTGATTTTCTAAACAGAGGTTCATCTTCAGGGGAGACTACCTTGAGGATGAGCCTTCAAGAAAGGAGGTTGCAAAGAAAAAGTCGTTTGTTCTCCTGTCCGTCATTCTGTTTTGCTCAAATGAGCAAAACAGAGTGAACGGAGAGGGACATAATGGTCGACAAACGATACATTATAAGTTAACAATACAAAAATGAGTACAAAAAAATTTGGTATTGTTGCTGGTATAGCTTTAGCTTTATCAGTAGTGGTAAGCGGACCGGTTTCTGCAGCTTGCAGTTTGACCGACCTAAGCAGCTGTGACAACACAGGTCTTATGGCCTTGATTGTACAATTGTTATCAGGTACATCAACTACAACTACAACAACTGGTGCTTCTATTTCTGGCATTCCTGCCGGATTTACATTCACTACTAATTTAAAGCAGGGTTCTACAGGTAACGACGTAAAATACCTACAAATCCTATTAAATTCAGACGCAGCTACTTCTGTTGGTAACGCAGGAGGTGAAACCACCTACTTCGGATCCATGACAAAAGCTGCAGTAGTAAAATTCCAGAACAAGTATGCTTCTGAAGTATTGACTCCTTACGGCCTTTCAGCCGGAACAGGATTCTTCGGAACATCATCCAGAGCCAAGGCTAACGCTTTGATCGCTGCTGGAGTAAGCACAGGAACAGGCACAGGAACAGGTACAGGCACAGGAGTCGGAACAACTCCGGTAACTGGCTTGAACGTTACTTTGTCTTCTTCTACACCCGTAGCCGCTTCTTTGGC
>JBAZIU010000009.1:0-6634 GCA_041651685.1 Minisyncoccota bacterium
GGACGGAAGACGATCTTGGATGTCTCGGTTTTGAAAATAAGTTTTTTGATATTATCTAAAAAGCTGACTTCTTTTTTTCTCTTTTTCTTGGTTTGTTTTTTGAGAAAGTCTTTTCCGATTGTGGTTCCGCAGATGAATACTTGTAGGAAGTAATCTATCAGGTCGTCACTCATGCCAATCTCCCAGAGCCATACAATCAAATCTTTCAATGCTTCGCTGTTTTTTCCCTCAAGCTTGAAGTCCGGCGTTATCCCGACTGTCTTTTGTAAAAAAGTTTTGATGTAAGAAAAAATTTGAGGAATGAAAACATTTGACTGCCAGACCTCGCCGTCATTGGTTCTTTCCAATTCCTCGGCACGATCGCCGTTGAAAGAGGAGAATAGCTTATAACCCCGATCAAATTCGGGTTTGTAGTAGTACAGGAAGTTTTTCTTGGCTTCATCGTACTCGCTATTAAATTTTTGCAGTTCTTTTGTATTTGCCATATTTAGTAAAGTTTTATTGTTCGACCTTTGTGAGCCATTGGCATCTCGCTTGGAAGCTCTTTTAATCCTTGCCAAGCAAGCATGGCCGAAATTAACGCATCGTCTTTTTGTCCAGTTTCCGCTCCCATACCGTACTTGTTGCTTTCACTGGTATGAACGAATGTCATCATCTGACTGACTGTCGCTTGGGTTGATAAGCCAATATCATCGTCACGGAGTCCGGCTATAAAGTCATCGACCATGAGAGGCTTGGTGGTTTGGCTGGTTTTCCATCCCAATTCTTTTCTCTTGGTGTTTGTGGCTTTATCAAAGACCGTTCGCTGATAGATATTCGTATATTCGGTCTTGAGAGCGTTGATTACCGCCAGTCCGTGATTATTTATTTCAATTACTGCCAGAGCGTTATTAAATAATTCGGCCGTCTGCTTTATTTTCTTAGCAAATAAGTCCGGCTGTATCTGTCCAATGTAGAATCCGACTTCTCGTCCGGTCATCTTATCGACTACCGTGATTGCCGAGTCGTCTTGTCCTATACCCTCGGCTGGATCGGCTCCCAAGCTGTAGAAATGGTTCAGATTCGGCTCCTCGTATATCAGGATGTCATCCAGTTTTCTTATCGGCTGTCTGACAAATTTGCCTTGAGCTTCAATGTACTGTTTCGGAATTACGGCCTTGCTTGAAGCGACGAATGATTCCTCAATGGTGGCTGGATATTCTTGTTTGAATTTATCCAAGTCGCCACCGCAAAGGTTTTGGATTGCCCATCTACGCCATTTTAATTGCTCGTATCTCAGGTTTTCTTTGTTTAGCAATTCTTTCTCGTATTCATTTAGTGTTTCGGCAAACTGTTTTCTGTCGGCTTCACTGGCAAACGGTTGGCTATATTCCGGCATCAAATGCCACGGAAGGAATATAAGCTCGAATTCGTTTTTGCCGGCCAGAGCATCTTGCACCATTTGGTAGAAGTATTCGCCGTCACCACCGAAACCGTTGGCAGTCGACTCAAGAAAGACAGCGGTGGTTGGCAGGCTCGGAATCGCTTGCATCACCGACAGCATCAGCTCTTTGGCGTTTTTCCAGAATGCGACTTCAGATCCGTGAAAGTTGTGGAGTGTTAGACCTCTACCAATTTTCACTTTATCGGCTGTTGAGATTACCATTCTTGATCTGAGCCCCGGGTCATCGGCTCTTGCTTTCTGATCGGGATTTTCAAACACCATCTGCTTTTTGTTGTCGTATCGTCTCATCGGCTTAACATCCACCGGAAGCATGTCGTAGAACAGTTTGCTCATGGCGAATATCGCATCAGTTGACTCCGGCTCGTGGGCAACAATCAGCGAGTTGGTATTTTCTTGACGAACCGTCTTTTCAAATATCAATCCCTCGCAGAATGTTGAAACGCCCTCTTGCCTGGCTTTAAGAATTATCATTCTGATCGGTTTCTTTTTTGCTCTTAGCATCTTGATTCGTTCGTAAATCATGGATTGAGCGGTATTAAACTTTAAAAGAACAGTCTTTTGGTCTTTGGTTTTTATGGACAGACACTCCTCAATAAACACTTTAGGGTCAGCCTCGCATAACCTCAGGAAAGCAATGAGGTTATTAACCATCGGGTGGTTTGTCTCTTGATTTTCGTAGTATCTGTTCATAATTCAAGCCTGATTCAAATAATCCTTTGTGTTCTACCGTCTCTTTCGGCTTTCCATACTGGCGGTAGACAATCTCTTTGGAGGCATTAAGCTTTACCGTATCGTTTTCACTGGCCATTAAAGCGACAATCATACTTGAGGCAGTTTCCACATTTTTCTTGAAAACCTCCAAGCCATTTTCGTGTCTGATTTGATTCTGTTCATCTCGGTATTTTTCGTATTCCTCTTTGAGCAATCCGCCAAAAGCAAACCATTTTTCGATAGTCGACACAGGTACTTTTATTTTTCTGGCAATCGAAGAATACGATTCGTTGTTATATTTAAGGCGAATCGCTTCTTGATACCTGATGCTTTTAATGTCGACTTTTTTGCTCATATCGTTGCCGTTTACTGCGGTTTACTGCCGTTTAATGTATTTATAAACTGGCTACACACTTCGGCGATTGCCTCACTCTCGGTCATTTTTGATTGCTTTGATAAGATGTCCAACGCTTCGTCAATTACGCCTTTTTGCGGATTGGTGACATTGAAACTTACAAGGGCGATGGTCTCTCTTTTGCTGTTTATATCTTTGACTGCTTTCTCGACCTTTACGCCTTTGCTTTTGGCAAATGCAGTCACGGCTTTAATAAATTCATCGGCTGACGCTTCCGGGTCTTTATCCACGATAAAGTTCAGCATGATGGTATTTTCTCGCTCGGCTTTTTTAAGCTCAATCATTTTCTTTTCAATCTCGTCTTTTACTAAGTCGAGAGCATCTTTGACATTGACATCCTCCTCACCGAGACTTTGGGCAATATCTTTGATTGAGTATCCGTTTTGGGTCAGTTCGTAGGCGAGCTTGCCGAGTTTTATTTGCTGGTTTGACCCGTGGATATTATCGGTTAATCCATAAAGCTTGGCTTCATCCTCATTTTTGAAATCATGGATATTGGCTTCAATCTCAGTTTTACCGAGTTCACCCATGACTTTCCAAGTGTGATAACCTCCCACGATCACATAGCCGTCTTTGACTTTCATGTTCGGCCAGACTCCCACTTGTATCGGTTTGGTTTGTCCGTATTTGGTCAAAGCTTTTTTTAGCGAAGTAAATTGGCGAGCGTTCATTTCGTTTGGATTCCACCAGTTCGGAACACACTCTTTTATTTTCACTATTTTGATTTCAGTTTTTTCTTTTTTCATAAAGTTACGATCATGTATTCGATGTTATTGCTTTGATTTCGACCTCCGGCATTTGCCACACTCCATTTATGGTCAAGCATCTGCACTTCGGCTTTACGATGCTTTTGCACCATCGCCAAAAGTTTTTCCGGCTTTACCCCCACATCCTCTTTGTTTTGTCCAAGCGAGATGATCCATTGCGGAATGTGCTTGGCCGACTCAAACATTTTTTCCAAAAATTCATCGGCATCTTTGTTGGAGAAATCACTCGGCTTGTTATCCAGCTTTTTGTTGGCGAGAATGTTGTCTAAGATTCCGTATTCCACCTCATAGGCGGAAGATCCGGGATATGGAGGGTCAAAGTACACGACATCGCCTTTGACATCTTTCAAAAAATCAAAAACATCTTTTTGGTGTATTTCGTTGTCTTGATGGTTGTCAAAGATGCCGTGATTTATCTCATCTTTCAATTTTTCTAAGGTCATCATCGGATTCTGTATCATCCGCAGATTTTTCGGTGCATGCGATTTGGACCGAAGAGGCCATTCCCATTTTCGAGCTTCCAAGTCCAGCGTGTCCCGGGTGTGCGTAAATTTTCCAAACTGTCGACACGAGAGAATAAACTTGATCAATAAATGTAACAAAAGATATCGCTTGGTATCATTTTCCACCTTGTTGGCGGAAGCGAATGCGTTATCTAAAAAATCGGATATCTTGCTGGTGAATACTTTCGGGCAGTAATTCTTTTTTATAAAGCTGTCATGTTTTGTTTCAAAAAATAGTCTGGCTAAATCCTCGGATTCAAGTTTGACGGAATTGTTGGCAATGATCGCTCGACCGATTATTACCGATCGGAAGGCGATGTCGTTGCTTATAACTTTATATCCTTTTGCTTTTGCATAGAGACTCACTGATCCGCCTCCCAAGAAGGCATCAATAAAAATTCCCTCGGTCTTTTTGATCGGTTTGAAAATGTGCTTGACCAGTTTTCTTTTTCCGCCGAAGTAACTCGGCAATGCTTGGAATTTGCTAAACATAATTTTTTAATTCTCAAATCTCTGGCACGCCCACATCCCTTGTATATTTTTTATTACCCGAACCCTTGAGCTCGGGCAGTGTGAGGTCGATTAACAAGATTGGATGTCGACCGTTATTGGGCGTGGCAGAGAGCTGGTAACAAACAAAAAGAGCTCGTGACCGATTACCACAAAAGTGATAATGGATCACGAGCTCTTGAACTCGGAATTCCTTTCAGGATGCCTCGTAAGGCATAACTCTATTTGATTGTTGATTGTATTATACTACTTTTCAAAAATCAGCACAATAGTTTTTTCTGTGCATAATTTTATCGAGCAAACAAACCTGTCGTATTTAGATAGTATAAAAGTTTGCCTCCGCTCGTCATGATAACTCTGATTATCGGGTGTTGCCATGGATCGCCAGTCAATCCCTCCGGCAATGAAACGCTTTTATCCTCCCATTTCCATTCGTTGGCGGCTGGATTTGCAGATCCTTTTTTACTCGAAATGTATTCGGGTTGAATATCTGATCTGATGAGAATCTTTGCATTTTCCGGATCCCTGCCAAGGTATTCAAATGCAGACTTTTCAATAACATCCTTCGTTTTTAAAGGAATTTCCATTGACCCATAACTTTCACACTCTGATGCTTTAAGCCCAGTTGTTGCAAGCGTCTGCTCTACTTCTTTAGGATATCGGACATGGACTTCAATGACCTGATTTGTTTTCGCCAGTACTTCATATTCATAAACTTCACATCGTTCATTTATGTATTCCTTTTGTTGGATTACATGGACTGGACGATCCCATTCAGATGGAGTATCCATGCGGATTGCTCCATCAGCGATTGCCATTGACTTTCCGACAGTAAAGTTTGATGGATGCTTTTGAGTCGTTATGTATTGAAAAGTTAAATTTGGCAAAGCCATAAAGTTTCTTATTGCTTCTTCTGCTTTGGCAAGTGCATCCTGATCAGGTGCTTGAAGTTTCGTTTCGACTGCCTGCTGATTGTTCTCGTCAGTCGGCAAGTTGCTTGTCTGATTATCATTGTTAACTGAGAAAAAAATCCAGCTGGCTAATCCAATAATCGCTACAGCAATGACTACGCTTAGAATAATTTTGTTGTTTACTTTCATATATTTCAATTTAATTTTATTCCGGTATGTATTCTTGGTGTCCGCAATGGCAGGCGGTACCGTCATTGGTCGACATGCTGAAGTATGATCGCTTGGCTACAATAATAAAATCAGCAAAAAATGGCTTAAATGACAAAACTTGAGCATCGGCCTGTAAAGCTCTGATTAATTTTCTATCCGCTTCATCGGGAGTCGGGTCTGTTGATCCGGGATGGTTGATTAAGACGATGAATTTCTTTGCTAAAAATAAGGCGTAGTAATGATAGAGCAATTGCGTATCAAAAGCTTTAGGCGAAGAGCCGAGAAAAACCTGATGACCAAGAAATAGGTTCTTGTCATCCAAATAAATTCCAATAACCTTGGAAACGCTTTCGTTTTCCAAGTCTTTTAAGAATTTATATAGATCCTCCGGATCACGGACTTGTCCTTGAATAGGAAGCTCGACATCGGTTTCAACGATCTCAAACTTTTTCAGATATCTCTTGTCTGATTTTTCCGGTTCGGGAGTATGTTTTTTTTGCTCTTTTTTTGCCATATTATTTTTATTTTATCACCGACATATAATTTTTCAGCATGAAGATAGTGTCGGTTTTCAAATGATTCCTAACCCATGCTTTTTCTTTTTCGCTATCAATCAGTTCGCCCAAGCCCTGCATTATCTGATTATCTTTTACTTTTTCTATGAATGCGATGCAGTCGGCCAGATATTCTTTAGTGGTCTTTTCGGTTCTTTCTTTTACCACTTCAGCATTGATATCCCAATTGCTCTTGGCAAAATAATGAATATCATAGATGTCTCTCATTGCTGTTTCATTTCGGAGTGTTAAAGCCGAGAGCTTACTGGCAAACAAATAATCTTTTTTAGCGACAAACATTGAAATGCCAAGATATTCTTTCATCTCGTAGTGGTCTTGGATATTATCTACTAATTTTCTGACATTGATTTCCACCTTGATGTTGTGATCGTCATCGCCGTAGGAAAGTAATGCAAACACTGTAAATCTTTTAATGTATTGATCTTTGATTTGTCCGTATTTGCTCAAAATAGCAACGATCTTTTCAAAAACTAACTTTTGGTTTTCCTCGTTGACCACCAGCAAATCAAAATCCAAGTCCACCGAAAATCTCGGCAGGCTGTAAAAGAAATAGGCACAAGTACCACCTTTGAATCCTAAGAGCGGACT
>JBAZIU010000010.1:0-4405 GCA_041651685.1 Minisyncoccota bacterium
ATGTCAGAATACTACACAGCACAAAGAGTAAGAGGTCTATACGATTCAAAAGTCGCCGAGCCTTTTAAATTGTCGCGATCTAAAATTGATCTGTTCTTAAATTGTCCAAGATGTTTTTACTACGATCGCAAACTTGGTGTCGGCCGGCCGCCGGGTTTTCCTTTTGCTCTCAATTCGGCAGTTGACCATCTATTAAAACTTGAGTTTGATATTCATCGTGTAAATGGCACAAAACATCCTCTTATTGAAAAATATGGCGTTGATGCTCGTCCGGTTGCCCACGAGGACTTGGACAAATGGCGACATAATTTTACAGGCATTCAACATCTGCACGAGCTTACAAACTTTTTGATATTCGGTGCGATTGATGATCTCTGGATAAATTCTAAGGGCGAATATATCGTTGTTGATTACAAATCCACATCAAAAGATGAGGACATAACTGAGCTGAATAAAGATTGGCAAATTGGCTATAAGAGACAGATGGAGGTCTACCAGTGGTTGCTTCGTCAGAATGGATACAAGGTTTCTAACACTGGCTATTTCGTTTATTGCAACGGCCAGACAGACCGAAAGGCATTTGATGGAAAACTTGAATTTGATATAACTTTAATCCCTTACGAGGGTGATGATTCGTGGGTAGAAAAGACGATCATAAAAGCACATAATTGTTTGAATGGAGAAACAATTCCTGAAGCCGATCCTAATTGTGACTATTGCAATTATGTTCGAACAATAAATAGTAAATAAAAATATGTCAGACGATATTGAAAAAGAAATCGAGGACGATGACACTCCCACCGAAGAGGTGGCGGAGTTGATGGAAAGTCACGATCTCGACAAGGAAGAAGCCGAGCATGTTCAGGAAATTATGGAGGAATACGGTCTTGATGAGGATGATGCTGTGGAATTGTCGGAAGAGCTGTAGAAAGCTCGCCACAAGGGCAAACAAACGGCAAAAAAGGGGCTCAAAAAGGGCTCCTTTTGCTTTATGTCACCACTTGAGTCAGAATAAACCGTTCAAAATTTCAAAGCTGTCTAATACAAGATCGATTGCTGTTGGAAGGAACAAGACAAAGACAATCCCAGTCAGCTTCGTGCCCGACTTGTCACTTCCTTTACGATCATCCATCGGAAGTAATATAACCTCGACTTTTTTCCTTATGCACACTTTTACGGGTTTCTGGCAGTGAGGACATCGGGTTACAAATACAGCTTCGGAATTGAAAACCGCATCACGAAAAATTACCTTTGTGCAATGGGGACAATTGCCGACATTGGATTCATCTCTGTCCATACTGTTTTTATTTGTGGGTTTTTTGAGCCCTGATCATAAATGATTAATAAACGACCAATTAAAAGCTCGGGTTCGACCTCCTCCCCGAACCGTTAAAAGCAATCTAAGTATCCTCGACTGCTACCCATTTCTGTCCCGTCCACATGTGCTTTTTACCGTCTATGATTTTTATCTTTACCCCTCCAATGGACATTTTTTCGGCTAACATTGACCTCATCTCATTTAAGTTATCCACAGTTTTTTTATCTGCCACGCAATTCTTTTTATTTAAATCTTTTTCTTTATTCTTGTTAGTTAGTCCATTGGACCGATCCCACCGGTCTGTATGACCGAACTGCCGGTCAGACTGACCGGTCTTATTTAAGTTCGGTCTATCTGACCTATCTACTTTTAACAGGTAATACACATTGGAAAATTTACGGCGTTTCTTGTTTATTAGTCCAAGCTTGATCATCTGTCGGATACCTCTCTGTACACTGGAAACACTCGAGCCGATTTTGTCAGCAATAAGCTTGTGAGATGGAAAACAAAAACCCTCCTGATTGGCGTGTTCAGCGAGGCAATTATAAATAGCAATACCGATCGGTTTGATTTTGCTTCCATACTCATCGAGAAGTACTTTGCTAATCCAGAACCAATCGCCATTTCTTAAATCTCTTACTTTTATTTTATCGTCCGACATGGCCGTGAATAAAAAGGCGTGACCGACCTACAGATCGCGCCTTATTCCTCCCTTCACGCCTGGCGTCATTGAGGGGAGAGTAAGGTGCTATCTACCATTCTCTGGATTTCGGCAGAGCTCGGTCGATGTTGTCCATTGCTCTGCAAAAGCCACGCCGAATATTCGGGTTCTCTAATTCTCGGATTGTAAAATTACAAAGCAGGCTCTCCCGCCTCGCCAAGAGTTCTCTCCGGGTTGGTGGTTTGCGAGTCATCCGTTTCCAGATCCTCTGAATTATTCTTTTGATTAGAATTCTCGTTGTCATACTTTTTGATGTGATCTAAATGCTCCAACAGCATGAATGCCATGCGTTTGAAGCCAGCATGGACACGCCAAACTTCTTGCTTACTCGGTTCTCGCCCGAGCACCTCGGACAAAGCGTTTTTGGTAAGCTCGATAAGAGCTTCCTCATCCTTTGTTGGTTTGGACATGTGGTTTGGTTCATAAGAGTGACCTCACACTTTTATTGATCCTCACACACCTTTCCATTAAGCGTTTTTGCTTAACTTCTAAGGCAAAAAAATATCCTCTACTTTTACCCCCAACGCTAGGGCAATTCTCTGGGCGGTTTCCAAATTCGGCCGTTTTCGTCCGGTCTCATATCGGCTGATCGCTGTGTTATGCTTGAAGCCAAGAATACGGGCTAGTTTGTATTGCGTTAGCCCTTTCTCGATTCTAAGATCCCTCAGTCGTATGTTGGTTGGTGTTTTTTTCATAGTTTGATAAATTAGACCTCTATAGTCATATTAAGCAATTTTGCTTAATTCGTCAATTACTGCTCTTGTGGATAAGCATATTTGCTTAATCTTTACATATTTGCTATATTATACTAAGATGTAATCAGGGATTATTAATTAAGCAAATAACAAAAATATGTCATTTGGCTCATATCTAAAAAAACAAAGAGAAACGAATCAGTGGACAGCCAAGGATATTGCCGATCGCCTTGGCTTTTCTGCCAGCTATGTCAGCCAGCTGGAAAACGATACCCGGCTCCCTTCGCAGAAGCAGTTGGGTCTTTTGGCAAAGGCTTACGAGACATCGGAGGAGGAAATAAGCAAACAGTGGACCGAAGCAAAAATTCACAAGGTCAGTCTTTCCTCTGATTATAAATTTAATATCAAGGAGGCTGGCGAGAAGCGTGTCGAGGAGATGACTCACAAATTGGAAGCTGGTTTGGAGGAGTTGAAAAAAACAATCACGGCTGACGAGGTTGCTCATTATAAGATGCCACTATTCAATACGATTCCGGTGGACGATCTTGACCTGCACCTCAAACATGCAGAGGAATTTATTTTTATTCCAAAAAATGGAATCGTGCGTGATCACCGTATATTTGGTATCAGAGTTTCTGTTACTCCATTTCCGGAGGCAGGTATAATCGAAGGCGACCTGATTATGCTTGATGCGGATATTGAGATTAATGATGGAGACATCGTGGCACTGAATACGCCAGACGGTCTGGTCATGACTTATTACAAAAAGCGTGGTGACTCTTTAGAAATTACAACGAGTCAATCAGGCATTAAAAAGACCTACCCTATCAAAGGGGTTAAGCCGATAGGTCGATTAATTTATCACATAAAAAAATACTAACCCCAGGGCTCGCCAAGAGCCCTGCTGTTTTTTATAACAAATAGTATGAGTACAAATTATTTAATTTATGGCCGTGTTTCTACCTCTCGTCAGGCCGAACGAGAATTGAGTATTCCGGCACAGGTTAAAGCGTGCCAAAAATATGGAATGGATCATCACTGGAATTTACTCCCAGATGGTATCTATGAGGAAAAGGGCGAATCAGCCAGAACGACTGATCGTCCACAGCTTCAGAAAATGCTTCATCGAGCAAAGACTGACAGCAAGGTTGATGTCATCTTAGTCCACAAGCTTGATCGTATGTGTCGCAATGTGGCTGATTACGCCGCCATTAAGATGATGCTTAAAAAGCACGATGCCAAACTTGTCTCAGTGGTCGAGCAATTTGATGAGTCTTTTTCCGGAGAGCTGGTTGAGAACATCATGGCTTCTATTGCCCAGTGGACATCTCAAAACATCAGCTGGGAGGTCAGGAAAGGCCTTAAAGAGGCCGTGGAGCGTGGCAGGTTTCCTGGGTATGCACCAATTGGGTATACGAACGATAAAAAGACCAAGTCTCTTATTGTTGATAATATTCGAGCACCTTATATAAAGCTGGCTTTTGAACTTTACGCCACCGGCAAGTATTCATACGACTCTCTGTCGACCGAGCTTAATAAGCGAGGTCTCAAAAGCAAATCAGGCAAACATGTTAATCGCAAATCAATTGAGCATTTTCTTTGCAATCCGATTTACTACGGTCTTATAAAAACTCGATCAGCCACCTGTCAGGCAAACTTTCCACCATTAAT
>JBAZIU010000011.1:0-3766 GCA_041651685.1 Minisyncoccota bacterium
CCGAACTTGGCGAGGGGGCGGCTCGAAAAGCAATTGCGGAAAAAGTTTTGAAAGAAGGGGGCGAAAAGTTTTTGGCCAAGGGTGGACTTAAGTTTGCCGGACAAGAAATATTGCCTCGCTCAATAGCCACCGCACCGTTCAAAGGGGCCGATAAATTACTGGAAAAAACCCCTATGGTCGGAAAACTTTATCAGTCGGCTAAAGATTTGGCTGGCAAAGCTTTCGTGCCATTCAAAGAAATAAAAGACTTGCCCGGAGGCATTGGCGAACAGTATGTTGATAAATTTTCAAAGTTCAGCAAAGCGACAAGATACGAAGTCGGCAAAGCTGTTGATGAAGTATCGGCTCTTGGCAAAACAGCAAGAAAAGAACTCGGCGATAAAGCCGGAATTGAAATTGGTAGAACACTGGAAAATATTCCGACTCCACCAGTACCCATTCCAAGAGGCCTTGAATCAGTAAGTCATATGTTGAAAGGCGTTGATCTTGGTGATATCAAAGGTGTTGATCGTGCCAATATAGTCGACATGAAAGTGTTTGGATCATCCGTTGAGGGAAAGCTTAAACCGAATGATGTGGATATTTTTGTAAAAGTGAAAGACGACTCAATGAAATTCAAAAACCGTGGCGGATTGCCATCGCCGATTGTAGTTAAAAAAGGGAAAATACAATATTTCATAATGCCGGAAAGCCAGGGTGACGAATTACTCGATGCAATGCTTTATACCGGACGAAAAGATCAAAGCCGATTATATTCCGGTGCAACCGTAAAAGTACCAAGGAATTATTGGAGCGGTGCTTTGAAAATTGCCGATGATTCGATAAGTCAACCCGGGAGCAGAAAAGCAGTCGATGACATTGCTGACTTTATTCGAGGCGAACATAAAAAATTTGCCACTGCTGAAAAACAGCGTGGTCTTTTGGATTATGAATTGCCTGATTACTTAAGGCACTACTTAACACCCGAAGGGCGTGAATTTTTACAAAAGAGCGGAATGAACATCACTTCCGAAATAAACAAACCGCTTCGTGTAAAAAACCCATTTGCTAAGACAAGACAGATTGACGACACAGTCGAGGGAATAAATAACTATTTCCGCAAAAGATACGGCGTAAGACTTTTTGAACAGGATGCATTCAAAGCATTCGCGGCTCGAAAAGCCGAACACATCAAGGCGGTTGGCACATACGACTTCTTGACCGAAATTGGAAAAGAATTCGGCAAGCAAGCTGAAGTGATAACTAAACAGATCAAGAATCCAGTAACCGGAAAGATGACTGCCAAAGAAATAATCAAACCAATATACGAAAATGGCATTAAATATATTGAAAGCTCCGTGCCTCAATTAAAAGGCACATTGTTGCCCGAGCAAATCGTGAAGCATGTCGATGACACTTATAAGACTTTAACTAATGAGGAAGCGACAAAGAGATTTTTGAAACTCTACGATAAGGTTCTCGGTTTTTGGAAAGGATCGGTCACTGGATGGTTTCCTGCTTTCCACACAAGAAACTTCATGGGAGGAACTTTTAACAACTGGATTGCCGGCGTGACCAATCCTGCCAGATATTTGCAAGCCGATCAGATAGCAAGAGGGTCAAAAGGAACAATTACAACCAAGCTTGGAACTAAATACGAATATGAACAAATAAAAGAACTGGCAAGTAAATTGGGAGTCGTCGGCCAGCCGGGATATTTGGATGTCATGAAAGAAGTGGAAAAAGATGTCACTAAGGGGCCGGTGGTCAAACTTATGGGAACGCCTGCAAAAGCAATGGAAGTCGTGGAAAACAGACTGCGATTGCCACTGTTTGTTGATCGTTTGATCAAGGGCGATGCACCTGAACAGGCGGCCAAAACAGTATTCCAATTCCATTTCGACTATGCACCGGAAGCTTTGGCACCATTTGAGCAAAATATCATGAAACGGTTATTGCCGTTTTACAGATGGACTCGTGGCAATATTCCTCTGCAACTTGAACAGATGGTCAAACAGCCAGGCAAATATTCGGCCATTGGAAAGGGATTGCAAAACCTCCAATCAGACAAAGAGAAAGCTCAAGAGGAATTTGCCTCATTGCCTCCTTATATGCGAGAGGGATTGCCGGTCCGACTTGGCGAGAAAGACGGCTTCTCGCAATACATCTACGGGTTCGGTTTGCCTGTTGAGGATATAAACAGACTTTATAAAGGAAGTGCAAAAAGAACTGTGGCCAGTATGGTTGGCGAATTATCTCCGCTTCTAAAATACCCAATCGAAGTGGGTACTGGACAAAATCTATTCACTGGAGAGCCAATAGCCGAATCAAACCGAGTATATCCGTTTATAAACAAAGTACCGGGATTAAGAGAATGGCTGGAAGTTAGAGAAAAAGAAAATAAGAACGGTTCAGTAAGCTACACAGCCAATGCCTACAAGCTTCATTTTTTGAATACCGCATTGGGGAGGTTTTATACCACGGCCGGAAAATTAACTGACGACAAAACATCCGGTGCGGTTAAGTTTCTGTATGGATTACTCGGCTCAAAGGCGAAATCAGTGGATATAGAAAAAGAAAAGTATTGGCGAGATCAAGAACTGCAAGATCGACTTGAACAAGCATTGGAAAGTAGAGGTCTAATTAGACAATTTGAAAGAGCATATATACCAAAATAAAAATATGAATGACGAATCTTATCAAAACAACATGCAGGATAAACGGCTTGATAGTATCGAAAAGCATATTGTCATTATTAACGAGGAAATGGGGTCGGTTAAAAATGACATGGCTTGGATCAAGAAGTTTTTCTGGCTAATTGCCACTGCATCAGTCGGCGGACTTATAACCGCATTAATTAATTTACTAATCTCATTAGCAAAACACTATGGAACTTAAACCTGACAAAATCAAATATTTGATTATCCATCATTCTGCGACCGCCAGAGACACCACAACATTCGATGCGGTAAAAAAATATCACATCTCAAAAGGCTGGGGCGACATCGGATATCACTTTTTTATAACAGCCAGCGGTAAAGTGATGGCTGGACGATCCGAAAATACGATCGGGGCACATTGCGTGGCTGATAGTATGAATTTCAAATCACTTGGAATTTGTCTGCCCGGAAACTTCATGACGGAAGTACCAACCGTTGAGCAATTGTCTTCATTATTGGAATTACTCAAAAAACTAATGTCGAAGTATGGCATTCCAAAAGAGAATGTTCTCGGACATCGTGAGGTTGTCGGAGCTTCGACGGCTTGCCCGGGAGATAATCTCCAGAAATGGGTATCCAATTTTAGAGGACAAAAAGACGAAATTGACCGGTCCACGATTGCCGAACAGGTCATGAATCATTTAGAACAAGCAATTGATAAATTAAAACAAATACTATGACACAAGCACATAAAGAAGCTTTAAAACACCTTGCAATCGTTTTTCTGTATTCCGGAGTCTCATCCATCCTGCCGATCCTTTTAGCTTATGTACAGAATGACCCTCGCTGGGCATTACTTATCCCGATTATAAACTCGGCGTGGTACGCCATAACCCGATACCTGAAAGAAAGGAAACTGATTGAGGAAGCCCTAACGAGAGGTGATGAATTTTAGCTAAATTAAGCAATTTAAGATTAGTAGACCTTAACAGCGAATGCCGGAACCTCAAAAGAGGCTGGATTTTCCTTGTAAAATAACCGTAATTGGCGTATAATTTTATCAATACGACCATAAGATAAGGTCTTTAAGGCGAATACCGGTTCAAAGTTCCGGACATCGTCACCGC
>JBAZIU010000012.1:0-3603 GCA_041651685.1 Minisyncoccota bacterium
CGGAGCCATATGGGATGAGCAGAGCCAAAAGCTCTGCTTTTCTCTTTATCTACGGGCTTTTTTGTGAGTTCGAATATTGTTTTTTCGTCTAATTTTTCGTGAGTTATCTCGGATACACGGTCAAAGATCATTTGAAAGGGTTTTTGATACGAAATCACTGTTTTATCACCATTTATCTTAGTGTTCGAAAATAGTAAGGACAAAAGCAGTCGTTTGTCGTCCACCATTTCCTCTTTGAATCTGTTGGTGTAAATTTTCCACGCTTGTTTGGCGACTTCGAGTATCGTGCCTCCCATTTCAAAATATTTGAGATTGGCATTCTGGTGTTTATCGAGAGTATTTCTTACTTCCTCTTGCTCGGCTTTGTATTGAGTAAATTTCCTTTGATAGAAGTCCTCGCTAATTTTGCCGTCAATCTTATCGTCATAGAGTTTGTCGAGTCTTATTGTAGTCGTTTCGTATCGGCGGTTTAACTCACCAGTCGCTTTTTCTCGGAATTCTATTTCCTCGCCGTGGCTTTCTTTTAAGGCCTCTTGGACCCAAGAGAGCATATTTTCGGTTGCCTCAACGCCTTTAGGGTTTAAGCCAGTGATTGTTTGGATTACTTGGACATCAATATCCTCTTGTTTGACCCATGTTCGCTGTTGGCAATTCTTATAGTGGTTGCAGTGGCCATACCAGTGACTTTTGTGGACCTCCCAAGTTATACGACCACCGCATTCGGCACAGCGGAAGACATTTTTAAATAGCGAATTATGTTTGAAGTATCGTGGCGTGCCATTTGAATGCATTATCTCTTGGCATCGCATAAACAATTCTTTGGTGATGAGCGGTTCGTGTCCGCCTTTGGTGATTTTATTATTCCAACGATTCATGCCGTAATAAAATGGATCACCAAGAAGTTGGTGGACTCTTGAATGACTTACTTTATTTCCTCCCCGAGATCGCAATCCCTCTTGAAAAATAACATCAGCCAATTTCTTGGTTGAATATCGGTTTGAACCGTAAAGGTCAAACATCTTTTTAATAAGTGGTGCCTTGTCCGGATCAATGACATGAATTTTGTGACCTTTTTCACCGACAGTCTTGTATCCCAATGGCGGTTTGCTTGGTAGCCAGCCTTGGAATAACTTTTCTTTTTGTCCTTTCTTTACATTTTCTGATAAAAGGCGGATGTAATATTCGGCCGTAGCCACTTTGACTCGCCACATAAACCATTCGTGCGATTTAGAGTCTTTATGAAGTGTGCATCCTTCTTTTACCAGAATGATTTGATGTTTTTCATCGGCTAATATCCATTCATCTATCACCGGTACATCGGCGAAGTTTCTGGTTAGGCGGTCGGTGGTTTCCACAAAGATGGTGTTGATCTTGGTTTTGGTTACATGTTCCATCATCTCATGGAAAATCTTGCGTTGGATTTTGCCAGCCGCCGATTCTTGAATGGCAAAAACTTTTACCAGATCATAGCCATTGCGTTCGGCTTGTTCTCGCAAAAGTTTTTCTTGAGCTGGTAGAGAATATCCGGAATCTTCCTGATCCTTAGAAGAAACACGGGCATAGCCGACAGCTCGCATTGATTCATTTTCTTTTTGCATTGTCATAGTCATATTTGTTGTTAAATTTATAAGTTCGAATGCGACCTTTGGTACCCAAGCACAACATACGCTATTTTTTCGGACAAGCTAAGCGTCAGTTGCCCACAGGTATTTATTCGTCAGTATCATCGTCTTTTTTCTCGATTCTTTTTGGTTTAACCTTTCCGGTTTCCGCCCAGTTGGTTATCATCTCAGTCGTTTCTTTGGAATAAAAATCTCTCGACAATCGCAGTTTGATTTCGTAAGGGATGAGTTTCCAACGATCTTGAGGTGGCAATTCGTAGATGTCTTGGTTATCAAGCATGATGTTTTCTTTCGGCTTACCCTCGACCCTGTCCAGTATTTCTTTAATTGCAGCTAATTTCACGGCATCGTTGCTACTCCCCATAAGAGCTACGAGCATTTCGTTGGCCAAGCGAAAATTTTCCTCCCTGATTCTTGCTCCGGCTTTGCGAACTATTTCCATAGTCTCGGCGTGAATCTGATCCATTTCACTTTCATAGACGCAATAAGCTTTGTATAATCGGCCGTTTTCTTTGAACCAATCTTTTATGGTTTGCTCGTTGAATTTTGCAGGTCTACTTTTTGGAAACTTCTTTTTTAATGCATCGGCAATGCTTTGATAAGAATAGCCTTTATATTTAAGCTCAAAAGCCAATTTATGCCGTGCGGATAGATGTTTTATATCTGCCATAAAAAGTAGACTTAAGTAGACTTTTTCTTGTTGTCATTTAGCACAATAATCACGGGTTTATTCACTATTCTTTCGATGATGTATTTGGTCGCCGATAATCTGATAGTTTCGTCATCACTGCTTAAAAGTGATACCAGAGTTTCGGCCGCTTTGGTTAAGTTTTTCTTGAATATCTCCTCGGATTTTTCCATTGGAGTTTTTAGTTTTTGCATTTTTGCTTTACTCATAAGATTTGATTAATGATTAATTATTTTTTTGGAATCGACATCTTGTCGACTAATTTGGCTCTGGCCTCGGCCAAGAGTTTTAAATTCTTGGACCGAGCGATATTTTCTTTATAAATATCTTTAATTTCTTTAAATCCATTACTTTCTATAACTTCTGCATCTGAGGCATTGTGCTTTGTGTGCCGTCCGGCTTTTGATGTCGATTGGTTTCCGTTCTGCGTCAGATGTAGAACGGACAGTAAGGTGATGCATCGGGGCTTGAATCTGGCATCCTCGCCCCGAGTTTTAGTTGTTGAGATAAAAGCCCAAGCCTCGAGTTTGTTTAAGCACCTTTTGATCGTCCGCCAATCTTTTAATCCAGAATAGGTCAAAAGCATTTTGTTTGGTGCGTCTATTGTTTGACTGGCCTTGTTGGAGGCAATCTCCGTCAAAGCCATGTAGATATTTCTCAGGTTGCGAAAATCATCGGTGCTTATTTGTTTATCCAGCCATTGCTGTCGCATGTACCGCAAAGCCGGTTTGTCTTGATAGGCAAACGGCAATTCGCGGTAATCGCGAACCTTATGCTGGCTTGTTTGTTGGTTCTGATATTGGGTCATAAGGCACTAATAATTCTCGACCGCTGGTGATATCCTCCCAGTAGAATCTGGACAAAGCGTCGTAGAAACTTACGAGGTTAAAGGCGATGTCATGAAGTTCTTGATCACTTGCTTCCTGGCCGAAATCCTTTTTGAGAATAGCCCGAAGTTTTTCCAGCGTTTCCGGTTTTAACTTCATAGCTGTTCATGCGCATAGATTCTCGTTTTGGCTATTTTAATTTGGTTAAAGAAAGCTTGGGGCTCGACCTTTAGCTCTTGTTTCCAAAAAGCATCAAGCAATGTTTCCAGTTTTTTGCTTGAATTAAAGACAAAGAAGACTCTATGCGGATTAGTTCGATCCACGACCTCTAACGATTCCGGCATCAATAGTAAAATCACCGCTATCAACGCCAGATCAGCGGTTTTGAAATGTTGTGTTTCCATATTGGCATTTCATGGTCATGTTTTTGCTCGATCCTCACACATGGTCATTGTGCCAATTATGC
>JBAZIU010000013.1:0-3084 GCA_041651685.1 Minisyncoccota bacterium
CAACCCCCATCTGCCCATACTGTTTCGCTTTAAAAAGATTTTTGGAAGAAAAGGGAATAGAGTTTGAGTCAATTGATGTTTCTTCGGACTTGGTAGCGCAAAAGGAAATGATAGAGAAAACTCAGCAGGCGACTGTTCCGGTGATGGATATTGATGGAGAGTTCGTGGTCGGGTTCGACAGGAAAAGAATTTGCGAATTATTAAAAATAGTAGATTAATAATTACAAACATATGACAAAAATAGCGATCAACGGTTTCGGGAGAATCGGCAGATGCGTTCTCAAAGCTGCAATCAAAGAGGGCTTGGATTTGGATTTCGTGGCCATCAATGATTTAGCTGATAACAAAACTTTGGCCCACTTGTTCAAATACGATACGGCCTACGGAGTTTTTGACGGCGAAGTCAGTGTTGATGAAAATAGCATGGTTGTTAACGGCAAAAAGATAGTAATGTTGGCTGAAAGAGACCCGGAAAAGCTGCCGTGGAAAGATTTGGGAGTCGATGTTATTTTGGATTGTACCGGAGTCTTTAAAGACAGGGAAGGATTGGGAAAGCACCTTAAAGCCGGCGCCAGAAAGGTAATCATGTCCGCTCCGGCCAAGGACGATACCATTCCTTCATATGTTTTGGGAATTAATGCCAGTGAATACAAGGGAGAGGATATTATCGACATGGGCTCATGTACGACCAATTGTCTGGCTCCATTAGTTAAGATTTTGGAAAATGAGTTCGGTATCGTTAAGGGGTTCATGACCACTATCCATTCATATACCAACGACCAGAATATTTTAGATTTGCCGCATAAGGATTTGAGGAGGGCGAGAGCGGCTGCCGAAAACATTATTCCGACAACGACTGGAGCGGCCAAAGCCATCGGCAAGGTTATCCCTTCGGTCAAAGGAAAGATGGACGGAATAGCGGTGAGAGTTCCGACCCCGGTTGTTTCTTTGGTTGATTTGGTTTGTGAAATCAAGAAGGAGACGACAAAAGAAGAGGTTAATTCTGTTTTTGATAAGTACTCGGACAACGGAGAGATGAAAGGCATCTTCTATGTCGAGAAAGACCCCCTGGTTTCTTCCGACTTTATCGGTAATTCTTTTTCTTCGATATTTGACCCAGAATACACTAAGGTCAATGGCAATATGGTTAAATTGATGTCTTGGTATGATAACGAGTGGGGGTATTCCTGTCGTTTAGCCGAATTGGCCGAGAAGATTGGTAAAAATTAGTTAAGCTCCCCGAAAGGGGAGTTTTCTTAATTGTTGCATTTATTGTTGCAAAGTGCTACAATTAAAGAAAAAATATGCAACAATTAAATGAAAGACAACAGAAAATATTGGGTTTTTTGTCAGAAAAAGGCTCTGCCAGCAGTTCTCAAATAACTGCTTTTTTGGATAACGATATTTCAAGGTTTACCGTTTTACGTGATTTGGATGGATTATTGAAGGATAAAAGGATTAAAAAGACAGGAAAAGGAAGGTCTGTTAAGTATGAGTTTTTTTTACCCAACAGATTGCTTTCGTATATTAATCCCGATGAATATTTTAAAAAAGGCCCTGACGAGAGAAGAGTGCTTCCTTTTGATGCCGAAATTTTTGATTATTTATTAGAGCTTTTTTCAAGCGAGGAAATAGATGATTTAAATAGGATAAATTCTATATATATTGAAAAGCTTGGCAGAATGAGTGATGCGGGGCTTAAAAAAGAAATAGAAAGGCTAACTATAGAGCTGAGTTGGAAATCGTCGAGAATGGAGGGGAATACCTATTCTTTAATAGACACAGAAATGTTGATTAAAGAGAGAATAGAGGCCAAGGGACACAAGAAAGAAGAGACGATAATGATATTGAATCACAAAAATGCCATTGATTATATTTTTAATAATAAAAATGATTTCAAGGAATTGAGTTTGTTCCAGATAGAGAAAGTCCATGAATTATTGACGAGGGGTTTAAATATTGATTCAGCGATTAGGAGTGAATCGGTAGGGATAACAGGAACTAGATACAGGCCCATTAATGACAAGATTAAAATTATCGGTTTTTTAAACAAGACGATAGACGCTGTTAATTCTTCAAAAAATCCATTTGCTAAGGCGTTAATAGTCATTTTAATGATTTCTTATCTTCAGCCTTTTTCCGATGGAAATAAGAGAACGGCAAGGATTTTGGCCAATGCCGTGCTTTTAGCTAACAATGCTTGTCCTCTTTCATATAGGAATATCGATGAGGCTGATTACAAAAAAGCCACCCTTTTGTTCTATGAACAAAATAATGCAAGATTTTTAAAAGAATTGTTCATGGACCAATTCAAATTTGCGGTTGATAATTATTTTTAGATTTGACATCAATTTTGTCTTATTGTAAAATATAAACAATATGTGTGATAAAAATTTAAAAAGATTTTTATTTAGCCGAAAGAAAGGCAAGCACTGTTTTGTTAGTTTTTTAAGTTGTATATTATGTTACGAAACAATTATTAAGAATATCAGATAGCAATACTCCCTCCGGGGAGTTTTTGTTTATGAATTATTTTAAAGATTTTAGAAGGTGGCACAAATTAAAAGAAGTTATTAAAATAAACGGCTCCTATTTCTAGGAGCCTCGGAGGCCTAAGCCACTGTTGCTTATATCATATATCGCAATAAGATATTGTCAAGTTTTTGATTAGCTCTTTTTCTTATAGTTCATTTAGAGTAAAATAGATTAATAATGTTAAAAATCAAATAAAATGAATAAAAAGTGTAAAATAATAATTGCAATAGTTTTCATATTGGCCTTGATAGCCGTTGGCTTCTTCTACTACAATAAAGTGCAGGAAGACAGGATGGGCCCGGTTTCGTTCGAAAGTTTTAAAAAGACGGAAACGGATGGCAAGGTCTTTATGGAAAATAAAGATATCGGCCTGAAGTTCATGGTTCCGGAGGGGTGGGAGGTTATAAGTACGGACATAGCAAGCATATCTATGTATAGTCCCGACTTCGTTCCATTCCAAGACCCATCATTTATTCCCAAGAATGGATGCTGGATAGACATTACTCCAAAGATACAGATCGAAGGCAGTGACTATGATTTACAATATAC
>JBAZIU010000014.1:0-2962 GCA_041651685.1 Minisyncoccota bacterium
GATAAAGGATTACGTAATGGATGGACGATGTATTTGGCGAGGGCGTTCGTTAAGCTGGTGGGCTAATAGTTCGCTAATGGTTTGGCCCATTGATTAACCCATAAAGATTTGGTTAATGGTTGGCCAACGGATTAGCGAACCATGAGCAGATCCTTTGGCTGTTCCCTTACCAAACATTCGTAAGTCATTAGAAAACTATTACAGAATTCTATTCGGTAATGGTAGCCAAATGTGGGGCAGGGTAGGACAAACGGATTAGGGGATTATGCATTGATTATGTGTATATACATTACTGTGTATCTGTAATCATGTTCTACCGGTTTACGAAGCATGTGGTGGGCAGCGGGTGGGAAGTCGCACTAAAAACTTTCCAAAAACCCCATGATCTATCGTCACCCATTACAAAATAATACAGCAACTACGGGACTTTGCTAATTTATGTTGTAATAATTTGCTAATAACTAGAGGGGGGGGTCTAAAATAAAAATTGATTTCGTAATAATTTTAGGGTGGTATGGGTAGGGGGGATCAATATATTTTTTCAATTCCTGGAAAATTTAGGGGTGGTATGGGGTATTAGGAAAGATTAGCTAAATAAGACAAATAATCATAAAGTGTTTTTTGCAAAAGGAAATAATCACCCTTTTCACTTTGTGCTGCGGGTTTTCCTTGCACTGTTGCCGGGAAATATCCATCTTCAAGCAATTTTTCAACATATTCTTTTTTTCGATATACTTGACCTTTATAAGAAATTTGCTGATAATATTTATTTGAATTTTCTTCTTTCTCCGCGCCAGTCATCAGCAAAACTCGTTCAACTAGAGCTTTTGTTTTGGGCGACATATTATCAGTAAAACCTTTTAGATCATCTCTTTCGGCTCGTTCACTTTCTGCTTGAGCTTGTTCTTCTTCCTGCCTTAGTCTACTTTCCTCATTTTTTGTAAATCTATAAATTTTATCTTCCAAATCCTTTTTATTCATTAATTGAGCAAAAGCACCATTTTCGTTTCCACCAACAAAATAAATGTCCTCGCCGTTCCTCTGGGTGATGTTTCTGATAATGCCTACGGGAGTCTCATCCCCTATGTTGAAACCGGGCTCTTGGGGCACTGTAGGCTCTTCTGCGGGTACTTCATCAACAGGATCTTGGTTATCTTCCTTATCCAAAACTTGTGCTATTCTTTTTATAGCGTCGTTGGAAATACCATTAAGTTTTCTCATTTTTGATTCTCCTTGATGTAGTAGCAGGAGAATAGCACTTTTCTGGTAGGCTATCTAAAGGGAATAAACAATATCCATAATTTCCTGTGCTCTTTGTTTTGCTATTGTGGCATCGACGAAAAAGGCATTCATCAATTTTAGCGCAACCCTATCAATAAGGGCGGTTGAACAATCCAAGCACAAAGATCCTCTATCCAAAAGTGCAGTAGTTTCGCACTGTTTACAAATTCCTGGTTCTTGTGGCTCAACTGCTTCCACGAATTCAAGGCAGAAAAATTCCTTTGGATCTGTTATATGTTCGACCTTATAGAAGCAATAGCCGCCTTCTGTATAGGATTCGCAATTAAAGCAACACTTTTTCATTTTTGAAATTCCTTCCAGTTGTTTTTAGCAAGTTCTGATTTTAAATAAGAACAAACTTTTTCAGCATTTTCAAGTTTTTCAGTAAGTTCAGCAATTGTTTTACAAGCATCCCGATATTCTTTTTCCAAGAATTCTCTAGTAATTTCGGGTTCTAAGCCAGTATTTCCCATATTATTTTCCTTTTCCTGGATATTTTACTCTTTAAAAGATAAGCACTAAAACTTGATTGTCAAATGGTTAGCCAACGAAAAGCACTTCTGCACTGTCTACCCCTTCGTTCAAAACCCGACTCTTTTCCGCTTTCGCCTCATCTTCGGTGGTGTAATAGCCATAAGCGTAAGAGTCCCCATTATTCTCTACCCAAACTTGCCACATATTCTACCTCCTGTGGTTCTCTGTCTCTTGCCTTAACAGTATAATCACCAAAGGAAGAAAGTCAAGGGGGCATACATAAATATTTTTGTAATAATTAGAAAATTGGGTCCCTTCCCATGTTATGATGATCAGTAAAGATTACCAATACTTAACCCATGTTCCCGAAACGAAATGCACTAAGCGGTTGGATAAAAGGATCAGCTAATAAATTGGCTAATCCATACATAAATACCTTCTCAAACATTCCACAAGGCAAACTGGTGGCATTATGGAGAAAAGAGTTATGACGATATTAGCCAAGGATTAGCTAACCTGGGATTGGCTATTAGGTGTGGCTAATAGGATTGACATATTCACTTGGTTTGGACCACCGAGGAAATTAGCCAGTTCCTTAATAAAAGCTTTTCTGTTTGACATTACTTTGCCTTCTTTTTATTTACAAATTCTTGATAAGTCTCACGAACAATAGCTTCAATTTGACTAAGGTCCAAAGAAGGCATGATCAAGAATTTGAAAGGGGCGCAGTCCCATTGTTCCAGATAAAGGCTAGATCCACCATTTCCTTCCTTTTTGAATTCATATTTTGTAACTCCATCAATTACGATAGAATTACCGGACTTCATGTAAATGGTTAGCCTGAAGAACTTTTCCTTAGTTTTGGACATTTTCAACCCCGCTTCCTCAACATACTAATATCATACCGATTTATTGGCGTCTTCCCTGTGCCCTTACAGCATGGGCAAATTTGTTCGCCAACGATTTCGACAACCTTGGTAACCCTTTCGTGGGCAGAACAAAGTGGGGTAGGACCAATTTTTCCTCCAGCTTCCCACTCTTTAATATAGTAATCACATTCGCAACCATTGGTAAGGTTAACGCAGTCCCACGCCTCTTCTGTTGCCCCACAAATTGGGCAAGGCTGGTGTGGCTCATTGTCCCTGTAGAACGCTTCATGGGCATCCAGGGTGGCTTTCCTGTAACCACAGATGCAGTAGATGACCTC
>JBAZIU010000015.1:0-2859 GCA_041651685.1 Minisyncoccota bacterium
TTAGACAGGTTTGGGATTATAAAAAAGAAAGAGGTAATTGCAAAAGTCAAAAAAAGCATCAACTGTCATTTCGACCAAAGGGAGAAATCTTTTGATATCAATACCTCTTAGATTCCTCACTTCGTTCGGAATGACAAACGAAGGACTTTTGCAATTACCTCATCAATATATAAATTTTCCCGATTATCTTAAGGGGGGGATATGAAACGAATTCTTTTTATATCATGTGTATTTTTCGCTTTGGCAATTTCTGTTAACGCTGGAGAATTGTATCGTTGTATTGATAGTACAGGTAATTCAGTATTCACAGATAGTCCGCAAGATGGGAAGAGAGATTGTGTGTTAGAAGAATCTTATGTACAACCTTCATCGGAAGAGACGGCAGGTGAAAAGGGAAAGGTTGTAGAAAAAGATAAAGTAGTTGAAAGAGAAAAAGTAACATCCGAAGCAAAAGTGAAACGTATAAATGATTGCATTAATTGTTGCAATGACAGGATTCCGGGATGTTATAATTATACTGCTGACAGCAGGCTTTGCACTGCGGAGAATCAAAATTGTGCTGCCATGTGCAAATCAGAAGGTTCTGCTCCTTCGTCGTGGAGTGACTGCTGGTCTCAGTCTAAAAAATAATTAACATGAATCAATAATGTTAATATCGAATTAAAATATTTTAATGGTAAATTGCTATACTGTTATAAATTTATTGATCCTTTAAATGAAAGGCTCAATGAATACTCCACTCTTTAATTCTCGTTTTTGTGTCTATAATTAGCGTATTATATACCTTTCAGCCGACTTCAAACATAAATGAAATATTTATTGTAAATTTATTTTAGGGATATTATTTTGTAAATGTTACTATTTTTGAGAATATTTTATGGTTGAGGTTAGAAATGAAAAAATCCATCAAATCTTTGGATGTGTTTATCGCTGTCAATATGAGTATAATCCATCTTTGATGACCCTGTAAAAAGTCAAAAGTCATTTAACACATTAAAATAATTCAATAAACAGCAATTTTTTTCTTGACAGATTATTTGAAATATGGCATATATCTCCTGTAAATACAAATATTTAGACGGAGATCACATGATTTACGCCAAAGACCACAAACAAGGCTACTTATTAGACCCCTGGGACTATCTGGGGCCCAAACGCCGACAACTCATGGAACAGTCATGGGCTGGTTTATTCCGGGAAGAAATTCTCAATAACCTTCCCGTTTGGGAATTAGCCAAGCACTATGACCGTTCCAACGGCCGCCCGGCCAAAGAACTTTACACCGCCCTCGGCATTCAGATTCTGCAGCACATGAACGAACTGACCGACGAAGAAACCATCGGGCAATTAGCCTTCAATACCAAATGGCACTATGCTTTGGACATTGCCGAAGAATCCGACGAAGCAAAATACATCAGCCTCAAAACACTGTGGAACATACGCCAGGTCATCAGAGAGCACGGCATTGACACGTTGATGTTCAACCAGACAACCGACACCCTGGCCGGAGCATTTTCCGTTGATACCTCCAGGCAGCGTCTGGATTCGGTGCCTATCCGTTCCAACATGAAGCGTCTGGGGAGAATCGGCATCTTTGTCCGGAGCATCCACAAGTTCCTGGTAAATCTGAAGCGGCAACACGAGGATATTTTTGTTTCCCTGCCGCAAGAGTTAGTGGACAAGTACCTGACCAGGAAATCGTTATCCTGTTTTTCCATGGTCAAACCATCGGAATCGGAAAGAACCTTGAAAACCGTCAGCGCTGATCTTTTCGATTTAACCCGGAGATTCCGTGAGCATCCGGAAGTCCTGTCCATGAGCACGTTTAGTGTTCTTCTGCGTATATTGGAAGAACAGTGCCTGGTGACGAAGACACCGGAAGAAAATCCGGTCGAGGTTGCCGTTAAACCGGCCAAGGAAGTTTCTTCCGAATCTTTGCAGAATCCTTCCGATCCCGATGCTACATATGATGGTCACAAGGGGCAAGGGTATCAGGTGCAGGTGATGGAGACTTACTGCGATACGAAAGAACCGGAAGTTCGGGAAACGACCCTCAACCTGATTACACATATTGCACTGGAAACCGCCTGTAAAAGTGATGCTCATGCGCTGATTCCCGCCATCGAATCCACGAAAAATCGCGGTCTTGCCCCGCAGGAAGTCCTGGCCGATTCCCTTTACGGCAGTGACGAGAATCTTGCCGCAGCCAAGGAACTTGGTGTTAACGTAATTGCCCCGGCCATGGGGACTCCGAAGAAAGACGCTGTCGGGCTTGCTGAATTTTCTTTCTCGGACAGCGGAAAAGTCATGGCCTGTCCGCAAGGTCATGCGCCTGTCACCACAACGCACAAAAAAGGCAGACACACCGCCGCATTTGATCATGACCACTGCAACGCCTGTCCATTAAAGGATAAATGCCCTGTCCAGGATGGTAAGAAGCATCGTTATCTGAACTACGATGACAAAGCCAGGCGAATCGCTGTCCGCCGGGCCGAAGAGGATACGGACGAGTTTAAAGAAAAGTACCGTTGGCGTTCGGGCATTGAGGCAACCATGTCGGAATACGATAAAAAGACCGGTGTTAAGCATCTCAGGTTTCGAGGATTCGGAGCCGTGCAATTCTGTGTGCTCTTAAAGGCAATTGGCATCAACCTGTTCAGGGCAACTGCGGTCAAAAAGGCAAGGAAAGCCTTCCCCGGCGCTCCGTACGATGCTAAATTTGTTTTTGATGGCCTTATTTTAGTTTTCAAAGAGCTTTTGGCAGCAATTTTTTCGCTGCTGGAACACTTTGTCACTTTCCCGCCTGGCTATCATGAGTACGAAGCTAAAATCGCGGGGTGACTTTTTACATGTTCATCA